>NZ_QKWJ01000100.1 GCF_003353055.1 Cupriavidus lacunae
CTCAATCCGCCAGGGATGCAGCCAATCGACCTTGCCCGCACGCCGCAGTCAACTGATAGGGGCGACCAGAATCTTCACTCTCCGGCCACGCTGAGCCCTCAGACTAAATTTTTCAGGTCCGACGAAGTAAATTGGCGGATGTCTGCCGGATAGGTCTCCTCTGCGATGACCTGACGAGGAAAAGCGAGTTCCTCCTGAGTCGCGCAGCCAACAAGCAAGGCGGTCAAGGTCATGTGCATGAGGGTACGCATGCTAAGCTCCTTCTCGCCCAGACAAGCGACAAGGCCAGCCCAAGCCATACATAACGCCTCCGTACGACGGTTGGTGTCCTTGTTGTCGATCGCCGGCGTAAAGGAGCCGGACATCTTCGGCGTAATGGAGCCAGGCGGAGTCGCCTGGATCGGGCTCGAACGGGGTCTCAAGAATGGCGGTTCGTCGCCGTATTGCTGGGCGAACCGCAACAGGCCTTGGACAGCACGCAGCTTGATCAGCACCCGATCGCCGAACAGCACGCGCACCAGGGCGGAACAGGATGGACCGATGCGCTTGGCTTCGCGCAAGCACCACTGGACATCGTGCAATTGCCAAGCCTGTGCCTCGGGTGGCAGATGGTCGGTGACGGTACTGCGGGCACCGGGCGTACCCTGTCGCAAGTGCGTGGCAGCCAGGGTGTGTTCCTCATACAGTTGCACCATCGTCGCCGTAGCCTTGAGCCACAGCGACTTGCCGGCCAACCGGAACGGCGCCGAGTAATAAGCTCGCTCGAACTGAACGTGGCCATCCCGGTGTACCTTCACTCGGGCCCAGGTCGCCAACTCGGGCGCGACTGCCGGTAACGGCAGCAACAGGCCTTGTTCAGTGCCGGTGAAGCTGACCAGAGGCTGCTGGCGCGTAGTGCCGTGGATACGAATGCCGGCCTCGGCCATGACCCAGGCGCGCACCTGGCGGTTGGCATCGGCGAGGTCACGGAAGTCGCGCAGCGGCCCGAAGCTGTTCTTGCCACTACGCCGCTAGCGGCGTAGCGGCAAATCGCGCTTTGTTCCTGTAGAAGAGTCGACCCGCATGGCACTCGAACGCTATGGCCAGAGTCGTGACCGACTCTGCCCGCTACGATTGAGTGAGGCGTTCCTGGTTGGCGAGCGCGGTATGAGGCTGAAGGCCAGCGCTGTCCGAAGCATGTTCGTCAGAATGTCGCGTGCCGTCGGCCTGCGGCCAGCGACAGAGGATGGACGCGATGGATACGGCCCACGGCTTCAGGACTTTCGACACAGTTTCGCGACTGGAAGGCTGGTCGAATGGTATCGCGCTGGACTGGACGTGAGCCGGGAATTACCGAAACTTGCCGCCTACCTCGGGCATGTCAACGTTGGTCTTACGTATTGGTACATCGAAGCGGTTCCGGAGTTGCTTGAGCTTGCGGCAGGCTATCTCGGCAAGAACTGTCCGGGAGAGCGGTCGTGAGCGCCGCCCGCCTTCCATCCCTCGTCCAGCGTTTCTTTACCCAGCGCCTGCTCGAGCAGCAAGGTTTGAGTTCGCATACGGTCGCGAGTTACCGCGACACGTTCCGGTTGCTACTGGCGTTCGCCACGAAGCATATCGGGCGCGCGCCGTCAAAACTGCAGATCGAAGACTTCGACGTGTCGTTGATCGAGAAATTCCTTCAGCACCTTGAACAAGACAGGGGCAATTCAGTGCGGACACGTAACACGCGCCTCGCTGCTGTGCATGCCTTCTTCCGGTTCGTTGCGATCAGCGAGCCCGCGCTGTTCCTGCAGTGTCAGCGCATCCTTGCAATTCCATCCAAACGCTGTGAACACGGACCCGTTGAGTTTCTCACCGAGGGCGAGGCCGCAGCTCTGGTAGCGGCACCCGATGTACGAACATGGATCGGCAACCGCGATCGAACGCTGCTTCTGGTAGCGGTTCAAACGGGTCTGCGCAACAGCGAATTGACCTCTCTCAGGCGTCAGGATGTCGTGCTCGGCACAGGCGCCCACGTCCGTTGCCTCGGCAAAGGCAGAAAGATGCGATGCACTCCGCTGCGACCGGACGTCATCGCGGTGCTGAAAGAATGGCTACGGTATCAACCTGGCGAACCCGATGATCCGGTCTTCCCGAGTTCGCGCGGTGGCCGCCTTAGCGCCGATGCCCTTCAGCGGCTTGTGTCGCGCAACGTCGCAATCGCGTGCCGCTCGTGCCCCTCGCTGAAGAAAAAATCAGTAACACCCCACACGCTTCGGCACGCGGCCGCGATGAGCCTGTTGCATCATGGCGTAGACCTGACCGTGATCGCGCTCTGGCTCGGGCACGAATCATCGGAGACGACCCAGATCTACTTGCACGCCGACATGCGGCTCAAGGAACGCGCACTGGCGCACGCCAATGCGAGCGGCGTCGCGCCGACGCGTTACAAACCTCCCGATGCCTTGCTCGCCTTCCTGGAGGGTCTCTAATAATGCCGACAATTCAAGCCATTCGAAACAAGGATCCGCCCAACTGTTGTGCCGTCCTCTTCATGACGCGGCATAATCCTGGTGTCGGCATAACTGGGTTCATGCCGCTAGCGGCATGAACCCAGTTGTTGTCCACAGGCACGTCCCCGTCTTCAAGATAGCGCGTTAGTGCTTCCCATCGTTTGAGGCTGTAGTCGAGCGCCTTCGCAATCGCGGAGCCTTCCGGAACTAGCTTGCGCTGGCCGGTCATCCACGTGTGCAGCGCCTCGGCCACCGGTTTGGCGTGCAACTGACGCAGCGCGCGTCGTTTGTCGGGCGTCAGATCAACTGCCTCTCGCTCGACGTCGTAAAGCGCAGCGAAGAACTTCAAGGCCTGCTCGGCAATCTGGCTTTTGTTGCTGGCATGCAGGTCGAAGAACTTTCGACGCGCGTGCGCTGCACATCCGATTTCGATGATGCCTTGCTGGAATCCGGCCTTGTACCCGCCGTAGTCATCGCACACAAGCTTGCCCTGCCAGTCACCCAGGAAGGTGCGGGCATGCTCGCCGGCGCGGCTATCGGCGAAGTCATAGACTACGGCCCGCAAGCCTGCGAACTGCGTTGCGGTATACGCCCACAGGTAGGCGCGATGGGTCTTTCCCTTCCCTGGACAAAGCATCTGCACCGGCGTCTCATCGGCATGCAGCACGCCCTGCTGCAAGATTTCCTGATGCAGCGCGTCGACCAGCGGCTGCAACCGCACGCCGCATACGCCTACCCAGGCTCCGAGCGTCGACCGCGGGATCGCCAGGCCGGCCCGCGCAAAGATACGCTCCTGCCGGTACAGTGGCAGGTGGTCTCCATATTTGGAGACCAGCGTATGGGCCAGTAGACCGGCGGTAGGAATGCCCTTGTCGATGACGTGCGGCGGCACCGGCGCCTGGATAAGCGTCTCGCACGTCTTGCAGGCCCACTTGCCGCGGATATGCCGTTCGACCGTGAATACACCTGGCGTATAGTCCAGCTTCTCGCTGACGTCCTCGCCGACACGAACTCGCTGACAGCCGCATTGGCACGTCATATCATCTGGCTCATGATGAATGTCGGTGCGCGGCAACTGCGGCGGCAACGGCGCCCGTTTCGGCTGCTGACGTTGCTTTTGCTCAGGTGTATTTGATTGGAGCTGTTCGAGCTCGGTTTCGATCGCGGCCAGATCCGCGTCAATGGTCTCATCGAGCAGGCTCGCCTGCTCGGCATTGAGCTGCTCGCTGCGCTTACCGAATTTCAAGCGCTTGAGTATCGAGATCTCGTGCGTAAGCTGGTCGATACGCGTCTGGCGGTAACGCAACTCACGATCTTTCTCACCGACCTGTGCGATCAGCTCAGCAGCCAGCGTCCGAAGCTGTTCCGGGCTGAGGTCGTTGAGGTCTGTTGGCGAGTTCATACGGCCAGTTTGCCAGAACCAACGCCACCACGGAATCGAAACTGTTTACGTCCTCGCACGCTCCATTACACCACGCAGATTGCGTGATCGTGGGTCAATGTCTGCCACGGCAGGCCCGTCACAAGCGCCCGGAGCTGTTCAGGATTCAGCGCTACTGCGATCGCCGTCTGACCATTCGTCCATACGAATCGCCCCTTGTTCAGGCGACGCGCGGCCAACCAGATTCCGAAACCGTCGTACACCAGCACCTTCATCCGCGTTGAGTTCTTGTTGGCGAACAGGTAGGCATGGTGAGGACGCGCTGCCCCGAACACTTTCACTACGCGGGCCAGGATCGTATCGGTGCCTGCGCGCATATCCAGTGGTTCCGTCGCCAGCCAAATTGCGTCGATCCGGATCACCGAAGCCACCCTTGCAGCCACAGTGCACAATCGCTCGCGGCCGATAGCGGCCAGCGGACGGTAACCGTCGCCGCACCTCGGCGCACTTCGATCTGGATCTCCGCAGGACCCGGTGCAACGGTTGGCGTCTCCAATTGCAACGGCACAAACTCCACTGGAGGCGCCCCCATTTGCTTCCGGGCTTCCTCTGCCGCATCCAACTCCTCCTGCGTAGCGACCCAACTCCGCACCATGTTCGCATTCAGACGGTAGTGCAGCGCCACCGCCGCAATCGACACGTTCGGCTGCATCGCCGCACGCACCACTTGCGCCTTGAACTCCTTGCTATGTCGCCGACGTCGCGCCGGCTGCACGACATCCTGGACTGCCTCGGCCTCTTCCATCGTGTACATGTGTCCATGCCAAATTTAGATGGACACGATCCTCGCCCTCAATATTCCCCCGATCAAGGCGTGTTCGCTGGCTTGCGATTACCCACAAATATTTGGTCGATTGCCTCTGTTAACGAGAGAGCCATTCTGTTAACGTTGTTGCGTGTACATTCGACAACAACGAGAGATGGCGAACGGAGGCGGCAAAGGCAATGGGGCCATGGAGTTGAAAACCAATGCGTGGCTGGATGAAGAGACTAGACGAAGTCAGTTCCGCGACGAGCGATTGGGAAAGAGATTCCGGTTGGTTCTTGAACGTNGCAAAGCATTCCGATGGCCTTTCAGGACTGGCGCAACACGAAGGCAGCGTATAGGTTCTTCTCCAATCCGAAGGTCAGTGAACAGGATATTCTGAGAGGACACTTCGAAGCAACCCGAAGCCGCTTCACCGCATCGCAAGGTCATATCCTGATATTGCAGGATACGACCGAATTCTCATACAAACGAGAGCGGCCAGAGCTGATTGGCTCGACGCACAAAGTCGCAACCCGCAAGGACGATTCGGGCCGAAATTCGATGCATACGGTCTGTGGGATTCTGATGCATTCTAGTCTTGCGGTCACCACACAAGGAGTCCCATTGGGTCTTTCCGCTGTCAAATTCTGGACACGGAAGAAATTCAAAGGATGCAACGCGCTCAAGCGCAAGATCAATCCGACACGCGTGCCGATCGAAGAAAAGGAGAGCTACCGGTGGCTCGAGAATCTACGGCAATCAACGGCACTGCTTGAAAAACCGCAGCGATGCGTTCACGTTGGCGATCGTGAGAGCGATATTTACGAACTCTTCTGCCTTTGCGAAGAGCTTCAAACGAACTTCTTGGTTCGTACCTGCGTTGACCGGCTTGCTGGGGATGGGAGCCACACGATCGCAAACGAGATGGATGAGGTTCAGGTTAAAGGCGTACATCGGATTACAGTCCGGGACCAAACTGGCAAGGCTCATCGGGCGGTACTGGAGCTACGATATCGGCGTATAGCAGTGTTGCCTCCGATTGGGAAACAACGACGTTACCCAGCTTTTTGCGCCTAACGGTGATCCATGCTATTGAACGAGGCGCACCTGCAGGAAGAAAGCGCATAGAGTGGAAGCTGATCACAAATTTGCCGGTGACCACCCGCAGGCAAGCTGTCGAGAAGCTGGACTGGTACGCGCTACGATGGAAAATTGAAGTGTTCCACAAGATCCTGAAGTCCGGCTGCAAGGCAGAGGACTCCATGTTGCGTACCGCCGACCGCCTAGCCAATCTGATCGCCGTATTCTGTGTTGTGAGTTGGCGTATCTTCTGGCTGACGATGGTGCATCGAGCCACCCCACGTCTACCGGCGGAAATCGGATTAACGCCGCCAGAAATGGAGCGGCTCGATCAGTTGGTCAAAGATACCGTGAAGACATCAACTGCCGAGCCTCTTACCCGGTACATCATCAAACTCGCCCAATTGGGCGGCTATCTGGCACGCGCTAACGATCCCCCACCAGGCAATACCGTGATCTGGCGAGGCTTACGAAGACTCATCGATATTCAGCTCGGGTTCGAGCTCGCCAAAAATTGTGGGTAATCGCAAGGTTCGCTGGGCGCTTACAACCTGTTCCAGGACCATCGCCTTGAATTCGGCGCTGTACTCCCGCCGGCGCGGCCGCTCTACTGTCGACACTTGATCCATCGTCTCCACGATCCTCCTTCGTGGGGACGATGCTTGATCGCTTCGATCGATTCAAGGTGGAGGAACTGGACGCTTACATTACATCAGCGTGAAGCCGGCTTGAGCGGTAAGCACCACGTTGGAGATTAGCGTTCTTACAGGGTGAAACGTCGAAGGTTGCGTTGGTAATCGAGTGTGATGACAAGTCAGGTAGGACCGGGACCTGCTAAGCCTGTGGGGTAATACGAGCCGTGAGCTCGCAGTACGAATGAGGCGCGGGTCAGCGTATTTCATAGGGGCCAGCAGCGGCGATACCGGCTGCAAGAGGGCCGAATATAGAGCTGCAGCCCATCCTGTCAGTGTCTGAACAAGCGAAAACCTGGCGCAAACGGGACGCGTTCATATAGATTACCCCGGATTGTGGGATACAACGTGCAGACGGCCGTTGATGCCAAGCACCACCTGATCGTCGCGCACGAGGTCACAAACATCAGCAGCGACCGTGCACAATTGAGCAACATGGCGAGGGCTGCGTGAGAAGCGATGGGCCGGATCAAATTGCAGGCCTTTGCCGATTATGGCCACTTCAATGGACCGGAGATCAGCACATGCGAAGACGCCGGCAGAACCTGAAGCTACATGCGTAATAAATTTAGTCAGACCGAACGGCGATCGCGTGCCGCACATCATCACCGGGCCGAAGTAAGGTCTGGCAAGCGATTCAGGTTCCGAAGCGCGTCGCGTTATGGTATGCGCATCAGGAAAGATCCACGTGCGCGGCGAAGCGCGGGCCGCTCGCGATGCGATCGACGTCTTTCCCCCGTGCCTGATCGGGACTGACCGGTTCGGACGCGTAGGTTGCAGGAAGATAGTAGTCCCGTTCTTCAATATATACATGATATGTCGCCGACTCCTCCTTGTCGGCCTTCGGATTGAATTCGATGAGATGGGGGCCGGACGTCCACCTGACCTCTCCGCCCGCTTCAAGCGCATCCGGGAAAAAGTCGCGCAGCGCGACTTCTTCGCACTTGATCTCCATGCACTTGACCGCGTGCGCGTTCCTGTATTGCCGCACAACTTTCACGTGCATGCGATGCTCTGATTCGGGCTCTTTCGGACCCGTCGTGGGAACGGGCAATCCGAAGGACGCGGCGGCCTGTTGCCCGACGATCGAAACGAACACTTCCTTGAAGTCTGGCTTCGAAACGTAATCAACTTCGACGCGGCGGCGCGGCAACAACTGCGTCCACTGGATGATTGGATACGACACCTGGAGCTCCGGCTCCGCATGCTGCTGATACCGGACGAGACCTAGTCGCACGAACGGTTCGGCTTCGGTGGGATGCTCGATGTCCACATCGACATACCACTCTTCGGTGCGGACATCGAAGCGCGGCGTGTAGGCGACTAGCGCCACATCCAGAAAGCTCTCGGGCGCGGCCGAGGCACTCGCGCTATTCTCGACGGTGTTGTTCTTGCGAATTGGCATGCGGGCCGTTTTAATGAGATCCGCCCTGAATCCGTGCAACTTGCTCCTGTCGAGATCACCGAAAGCAGCTTGCGGAATGAATGTGTGCGACTTCGTGATGTCGGAAGAAAGATGCGGCGGACGCACGGGATCATCACCCCAGCGCGTGATGAACTGGCCGCCCGCGCCGAGATCGATGTCCTCGAAATCGCTGAGATCCATCACGCGATTCGGGTCGCTTGGCGCGGGAACGCGATCGCTTTCGAGCATGTCTTCGTTTTCCGGATCGCGAACCGCCGGCCACACGACGATGCCAAGCTGCTCGTCCACGCCCGACGAAAACCACCCTCGGCTCATCGAAATGCGGATGCTTGAGCGGCGCGAAAGTTCTTTATGCACGCCGAACAAACGCGTTTCCTGGCCCGGTTCCCAATAGAACACGGGAATGGGCGTGCGGCACAAAGGCGCGGACGGGCGCACGCCCGAGTTGAGAAACGCGACGAGCGGCATATCGTTTTCATCCAGTTGCGGCAGCGGAAGATTAACCCCTGGTTTCAAAAAGTCGTCTTTGCAACTGCTATTGGCGGTGCGCATGAAGGCCGCATGCCGGGGCTTGCCGATGACATACAGTTCGAGCTTGCGCGCTCGTTTGTCGGGAAAAACATGCCGCGTCTTCACCACACCCTGCCCGTCGGGCAGCGCGGATGTCTTGCTTTCGAGCGGCGTCAGCGTGTAGTTTTCGAGCGCCACGCGTGTAGGCGACGTATCGCCCGGCTTCTCTTTTGCAACTGCCAGCATCGAAATATCGTCGATGCCAAGCAGCGTGACAAAGCCTTGCGGCAGCGTCACGTTGCCGTCGGCATCCACTTCGAAACCGAATACGCGGCTTGGCGACAGTTTCTTGCCATCGACCGCCGGCCAGTTGTCCTCGCGCTTGTCTTTCACGCTTCGGCCGCGTTGCGGATCGTCGAAAGCCTGTGTCGTCGGCAACGTGGCGTTCGCCACGATATCCAGCCCGCCAGTGGAAAGCAGATCCACCTCCACGTCGCCGGTGAGGCGATATTCGAGCATCGCTTGCGCATAGGTTCCGGGCAGAGGCAACGGTGGCTGCTGTTGACCGTTGGCCGAGCTGCCCGGCTGCTGCGGCGGCGGAACCTCGATCGAGCGGCGCTCGGCCCGCACCGCGCGGCCTTTCTTGCCTTCTCTGGTGGGCGTGACGAGCATCGGCTTGCGCGACGGCTTGTCGATCGCGTGCGTGCAGCGCAAGGTGCGCACCGCCGCCATTTCGCTCAAGGGACGCGTCGACAGCGTCGATCGAACGATCTCCGCTATCGTCTGCAATATGAGCTTGCGCGGCGCCCATAGCCCGCCGAAGCCATCGCGCCATCCAAGCGAAGACGCCGTTGAGGAATCCTGCTTCGAGCAATTCAAGATTCTCACCGACGCGTCTTTCGGCAGCAGCGCAGCGAGCGCCTTGCAGACGTCGGCGTGCGTGGCCTTCTGACCGTCTTTCATCTGCACGCTTTGCAGCGCGATGGCTCCGATGGCTTCGACTAGCGCGGAGCAATTGGCAAGGTCTTGCCAGTCGGGAATGCACCAGACATCCACTTCGAAGTCATCGCCGGGACGCAGATACAGCGTCGCCTCCGGTGTTTTGTCCGCAGCTTTGTTCCCGTGCGCAGGCACGGACAAGACATCGCTCAGTGTTTGGATGACATTTCCCGAAGCGGATGCCCGGCGCTCGATGTTCAGGACGAAAGGCTTCGCGTCCGGATAATGCGTGCCCGGAAACACCGGAATCGTGAAGGGGCCACCATCGAGATATTGATGGGTTCCCGCATAGCGGATGCCCACCACATAATATTTAGCGAATGGATCGGGATAGTAGGGCTTCTTGCGCTTGTTCACATCACGCGAAGAACGCGCATAGACGAGATCGCCAACGGCGCCTTCCTTCGTCGAGATGAGCGGGGGATTCCCGTAGACTTCCCCGTTGATACCAGAGCAGTTCTCCACATCGGCGACAGGAAATCCGCCCTTCTCGTGGTTGAAGTTCACCCCGCGCAGGCCCTGAGGCAGTTTCGTGGAATGAATCTGGTCGAAGCTCCCATGCAGATTGACGAAGTGAGGTTCGACCGATGGCGGTGCGAACACGCGCTGCGTTTTGCCGGGAAACCCGCGAAATGCTTGCGCGCCTTCCGCCGAGCGGATGATCGCGTGCGACGCGCGCTCGTAGCCCATCGCGCCGTACGGCTTGATCGCGACGTCTTCGTGCAGCAGCAGGAAGGGCGCATCAACGCGCTCGTGCCGCAGGAAACGTCGGAAACCCCGATCCTCGCCGATCCCGTGTCCCGGAATCGTCACGTTCGACGCGGTGTCGTAGATCTTCGCGGCGTAGGAGAGCGGAACCGAAATGCCGCCCACATACACCGCGCGTATGCCGAACCGGTACGCCCGCCCGAAGCGCAAAGGCGGCGGCCGTCGTTGCGGATCGTTGTGGTCGTCCGGCAGGCAGATCGTATCGCCGGTGGCTAGGTCCGCGGCGACGGTCTTATGCTCAGAAGGTCCGGCGCAGTGCGCGCCCATCGGATCGCCGCTCCACAAGGCGACCGCCTCCTCGACGTATGCATCGGCGTGTTGCTCGGACGATGCCACGCGATTCGCTTCGTCCGTGGGAACAATGCGGATCGGCAGACCCAGCACGGCATCTTCGATAGTCTGACTCCATTCGTCCGATGCCGCGATACGTCCGGCCGCGCGTGCGATATGGCCTCGATCGCCGGGCTGCGGCGGCGCGAGCAATGCTGACATCGCCTGCTTGACCAGCTCCGGAAAAAGCCCGGACGCGCCGTGCTCTATACGCCTCGCCATCAGCGTGCGCCATGGCAGACTGGAGGGCGAAGCGGCATTCGCCGTGTCCGCTTGCGCCTTGCCGTCTTTCGGACGCTTCATGTCTGGTTGGGCGGGAACGGCGACGTCGATCCGATAGCCGACCACAAGATCTTGCGCATCGAGATAGAGTTCCCCGGTATGGGTCGCCTGCTCACACAGATGCATGTCGCGCCTGTCGAGCTGGCCTTGCGTGAAGTCCCGACGGCCGCGATCGAGTAACACGAGCCCCGCCGTCTGGTGGGTCTTACGCAAGCCGTGCGCGCCCGCCGAACCCGGCGTCGATTGCGCAACGGACTGATAGCCGAGATCGATCGCACCTTCCACTGCGTTTTGCACATTCAGGCTCGTGATGACGAAGCGGCTCAGATTGAATGGACGGCCGCCGTTCGCATTCTTCTGCGCGTCAGGCGGATCCTGGGGCGCCGCCGCGACCAGAACGCCGTCCAGTTGCGGCGATGGTTGCTTCTGATCGCCCTCTGCTTCCAGCAGCGTCGCGGGCCAGAAACGCGTCGTCTTGTCGAATCCGGTGAGGGTCCACACGCGCCGGTGGGATGCGGATTTGTCCGCATCGGCGATGTGCTGTTTATCCACGATGCCGGGATTTTGGGTTGACACCCACATGAATCCCACTTCCGGCAAAGTTGCGGTTTTGAGATCCCTTTTCGCGGCGTCCTTGAGTTCGTCATAGGTGAACTCGACATCCACGGTCAGCCCGAAGAGCCGCGATAGCGACGGGGATCCCTGAATCGTGAAGAAGCGCTGACTCACGATGTTCTTCAAATCTTTCGTGTCGGTCCTGTCTTTATCGTTGTGGTCGAAAGCGAGCCTGCTGTCGTCTGTGCCCTTCATTCCGGCCATCACGCGCGACAATTCATTGACTATCTGCGTGCGGCGCACGTAGATTGCATCGTGGTGATCGCTGTTCGCGAACAGCTCATCCACGCGCACCGGCGGACGTTTCGGTGCCGGCTTGGCGTCGACAACCTTGATGGGACAGACGAAGCCAGGGCAATGCTGTTCGTACGCCCGGGAGATTTCAAACGCGGCCTTGCGATAGCGGTACGAAGCATGGCGGCGAGTATGTTGCTGGAGGCTATTCGCAGCGTTCTTCACCTTTTGGTCGACACTTCCGGGTACTTCGCCTTTTTGCGCTAGCTGCACGCAGGTAGATTCGAGCTTGCTCCATGTCTCTTTGTCGGCAGGATCGGCGTGGGTTGCGTGCAGCGTGGACATTAACTCAAGCGCGCGCTGCGATTCGAGCAAGACAGCAAGGTCCGTCTGGCGCACCGCCGCGACCGGATTGACGACCGTCGTCCCCATCGCGCCCTGAGTGCATTCCTTCTGGTTGGATTGATCGTCCGCGACGAGCATAAAAGCGGCGCGCGCCAGTCCCGGCTCCGGCGAACGATCGGATTGCCGCGCGGGCGCGCCGTCACTTTTCACCGCTCGCCCCCGATTCGACTCCGTGATCGATTCAAGAAGCGACTCCCACACGGTTTCTGGATTGACCTGCTCAATATTCCGCGGCTTCAAATTTGCTTGTCCTCGCACGACCGCGAGCCCCGTCCAGTGCCCGGTTTCCACCTTGAAACACGACTGCCAAAGCGATTCCACCCACTTGGCATGCTGTTCGGTATTGCCCCACGTTTCTTGTGCGGCTCGCGCGCGAGCGTTCAAGCTGAACGTTTCGTCCGTGCCCTTTAGCTTGAACGTCAACGGCAGCGTCCATTCGCCTTTGAGGTTGCGCAGGTGCGCGAGCATGGCGGTGGGCCAGATGGCGAGTTGCGACTGATCCAGCGTATCTGTGGCGGGCGTGAACATGACGGTCGCGCGCAAGGTTTTGCCTTGCACGGCATATCCGGTCGGGACGACCTTGGCGACGGCGACGAGGTCCATTAAAAGTCCGCTCCTCTTTTCAGACGATCATCGAAATAGGTCTGATACGTCCCCCAGTCCTGCGACTCGCAAACCGTGTCGACGCGCAATCGTGCGCCAGGCCGAGAAGCGGGTGCGGCGGCTTTCACGGCCACGGGCTCCCCGGCGGCACGCGCGGCTCCGGCATGTCCGTGCGCCACGGGCATGAGCGTCACGGGCGCATCGGAGACGATGGCATACGGATCGTCGTGAAGCGTATTGAACGACGCAAGACGGACCGGTTCGTCCATCGGCTCGAATTCATCGAAGGTGGCCGAATGGGTTTTGCTATTGCTTGATTCCTTTCTTTCGCCGCCGCCACCGCCCCAGTTGATCGAGCAGTGTACATTCACGCTATAGTCGTAACTGACGATGCCCATCGAGAACGAGAAGCGGAAGGTCGCGTTGCCTTCCATACGCGAGCCGTCGGGCGTCTGTCGCGCGATCACGCTGAGAGATGCGCCGAACGTGAAGATCCAAATCGACGCCGCTCCGCCGCAGTAGAAAGTGGCGGCGAAATCGACGCCGGTCTTGCGCCCTGAGCGAATGTAAATGCCCGTCATGATGCGGCCATAGCCCGTCAGCGGTCCATATGCGAACGCGGCAGCGCCGCCGTATTCGAACGACGCCTCGAATCCCACGATGCCTTCGCCCGATGCTTCCAGCGAGAAGAATCCGCTGCCGCCGTATGGCGCGACGGAAATGGTGAAGGGCGCATCGCGGCGCGCGAGTGAAGCGACGAAAGTGGCCTCTTTTCCATCGAAATGCAGCCGCGCGGCCGCATTGATCGAAACGTTGAAAAACGAGACCGTGCCGATCGAAATGATGCCGAGATTGAGCCCGTAGCCGACTTCCAGACCGAGGCCGAGCGGATTGAGATAGAAGCCCGTACCCTTGGCCGAGCCGATGAAGGGCGCAAGCGAGGTCAGAAACTTGAGCTTTTCGCCGATCGAGAAGCCCGCATATTGCAGGTCGAATGTCGGCGAGCCGCCCGTGGTCCGAAAGCGCGCGCCGGCGAAATGGATCGTCACGGCCTCATACAGATCGCCGATGAGCGTAATATCAAACGCACCGAGTTCGCCGACGCACGATATCTGCGGGCTGGTGGATGCAAGCAGATCGATGCTCGTCGTCGAGACGATGCTCAGGGCGCAATTGTTGAGCGGCTTGAAGACGCCGTTCTTCACCGCGCTGGCGTTGGGACTGATCTACGCGGCAAAGTCGAACGAAGTCGTCATCCGCGAAGGCACGAGCAGTTTGATCTGCGATTCAATGGCGTCGCGCATTGCGCCGAAGTCGAACATCGCCAGCAACTGGCTGCGCAGAGCCTCGATCGACAGCGACTTGAGTTGCTGCGCGATGCGTAGCGGCGTCGCCGAGCCGTTTTGCCATCCCTGCAGAAGACCCACGACATAACGAAACGCGGGTTCCGGCAGCGGATCAGTCGGACTCAGAACGAATTGTAGGTTGTCGAGCGATTGGAGATCGCGTGCGAGCTGATCGGTCGTCTCGCTCGGCGCGTACGGAAGCGGACCCTTGTCCTTGGGCGATGGATAGTAATTCGGCGGTTCATCGGGCGCGACGAGCAGGCCGGTTGCGTTGAGGGCGAGGTTTGTGCCGCTCAACTTGCGCCACGTATCATTGCGGTAGTCGTAGAGTGTCTTGTAGATCGTCGTGACGCTCGGATCGAGCGGCTGCAAGCCGCCCCTGGCCGCTTTCGAGAAGAGCTGGAACGCCATCGTCGTCGAGAATTTATGCACGATCTCCGAAGCCGATGCGAGGACGTTGTCCCTGTAGAGCATCATCTGCTCGATCAGCCGATTCGGCAGCATGCCGATAGCCACTTGCGCGGCGAATTGCTCCGGCGTGCCGCTGAGTGAAATCACGATCAGATCGATGCGCAAACTCTTGTTGTTCTTGAGATCGTCTAGTGTTTGACATTTGTCCAGCGCGTCGGACGCCGCCTGGATGGCGTTGGCGTTCCTGCCTTGGACCTGAGCGATCGTGTCTTTCTTGGCCGCGTTCGGCCTCGTGGCGTTGACCAAATCGATTGCGCTGTTGCATACCGACTCGTTTACGTCTTTGAGCAGAGAGAGGGCTTTTTTGAGCACCGCATTGGCCGCGTCGAACAATGCTTTGCTTAGCAGCTTGTTCGCGGCGTCGGTAGACAATGCGGCCAGCCGGTCGATAGCGTCATAGGCCGATCCGACAGCCATTTGCATCGCGCTGGACGCTTGCGATATCGTTACGGAAATCGGTTCGAGTTGCAGACTGGCGAGCGCTTCCGCTTCGCTCTTCGCATTCAGGGGTGCTTTCCAGTCGATGCTGCCGATCTGATCGAGCCCGTAGCTCCAGAGCCGCAGCGCGCATTCGAGGTCGCACAGGGATGAATGAATCGACCGTTCCACCGCATCGACCTGGCTCTTGAGATCCGGCAACGCCTTGAGGTCCTGCGACGCACCCAGTTCCTTCAGCTTCGCGTCCAGCTTACTAAGGAGTTCGCGAAAACTCTCCGTGAGCACCCCCGGGCTGTCGCCCGTTGCCTCCGGCAGGTCGGGCACGCCTTCGCATCGCGAGCAGCCATCGTCGGACAACTTAAACTTCCCGCCTGTCTCATTGCGCCACGTCTGCAATTGCTTGCTCAAATCACCCAGCCGATCTGCGATGTCTCTGCCCGCGTCTTTGAGAGAGGGGAGCGCGAATGCATCGACAGGCACGAACAATGGAAGCACCTCCTGCGTGAAGCGCGTAATTCCCTGAAACGGATCGAGCCGGCCTTCCCGAAGTTCGCGAACCATGTCCACCGTCCGCAGCAGCGCGTAAAGGCGCAACAACGCGATATCGCGCCGACCGCTGGTCGCGATGACATTCTGTTGGTTCGCGTTGTCGATCAACATCTTGACGAACTCGGCCGCTCTGTTCAGAAGTTGCTTGGCCGCGAGAATCGCGGGGTTTTTGTTCGGTCCGTCGTTGAGATCCTTGAGAGCGTCCGAGAGCGTCGCCTTGGCCTCCTTCAGCATGTCCAGCCAACAGTTCCTTGCCAGCTCGGCAGGGCCTTTCGGCGGCGGCGCTGGTTGCAACGGCGGATTCAGCGCCATATTGAACGTTGCAGTCAGGTGCGCACTGACTTTGTCGGGATACTTACTCAGCGTATGGCGTGCCTTCCGAATAGCTTCATTTGCCTCGTCAGGGCCGGGTCTATCCGCTCCTAAACCTATGAAGCCGGTGCGTGCATCGCTGAGCGGAGGCATCAAAACAGGCAAGAGCTGGAAGAAATCCGCCGATCCGGGCGGTGGCACCTGCGAGACGGACCCCAGCCAGTCGATAAGGGGTTCTAACTGCTTTTGGTTCTTGAACTTGTCGAACACGTCCGGACCGAGTTTGTCCAGGAATGCCTTGAGCCCCTGCTCAAGCCTAAGCATCACGCGATCGAGCGGATTGGCCATGACCCGCGCGATGGCGTCGACCAGTCTGCGGCCACATTCGTATACAACCGCCAACTCGGACGCCATGCGGACCGACTGACTAGCCTTGCCCGCCTCGTTCGCGTCGATGAGCGCGGCTAGCAGATCGGATAGCGCGGAATCGACATCCGGAAAGACATCGCGCACACTGATAGCGAGCGGTGTACCTTCGCTGCCTGGCACCTTCAGCCTATCCGCGACGTCGAGCCACTTTTGGCGCTGTACTCGCACGATGTCCCTCAGCGGCCCCACGACCAGGGTGTTCACCGAGTCGCTCGTCGCCTGCATACCCGCGAGCGTGTACTCGACGGTGTCGCGCAGTTTCGGCAGATACTCGCTCGCCACATCCGCGACCAGATAGGACGCAAGATCCTTCAGCGTGACGACGCCGAGCAACTTGGTGTCATCGTTGAAGAAATTCGCGAAGACCTGCTTCATCGCGGCTTTCGCTTCGTCGTTGTTGCCCGCTGTGCCCGCGTTGCCGTTGTCGAAAGCGACTCGCGCGACGTGCTGCGGGAACGCCAGCGCGTGAGCAGGCGCGGGAGCGGGCTTGCGCGGAATCGTGTAGTTCTTCGCGATAGAAAACAGCATGCCGGGCTTGCGCGAGCCGTCGGACGATCTGCCGCGCGCGCCTCCGAGCGGACCACATGTGCGGGACAGCCCGGCGAGCGGCATATTCGGATGCATCACCGCGCCCGTGCGGTCGCCCGATGTTCCCGCCGAGAACGACACGTCGTTCACGATATTCAGATAGATTTCGCGCGAGTCCAGGTAAGGGGGCGCGGCGGCGGTCTGCGTCGCGTCGCCGCCCTTATCCTCGGCGGTGTCCTTCGGACCAACCGAAGGGAAACCGTTCGCGACATAAAATCCATCGAATTGAACCACCGCGAGTTGCTGTCCACCATTGACGATGCGCTCAACCTGATCCAGTCGGATGCGCGCGGTTTCCATCATCGGATAGAACGGCGGCTGATCAGCGGCGGCGAGCGTTGGATCGTCGAAGTAAATGTTCCGGCCTTCGAAGTTGGACGCATTGGGATCGTTCTTCGCGGGCACTATGCTGGCACCGCCCGAGGCCTTGAGCGTCCAGCAGATGGTTTTGTGCGACGATCTGCCGGGCTTGGTTTCATCGCAATAACGCACAGCTTGGCCTCCGAAATCCAGCGTGCGAAGATGAACCTTCTGATCGACGAGCGGGATATCGATTCGAGCGTGATCGTCGCTGGCATCGAAGTTGTCCGGCGATCGAATGCCATCCGGCAGATTCGGACCCGATGCGCCGTTGTAGTAAGCGATGAGCCTCTGCAAAAGGGCGTTGCGGTTGGCCGCGACGTTATCGACGAAGATGAGCGGCGCTTGCGTCACGGCGGTATCGAACATCATGTCGAAGAGCACGTCGGTCCCTTCGATGCGCGCGGTGCGCGGCCAGAAGACGAGTCCCGGCTCGTCGACGAATAGCCGGCCCGCGGGGGAGGGATTGGCGGCAACCGGATTCATGGAATCCTCGGTCGGATCGACGATATCCGGCGTTGTCTGCGTGAGCATATGCACGAGCTTCGGCGGAAACTGCCGTCCGGCGTTCGGATGCCCGCGCGCGGGGAAAAGCTTGTCCGGCTCGGAGATACGAATGAACATGCGCTGCCGCAGCCACGCGCGGACGCGCTCGCAATCCTTGCGTCGCAGGAACACGCGCTCGGTCTGCTTCACTAGAGACGCGCGATGTCCGATCGGAAAGAGAAAGCCTTTATAGACAACTTCGGCGTGTACATCTCGCCCGAGCACGGTCCAGTGCTGCCAGCGTTCGATCGACAATGCATCGAAGAGCGGCCCATACGCGATATGCCGTGCCGATACAGGCGGCACGAAATCGGTCTCATGGCGCAACGTCCCGCCGAGCGCACTCAGACGGAGTTCCTGTAACTGAAGCGCGCGCGGCTGATACGTCGCGCTGCTTTGCTCGATGTCGATCGGACGCCACTCGGGCGGCAATTCGACCTGGCTCGAAACCTGCGACTGCTGAAGCAGGCCGCTCTGCTCGCGCCTGCCGCGTACCGGCAGTCCCCACGCGGAAGAGAGCACGACGAGTTCATGACGGTCGTAGGCATCGAGCGACGTCCGGAAAATGCCGTCGGCGCCGTATCCCGTTTCCTTGTTTTCCTTGTAGTCTTTGCGATCGCAGAGATAGTCCAGCAGCGGATATCTCATCACGTTGTCGGGCGCTGAGGCCGGATCGGTGCTGGATGCGTCCGGCACGGGGGGGGCTGGCTTCGCTGTAGTGCCCGGCGGGCATTCGACATCGCCCGTTGCGCCGGTGGCATTGCGAAGAAGTGCGATGCTGCTGGTCTTGGGATCCGCATCTTCGATGCCGAGCGTCCACGGCGCACGCGGCCCGCGTGGCGGCGCCAGATTCGCGGGCGTGTGCAGGCGTGGCGGCGGTGCGTTCGGCCCCGATACTGCAGCCGGAGCCATATTCGAATCCGCTCGACCCTGCAACGCGCCACGCACGAAGCCCGGCCGCAAATCCGGTGAGTAAACTGCGCGCAGCCCCGGATTCGGATATGCCGCGAGAAGCTCCGCGGTCCACAACGGGACGGCTTGATGGAGCACCAGATTGGGCGCTGTGTGGGATTTGCTAGGAACCCAGTCCAGTTTTGATGCAGGCGTGCGCCACACCGCCGATTGCGATGGCGACAGAATAAGCCGCGCGGGCAATTCGACGGCCGTTTCTAGCGGCGTGGGCGCGATCTTTAGCGCGGCCTCGACATCGGCGAGACGCTCTGCGGCGGTGAGCGTTGGACTTGATCGCATCTGGAGCAGACGCAACATGTCGACTGCCGCATTCGACTGATCGTTGGCGCTCGCGTCTTTCTTTGCATCGGCCGATTTGACGGCATTGTTCTGTGCGCCTTTCCTCTTCTTTGCGCGGTCTGTCGCCGGCTTCGCCGACACCTGGCCTTCGCGAACGAGAGCGCCAGACTCGGTGAAGCGCGGGACTTCTATTGCGCGTGGACACACGGACATCCGGTAGTTCGACCAGTCGGTCAGCGTCGAAAGCTCGAACGGACGGTGCGTAGACGAAGCCCCAACCGGCAGGGGCGACTTGAACCAGTTTCCCCTGTCATCCGATTGGTTCGCGTGAGCGTCCCTTGGCGGCGCGCAATCCATGTGAAATGCAAGCCGCGACGGATTGGCGAGGCGCGCGCGGGCGCGCGCCGGAAGTTCGGTGCGTTGCGTAACGACATCGACATAACGGTCGATCACGCTTTCGCGTCTCGCAGCAGCACGGACTTTGTCGGCCTTGACACCCGACTCGCTGACATATTCGATTTGCGCCGCGCTCGTGTTCGTTGGCGCGTCTTCTGGCTTCCAATCAGCGCCGCTCTTCGGTTCATAGCGCGTGCGATTCGCGTAGATGTTCCGATAATCGGCGTCGAAGTAGAGGCGCGTCATTTCGAGCCGGTAGAAATCGCGGAAATCCTGGTAGCTCGGAATGGTAGCTTCAGCCACGCGTTCGAGCCACCGGGTCTTTTCTTCGTCGGACTGCGCGGCCGTGGAATTCAGATCCTTGTTGCCCTTGATCCACTCGCGCGCATAAGTGAGAAAGCCGGACAGCCGATCGGCGAAACCCTGCGCGTTCGCGGGAGACGCCTGTTTGTCGGTGCGAAGCCCGTCGATCAGATCGTTCGCCAGCGTGAGCATGTCGATCACGCGTGCTTTGACCGCTGTGGCCTGAAGACAGAGATTGAGCCTGCGCGCCCACGCCGCCGCATCGGGATCCATCCCGTACGGGCCGATGTAGATGCGTTGATCGGCAGGCAAATCGGCGTGCAGCGAGCAATCGTGCAATGAACAGGCAAGCGGCTTCGGAGGAAGCGCATCCGGCCTCGCGACCGGCCCGCTCGCGGAAGACGCGGACACGGTGGCCGACGCCGCTAGAGCCGCCGAAGCACCCGAAGCACGCGCAGCCGGATCGGGCGATGTGTGCCCGATTTCGAACGCTGCGGCAAAGTCTCCGAACGAGACCTTCTTTCCAGGCGACTGCCCCGCTGATCTTTCTTGGTCCACCTTCGACTTTGCCAGCGCTCGGCGGATCACGACGCGGTCCTGCACGCTGTAACCCTTGATGAAGTCGACGAATGCCTGTCCCTCAGTGGGAACGGTCAACGTATCGTCCGGCCCGACACCCAAGTCGGAAGACAGAACCTTGCGCGGGATGTTGATCGTCGGTTGCTTAGGCAACACATCGGGGAGCGCTGGCGGATCCGGGCGAAATACGCATTCTTCGAACATGTGCTGCGGCGGAAACTCGGCGACCAGCACGGGACGGGTGTCGCGCACATTTGGCCAGAGCCAGCGCTGTCTGTCTTGTCTATCATCGGGATCGGCGTGAAGGAGGATGGGACAACCGGCATTCGTATCGACAAGCAAGACTTTTCCCTTGAACACGTCGAAACGCAGGCCAGAAAAGAGAAACGAGAGCGACATCAGATCGCGCGAGCGTAGGACCTGCAGACGCGCGTTCGTGAGATCTACACGGGCCAGCGGCAACGGCGCGGGATCGGAGTGCGCGTCGAGCCAGAGATAGCTCGGCAGAGTCGCGAGGGAAGCTTTCGCTATGCCGAGGTCCGGGTGGTAGATGGCTTTCAGTTCGGTGGGCGCGAAGCGAAGTTCGCTATATTCTGCGTCGGTGAGCGCGAGATCGGCGCGCAGCAACAGCAAGTCCAGCGCGATGGACGCAATCTTCATGCGAGGCACGGCCGCGTTCGCCGCCGGTCCACGCGCTAGGATCAACACGGGCGGCCGCGACCCCGTGGCATCTCTCGCCCCTCGAACCTGAATGCGGCCCATCGGTGAGTGCGCCATCATTTCTTCGGTATCGAGTTCGCCAGTGAAGCTCATCTCCAACGCATTGCCCGTCGCGCGCCACACTTCGAGCACGGCATTTCGCGTGGCCAGTTCGCCGAGCAGCACGTTTCCCTTGGCGAACAACGTGAGGTTCCAGTCCGAGGCCAGCCGCGCGCTACCCGTCTCCCAAGCGTTCGGCACATTGCGCCAGGTCCGGCGCGTATAGCGCCACGTGACACAATCCGTCGCTGCGATGGCCATCGATGGTGATGAACCGAGCGTGAGCGAATGCGGTTTCGCATGCGTGTCAACGATCGCACTCGCATGGAACACCGGGTCGTTGGCGCCGCGGTCACCTTGGTCGCTGCTTTGGCCGCGCTGGGCGCGTTGGCCTTTTTTGCCGGACGGGATAGCGTTCGAGCCCTTCGCGGAGGCGGCGGAACTCTCGGACAATGTGTCACCGGATTCACCGCCATCCGACTCCGGCTTCTTGACCTGTCGGCACCACGCGCATACGATCACCTGCAGCTTCGCGTTAAGCGCATTCGCGATGAGCGCGCCCCGCGTGCCGCCGGAGAGATACCATACGCCGTGTGGATTGAACTCGAGCGTGAGGGGATCTTGCACGATCAGATGTCCCTCGAAGAGTTGACCGATGGCTTGGTGAACCAGATGCCCATCACACGAAAATACGAATGGCGCGTCGACCGGCGCTTGGTTGCAATCGGGCAGCGGCGCCGGTTCATCGCAGACAGCGCCGAGGTCCGCAAGTCCGGTGCGCGCCAAATCCTCAAAAGTCCGATGGGCCGACTTCAAAGACAACGCGCTGGTTTCACCTCCGGTCCAGAGGTTCGTGACCATCTGGATTCGCCAGGCGTCGTTGACCTTCTCGAAAGTGAAGCGATGCCACGCTTTCCCGAGGTTTCCCAGCCTTACGTGCGATGCCTCAAGCACGTAGTTGGTGGTCCTGCCGACCTTTGCCACTTTCAGGCGGAATGTCGCGTCCGGACCAAGCGCAAGGCGGTCGATACGCCAACTGATTCCTTTGAACCGGGGATCGTCGGCGGGCGGCTTCTCCTTGAGACGCCGTTTATTGGAAGGGGGACGCGTTATCGTTATGCCGGTGCTGTCCTCGGCGAAGCGTAGTCCTGCGAGATCGTCCGGGTCGGACCAAGGTGCAAGCGGGGATTGTGCCGCCGCCACGGCGGGCACGGCGAGCGAACTGACGATGAATGTACGCCGTGTCATCGGCATGAAGCGGGACAAGACTCCGATAGGCACGAAACCTTGTTGCCTGAAGCGCGATCTCTTGCTCATTGACATCGTCCCATTATTGTTTTTGACGGACGAATGACCAGTTATGTCACAGGTTCATCAAACATCGTTCGGAGGATGCACAGTAGCAGCGCAACGACACGCTGGTTTCGATCGGTAACATCCAGTCGAACTAGACCCGGCAGGTCGCGGCGCACCAAAGTCATGCTGTAACAAAGTGTAGGCGAGGCGTGCAGTTTTCCGCCGCCAACAAACGCGCAATTTTCCACCGGCGTCGACATTCGCCGCGCTGATTCACGATGCGTCGCGCGGGAATTATGCACACGGCCCCCGACGCTGAGGACACTACAACTCTTGGACGATGCGCCAGGTGATGTCGCCCTCCGGGAATGTGGCCGGTGACGAATTGTCGTCGACCCGGCCTATCCCTCTTTTATCGGCGGGAGGATTGTCGATGTCAAAGTTCAACAAGATCCACGATGGCTGAACCACCGGCACCACGCGTTGGGTCTGGTTCGTGAACTTGCCAGCGTTCGGTGTCAGTGCAAACTCGTCCACAGCTTTCCAATCGTTGTCAAATCCCACTGTATCGACCAAGTCAATCTCGGTGGTCTTCCCGGAATTGTTGTGGCGAATCTCGACTCTCCAGCTTGTCATGATGATGCTCCGCAGTTGACGGACTTGAGTGGAAATGCATGCGGCCCTGCGCATGCCATCAATCCTGAATCGGATTTGTCGGCGAGACGGCGATCACCTGCGCCCAAGTCGCAGCCAAACCTCGCCAGCGTAGGCTTCCTTAATGGCGTTCGGCATGGCATGGGTAGTGGCGCCAACTCTCTCGACGATTGCAATGGAAGCTGCCGCACCGGCTCGACCGACAACAGTCCGGGGTGTTGCAACATGTGATCGATGGCATCGACACCGAAGGCACCGCGCTTGCTGCGCAAATTCCCTCGAACGAATCCGTGGAATGGGTGTTCGCGGCGGTGTTGGGGACGTGATCGTTGGAAAAGCGGCAGGGTCACGAAGCAACGCGACCAATGACATGCGCCACTCAGATCGGACGGCCGGGCCGCTCTGATGGAGGCCTGCGCGCAGATACTCAACGAATGCTGATACTCGGAGTTGATCTGGATATCATCACAATACCTGAAAGCTGCGCGTGCCGCTTCATGCTGTTCGTTGTCTCGTTGACACACGGCGCTTTCGCGTCCAATGTCATGATGTCGTGAGGTCATCTGCACGCGGAAAGTCAGTTGAGACACTGCTGTTTGACGTTAGTGCAGAGGCTATTGAACTCGTCCACCAGGCGCTGCCGTACGACGGCCGACGATGGTTGGATCCGCTGTAGACCTTGCCGCACCTTGGCTATTTCGGCCCGGACTTGGGCGGATTCCCGCGCCTTGTCTGCTTCGGACATGGCGCCACGCACGAGCCCCACGACGGAGAGCACCTTGCCGACCACCGCGACAGCGCAGCCCGCGCCAGCCGTTTCGGCGCAGGCCGCCAGTCCGAGCGTGGCCAGCATATTTCCGGTGATGTTATTGGCAGCGTCGATCCAGTTTGCGCTCGCCTCGGACTGCTTCAGTTTGTCCTCGAGCGCCGTCAACTGCTTGGTTAGGTCAGCCGGATCGATCTGTTTGTCGGGTGGGATCGCATTGATCCTTTTGAACAACTCCAACCGACGCGCCTCGAGGTCGACGCAATTCATGCGAATCACGCCGGTAATGACGTCCCTGTTCCTGACGTTGTAGCTGACCATGCACGGCCCCGCGATATCGCTGGCAGATGCATTGACACTGCCCATCGATAAGATGGCGGTCATGATGAAGCGATAAGTGAATAGTTTCACATCTTTCCTCCAGCATGACAGACCCACTGTATCGCCCGGAATCGGATCCGGACCATCGGCATCGTATCGCGTGTCACGCGACGTATTGACCAGACCCGTCACCACGCGAAACTGGCGAGAGTGGATCATTGTGCCAAGCATAGGAAACGGAATGAGCCAGCTCAAGCTCATACCGACCGTCTTGTCCGGACAGCCATGGACACGTCCCGTCGAAGTCAATATAGAATTCCACCAAACGTATGAACAATGCTTTCTCGGAGACTTTGTGTGTTCTTGCGGACATACAAGGGACCGGCATCGTAGTCGTGGCACTCCGGCAAGCCCGCCGCATGTTGCTGCGAGGATTAGCCTTTGCTCCTCGTGTGCGATGGCCCACTTGGGCCGAGGTTGAAGCCAGCGTCGTAGCTACCTGCACAGTGCTGCATTACGGCAGGCGACATTCATGACGCTAAGATCAGATTTCGATGTGGCTTAATACGGATCCGCAGCGGACGTGCTGAACCAGAGTGTGGCGAAGAATTGATCGAGTTCTGCTTGAACGCTCATGCGCATGGTGCCGAGCATGAAGGCGATCGGCGTCGGCAGAGAGAGCTTGCGCTACCGGGTAAAAGCGACGGGACGCTCGGGATGGCGGACGAGATCGTGAAAGGCACACGAAAAGCAGGGTTTAGGTTTAGGATGCTAGTTCAAACCAATTTCGTCATTGCTTTGAGCAAGCTCTGCAAAGCCATAGTCGGCGTCAACTGCGTGAAAACCGATGAAATACCCCGGCTTCCGTATTGTGAAAGATTCTAGGTATGCGGCTTTGCACAGGGTGATTTTACTCGTCCGCGGCGAGCTATAGCCACTCTGGCTAGGAGGCTGCGCGGCAGAGCCGTGTGACCGGTTTTTTGTAGAGCGCTGACGATGGCGGCGGCGCTCTCCGCAATTGGCAAGGCGTCGGCGCCAAAGATGCCAATCTTACGGCGCGCAGCGT
>NZ_QKWJ01000101.1 GCF_003353055.1 Cupriavidus lacunae
TTCGCCGCCGCGTCAGTCCGCGAAGGAAAGCTTAACGGCTTGCAAGGAAAGTGTATCGACTCCAACATGCCCTACCTGAAATCCAATGCTGAAGGGGGGTTGACTTCCATTCCCTCATAGAAGAGTTCATCTTATCTGAATGGTCATATGGATAACGGCCCGCGAGCGATGGGCGCATTCGATAGCCCTTAATCCCAGACCGGAGCCAAATCCGGTGGATTCACAATGCGACTGCCCGGGCGAACCAATGTAGCGATCGCCGCCATCTCGTTCTGCGTGAGTTCGAACTCGAAGACGGCTGCATTCTCAGTCAGTCGATCGAGGAGCGTAGTTCGTGACAAGGCAACCACGCCTTCCTGTTGAACCAGCCAGCGAAGGACGACCTGCGCGACGCCACGCTGATGCCGGCGAGCAATCGCCCTCAGCAGCGGGTCGGAGAAGACCCGCCCGACCGCCATGCCGCAGTAGGCGGTAATGGCAAGACCTGCTTCGCGTGTCGCCGAAACCAGGGGATGCTGGTCGAGATAGGGGTGGTATTCAAGCTGGTTGGTGACAAGGCCTTGCCCGGATAGTGCAAGCGCCTGTTTCATCAGTGCCCGATTGAAATTGCTCACCCCGATATGCCGGACACGATGCTGGAAAGCGCTTCGCCGCGCATGCCGTAGGTGTCCAGTCCGAGGGACGGAATGCGCGCGCCATTTGCAGAAACGGTGGACATTGGCGATCTTTTCGAATCTATCCGACTAGCGTGCAGGCACGGAAGTCGCGGCCGCACGGCCTGGACGCGCGTCCAGGCTGAACGCACCTGCCCCAAAGTAGGCGATTTGCAGGAGACCGCCGGCCATCATCACGTTCTTCAGGAAGTGGATCATCTGGTTCTGGTCGGCGAAGTTGCGATGGAAGAACACCGCCGTGGCCACGCAGAACAACGCCATCACCAGCGACGCGAGGCGGACCCGGTAGCCCGACAGCAGCAGCAGGCCGCCGCCCACCTCGACGACCACTGCGGCCAGATATGCCAGCTGCGGCGCTGGCACGCCAACTGCCGAAATATGGCCAACAGTCGCGGCATACGCGCCGAGTTTGCCCAGGCCGCTCATCAGAAATGGCGCACCGAGCAAGATGCGACCCAAAAAAGGAAGAAACCGGTAACGCTCCACGACGATCTCCTGAGATGAAACAACCAAGGTGGAATGCAAACAAGAGGCTCAGCCGATGTCCACCATCACCGGCTCAGCAGCTTCAAGAGCGGATACCTCGGTCGTCGCTGTGTCTGTGATCGCGACGTTCCCTCTCGCTCCAAAGGCGGGCTGTCGCCCGGCCAGTTGCCCCACGACATCAGGGAAAGGGTGAGCGATGTCACGATGGTAGAGACGCAACCATGGGCCGCATATATCCAGATCGACAAAGCATCTTTGTCTTTGGCGGAATGGTGTCAGGCAAGCCGACTCCCGCGATCGGTCGAATGTTCTGCCGGCAGTGCCAGGCGAGCTCAGTACTCCACAGCGCTTCGCGAATGACATCGTGCCGGATCCCGATCGATGTGCAGGTAAATAATCTTCCTGGGAAGTTTTATGAGTGAAGGGTGGTGTGTCGATGTGGAAGAACACCGACGGTGGGGGGCGGCGCTACTTCAGGGGATTCCGTCCATACAGGTTCCGCCGTGGAAGCTGCAGTTGGTAGTTACAGCTACGGGAAACTATCTAAGCATGACACATTGACTTTGCCTCGCTTCTCTATCAATCTTCCATGGAAGACAAAATCTCGCGCGCAAACGGAGGACACGAGGAGATGAAACGCAAGTCAAAGCGGCTCAGTGGCCGTATTCAGCGGCGGGCAACGCGATGCGGACTGGTGCTTGCCGCGGCAGCCGTCAGCAGCGCCGCGCACGCCTATGATGGGGGGGCGCTGACGCCCGGTCTCACGTTGTATGGCCTCATCGACACGGGCGTGGAGTACGTGAACAATATAGGGCCTCAGAAATCCGGTGCGGTACGGGTGCCGTCACTTACCGCGTCCTACCCTTCGCGCTGGGGCCTGCGAGGTATCGAAGACCTGGGAGGGGGCTACAAGTCGATCTTCGTGCTTGAATCCGGTTTTGCCCCCGATACAGGCTCACTGAACCAGAACGGGCGCCTGTTTGGCAGGCAGGCTTACGTCGGCCTGGTCGGACCCTGGGGCGCTGTCTCGGTAGGCCGTCTGTATTCGCAGATCTACTACTCGTTGATCGGTGACACCCTGGGCCCGAATATCTTCGCGGCCGGTTTGCTCGACACCTACCTGTCCACCGCGCGGGTCGACAACGCCATTGACTACACCTTGAGCCTTGGCGGGTTCACCGTGGCAGCCACCTATTCGCTGGGACGCGACGCGGTGGCGCCGGCGGTGGCTGGGGGCTGCGCGGGTGAATCGCCTGCGGACTATCGGGCGTGCAAGGCCGTGTCCCTATTGCTCAAGTACGAAGCACCGACCTGGGGGGTAGCTGGCGCATTCGATCGGAACTATGGGGGCGCCGGCACGGGTTCTCCGCTACCGGGCAGCTCGCAGACCGATACGCGCGGGCTGATCAACGGTTACGTGAAGTTTGGACCCGCCACCGTCGGCGCAGGCTACCTTCACCGGATCAATCACGGCGTCGTTGCGCCTGGTGTCGTCAACAAGTCCAGCGACTACTGGTGGATTGGTGGCGTCTATCTTCCGGTTCCGCAAGTCGCGCTCGATCTGCAATACGGGCATCTGTCGGTGAGTGGCACCGAGCTGGGCGCATCCGTCATTGCTGCGCGTGCCTCCTATCTGTTCTCCAAGAGGACTGCCGTATACATCACGGCGGGCCACACATTCAATCAGCGTGATTCGACGATTACGGTGGATGGCGGGGCGCTTCCTGGGGCTTCCAATCCCTTGCCCGGCGTAGATCAGACCGGGGTCCTGGTGGGCATTCGCCACAAATTCTGACCGCAGATAAGCAACTGCCGGAACGCGCCAGGCGTGCATGAGCGTGGCCAGCCGCCGGGCAAGCGCGCGATCCCCTCGGAAGGCTCAGGGCAGGTCGTCGAGCCCTTCGGCATTCTCGAACAACCTGAGCAGCATATCCCGCAGCGCCTTGATTTCGTTCGGTGCGAACCCGGTCAGGAGTACCGACTCGTGGCGCTTCGCAAGCGGGACGATACTCAGGGCAAGCGCTTGTCCCTTCTCGGTCAGGACAACCCTGATTGATCTTCCATCCGTCGTGCTCTTCTCGCGCCTGACCAGTGCCTGGCTCTCGAGGCGGTCGATGATCCGCGACAGAGCCGAGGTGTCAGACGATGCATGCAGAGACAGTTCCGATAGCGTCTGGCCGGGAACGTAGAGCAGCGATGCACAGACGCGCCACTCGCTAAGGTTCAGGCCGAACGGCTTCAGTGCCTTGGCGAACGCATTGCCCATCCGGCTGCCGGCACGTGCCATCAGGAAGGGGATCGCTTTTTCCAGCTCTTGTGGTCGCTTGAGTGTGTTCACGGTCGTTGCCATCCCTAGGGTTTACGTGAGCGGATGTACTTGAAAAATCAATTATACTTGGTCCCAAGATACTTGAAAAATCAAGTAACGTCTCGCTGAACGAACTGAATTGCGTGATCGATCTCATCGCTTCTGGCGATGGGGGCAATCGCGCTGGAGCATGGTGATGAGAAACAAAATTGCACTTGAGGAACACTTCGCGACGGACCTGACGATCGAGCAGTCGAGGATCTACGCGCCGCCGCCGTTCTGGGAGAAGCTGAAGTCCGATCTGATGGATATGGAGCAGCAGCGACTCGAGCGGATGGAGCAGGGCGGAACCGAGTATTCGATCCTGTCGCTCAACTCGCCAGGCATCCAGGGGATCCCGGACGCGACGGAAGCGATCGATGTGGCGCGGCGGGCCAACGATGTCCTCGCCGAGCAGGTTTCGCGTCATCCCTCCCGTCTCGGTGGCTTCGCTGCACTGCCCATGCAGGATCCGGATGCCGGGGCGCGGGAACTGCAGCGCTGCGTCACGGAGCTTGGCTTCCACGGCTTCATGGTCAACGGGTTCTCGCAGGTGGGCGATGCCGAAAACGTCGTGTACTACGATGCCCCGCAGTACACGGATTTCTGGGCCACCGCCGCAGCGCTTGGCAAGCCCTTCTACATGCACCCGCGGGACCCGCTGCCGTCTCGCGAGCCGATCTACGATGGCTTCCCGTGGCTTACCGCCGCGACCTGGGCGTTCGCGGTCGAGACCAGTATTCACGCATTGCGGCTGATGACGTCCGGCCTGTTCGACCGCAATCCCGGGCTGCAGATGATCCTTGGCCATCTTGGCGAGGGCATCCCCTTCAACGTCTGGCGCGTCGACCACATCCTCCGGAAGGCGCCACGCGGGCTGCCATGCAAACGGACCGTGGGCGAGTATCTGCGCGAGAACGTCTACGTCACGACCAGCGGGAATTTCAGGACCCAGACGCTCCTGTCCACGATGCTGGAGATGGGCAGCGACCGGATCATGTACTCGGTCGACTATCCGTTCGAAACGCACGACGAAGCCGCGGGATGGTTCGATGCGTGCTCGATCAGCGAGACCGACCGGGAGAAGATCGGCCGGGACAATGCAAGACGCCTGTTTGGACTGGTGTGAGAGGGGGGAGGCTCCGCCCATAAGGGGGGAGCTTCCTTTCGTCTTCGGACCCCATGGTTAAACGGAACGAGGTGCCATCTTGACTACCAGTACTCCCAGACAAGCCCAGGAAGCCGGCTCCGGGGTCATCGACATTGCAATGCTGATCGACACCCAGCCAATGAGCGCCTTTCAGAAATGGATCATGGTGCTGATCGGCTGCACCGTCGTCATGGACGGCTTTGACATACAGGCGCTGGGCTTTGTCGCGCCCGCGATCGTGCAGGCCTGGCAGATCAGTCCCGCAAGTCTCGGTCCGGTATTCGGCGCGGGATTGTTCGGCATGCTTGCGGGATCGATCGTGCTCGGTGCCATGTCCGATCGCATCGGGCGGCGTCCGGTATTGATCGGTGCGACCGTCTTCTACGGACTGTGCATGTTATCCACCACCCTGGTCCAGACGATTCCGCAGTTCCTGGTGATTCGTTTCCTGACCGGCTTCGGCATTGGCGGCGTGATGGGCAACGCCATCGCGCTGGTCAGCGAATACAGTCCGCAGAAACGGCGAGCGTCGTTGATGACCTGGGTTTCATGTGGGTTCACCGCCGGTGCAATCGCCAGCGGAGTGCTCAGTGCGGCCCTCGTTCCAACAGCGGGTTGGAAATCGATCTTCGTCGTCGGTGGCGTCATGCCGCTCATCGTTGCCCTGGCGATGCTGAAGATTCTGCCGGAATCCTTGCAGCTGCTTGTAATCAAGCGAAGTGATCCGCAGAGGATTGCTCCGTGGCTCGGCCGCATTGCACCGGATGTGCAGGTCAACGCGTCAACCAGCTTCACGGTGCACGGGCAGGCAAGCGCAAAGGCGTCGGTCGGCGAGCTATTCAGTAGCGGAAGGGGGACGATGACATTGCTGCTGTGGGGGATCAACTTTGCCAACCTCCTCGATCTCTTCTTCCTGTCGAACTGGCTTCCGATGCTGTCGCTGCGCACCGGAGACGGCAGCGCGACCGCGGTGCTCATCGGTACCTCGTTGCAGGTCGGAGGTACCGTGGGCGCGCTGCTGATGGGCCCCTTGATGGACCGCTTCGGCTTCTATCGCGTACTGACGCTCGGCTTCCTGGTCGCGACGGTCGCGGTGGCCGCGGTCGGCCTGCCGGATCTGTCGCTTGGCCTGCGCTACGCGGTCGTGCTGATCAGCGGGGTCTGCATCGTTGGAGGGCAGCCGGCCATCAACGCGTTGACTGCCACGTTGTATCCGACATCGCTCCGTGCAACCGGTGTGGGCTGGAGCCTCGGTGTCGGTCGGGCCGGATCGATCGTAGGTCCTGTGGTGGCGGGCCAGCTCATTGAACTGCACTGGTCGAACACCGCCCTGTTCGTTGCGGCGGCAGTGCCGGCTCTGGCCGCCTGTCTCATGCTGGTGATGCTCGCTGGCGTGACAGGTGGGCGTCGAAGGGGCGAGGAATCGCAGCCGGTCCTGAACCATTGATGGCAGCCGATTCAGGAAGCATGGGTTCATGGACTTGATTGCCGCAGCCAGCGGACTTGTGGGAGCGAACATGAGCATCTCGATCACGGTGAACGGGAAACGTCACCTTCTTGCCGTACCTGCCGATACGCCACTGCTTTACGTCCTGCGCAACGACATCGGGTTGAATGGTGCCAAGTTTGGCTGTGGCGAAGCCCAGTGCGGCGCTTGCACGGTCATGGTGGGCAAGAGCGCGACGCGAGCGTGTGTCTTCCCCGTTGGCGCGGTTGGTGCGCAGCACGTGACCACCGTGGAAGCCCTCGGCAATGGCCAACGGCTTCATGCACTGCAAAAGGCCTTCCTTGCCGAGCAGGCCGCTCAATGCGGCTACTGTTCGAGCGGAATGCTCATGGCCGCAAAGGCATTGCTCGACCGGATTCCAGATCCGGACGAGGCAACCATCAGGCGCGAGATGACAGGCCAGAAATGCCGGTGCGGCGTGCACAACCGGATCGTTCGCGCGATTCGGCGCGCTGCGCAGGAGCTGCGCGGATGAGTGCCTTCAAGCTCTCCAGGCGGGCCTTCGGCAAGCTGGCCGGCGCGGTCGTCGCTTCGTTCTCGCTCACACCATTCGCGGAGTTCGCGTTGGCGGAGGCGGAGCTGCCGATCGATCTGCGCGCCAACCGCAGGCTCGACGGCTGGATACGGATCGACGTCGAAGGCAACGTTGTCATCTTTACCGGAAAGGCGGAACTGGGCCAGGGCATTCTGACTGCGCTCACGCAGATTGCCGCGGAAGAACTGGATGTGGATCCCGCGCGTGTTCGCATCATTGCCGCGGATACGACACGCAGCCCAAACGAGGGATATACCTACGGCAGCCAATCGGTCGAACGCAGCGGGGCGGCATTGCGCGTCGCCGCTGCCGACGCGCGCGCAGTATTGCTGGGCGCGGCTGCCAGGCGGCTTGACGTTTCGCCGTCGGGCCTTAGTGTCGAGAATGGCGTCATTGTGTCTGCCGGCGGCCGCCGCGTCACTTACGCGGAGATCGTAAGGGACGAACGGGAGCTTCTCGCGCGCGAGGTGACGGCCACCGGTGTTCCGAAGCAGCCATCGGAATACAGGCTGGTCGGCAAGTCACTGCCGCGCATCGACTTGCCGGCGAAGTTCACGGGCGGCGCCGCATTCGTTCAGGACATGCGCCTTGCCGGCATGCTGTTCGGTCGGATAGTTCGCCCGCCGCGACACGGCGCGAAGCTGGTCTCGGTTGACGACGCGGCGGTCAGGCGGCTCCCGGGCGTGGTCGCCGTCGTTCGCAATGGTAACTTCCTTGGCGTGCTGGCCGAGCGGGAAGAGCAGGCGATCCGAGCGCGCAGGGCATTGATCGATGCAGCACGGTGGAGCGACGACCATGTGCCGTTGCCGGACGTGGATCATCTCAAGGAGGCGCTGCCCGGGTGGCAGAGCGATGATTCGGTGGTCGGCATAGCCGGGCAGGACACCCCTGCATCGGAAGCCGCGATACAACTTGAAGCGGCGTATTCCCGGCCGTACTTGTCCCACGCATCGATCGGCCCGTCGTGTTCCGTGGCGCTGTTCAGGGACCGTCACATGACCGTGTGGTCCCACACACAGGGAGCGTTTCCGCTACGTGGCGACATCGCAACGGTGCTGGGCTTGCCCGCGAGCGCGGTCGATGTGGTGCATGTTCCCGGGGCGGGCTGCTACGGCCACAACGGCGCAGACGACGTCGCGCTCGATGCGGCGCTGCTTGCCCGTGAGGCGGCGGGCCGGCCCGTGAAGGTGCAATGGATGCGCGACGATGAATTCGCGTGGGCGCCAATCGGCCCGGCCATGGTAATGCGGGCGAAGGCTGCACTCTCCGGAAGCGGACGGATCGAGGACTGGAACTATGACCTATGGAGCAATTCGCACGCCATGCGACCGGGACAACCAGGCGGGGTGAATCTCCTTGCCGCCTGGCACCTTGCCAGGCCTTTCCCGCCATCGGCGCCGGCACGGATTCCGCAACCGTATGGGAACGGCGATCGCAATGCCGTGCCGGTCTACGATCTGCCGCGGCGGAAGGTAAGCAACCATCAACTGGTCGATGCACCGGTGCGCAATAGTTCGCTGCGGACATTGGGCGCATACGGAAACGTCTTCGCGATCGAATCGTTCATGGACGAGCTGGCCCTTGCAGCCAACATCGATCCGGTCGCATTCCGCCTGGCACACCTGCATGATCCGCGCGCGATCGCGGTGGTGCGGGAGGCGGCGAGCCGTGCCGGCTGGAAACCCGCGACGAAAGGCGATGGGCAGCGCGGACGTGGCTTTGCCTACTCGCGCTATGAAAACCATCAGGCGCTGGTAGCGATCGTCATCGACGTGCATGTCAGCCGTTCGACGGGTGTCATCAGCGTGACAAACGTGATTGCGGTAGCGGACGTGGGCCGTGTGGTGAATCCCGATGGAGCGAAGAACCAGCTCGAGGGCGGGATCGTGCAGGCGCTGAGCTGGGCGCTCAAGGAGCGGGTCATGTTCAACCGCAGGGAGATCACCACGCGCGGCTGGCAGGACTATCCGATCCTGACCTTTGCCGAGGTGCCGCCAATCGAGGTCACGTTGCTGGACCGTCCGGACGAGCCTTCGCTCGGCGCTGGTGAATGTTCACTCGGCCCGACGGCCGGCGCGCTGGCCAATGCGGTAGCGAATGCGATCGGCATCCGTCTGCGTGACTTGCCGCTTGTGCCGAAGACGGTGCTGGAACGCCTGGCCTGACAAGTGTCCATAAGGGGCGAGGCCCCGGGAATTCAAGGCACGTGGAGGAGGACTCCCGGTGCGCGGAGGTTGTACGTGGAAACACAAGTCATCATCGTCGGAGCCGGACCAGTCGGTCTGACGCTCGCGATCGACCTGGGTCGGCGCGGCATCGACTGTGTCCTGATCGAGCAGAAGGCAGCGCCCCAGTTCCTGCCGAAGATGGAGCGCTGCAACGCGCGAACCATGGAAATCTTTCGCAGGCTGGGCCTCGCCGACCGGATAAGAGCCGCCGGCATGCCCGAGGACATTCCCATGGACATCCAGATCATTCGCTCGATGGCGGAGCCGCCGATCCTGCGGCTGCCGTATCCGTCCGTGGCAGAGGCGCGCGTGCGCACGCGCCAGCGCAACGATGGCGGGCTGCCCCTTGAACCCTATCAGCTGATCTCGCAGTACACGCTGGAGCCGCTGCTGCTGGAAGAAGCCGAGCGCTTGCCGACGGTCAGGGTGATGCGGAACACGACGTTTCTCGATTTCACCGAGCACTCGACGGGCGTCTCGGCGACTGTCACCGACGCCGGGGGCATGCGGAGCACCTTGAAGGCGTGCTATCTCGTCGGCTGCGATGGTGGTTCGAGCCGCGTACGCAAGCAGCTTGGCATCCGGCTGCAGGGCGAAGGCGACATCGCGCGCCTGCGCCAGGGCCTGTTCTATTGCGAGCAGCTTTACGACCGGCTGCCGATGGGAAAAGGTCCAGGGCGCGGGCGACATTACCTGGTGGCTGGCGGACCGCCGACATTCATGATCATGCAGGATTCGACCCGGCACTGGACCGTTCATTCCGCGGTCGAAAGCGACGCGGAAATGCTTAACATGTTCGAGCGGATCGTCGGCGCGCCGCTTCCCTATGAGATGTTGTACTGCGCGGAATGGCGCCAGAACCTGCTGTTGGCCGAGCGCTATGGAAAGGGGCGGGTTTTTCTCGCGGGCGATGCGGTGCATCTGGTGATCCCTACGGGCGGCCTCGGCATGAATACGGGCGTCGGCGATGCCGCGGACCTTGCGTGGAAGCTGGCAGCGACGCTGGAAGGGTGGGGTGGTCCGGAACTACTCGCTTCCTATGAAGCCGAACGGCGGCAGATCGGCGAACGCGTGGTAGGTGCGTCGCGTTACGCCTCACTGGGCTATCGGGCATGGTTAGCCGAGGTCCGGCCGGAAATTGGCGACGATACCCCCGCAGGCGATTCCGCACGTGCGCATCTTGCCGAAATTGCTGACGTGGAGCAGCGCAAATCGAACGAGATGATTGGCGCGGAACTTGGTTACCGCTACGTCGACTCGCCCATTATCGCCAATGTGCCAGGCGGGCCGCAGCATGACCTGCGCGTCTATCAGCCGACCAGCTGGCCTGGCGCGCGCCTTCCGCACATGTGGCTCACCGACGGGAGCGCCATCCAGGATCGGCTGCGCCCGGATCGCTACACGCTGCTCGACGTCTCGGGTAAGCATGATCCGACGCCGCTCGCTCGCGCTTTTGCAGCACTGGACGCGCCGCTCGACGTGCTCGTCGCCCCGGATCCGGCGCTGCATGGCATCTATGAGCGTGACCTCATTCTTGTTCGGCCGGACATGCATGTCGCGTGGCGAGGCGACCGGTTGCCGGAGGCCGCAAAGGATCTCGCTGCGTTGGTGACGGGGCGCCGTGGCGGCATGGATTAGGAGCCTTGGGGCGTTGGCTGCCCGACTCGTTTTTGGCCAGAAAGATAACAATCACACAGGGGAGGAGACAGTATGGATTCAGTTCCGGTTCGGTCCAATTGCCGGTTGCGCATGCGCGCTGCGTGGTGCGGTCTGGCTGCGTTTGCAGCGTTCGCATCCGGATCCGCGCAGGCACAGAACGCAAGCGGGGCATTGGCTCCGGGTATGACCCTGTACGGCGTCATTGACAGCGGCGTCGAATATGTGAACAACGTCGGTCCCCAGAAGAGCAGCGTGGTTCGCATGCCCCAGCTCACGGGATCGCTGCCTTCGAGGTGGGGGTTGCGAGGCGTCCAGGAGATAACGAATGACCTGAAGTCGATCTTCGTACTGGAGTCGGGATTCGCGCCGGCTCAGGGCACCCAGAACCAGAACGGCCGTCTGTTCGGAAGGCAAGCGTACGTGGGACTGATCGGGCCATGGGGGGCGGTGACCCTTGGCCGCATGTATTCGCAGATCTTCTGGTCTTTGATCGGTGACACATTGGCTCCCAATATCTTTGCGGCCGGCCTGCTCGATACCTACCTCACGACTGCGCGTGTCGACAATGCCATCGACTATACGGTCACGTTTGCCGGATTTACATTTGGCACGACTTATTCGTTCGGGCGTGACGCGGTTGCCCCGGTGGTTGCGGGAGGGTGCGCCGGCGAATCGCCGACAGACTGGAAGGCCTGCAAGGCGATCTCGGCAATGTTGAAGTACGAGGCCCCAGCCTGGGGCGTGGCGACAGCGATCGATCGCAACTACGGAGGCAGTGGTGCCGGCACCGCACTACCACGGAGTTCGCAGACCGACAGCCGTAGCGTCATCAATGGCTTTGTGAAGTTCGGCACCGCCACCATCGGCGCGGGATTTCTCCATCGGAACAACCAGGGGTCTGTCAATCCGAGCAGCAATTACTGGTGGCTCGGGGCCACTTACCTGCCCATACAGCAGGTCGCACTCGACGTGCAGTTTGGCCGCCTGACCGTGAAGGAAAGCGCAACCGGCGGATCGGTCATCGCCGCGCGCGCGATGTACATGCTGTCCAAGCGTTCGGCCGTGTACGTTACGGCGGGACGTATCTTCAACCAGCGCGATGCAACGTTCACGATTGACGGGGGCGCCATTGGCACGGTGTCGCTCCCGTCGCCGGGCGTGAATCAGACGGGGGCCCTGGTGGGCATTCGCCATCGGTTCTGAGGCAAATGGAAGGGAGACCTGCGCATCCACCGCTGGAGAGAATTGCTAATGAAATTCCGATCAAACCTCAGCCGGCCTGAGGCGCGGCCGATGGCGCTTCTACCCCATGGTCTCCACCAGCCAAAAGGCCTGCCTGATTGGGCAGAGGCGAATGTTGCACTCCACGGCAAAAATATGAGGATCGCTCAAATTTGTCTTGAATCTTCCAAGGAAGACGTATACCTTTCCTTCGTCGGGCCGTGAGTTCGCTGAGAACGCCACCAGACGCGCAAGGAGTTCTCGAGAGTACAGCGTTGGTCTCAAGATCGAAAGCGGGTGGTCCAGGAATTGAGCGGTAGTCATAAGTGGCCCTGGACACGGAATACGGAACACCCCCGAGCTTTGGAGGCAAGTATGACGATGCATGGCGAACCACTTCCTACCATCCTGCCGATCGACGGGCTGTCGCATGTACGAGGCGATACCACCATCCCGTTGTCCGAACAGACCGTGTCGATGTTGCTGGCGCAGACAGTGGCGGCGTTCCCTGAGCGCGAAGCGGTGATCTTCCGCGAGCAGGGCGTGCGCTGGAGCTGGCGGGAGTTCGCCGAGGCGGTCGACCGGCTGGCAGCGGGCCTGCATGCGCTGGGCCTGGTGAAGGGGGACCGCATCGGCATCTGGTCGCCGAACCGCGCGGAGTGGCTGGTGACAATGTTCGCCACGGCGCGGCTGGGGCTGGTGCTGGTGAACGTTAACCCGGCGTACCGGCTGGCCGAGCTTGAGTACGCGCTGAACAAGGTCGGCGTCAAGGCCATTGTCGCGGCCGAGGCCTTCAAGACTTCGCGCTACCTGGAGATGCTGCAGGCGCTGGCGCCGGAACTGGCGACCAGCGAGCCGGGCGCGTTACAGGCCGCGCGCCTGCCGGCGCTGCGTTGGGTGATCCGCATGGGCGACGGGCAGACGGCCGGCATGATTCGCTACGCCGATGTGCTGGCCAAAGGTGAGGGCGTGCCGCGTGAAACGCTGGACGCCCTCACCGGGCAGCTCGACCGGTATGACCCGATCAACGTGCAGTTCACCAGCGGCACCACCGGCGCACCCAAGGGCGCCACGCTGACGCACCGCAATATCATCAACAACGGACGCTTCATCGCCATGGCGATGCGCCTCTCCGAGCAGGACAAGCTCTGCGTGCCGGTGCCGTTCTACCACTGCTTCGGCATGGTGCTGGCCGTGCTGGCCTGCGTTTCCACCGGGGCGGCGATGGTGTTCCCCGGGGAGGCGTTCGATCCGCAAGCGACCATGCAGGCCGTCAGCGAAGAGCGCTGCACCGCGCTGCACGGCGTGCCGACGATGTTCATCGCGCAACTCGACCACCCGCGCTTTGCCGACTACGACTTCTCTTCGCTGCGCACCGGCATCATGGCCGGCTCGCCGTGCCCGATCGAGACCATGAAGCGCGTGGTCGCGCAGATGCACATGGCCGAGGTGACGATCGCCTACGGCATGACCGAGACCAGTCCGGTCTCATTCCAGAGCAGCACCACCGACCCGCTCGACAAGCGCACCACCACCGTGGGCCGCATCCAGCCGCATGTGGAAGTCAAGATCGTGGACGCGGACGGCGCTACGGTGCCGGTGGGTGAGAAGGGCGAACTGTGCACGCGCGGCTACTCGGTCATGCTGGGCTACTGGGACGACGCGGCCCGCACTGCCGAATCCATCCGCGATGGCTGGATGTATACCGGCGACCTGGCCACCATCGATGAAGAGGGCTACTGCAATATCGTCGGCCGTGTAAAGGATATGCTGATCCGCGGCGGCGAGAACATCTACCCGCGCGAGATCGAGGAGTTCCTGTTCCGCCATCCCAAGGTACAGGCCGTGCAGGTGTTCGGCGTGCCCGACCCGAAGTATGGCGAGGAGGTGTGCGCGTGGATCGTGCTCAAGCCGGGCGAAAGCGCCACCGACGACGAGATCCGCGAGTTCTGCCGCAGCCAGATCGCCCATTACAAGATCCCGCGCTATATCCGCTTTGTCGGCGAGATGCCCATGACCGTGACCGGCAAGGTGCAGAAGTTCGTGATGCGCGACCAGATGGTGTGTGAGCTGAACCTCGGCGAACCCAGGACGGCCTGAGCGAGGTGGTGCGTGTCGGCGATTTCATCTCGCAGGCGATTGGCGGTCCAATAGCTCGCGCGTCGGCAAGGCGCTCCCCGATCAACGGCCGCGCCGAGGCTGTCGGGCGCGTTTTGACGAAGACGCTGCAGGGGCGCTGTCCTCTTCATTCTCTACAGCGGGAAGCACCAGCTCTTCCATCAATGCCAGGGTCCGAAGGCAAAACTCGTTACCGGCGGCACGATCGGCCTCCGAGAAGTGCGCCATGGCCGGGGCGATCGACGATTCTTTTGCGAGCTTCACGACTGCCTGCTCGACGGTCTCGAGCCCCTTCTTCGTGAGATGCACGATAAAGCCGCCAGCGTGACCAGGGTCGGCCATGCGCTCCACCATGCCGTGACTGACGAGCCTGTCAATCTTCTTGGTGATGGCCCCCGAGGTGACAATCAGGGCGCGATAAAGATCTGTGGGGCGCTTGGCGTACGGTGGGCCCCCTCTGCGCAGGGCCAGGAGCACACGCATGTCGGACCCGCTGATGTCCCAGAGTCGCAGACACATCTGATCAAAGGCTCGTTCCACCAGCGTACCAAGACGCATGAAGTAGATCGCCAGCAGGAAATTGGAGAGATCGAGATCACTCCGCTCATGCTGCCATTGCAGCGTGATGAGCTCGATGTGACTGCTACCTGACAGGCGTGGCCTTCTGGTCGTGTCTGAAGGCGAAACTGACGCCTGTTTCTTGCGCGTGCGCGTAGGTGCGGCTTGCTTCGCGGCGGCGTTACTCATCGATTTGCTTCCTTGGACGAAGTCATGGCTGCCGCCCAAAGGCGCGGCCGTGCCTCATTGTACGCAATTTCCAAAAAGGCAAGAATGCCGCTCCTACAAGGAGAACAGGACCGTGGCGCAGGCGCGGGCGATGCGTCGGCTCGGATACTGGGAATTCCTGGAATCATGCAGGAATGAAGCTAAACCAGCTTCCAGGAAAGTATCGGGGAAAGATAGCCGGTCGAGAGGTTTGCCAGCCAGGGGCCCGTATCGGTCAGCGGCCAATGAACCTGACCGGAGCCGGCTCTTCCCCTTGTTTAAACGCCTCCGCACGAGCGGTTCGTCCCATCCGCGCGTCTTCCGTGGTGTGCAGGCCCATCGTGATATCCAGAAGCAACGAGTCTGCGCCAGGCACGCCACCTCCAGACCAGGCTTTCAGCAGTGCGCGAATCGCAGCGTAGGAGCGGGTGGGACCGGTAGACAGCCTGCTTGCAAGGCCATCCGCGAAATCCTCGACATCGTCCTCCGGAACCACGAATGCCGCAACGCCGAGCCGCCCTGCTTCAGCTCCCGACATTGGCTCGCTCAGCATCGCGTACCGGGCAGCAAAGGCCCGGCCCGCTCGCTCCGCCAGTCGTTGCACGGCACCGGCTACCGGGGCGGACCCTACCGAGGCTTCAATGCATCGGAAGGTTGCGTTCTCCGCGGCGACGATAAAGTCGCAGGCCAGCGCCAGCTCGAACGCACCGCCAAAGGCCGCGCCGCGTACTGCGGCGATGGTCGGTATCTGCAGTGCCTCGATGGATCGGTAAGCATGGTGGATCTCCGAGATGAATGTGCGCCACGCGTTGAAGTCCTTATCAATGAAGTCAAGGACGTCACCACCCTGGCTAAAGTTGGGGCCTTCTGCTCGAATCAACAAGGCGCGGATATCCGTCTCGCTGGCCTCGTGAACCGCGTCCCGCAGGCGGTCAGAGAAATTCGTGGCAATCAGATTCGAAGGTGGATTTGCAAGAACGATGTGGCCGACAGCTTCCTGACGCTCAAAGCGAATGGCTTTCATATGTGAGATCTCCTTATGAAGTGAAACACCGCGACTATGTGTTATTCACCGCAGCACGCAGCATGCTGGCCACCTGGCGCTGAGCGACCGCTGCCGAATCGAGCATCCCCCGCATGCTGTAAAAGGTGTGCAACATGCCGTTGTAGCGTACGCACGTCGCAGAAACACCAGCCTCGGCCAGCTTCGCGGCGTAAGCTTCGCCGTCATCGCGCACGGCATCGCACTCGGCGGTGATGACGAGGGCAGGTGGCAGACCTGCATGGCTATCGGCAAGCAGCGGCGAAAGCTTCCAGGCAGACGGTGATACGCCGTGATTGAGTGCATACGTGCGGAACGCATACTCAACGTCGGCCTTGCGCTGCATGAAGCCTTCCGCACAGGTCGACAGGGAGTCTGCTTGCAGACGCGCATCCGTGGCGGGATAAACGAGTGCCTGGGCCAGGATGCGAGGGTTCCCCTGATCCCGGGCCAGCAAGCAGACCACGGCAGCAAGATTGCCACCTGCCGACTCGCCGAACACCGTCATCCGGGTAGTCTGGAGGCCAAGTTCATGGCCGTGGGTGGCAACCCAGCAGGTCGCCGCCCACGCATCCTCCAGTGCCGCCGGGAAGGGATGCTCGGGCGCAAGCCGATAGTCGACATTGACCACCGCCAGCCCCGAGTCGTTGGCCAGGTGCCGGCACACGGCGTCGAGGCTGTCAACGTTACCCATCAGCCATCCGCCGCCATGGAAGGCCATGATCACGCCACTGGCGTTCTCCGGAAGGTAGATGCGCAGGGGAATCCTGCCGCCGGGCCCAGGAATAAGAAAATCAAAGACCTTGTCGATCTGGGGGCCGCGCGCGCGCTCCCTGGTGCGCGCTGCGATTCCCGCACGTGCTTCCTCAGGGCTTAAATCGGCCATGCCTGGCTTCGCCGCGGCCGCAGCGGCCATCGCCCGAAGCGACGGGTGGATCTGATCTTGAGTGGAACCGGGTTTCATCTTGCTCAGGGAGTCGGAGTTGCCGAGGGAGCGAACGTAATCTTCGGCACCGCGGCCATGACGCCCAGGCCACCATCGACGTTGATGATCTCGCCAGCCATATGGGCGCTCAGGTCGGAGACCAGGAACAGCAGATGGCTCGCGATTTCCGCTGGTGTGGCTGCCCGTCCGAGGGGAATCGCCTGTCCGACGGCTGCCCAGGTCGCTTCGTCCAGGCGCTGGTTCAGCCGTGGTGTGCGGACAAAGCCCGGAGACACGGCATTGATGCGTATGTTGTGCCGGGCATACTCTACCGCCGCGGAGCGGACAAGATGGTGCAATGCCGCCTTCGAAGCCGCATAGGCTACTTCATTCGGCACCACGAGTTCACCCGCAAGCGAGCCGACAAAGGCGAAAGTCCCTCCGCCATCGGCCTTCATGAACTCGGCGCCGATCTGAATTGCCAGGTAGGCATGGCGAACGACAATGTCGAACTGCTGGTTCCATGCGGCGTCGTCAAACTCGACCAGCGGCTTGACGCCTGCGACACCGATGATGTCGACCACGCCGTGGATGCGGCCGAAGTGTTGGCGTGCCGTGTCGAACACGCGCTGCATGTCCGGGCGCGATGTCGCGTCGGCAGTGCAGGGGATGCCGCCTACCTTCGCGGCAATGCTCTGGGCGAGGTGTTCGTCCCGATCGACGCACAGCACGCGCGCACCGGCCTGAGCGAGTGCGTGGACCGTCTGTTCGCCAATACCCTGGCCAGCCCCGAGTACCACGAAACCACGGCCGTCGAGCCGCAGGAGGGATAGATAGTCAGGCGTGCTGCTGTGGTTGCTGTTGCTCATCACGGTATGTTCCTTACGCGGTTTCCGTTTGGCGGTGGGACGGCAACAGGTCTTGCCAGGCCGTACCTTCCTGGAGTTGCGCGTCGCAAGCGCTCACGCTGCTCAGGTCGAGACCGAGCGCGGCGGGCTGCTGGTTCTGCATTGCGCGCTTGACCGATTCGAGGAGCACGCGGCGCACGCGCACGACCGCCTGGTCGGCAGGTACCAGATGCTCGCGCGAACGCTCATACAGGGGACCCTGAGACAGTGCGATGGTAGCGTCCTCGACTTCCACGCCTCGCAAGCCGGTCCAGTTTTCCTTCATCAGCACGCGGTCCTGGCCAAACGTGTCCGCCCAGGTCGCCCGGAAGGCGCTGTGCTTGCGATCGTAGTAGCGTGGGTCGTCCAGGCCCAGCAGTTCGATGATCTTCTCTTCAGTGACCGGCGAGTCGCCGTGGACGATGAGGTAGGTACTCGTGTGCGTGTCGTCTTCCGGGACCTCGAGGACGGTGAACTGGAATGCCGGTGCCGGAATGATGCGGCCATACGGTACGATGAACGGGACCACGCGCGCATTGCGGATTTTGGGGTCATCGGTCTTGCGCAACGCCACATAGTGGAAGCCGAATGCGGTTTCCTCAATCTTCAGCGCGGGTTCCAGATCGTTCGAAGCCAGTGCGGCGGGATTGACCACGTCCGGGTTGCGCGTGAACTCGTCATCCTTCCAGCCCGGGCGCGCCATATTGGTATGCAGCACGCCAACATGCGAGCTGTCCTCTCCGCCTTCAACCAGTTGCAGGTAGTTGCAGGCCACGTTGACGCGCAGGACGACGCGGTGATCCGGTTCTGCATCCATGAACGCGTAGCGCGAGAATGCCGGCTGCATTTCCTTCGGGCCGACGTACGCCCAGACGACGCCACCTTCCTCATGCACGGAGAAGGCGGGTGCCTTCATGCGCGCGGCGTACTTGGGGTCCGCATGGTTTGGCGTTTCCAGCACGTCCCCGAACGCGTTGAACTTCCAGCCGTGATAGAGGCAGCGGATACCACCTTCTTCGACCCGGCCGAGTGCGAGCGACGCGCCCCGATGCATACACAGTTCTTCAAAAAAACCGACTTGTCCCTGCGTGTCCCGGAACGCGACATAGTCCTCGCCAAGCAGGCGCACGCGCAGCGGCGGGCAGTCCGGATGCGGCAGCTGGGCGGAGGTGCACACCGGGTGCCAGAAGCGCCGCATCAGGGTGCCACCAGGCGTGCCCGGGCCGACGCGGCAAAGCAAGTCGTTGTCTTCATGACTCAACATATCGAACTCCTGTCTTTGATTCTGAGATTGGGTGCTCTAGGCGCGAGCGCCCGTGGACGAAACGATCTGGTGATGAGGGACCAATCGGCGCCAGTCCTCGTCCACGGCGATCTCGGCGGACACACCGACAGCGCGGCCGCCCTCGGCGCGAAGCGCCGGTATCTCTTTCTGATCGCGTTCCGCGCGGGCACATGCGAGAAGGGTGCGCTGCAGACGGCTGATCGCGAGATCGGCGGTGGACAGCATCTCTTGCGAGCGGTCACGGATGGTGCCGCTGGAGATGCTGCACGCGGCGTCTTCCTGCGTGATGCTGTCCAGTCCGGTGAAATGGCCGTCGCGCTGCTTCGCGCGGTCCTGACCGAAGCCATTGGCGACGGACATCGCTGCCGGCGAGTCACAGGTGTCGGCCGTCATGCCATATTTGCGCAGGGTAGGCTCGTCCAGGCCCACGAACGTGAGCTGCGCACTGCGCAAAGGCTCTTCGCCGATGGGCTTTTCCGCATCCCACCACACGTGATAGAAGTTGCAGCGTTCATCGTTGACGGGGACGATGGCCAGCCATACATCTCCGTTCGCATTGGCGATAAAGCACGGTGTGGCGAACGCCGTGACGCGGGCAATACGCTTGCCGTCGGTCTCACGGATCGCCACATAGTGGAAGCCAAAGTCCGTCTCATCCGCTTCGATCTTTGGGGATGCGTCGAATTGCATATGCGAGGTCTTCTTCGCATAGTCGAGGTCGGAATCGTTGGTTCGGGCGAGCGCGGAACCGTGAAGCACGGTCAGGTGCGACGAGTCGACCAACCCCTCCATGACCTGGACAAAATTGCAGTTGACGATCGCGCTCGCGTTGATGCGGTGGGCGTCCGGCTGATCCATGAAGCCCCAATGTGGGAAGGGCGGCTCTTCGCCTTGTGGGCCAAGATACGCCCAGAGCAGGCCTCCTGCCTCGCGCACGGGATAGGTTCTGCCCTTGATGCGTTCCTTGAACCTGGGATCCGTGACATTGGGCGTGTCCAGTACCGTCCCATCCACCGCAAACTTCCAGCCGTGATAGATGCAGCAGCAGGCCATCGCCCTCGGAACGCGCCAACTGCATGGAAGCGCCCCGATGCAGGCAGCCCTCTGCATAGAGGCCGGGGCGGCCTTGCTGGTCGCGCCACACTACGTACCTTTGTCCCAGTACTTCAATGGTCTGCGGATCTCCGTCTGGCAGAGGCATGTCGGATGATTGCATGACCGGCAGCCAGAAGCGGCGCATCGCGTTGCCCATGGCCGTATCTGGGCCAGTCCTGCACATCAGCTCGTTGTCCTGCTTTGTCAACATATTGGTCTCCTGTCTTCAGCCTGCTTTGGGAATGGGAGGGCGGATATCAAAGATCAAGCACCAGCCGTGGCGTCTTTGCGCGCGAGCAGCAAGGCATAAAGGCGTCATTGCATGCGTGCTCGCCATCCGTAAGGTAGAGATCGCGGTGATCTGGAACACCGGAGAGCACCTTTGTCATGCAGGTGCCGCAAACGCCTTGCTCGCAGGACAAAGGCAAGTCGAAGCCTGCTTCCAGCAGTGCTTGTGCGGCGCTCTGTTCGGCTGATACCTGGATGACCTGGCCGCTGCTGCGGATCTCCACTTCGAACGCAGCGTCAGCCGTATGGTCGATCGGCGCTGCCGAGAAGTACTCCCGGTGCAGGTGTTCCTCGTCCCAGCCGAGCTCGCGCGCCGTTGCCAGGATGTGATCCATGAAACCGGTGGGCCCACATACGTAGAGATGCCTTTCTGCAGATGGCGCACCGATTGCGGAGCGGGCATTCAGTTGCTGCGCCGGCGGTTCATCGTCCGCGTGCACATGCACCTGGTCCCGGAACTGCGCCGAATTCAGCCTGTCAAGGAAAGCCATGCGCGACAGCGTTCGGCCGCAATAGTGCATCTCGAACTGCCGGCCTTCACGGGCGAGCTGCTGCGCCATACACAGGATAGGGGTGATACCAATGCCCCCCGCGAACAGAACGGAGGTGGCTGGCCCGCTATGTAGCGGAAAATGATTGCGCGGCGCGCTGATGGCGAGCGTGTCACCTTCGTGAATGTCGTCAGCGAGTTTCACGGAGCCGCCACGGGATTGCGGGTCACGCAGAACACCGATCCGATAGCGCGATTGTTCCGCGGGCAGGTCATACAGAGAATATTGCCGTACCAGCCCTCCAGGCACATGCACGTCAATGTGTGCTCCGGCTTCGAATGTAGGTAATCGGTCGTCAGATATCGGAGCGAGTTCGTAGCCGGTGATGCCTTCGGCCAGCAACGTCTTGGTGACGACCTTTACTTGCAGCAGGGAGTTCATTTTTGTCTCAATATCTTCTGAGGAGGATGCTTAGGTAAGCGAATCAGAGAGCGGTGGCAGTAGCGCGCGACCGACGCCGGATGACTATCGGAGAAGCTCCCAGTCGGCGCTGGATCAGCCAGCGCGCGAGACCCTGGTCCATGACGCGCACATGTTCAGGAAACCAATCCATCAGTGCGTGCGCAAAGGCGCGGACAACCTGGGTATGTCCCTTGTCCAGCCTTTCCCGAACCTCGTCGATCGACTTCATCACGGCAGCGTGCTCGTCAATATGGCAGCCTGTCGAGCCATAGGCCGTTTCCCGCATGGAGGCGTCCTCTTCACCAAAATGACGGTGCGCGTGTTCGGCGAAAGCATCGAGCGCATGCCTGAGATGACCGTCGCTGGCGGTCAGCAGCGCATGCACACATACGACGAACTCTTGATGCATATCGTCCATGGACTGATGCCCAAGCGACAATTCGTCGTGCCAGGAGAATTCGGAAACGTCCATCATTGCTACCTCTTTCAAATAGCTCGTAGCCCAGGGTGCAGCGTTATGGAACAACTGACCCTGGACAACTCACTCCGGGGCGCAACCTTCAGTGACCCGGAGTGCCTTCAAACAGGGCTTTGCTCGCGCCTCCCGCTGCCGGGTCATGTGACAACGCACAATCGGTGCGGCGACCTGGCTTTGCGGACACCAAAGACACTGCCATGGTGTCCGCACACGACCGACTCGCTTCTAGGGAAGCCAAGGCGACGAGATGCGGAATCAACTCCCCTATAACATCTTCCATGGAAGATTAGTAAGCGAACGGGAAGTTGTCGAGCTAGGGAAAGTACCGATAACCGTCTGGGGGGAGTGAAAGGCACTCAGGGTGCCGCGCTGTGCGGAAATGCTGTTTCCACACGGGGATAAGCAGGGAGCCGGATCCGCAGCCTCAGCCGTAATCGAGCATCGCGCGGTGTTGACATGGAAGATCTATTTAGTGATCTTCCTGGGAAGACTGAATTGGCTGAGAGACGGGAGCGCCCCATCTTGCGTGAACCCAATCGGACTGTGAGGGCTTGCGCCGTCGGTGCGACGGCAATGCACAGCGTTCACGGAGGATCACCGAACCGCTTGCCGCAGTGTTTCACGTCGATTGAAGGCCTTGGCAGGCTATCGCTTGCGGTTCAGATTTTCGTATCCGACAACGAGCGCATCAAGAAGGTGACGAACGGCCGGCACCATTCCTCGTCGCGTGGGGAATATCGCGTGGATCAGACCTGGCTTTGAAGCAAGCTCCGGCAACAAGTGCTGCAGCCGACCAGACTGTAAGTCGTCGTCCACGAATTCTCTGGGTAGCAGTGCAGCGCCAACGCCCAGCGTCGCCGCAATGCGCAGGCTGGCGATGTCGTCCGTCGCTAAGCGGGGTTGATGTACCAGCGAGACCGGTTGCCCTGAGGCGTCGACCAGGTTCCAGACATAGCGCTCGCTGTTGTTGGCCATGGACAGGGTCGGCCAGTGTTTCAACGCCTCCATCGATGTCGGGGCTGCGTAGCGCTCGACCAGATTCGGGCTGGCAACCAGAACGAAGGTCGACATTCCCAACTGCCGGACCGCGAGGCCGGAGTCCTCCAGCGGCGGGAGCCTGACCCGAATGGCGAAGTCCAGGCCTTCCTCGATGACATCCACGTGCCGGTTGGTGGCATCGACCAGAACCTGGACCTGGGGGTTGTCCCGCATGAATTGCGAAATGATCTCCGCGATGCCTGAACTCAGCAGTGCGACCGGGCAGCTTATCCGGACCGTGCCCTGTGGCCGGGTCCGGGTCTGATCCACGATCTCCTTGGCGGCCCTGGATTCCGCCACCAGTGCCAGGCAGTGCTGGTGAAACTGTCGCCCGGTTTCCGTCAATGACAGGCTGCGGCTGGTGCGATTGAGCAGGCGGACCCCGAGTTCCTCCTCCAGGGCGCGAACGCGCCGGCTCAGCTTCGAGGTCTGGAGCCCAAGACTGCGGGCGGCCGCGGTAAAGCTGCCACGCTCGACCACCTCGGCAAACAGCCGAAGATCATTGAGGTCCGAGATCTGGTCCATGGGTCCGGGCTCCGAAATCAGCTAGTCGTTCTGTCTGTGGCAACGATATCTTGCAATTAAGGATATATGCAAGCAATCGTTGCCCCAATAGCATTTTCCTAAGCCTGCCAACATTGGCCGAGGCCGAGCTTATTGCTCTCGAACACTCTGAGCTGGGGATGGTGGAAACCAGCTGAGAGCCACTTTCTCTATCCACCGATAGTGCTTGCGCTCAAAGGAGATCGTCATGCAAAGCAACAAGTACCTTCCGCTGCTGGGCCGCATCATGCTCGGTGCGCCGTTTCTTATGAGCATTTCAAGGCCCTTCCGGCCCCGGCGTGGGCGGAGAAACGGAGATGAGCTATACCGGTGAACGGCAGCGCCGCGATGACCGACGGCCCAATGGTGCGCGCTCGCGGCATGCACGCCGTG
>NZ_QKWJ01000102.1 GCF_003353055.1 Cupriavidus lacunae
ATCGCCGACTCGTCGCTCATCATCGAACATTTGCAGGAACTGCACCCGGACGCCCTGAACGACAATCACCTGACGCCCCTGCAGCGCGCACAGTCCGTGGCGATCAGGGCATTGCTCGAGACGTCGCCTTTACTTCATAGGGCTCTACCCGCGCTGGGGCATCGACCGCAACATGGACATTTACCGTCCGTTGCTGGTCGAGTACGCGACGCACAGTGCTGTCCGCGCAGATCTGGCTCAAAGACATCGACCAGGACTTCGCCGGCATGAATGCAGCCTGGGAGGCATGGATCCCCGAGGATGCCGTGCCCACCCGTGCCACCTGCGAAGCGAAGCTCGCACATCCAGAACTGCTGGTCGAAATCATCGTGACTGCGGCGGTGTAGCCCATACCTTTCGAAAGTTGCGGCGGAGGTGCGCTCACGCAGCCTGCCCTTTCCGGGCATGGTGCTCTCGACGATCATCCTGGTCCAGCTGATCTGCAGCCTTACTATCATGGCCGGGTACAGACCGAAATTACCGCCTTCCTGCTGGCGGCGTTCACGCTGGTCACGGCCGTGGTCTTCTATCTTCGCGCCCATGCCGACAAGTCTGAAGTCAGGTGGCAGGCTCAAGTACCAACGCCGCGGAAAAAACATGCCGCCGCCCCGCCCTGAGCGCCGGCGCCGTCCAGCCAGGAACGCGCTGTCGCTGCACCTCTCCGCTTCCTACGGCATCTCGAAGGGATTGAGAATCGGTGTAGCGAGCGATATGCTTGGACAACTCGGCGAAGACCGTATCGACGGCGTACGCCGGGCCGACTCACGGGAGCGGTCTTTGGCGCGGCCCGGGAATCCCGGCCCAGGGGGACGCCTGGCAGGTCTTACCTAACGCGTACAAGGAGTGGGGCACCAGGAATCGCCCCGAAGGCAGCAAGATCGTGCCGCGAGTGCTGGCGCCCTTCTTGGGCGCCGGCCGCGCGGCGGCATCGGATACCAACCGCGCCAACGAACGCCGGACGACCACCGGCCGCAAAGGCAGACCGCCATGGCTTACCTGCTGGATCCGCTGTTCCTGGGCGCATGCGTCGTCCTCTGCGATGTCTTTGCCTGGCGGCTTATCCCCCCGGCGCATATGCGGCATCGGCAACTGGCCCGGCTCGCCATCTTTGTCCTCCTGACCATCGTGCTGGTGCATGGCGGCATGGCTCCGCTGAATGCTGCACCATTCCCCGGGCAGCCGATAAGGCATTTCATCGCGCAGGCGCTGGGAATCATCTGGTGGCTGCTGGGGGCCCGGGTTCTCAGCATCATGTTGGGCACTCTGTTCCTACCCCGGGCTTGGCAAGGCGAACGTCTGTTCCAGGATGTATTCGGCGCACTGATCTTCGTGGCCGCCGCCGTCGCGGCCGTTGCGTACGTTCTGGAGCTTCCGGTGACCGGCCTGCTGGCAACGTCGGGCGCGCTGGCCATCATTGTCGGCCTGGCCGTGCAGAGCACGCTGGGCGATGTGTTCTCCGGCCTGGTCCTGAATGCGACCCAGCCCTATCACCCCGGCGACCTGGTCTCCATCGACGGCATCGACGGGAGGGTGCTCGAAATCAACTGGCGTGCCACGCACCTATTGAGCGCTCAGGGCAACCTGGTTGTTATTCCCAACAGCACAACCGCACGCGCCAGGATCACCAACTTCAGCCGCCCGTCGGAGCTGCATGGTGTCAGCGTAACCATTGAGGTGACGCCGGAAGCGCGCCCGCAACGGGTACTGGACGCGCTTGATCGCGCCATCAAGGGATGCAGGGTCGCACTGCACAAGCCGGAGCCGTCAGTCGTCGTCAAGCGCATGAGCGCGAATGCCGTCGAGTACGAAATGACGTGCTACGTCGCGTCCATGGCTGACAAGCCAGCTGCCGCCAACCAGCTCTTTGATCTTGCCCACCGGCATCTGGCGTCAGCGGGCATTGACCTGCGCCCGCTGGCTGTCCCTTACAACAATATCGGGCGTACCGATCGACGCGTGCGGCTGCTGTCCATGGTGAATATCTTCCAGGCACTGGATGAAGTCGAGCTTTCGCAGCTGGCGGGGCGCATGTCACGGCATGAGTACGCGGCGGGACAGCCCGTCGTAGCGAGCACGGATGTCACCGACTACCTGCTGCTGGTGGATACAGGCGTCCTCTCCGTGACCGGCCTGCAAAACGGCGAGAACAAGGAAATCGTGCGCCTCGGGCCTGGCGACGCATTTGGCGAGTCCGGGGTGCTTGCAGGTATTCCGATGCAAGTCGCGATCGGGACAGTCACCAACGCCGCTCTCTATCGGCTGGACAAGGACGACCTGACGCCAGTTCTCCGTGCTCGCCCGGAAGTCGGCTCGGAGATGTGCCGTCTCCTGTCCCAACATAAGGAATCGAGCGATGCCCTTTCGCAGATCCACGTCATACCGGACGTAAAGCCGATGGGCCTTCTGCAATGGCTTCAGGCTAAGATGCGTGCCCTTCATGAGGTCGGCCCAAAGGACCAGCATCGAGAAATAACCTCTTGACGCCTGACAGCCGGCGCTCGCGCACTTTCGCAAAACGGAAGCCGTGCGCGCGTTGCAAGTGCCTCATTGGCCTCTCGGCGGTGGTCCGGTCGTTCCCCCCCGTTTTGGCGCGGTCTCCTGAACGGCGCGATGTTCTCGATGGGCGGGCTGGCCGCGATGTTCTACCCGACCAGCGGGCGTTCGTCAGGCGTGGCATGGATGTACGGCGTTGGCCGGATCGGCGGCATCCTCGGCCCGATCGCCGGCGACAGTCCGGGCGTCATCGCCACCGACGCGAAGGCCGGCTGACGCCGCTTCCCGGCCCGTCGTACGCTACCGGCCCTCGCGAAGCTGGCGCCGGTACTGGTGCGGCGTCGCCCCCTTCCACCGGCGGCAGGCGCGGATGAAGTTGGAGACTTCGCCATATCCCAGCGCCTCCGCCACCTGCTCCAGCGTCAGCCCCGTCGCCAGCAGTTCGTCGGCAAGGGTTTCGCGGACCTCCTCCTGCAACTGGCGGAACGTCGTGCCCTCCTCCGCCAGCCGGCGGCGCAGCGTGCGCGACGTCATGTGCAGTTCGTCGGCCAGCGTTTCCATGTCTGCCAGGTGGCCGGGGCGGGCGACCAGCCGGTCGCGCAGGCGCCCGGCCAATCCGTCGCGCGCGCGGCGCTGTGCGAGGATCGCCTGGCACTGCGCCTCGCACTGGCGCGCCACGTCCTCGCTCGCGCCGGGCAGCGGGCGGTCGAGATAGCCGGTCGCGTCCTTGACGATCCGGTTCTCGGCGGCGCCGAACTCGGGCGTCATGCCGAACAACGCTTCATAGGGATCCCCTTGATTCCCATGCAATTTACCGGGTTAGCTACCACTAGGCGCCATGCGGGTTTCCGGGCGATGCCCGTCCGAAACCTCAATCTAATCAGTCACTTGCTGACAGGTCTTTTTTGCCTGCTTTAACAGTTTGAGGGGGGCTTCGGTCAGCGGCCCGATGCCGTCCCAGCGCAACACGTGGCACGTGTCGCCGGAAAACGGTTCCACAGATAACAAGCGCACAGCGAGGGCCGGCGTCAGCTTAGCCTCGTCGAGCGTGAAAATCGGAAACCTCGGCGGGCTTAGCAACACTTCGCTAGGCGGCGACAAGCACGCGTCCGGTTGAGGCGTGACTGAACATATCCGGACTGCACGGCCCACAAGGCAGGGTCCTGCTCGAGGCCGCTGGCATGTCCCGATCCTCAGGTGGTGTGGACGATCTCGGCATCACCCCATCCACTTGCGCTCATAGTCCATCTCATTGAAGTGTTCAATCAGGAAGTCCACGAAGGTTCGGCACTTGGCCGACAGGTACTTCCGGCTTGGATAGGCAAGATTGATCGTCAGATCGGGCAACCGATAATCGTCCAGCACGGGCACCAGACGGCTGGCCACGATGTCGTCGTACACGATGTACTTCGGCTGCACCAGGATGCCCAAGCCCTTAAGTGCGGCCGCACGAAGCACTTGTCCGTCGTTGGCCTGCATCAATGGCTCTATCTTTAGCACCCGTTCCAGCCCATCGCGACGAAAGTGAAGTTCATCGGCCCGGTTTGCCAGTGAGTACTGAAGCAGGTGGTGTTTCGCCAGCTCTTCCACCGAGCCCGGCGTGCCATGCTCGGCCAGGTATCCGGGTGTGGCCACCAGCACTCGCCGGGTCGAGGCCAGCTTACGCACCGTGATGCTGGAGTCGGGTTCGTACTCGCGAGTGCGGATGGCCAGGTCAATGCCGCTGTCGATGAGATCCATGTAGCGGTTGGCGGCCACAATGTTGATGCGCACATCTGGGAAGCGCGCCCGGTAGGCCGGCACCAGCGGCGCCAGGTGCAACATCGAAAAGCTCAGCGACGCGGTGACGGTGAGCACGCCGGTGGGTCGCAACGTGCTGGCATTGATGGCCTGCTCGGCTTCCAGCATCTCGGCGTGCAGGCCTCGGCAGCGCTCGTAAAACTGTCGCCCTACTTCCGTGACGCGCAGGCTGCGTGAATTGCGCTCGATTAGCCGCGTGCCCAAACGCTCTTCCAACGAGGCCAAGTGCCGTGTCACCGCTGCCTTGGACATGTCCAGCGCCATGCCGGCCTTGGACAGCCCTTGGCGCTCGACGATCTGGATAAAGAGCTCAACCTCTGTCCAACGGTCCATGTTTGTTCGTTCCGATTTGCGAAACTGAGGTTCCCGCAAAGGTGGCTTGTTGTCGTTTCTAGCCATTTTTATTATACGACCACAGTGACAAACGCAGGCGGAGCGAAACGATGATCAACCTGAACGAAGACACCATCACCGGCGCGGTGATTCAGCGCAACGCGCAGGCGAAGGACGCTCGGTTGCGCGAGTTGATGGTCAACCTGGTACAGCACCTGCACGCGTTTGCCCGCGAAACACAACTCACTGAAGAGGAGTGGCAGCAGGGGATCCAGTTCCTCACTCGCGTTGGCCAGATGTGCGACGAGAACCGTCAGGAGTTCATCCTGCTGTCCGATACGCTCGGCCTGTCGACTCTGGTGATGGCACTCAACCACCGCAAGCCCGCGGGCTGCACCGAGGCCACGGTGTTCGGGCCGTTCTATGTGCACGGCGCGCCCGAGTTGCCTCTGGGCGCGGATATTGCCAATGGCGCCAAAGGCGCTCCCTGCTATGTCAGCGGCACGGTGCGTGGAGACGATGGGCGCATTGTGGCCAATGCCGAAATTCAGGTCTGGCAAGCCGATGAGGACGGCTTCTACGACGTGCAGTACACAGGAAAAGACCAACTTGCGGCACGCGCCGTGCTGCGCAGCGATGCCGACGGCAATTACCACTTCCGCAGCATCCTGGCCGAGCCTTACCCCATTCCCCACGACGGACCCGTGGGCGACATGCTCGAAGCGCTGAACCGCCACCCTTGGCGACCGGCGCATCTGCACTTTCTGATCCGGGCCGAAGGTCACCAGTCGCTCACCACACACGTATTCCGCAAGGGGGACAAGTACCTCGAGTCGGACGCGGTATTCGGCGTGCGCTCTACTCTGGTGGCCGATTGGGTACGCCATGAAGCTGGCACCGCACCAGATGGTAGCCGGACCGACCAACCCTTCTACGTCTTGCACTTCGACTTCGTGCTGGCGCGCGCAGGCGCCTGAAGCGATCGGAGCGATACACACCGTGGACACTATCAAGCACATCGTAATGTGGAAGGTGGCAGGCGACTCGGCACAAACGAGAGCCACATCGGCCACCAAGGTGAAACGGGCCTTCGAAGCCTTGCGAGGCCGCATTCCGGGCTTGCAGTACTTAGAAGTGGGCGTGGACTTCAGCGCGGTAGATTACGCCTGCGACATGGTGCTCTACACGGAGTTCGACAGCCAGGCTTCGCTGGACGCATACGCCAAGCATCCCGATCACCTGCGTGTGCGCGAGGAGTTGGAAGGGCTGCGCATCGCTCGGTATCAGGTGGACTACGTTGTCGCAGGGGCAAAGGCGTGACTTCCAAGTCGACTACTCCGTCTACTACCACGCTGCTGCGCGGGGCATTTGTACTGACGATGGATGAGTGCTTGGGCGACCTGCCGGTGGGTGACGTGCTCATAGAAGGCGACCGGATCGTTGCCGTGGCCGCACATGTCGACGCGCCCCACGATGCCACGGTGGTCGAAGCGCAGGGCGCGATCGTCTGCCCCGGCTTCGTCAACGCGCACATGCATACCTGGCAGACCAACCTTCGCGGCGTGGCGGCCGACTGGACGCTGCTCGAATACTTCAAATGGGTCCACAAGGGCCTGGCGACCCGGTATTCGCCGGCTGACATAGGCATCTCGACACTGTGCGGAGCGCTCGGCCAGTTGGACGTGGGCACGACGACTTTGGGCGACTGGTGCCACAACAACCCGACACCAGCACACACGGATGCCGCCGTGCAAGCACTCCAAGCCAGCGGCATACGCGCGGTGTTTTTTCACGGTTCGCCCAAGCCCGAACCCAAGCCGGGCGAAAAGCACTTCTCTGAAGTCCCGCATCCGCGGCGCGAGATTGCCAGATTGGCTGAGCGGCTCAGCGGCGAAGATCAACTTGTTACGCTGGGCATGGCCATCCTCGGCCCTCACTATTCGACGATCGAGGTCTCCCGGCACGACCTGAAACTGGCGCGCGAGTTCGGCCTGATTGCCTCGATGCACCAAGGCGGCGGTGTCGGCAAGACGCCGGGAGGATGGAACACGCTGATCGCCGAAGGCCTCGTCGGTCCGAACGTGAACATCGTGCACGGTAATGATCTCGGCGACGCCGAATTGGAGCGTTTTGTCCGCTTGGGCGCGAGCTTCTCGGTGACACCCGAAAACGAGATGACCCAAGGCCACGGCTTCCCGATCACTGGGCGGTTGCGGGCACTGGGGGCCGCGCCATCGCTGGGCGTGGATCTGGAGAGCATCGTTGGCAGCAGCATGCTTTCAGTGGCCCGCATGGCCTTAGCCTGCCAGCGTGCATTGGATAACGCCGAGCACCGGCGCGACCACGGCGGAATCCCGGCCACCTCCACTGTGCCGGTGCGGGACGCGCTGCGCTGGATCACGTCGGAAGGGGCCAGGGCCTTGGGTCTAGCCGAGCGCACCGGCTCGCTCACCCCCGGCAAGCAAGCCGACATCGTGATCGTGCGGCCCAAGCGCCTGGGGGTCGCGCCGATGCACGACCCATATGCCACCCTCGTGTTGCAGTGCGACAGCGCTGACATCGACAGCGTCATGGTGGCCGGTCGCTTTTTGAAACGCGAAGGCCGGCTGTCGCGAGGCGATGTGCCCGAGTTGGGCTCGCGGCTCGCGGCTTCGGGACACCGAATCCTCGCTGAACTCGGACTGACGCGGGAATGGAGCCCGCCGTCGAGCGCGCACGCGCTGTAGTTCATAACGAAGCACCACATTTGGCATTCCAGGAGACAACATGCTTTCACCCACCAGAACGGACACATCGGTTCCGGTAGTAGAGCTGCGTGGTATCTGCAAGAGCTTCCCCGGCGTCAAGGCGCTGGACGAGGTATCGCTTGCGCTGCACCCGGGCGAGGTCCACATGATCATGGGCGAAAACGGCGCCGGGAAGTCCACTCTCATGAAGATCCTCTGCGGCGCACACACGGCAGATGCCGGGGAATTCTATCACCAGGGGCAGCCGGCCAAGATGGCAGACGCCGCGGACGCGCGGCGCTATGGTGTCGCGGTCATCTTCCAGGAGTTGTCGCTAGTTCCGCACCTGGACGTGGGGCGCAACATCTTTCTCGGCCGCGAGCCGCGCGGCCTGCTGCCAGGGCAGATTGACCTGCCGGCACTTTATGCCCGTGCCCAGGGGTTCCTGGACATGGTCGGCAGCGCCATCGATGTGCGCACGCCAGTTCACCGTCTGCGCGTGGCCGAGCAGCAGATCGTCGAGATCGCCAAGGCCCTGTCGCAGAACGCCAAGGTGCTGGTACTCGATGAACCGACGTCGGCACTCTCCGACCGAGAGGTCGAGAGCCTGTTCAAGGTAATCCGCGATCTGCGTCATAAAGGGGTCGCAATGGCCTACATCTCCCATCGAATGGCCGAGGTCTTCGAACTGGGAGATCGGATCACGGTCATCCGCGACGGCAAGCACATCAAGACCTTGATGCCGGCAGAAGCATCGCCAGACGAGATCGTACGCCTGATGGTCGGCCGCACGGTGGACATGACCTATCAGCGCGAGTTCTGCAACCGGCCCGGCGAGGCGGTCATCGAGCTGAAAGGGGTGGGTGCGGCCAACGGCGTGCGCGGCGTGAATCTGGTGGTGCGTCGGGGTGAGATTGTCGGCCTGAGCGGCCTGGTGGGTTCGGGCCGGACCGAGGTGGCTCGGGCCATCTTCGGCGCGGATCGGATCATACAGGGGCAGGTGCTTCACCTTGGCAAGCCCCTGCCCAACGACCCCGCCAAGGTGGTCAGCTGCGGTATTGGCTTGATCCCCGAGAACCGCAAGACGCAGGGGCTGGCGCTCATCCGCTCGGTACAGGACAACCTGATCGTCTCAAGCCTCGACAGGCACTTCCCGACGCGCAAGTTTTCGATGCGCAAGGCTGCGACGCTCGCCGCCGAGTTGATCGCCCGCTTGCGCATCGCCACACCATCGTCCCAGCGAAAAGTTGGCAACCTCAGCGGCGGCAATCAGCAGAAGGTTGTCATCGGCAAGTGGCTGTCGGCAGACGTCGACCTCCTGATATTCGACGAACCGACCCGGGGCATCGATGTGGGCGCCAAGGCGGAGATCTTCGAGTTAATCGATGGTTTGGTGAAGCAAGGCAAGGCTGTGCTGATGATCAGCTCCGAGCTCCCGGAGATCACTCATATTTGCGATCGCGCGTACGTCATGCGCCACAAGACAATCGTTGGCGAACTGTCACGCCAGGAGTTGACAGCAGAAAACGTGATGAGACTGGCGGTGCACCATGATTGATCTTGTATTGCGGCGTTGTGGAGCAGCATGGCCCGCCGCCATTGAACGTGCTCCGGGGATCTGGGCCATCTTGGTCGTCCTGGCGCTGGCCTTCTCAGTCACGACAGACACCTTCCTCACTGGGCCAAACCTGACCAACCTCGGCGTGCAGTCTTCGATCTTGCTGCTGCTCGCGCTGCCGATGACACTGGTAATCCTCTCGGAGGGTATCGATCTATCGATGGGTGGCGTGGTGGCGTTGGCGGGGATGGTGGCGGCATCGGCGCTGGCCAGCGGCGCCTCCCTGCCCACCGCGTTTGCCATCGGGATCGGCTGCGGCCTGGTGGCCGGTTTGTGGAACGGCGTCGTGGTCGCTTACCTGCAGGTGCCGCCCTTTGTTGCCACTTTGGGCACCTTGGGTATGGCACAGGGGTTGGCGCTGGTCATGACCGACGGTCAAAGCATTACTAACGTTGGCGATGCCTTGCCAGCTTTGTTCAGCAGCTCGCTGGTGGGGATCCCGACTCCGTTGATCATCGCAGGCGTCGCATACTGGATAACACACTTCATCCTGTATCGCACACGGTTCGGCAATGCCATTTTCGCGATGGGCGGCAATCGTGAAGCCTGGCGGCTTGCTGGGGGCAACGTTGCAGCCGTGCTGATCGGTGTCTATGCGTTCTCGGGCCTGATGGTGGGGCTCACCAGCGTGATGTTCGCGTCGCGCATGAGTGCCGGCCATCCAACTGCATCGCTCGGGCTGGAATTTGACGCGATGGCGGCCGTGGCGCTGGGAGGTACCTCCTTCGAGCGCGGCAATGGCTGGCTGTTCGGGACGGTGCTGGGCGTGCTGGCCATCGGTGTGCTGCGCAACGGGCTCAACTTGCTCGGCTTTCCCTCGTCCCTTCAAGTTATCAGCGTCGGTGTACTGGTGTTGCTGGCGCTCCTCCTCAATGGCCTCAAGAGGCAGTCTTCATGAGCACCCCCATGAACATCAACACCCGGAAGGATATGACCATTTCACCCACGTCTGAGCCGCTCGGTCAGCGCGTCCTGGACTTCCTGGGCGGCCCGGATATCGCTTACAGGCTGGTCGCAGTGGCGCTCCTGTGTGCAGCACTGGCGATGGCCAGCGGCAATTTCCTGACCGAGGGGAATCTGCTCAATGTGCTGCGCCAGGCTTCGCTGCTGTTCCTTATCGCGTCTGGCCTGACCGTGGTGCTCATCGCTGGTGGTATCGACCTGTCGGTGGGCGCGAACCTTGGCTTGTCGGCGTGCCTTGCCGGTCTAACCCTCAAGGCTACCGGCTCGATCCCATTGGCGTTTGTCGTGGGCATCGGTACTGGCACCTGCGCTGGCCTGCTCAATGGCATGCTTGTCAGCTTCATGCGTGTGCCGCCATTCATTGCCACTTACGGCATGTTGTGGGTGCTGACGGGCCTGACCTATCTGGTCATGCATGGCGATGCGATCGCCGGCTTTCCCAGTGCATTCCGCTTCATTGGCAGCGGCTACCTCGCCGGCATCCCGGTGCCCGTGTACCTGATGGTGGCGTTTCTCATCACCGGCGGGCTGTTCGCGCGCATGACAACGTATGGTCAGCAGACCTATGCCATCGGCGCCAATCCCGAGGCGGCTTTGCTTTCGGGGGTTCCCGTGCGTTCGCGGCAGATCCTCGTCTACACGATGAGCGGTGCGATGGCGGGGCTTGCCGCCCTCGTCTTCCTGGCGCGTGTGAACTCGGCCGAGGGCGACATCGGCGAGACTCTGACTCTGCCTGCCATTACTGCGGCCCTCATCGGCGGCACATCGCTGTTCGGCGGGGTGGGCACGCTTACCGGCACGCTGATCGGTGCCCTGATGATGACGCTTGTCATCAATGGCATGAACCTATTGTCGGTGGACACAAACTGGCAGCCCTTCGTCATGGGCGTGATGGTGGTGCTGGCGGTGCTGGTGGATCGCCTTTCACATCGCCGCTGAGACATATTTCAACATACCTGGAGACATCATGACTCAAGCACACCGTTCCTTGTTTGTCGCGGCCATCGGGGCCATTGCGGCATTGCTGTCCTGCCCGGCTTGGGCCGACGGCGAGCGCATCGCCGTGTTCACCAAGAACCAGACCAACCCATTTTTTCTTACCGTGCGACTCGGTGCAGATGCGGCCGCCCGCCAGTTGAAGGCCACGGTCGTGCATTACATCCCGACCAAGGCCGACAGCATCCCGGAGCAGATCAGCCAGATAGAGGACGTGATCGTCAAGAGGCCCAGCGCCGTCGTCCTGACGCCGGTGGATTTCAAGGCGCTCAATGGCGCCATCAGGAAGCTGAATGAGGCGAACATCCCGGTCGTGAACATGACGGACCGCGCCGAGCAAGGCAAGTTCGTCAACTTCGTCGGCGCGGCCGATTACGACCTGGGACTTGCCACCGGGCGTTACCTGCTGCGCAAGTTGGGCGGCCAAGGCAACGTCGTGATCCTTGAGGGCGTCAAGGGCGCAGTCGTGCCGAACGAACGCTTGCGCGGCTATAAGGACGCGCTCAAAGAGTTCCCCAAGGTCAAGGTGCTGGCCTCTCAGACGGCCAACAACCAGCGACTCCAGGCGGTCCAAGTCACCGAGAACCTGCTGCAGGCGAACCCGAAGATCGACGGTATCCTGGCCGTCAACGATGCGATGGCCACTGGAGCCATCGAAGCGCTCGATGGCGCCAACCGCAAGGCGCTGGTCGTCGGCATCAACGGCACGAGGGAAGCAGTGGAGGCCATCAAGGCCGGAAAGATGCTCGCCTCGGGCGACTACAACGCCTTTCAGCACGGCTGCTTCGCTGTGATGAGCGCTGTTCGCAGCCTGCGCGGCCAGCCGGTGCCGAAGGAAATCGCCTTCCCGGCGCGCGTCATCGATTCTTCCAACTTCCAGTCCCTGGACATGGCACCTGAAAAGATGAGCTGCCTGCCTTGGGAATCAGTTGTCAAGTAAGCCCGTAAGCAACACAACACCATCACTATGACCACTACTTCTTCTCTTCCGCTGGCACCTCGCGCGTTCAATCACATTGGCCTTACAGTGCCCGACATCGACCGCGCCATCGATTGGTACGGGAAAGTGCTGGGCTTCCACCTGATCTTTCGCCGCACGCTCGAATACAAAGCTGAGGTGCCTGAAGTGCGCGAGATCTTCGGGCCGAGGTTCGGCCGGGCTTACCAGGCGCACGTGGTGGCCGCCAACGGCGTGGGGCTGGAGTTGTTCCAGTTCCTTGACCCCGAGGTAGAGATGCCCGACGACAATTTCCGCTACTGGCAAGGCGGTGTGTTCCACCTGTGCGTGACCGACCCCGACCTCGAGGGCCTGGCCGCGCGGGTAGTGGCCCACGGTGGCAAGCAGCGCACCAAGGTGTGGCAATTCCTGCCAAACCGCCCCTACCAGCTGGTGTATTGCGAAGACCCGTTCGGCAATATCATCGAAGGCTTTTCACACCACTACACCGAGACCTTCTCGAACATGCCGGGCTGGCATCCCGTCATCGAAGAGAAACATGCCTGAGATCCACATCAACAACAGAGGAGAGGCAGCATGAAAGTCAGTGTGATCGGGCTCGGTGCGATGGGAACGGCCATGGCCGCCAACCTGCTAAAGGCCGGGCATGAGGTATGGGTATGGAACCGCAGTCCAGCGGCCGCCGACACGCTGGTGGCCGCGGGTGCCATACGTTGCGCCACGGCCGCCGAGGCCTTCGCGGGTGCGCCTGTGGTGATGTCGGTGCTGGGAGATGACGCTGCCGTCGAGCAGGTCATCACTGCCGAAGTGCTGCGTGCTGCTAGCAGGGGCGCAATCCACATCAACCTGGCCACGGTGTCGGTGGCTGCCGCCCAACGCCTGGTGGCATTGCACGCACAGCACCATCTAACCTACATCGGTGCCCCGGTATTCGGCCGCGCCGAAATGGCGGCGGCGGGAAAGCTCAACATCGTGGCCGGCGGGCCAGCGGCCGCCATCGAAATGGTGCAGCCGCTGTTTTCCGCCATTGGACAACGGGTGTGGCCAGTGGGCGAAGACCCGGTGCAGGCGCACCTGGTCAAGATCGCCGGCAATTTCATGATCGCCTGCGTGATCGAGACGCTCGGCGAAGCGATGGCAATGGTCGAGAAGAGCGGCCTGCCGCCCAAAGTTTTCACCGACATCATGACTGGCACGCTGTTCGCGGCGCCAGCCTACAACATCTACGCCGACTTGATCAACGCCGGCACGTTCCAACCTGCAGCCTTCAAGCTGCACCTGGGCCTGAAGGACGTGGGGCTCGCGCTCGCGGCCGCGCAGGGCGTGCAAGCACCGCTGCCGCTGGGCAGCATGCTGCGGGACCACTTCCTTGAAGCGATGGCATCTGGGCACGGTCAGCACGACTGGGCCTTCCTCGGCGAACAGATCCGGCGCAAGGCTGGCCTGCCGGCTCGCCACGACGCTGCTTGCAACTCCAACACCGCATCAGCATAACAACCTCACTCATCTTTGACGAGGTGGTGCAGGTACTCTAACGCAGGGGGTGACATGTACTTCATTATCCATGCTATTGACGTCGATGACGCGTTGCCGCGCCGCCTGGCTAACTACGGCGCGCACAAGGCCTACCTGGAGCAGACCAATCGCGAAGGCAAGGTGCACATCGTCATGTCGGGTCCCTTGGTGCAGGACGACGGGGAAACCATGCGTGGCTCGTTCTTCCTGCTCGAAGCCGAGAACCGGCAACGTGTGCAGGCGTTCCATGAGGCCGATCCGTTCAAGCATGCCGGCATCTGGGCGCAGGTGAGCATCAGCGCTTTCCTGCGTCGGCAAGGCTAGAGGGAGTTTTGTGGCCGAGGCACGATGCCGGGGCCGCGCGCAGTCACATCGAAGGAGATATTCCGTGAACCCGTTTTCGTATGTTCCCCTGCCGAGCCGCGTCATCTTCGGTGCTGGCAGCGTGCAGCAGCTCAAGACGGAGGTACTGGCCCTGGGCGCCAAGCGCGCCCTGGTGCTGTGCACGCCGCAACAGACGGCCTTGGCCAGCCAACTGGCAGACGCCTTGGGCGAAGTTGGTGCTGGCGTGTACGCCGGTGCCGTGATGCACGTGCCGATGGAGTCGGCCGTGCAGGCGCGCGAGGTGGCGCGCGAGCGGGGCGCCGATGTGTGTGTGGCCGTGGGCGGTGGCTCGACCATCGGCCTCGGCAAGGCCATCGCGCTCGACTCCGGCGTGCCCATCCTCGCCGTGCCCACGACCTACGCCGGCAGCGAAGTCACGCCCATCTACGGCATCACAGTGGCTGGCGTGAAGAAGACTGGACGCGACCTGCGTGTGCTTCCGCGTACCGTGATCTACGACCCCGACCTGACGATGACGCTGCCAAGCGCCATGACGATCACCAGCGGCATTAACGCCATGGCGCATGCCGCCGAGGGCCTTTATGCGCAAGACGTCAACCCGATCGCCGCGCTGATGGCCGAAGAGGGCCTACGCGCGCTGGCCGCTGCTCTGCCCATCCTGGCCCAGGATGGCACGGATCGCGGCGCTCGCAGCGACGCGCTCTATGGCGCCTGGCTCAGTGGCAACGTGCTGGGTAGTGTGGGCATGGCCCTGCACCACAAGCTGTGCCACACCTTGGGTGGCAGCTTCAATCTGCCGCACGCCGAGCTGCACACCGTGGTGCTGCCTCACGTCATCGGCTATAACGCGCCGGCCGTGCCCACAGTTGCGGAACGCATCGCGCGAGCGATCGGCGCGTCTTCGGCCGGCAACGGCCTGCAGGAGCTTGCGCGGCAATGCGGCGCGCCGCTGACGCTGGCGAGCATCGGCATGAAGCGCGAAGACCTGTCGCAAGCCGCCGAGCTGGCTTGCCAGAACTCGTACTGGAACCCGCGGCCCTTCGCGCATGCCGACGTCCTGGCGTTGCTTGAGCGCGCCTTCGACGGTGCGCCCGCCGAACAGGACTGATGCCATGAAGCTAGTGTTTGCCGCTGTTGGCAAGATGGGATTGCCGATGGCGCTGCACCTTAGGCGCGCGGGGCACGATGTGTGTGCCGTCGACGCATGGGAGGCTGCGCGCCAAAGGGCACAAGAAGCCGGCTTGGTGCTCGCCAACGGTCTGGGTGGGGCACTCGCCGGCTCCGACGTGCTCGTCTCTTCGCTGCCAGACGACGCCGCCTTGATGGCGGTGGCTGATGTGGTCGTCCAAGCCGGGCACCCGAAGCTGGCGTGGGTGGACACCAGCACGGTTTCCCCACAGGCCTCGCGTGCCGCGGCCGAGCGCGTCACAAGGATTGGCGTCGAGCATCTGCGCGTCACGGTATCGGGCAACGCACCGATGGCGGAAAAGGCGCTTCTTACCGTGATGGCATCGGGCCCGCGGGCGCTGTATGACCGGCTCGAGCCGTTGCTGGCTTGCTGGGGCTCGCGACGCTTTTACCTCGGTGACGGCGAACAGGCGCGGCTGATGAAGCTGGTGGTCAACCTGATGATCGCGCATACCACGGCGATGCTCGGGGAAGGCCTGGCCTTGGGCCGGAAAGGGGGCTTGGATTGGCGCGACATGTGGCAGGTGATCACGGAAAGCGCCGTCGCGTCACCCATTGTCAAGGCCAAGTCGGTGCAGCTGGCCGAGCGCGACTTCTCGCCGACGTTCACGGTGACGCAGATGCGCAAGGATCTGGGCTTGATCGTGGGCGCGGCAGCGGCCTTGAGGGTGCCGCTACCGTTGACGCAGCAGGTGCTCTCGCAGCAGGAAGACGCGGCCCACGCAGGCTTCGCCTGCGAAGACTACGCCGCCGTGCTGAAGATCGCCGAACGCGCGGCAGGTCTGTCGTAGGCCGCATCATATGGTGGGGCCTGTTCTCAGCTCGCCTGCACGGAGAATAAGCAGCTTTCCCAGATCGATGATGGCAATGTGGCCATACCTGATCGCAAGCATGCCGAGGGATTCCATCCCCGGCACAGCGAGACTGCTTCCCCATGCCTCTGGCTCGATCCTCACAGCTTCGCCTGGAGTCGCTAGGGCGAGCGCTGGGCGCCGAGCGGCAAGCTTGGATATGGACTTTGGCCAATATTCAAATTAATTCAATATCTGGTTGATATCTTCAGTGCAATCTCTGGCGTTTGGCGCCTAAACTAGTTCCAAGCCCAGCCATCTTCGTGCGGGCTAGATTCAAATATCTTGCACATTTATTGAGGTAAGCATCATGACTTCCAAGTTCATCCGCGTCGCCATCGTCTACCATAGCGGCTACGGCCACACCGCCAGGCAGGCTCAGGCCGTGGCGCGGGGCGCCGGCAGCCTCGCAGGCTCGGAAAGCCTGCTAATCCCGGTCGAAGACATCGACCAGCACTGGGACACGCTGGAGGCGGTGGACGCAATCATCTTCGGCGCGCCGACCTACATGGGGAGCGCCTCGGCGCAGTTCAAGGGCTTCATGGACGCCACCTCGCGCAACGTCTTCGCCAAGGGCGGCAAGTGGGCCAACAAGGTCGCCGCCGGGTTCACCAACGCGGCCTCGCGCTCGGGCGATAAGCTGGCCACGCTGCAGCAGATCGCCGTCTTCGCGGCGCAACACGGCATGCACTGGGTCAACCTGGGCCTGCCCCCGGGCCACAACAACTCGAAGTCGACCGAGGACACCCTCAATCGCCATGGCTTCTTCCTGGGGGCGGCCGCGCAGTCCGATGCCGATGTCAGCGCCGAAGTGGCGCCGCCGCCGGCCGACCTGCGCACCGCCGAACACCTGGGGGCGCGCGTGGCGGAAGTGGCGCAGCAACTGGTGGCTGGCCGGCGCGCGCTTGCGCAGCTGAAAGAAGCAGCCTAAGGCGCGCCGGCTCGTCCTGGAACCCGAGGCGGTACATCCAGGCCCGACGGGACGCGGCAACATCCAACGCAGAGGTGTTTCCGCCGGCTGGCGCGGCAAGCTGGGCTTTCGTCGGGGTCATGCGCGAATCCCATCGCGGACTCGCAGGCGCCCGTCGCAATGCACTGAACGCCGCGCAGCCACTTGCCGCCTATTCTGGTACCAGCACCTGCGATATGAAACCCTATTTCCTCTCGCTTGTCGCCGGCGTCTTGGCGGGTGCCATCTATGCACTCCTGGCCGCTCGCTCCCCTGCGCCTCCGACGCTTGCACTGGTCGTCCTGCTTGGCATCCTGCTCGGCGAGCAGGTCGTTCCTGTGGCCAAGCGCATTGGTAGCAGTGTGCCCTTCAGTGCCGCACTGTTTTACTCGCAACAGACCCCCGGGCTTACCGGCGCTACCGCTCGCCGAACGGCGCAACAAGCGTTCTGGTCTGTCCAGTCGCCGTCGCCCGCCGACACACACCACGATCGCACGTCCTGAAATCCCTTAGCCGGACCCCGCATAAGGGCGGCGGTCCTTCTTCCCTGGAGCCGTACCGTGAATGAATCCACCGCCTTTATCGTCCACCTGCCGGGCAAGCCCGAGCATCGCGCGGAACTCGAATCCAAGCTGCTGTACGTGCTCGACCAGATGTCGAAGGAGCCTGATTTTATCAACACGTATCTCCACCGCTCGATCGAAGATCCCGACACCCTCGTCCTGTATGAAAACTGGGCCTGCAGCGAGCAGCATTTCAGGGATCACCACCTGAAAACATCCTACCGGAGCGAGTACGAAGCGGCACTGGCCATTATGTTGAAGGCGCCGCGCACGATTGAGTTCCTCACGCCGGTTCGCGCCTATCAGAAATCCGCAAACTGAAGTCACCTGACGAGAAGATTACTTTTTCCGCCGCGTGTATCGCGGCTTCGTTGACTAGACTCGATGCAAAGGTTACCGACAAGCCGGGGGTTGCTTTCCCGAAGCGGACCTTCGCAGCAGCGGAGAGCCCCCTTCTTCCTTGACCTACAGGAGCAACATCATGAGCACAGCGTTGTCAGGCAAAGCAGCGTTCGTCACCGGCGGTTCGCGCGGCATCGGCGCGGCCATTGTCCGGCGCCTCGCACAAGAAGGGGCTGCGGTCGCCTTCACTTACCAGAGTTCGGCTGCCGCCGCCAAGGCGCTGGCGGCGCAAGTCGAGGCGAGCGGCGCCAGGGTGCTGGCCATTCAGGCCGACGTGGCCGACGCCGGCGCGCTGACCGCCTCCATCGACGAGGCCGCGCGTGCTTTGGGGAGGATCGACATCCTGGTCAACAACGCCGGCGTCCTGCTGATGGGGCCGCTCGACAGCTTCTCTCTGGAAGACTTCGACAAGACGCTCGATGTCAATGTGCGGGCCATCTTCGTCGCTGCCAAAGCTGTGCTGCCGCACATGGGCAAGGGTGGTCGAATCATCAACATCGGCAGCTGCAATGCCGAGCGAATGCCGTTCCCGGGCGGGGCCGCCTACGCGATGAGCAAGTCCGCGCTGCAAGGCCTGGCGCAAGGCCTGGCACGAGATCTTGGCCCACGCGAGATCACCGTGAATAACATCCAGCCGGGACCCACCAACACCGATATGAACCCGCAGTCTGGCGAATTCGCCACTGCGCTGCATGGGCTCATGGCGCTACAACGGCATGCCACGCCCGAGGAGATCGCTGGCATGGTGGCCTACGTCGCCAGCCCGGAAGCGGGTTTCGTGACGGGCGCGAGCTTGACGATAGACGGCGGCTTCAACGCGTGAATTCTTCATCTGGACGCCGGAACCCCCGAACGCTTCCGTCGCCCCTCACCTCGGCAGTCTTAGAACCGGCGCTAGCTTGACCGTCTCATGACTTGAAGCGTGAATTCGTTGGACTGCACCCCTTCGTCCCGCACCACTATCCTGAACGGACAGTCATTCGGGCTGCTTGGGATCCGCAGGCGTAGCACGGGACGAGGGGAACACACCCTTTAGCCAAAGCCCCCGAGAAGAAATAGTCGCTTGGGAGAAAGCGCGATGGATCACTGGCAACTGGCGTATCTCGGCATGCGGCAGATTCCGCGCGAACTCAGCGAGTTCGAGCTTGCCACGTTCTTCACGTTCTCCGCCAAGGAGCGGGCCCTGATCGACGCGCGGCGCAGCCACCTGTACCGCCTGGCCTGCGCCGTTCACATCGGCTTTGTCCGCATGACTGGGCGCACTCTCGATGCCTACAAGCAGGTACCCAAATTCCTTTGGGCCCATGTTGGCGCGCAACTCGGCATCACGCCGCCTGATATGGGCACGCTGGGCGCGCTGTATGACGGGCGCACCGATACCCTGGTGGACCACCAGATGCTGGCCTATCAAGCCCTCGGGTTCAGCCCGATGGCCGAGCATCAGCGGCGTTACGTGACGCGCTGGCTCAAGGAGTGCCTGGCAGGCCAACCGAGCCGCAGTGATCTGCTGCACGAACTGAAACGTTGGCTGTACGAGCATCGCATCCTGATCCCGCACGACAGGGCGCTGAAGCGGCTGATTAGTCAGGCGGTGGATGCCTGCGAGGCAGCGCTGGCTGAAGCGCTGATGCAAGCCTACGGCGAGGCCTCACTCGACGCGTGGGGCAACTTGCTCCCTCGGCCGTCAGGGGATCGCACTAGCCTCCAGCAATGGCTGTGGGCGGTTCCGCTGCGTAATTCCACGCATCAGATGGGCGAGCTGTTTGACAAGATCGACCGGCTGTACCTGTTGGGCGTCCACCAAAGCTGGCCGGCGGTCTGCAATGAGGCAGTAGTTCGCCACTACGCGCGGCGTTGTGCGAATCGCCCGGCGTCAGTCAGCAAGCGGGTTGCGCAACAGTCCCGCCGCTTGGAAGCCGCATGCTTCTTGCGCTATGCGTTGTGTGCGGCCACGGATCAGCTGTCGTCCATGCTGCGGCACTGGATTCGCAAGTCCATCAACGATGCGGGACGCCTGATCGACGCCGGCCGGCCTGATCCTGGCGTCAAGCTGCGGGAATTCGCCGCTGCGGTCAAGGCGCTGGTTGCCGACGAGACGCTGACACGAGAAGCCCTTCGCCAGCAATTGGGCGCCCTGGCCGATGCGGCGACCTCCCAGAATCTGTCAAGCCGAGCCAGTCTGATCCGCGCACAACTCCTGTCACGACACCGGCAAGCCAGGGCCATGCTGGGCAGGCTGGTTCGCCTGCCATTCGCCGCCCAGTCGGCCCACCCGGTGATCGAGGCCATGGAGGTGCTGCGCAAGCTCTGTGCGCGCAAGGCCGACTGGCTGCCCGATAAGGTGACGATTCGATTGGGACGGGCCTGGCAGCCAGCATTGGAGGGCCAGGATCGCAAGCGATCCCTGGCTGCCTTCGAATGGGGGACGCTGTTTGCCCTGCGGGTGGCGCTGCGTAATGGCTCGGCCTTCCTAGACCACAGCTTCGCCTACCGTAGCCAAGCGGCACTACTGATTTCCAACGAGGATTGGCAAGCCCGACGTAATCACTTCTACGGCCACCTCAAGCTGCCGCAGGACGCCAAGACATTCCTCGAGCCCGTGGTGGCACATTTGGATGCGGGGCTCGCCAGGCTGCGCGACGCTGTCCAGTGTGGCGAGCTGAAAATCGATAGCGCGATCCATATCGATCCGCTCACGGCAATGAAACCGGAAGCCTCCGTGGAGGCGCTGCGACGCGCGCTGTTCGAGCGGCACCCCGGTGGGCAATTGCCGGAAATCCTGCTGGAAATTGACAGCAGCACGCACTTCAGCTGGCTCCTGCTGGGCCGGGAACCGCATTCGCGCAGCGAGCTGTTGATGGTCTACGCCGCGGTGCTGGCGCACGGCACGTCGATGTCGGCGGCAGACCTCTCGCGCATGGTGCCAGAGTTGTCGCCCAGCGCAATCCGGCAGATGATGCATCGCATCGCAGATGAGCGAAAACTGCGTCAGGCTGCCGATGCTGTCCTGGTCTTCATGCACCAGCACTCGATCGCTCAGCACTGGGGACGCGCCGATCTGGCGTCGTCGGACATGATGTCGCTGGAGACCACGCGCACGGTCTGGCGGGCACGGGCCGATCCGCGCCGACGCACGGCATCGATCGGCATGTACACGCATGTCCGCGACCGCTGGGGCATCTTCTATGACCAGCCGATACTGCTAAACGAGCGGCAAGCCGGCGCAGCCATCGAGGGCGTCATCCGCCAGAGTGGATCGGAAGACGTGGCGCAGCTGGCGGTCGATACCCATGGCTTTACAGATTTCGCGATGAGTCTGTCACGGCTGTTGGGCTTCGATCTCTGTCCGCGACTGTCCCACCTGCGCGACAGACGTCTGCATGTTCCCAGGCATCATAATGTGCCTGGCGAACTGGCTGCCGTCACCGATGCAGATGTTCGACTGAGCCTCATTGAGTCCGCCTGGGACGAGCTGGTGCGGATTGCGGCGTCCGTGCAAAGCGGGCAATGCACCGCAGTCCAGGCACTCTCGCGCTTTGGGGTAGCGGCGCGTGGACAGCCAGTCTATGAGGCCGGCATGCATCTCGGACGGTTGTTTCGTACGATCTTCCTGATCGACTATTTCACGAATACCGCATTTCGCCATGAGATGCAGCACGTGTTGAACCGCGGTGAAGCGGTGCACATTCTCCAGCGAGCGATCCATTCCGGCAAGATACCGATCGAGCTGGCGCGCCATGACGCGTCGCTGGCGGCAGTGTCATCGGCCTTGACCTTGCTATCCAATTCAGTAATGGCTTGGAATACGATGCACATGCAAAGCAGCTGGGACGTCCTCGAGAGAATTAGCCGCGAGGCGACTCGATCTGAGGACCTTCGGCATATCGGTCCGACGCATCTCGAGGGAATCAATCTGCGGGGCACTTTTGAGTTCCCCATCGCGCGCTATGCGCATCGGCTCATGCCCACTGCGGCGTTCCAGTCCGACTCATCTTCGCAGTGGCGTACGGCGTAACCGTTTTTGCTTTGAAAGCGGCTCAGAGGGCTGTACCAAAGAACTGATACCTCTGGGTTCCGCAATAGTCACACCGGCGACATGCCTCCCCTGACCGCCGAGCGCTTGCCGTCATCCGCTCGTCGGCTCCGACTCCGCTTTTCGGAGGCTGACCGCCCTTCCCTACCGCCACGCCCATGCTACAGATCGGTATCTGTGGATGCGGAAAATGGACCAGTCAGCAAGTGATTGATTTTATGGGGATATCTTCCGAGCATCAGCCGGAAACCCGCATGAATGCTTGGGGTAGCTATCCCGGTAAATTGCATCGAAAACAAAGGGATACCGACACGCACGACTTTGTTCAAGACTGCCGAGCGCGCAGGGTGACGCCCCATGTGGCACGCAACGACGCGCGAGCTGGCGGCAGCGCAATCGATGGCCGTACCTCGCGGCACGAGGGATACCGAGTGAGTCAGGTCATCCGCAAACGCGTCGAAGAGCACTTTGGTTGGGGCAAGACGGTCGGACGGCTTCGACAAACCGTGTATCGTGGCCTCGAACGCGTGGACCAGCACTTCAAGCTGACGATGATTGCCAGCAATCTGACCCGAATCGCACGAATACTGGGTGCGGTACCGCGAGGAGCGGTGCAATGAGCCGCCAAAGCGGGGCTGCCGCACGGCGCCATGCTGGCGCGCCCCGGAATTGGGGCACCCAATTGCATGGCATGGTAGGAATTTGGCGGCCATTTGCATGTCGAGTCGTGTTTAGCTGCGCTGCGCCCTTCGTGACGGAGTGCGTTTCAACAGCCTGCTAGAGTAAATCACCCCTGACTCCACTGGGCACCATCGCAGCGACAGACCTGGCTGACGTAGGCAGAAACAGCCATCACCGGCGCGCGCCGGAAAGAACTTGCTGCGGCGTCTGACAGGCAGACTGCCAACTGCGGCCCTACATGGAAATTCTGGCCGTGCGGGCGACGTCAGCCCAATGAAGCATGTCCCGCCGGACAAGCTGCGTCAGTTCTTCCGGCGTACTGGCCTTGGCTTCCGCGTAATGGTCGGCCAGGTACTTCCGAAACTCCGGACTCTCTACCGCCTTGACCAATGCGTCGCGAAGCCGCTTCGCGTCGTCCTCGCGCGTGCCTTTCGGCGCGAACGCTGCAAACCACAAGACACTCTCGAACCCCGGCAACTCCTCGGCAATAGCCGGGACATTGGGCAACGACGGTAGGCGGTGGCGTGCCGCCACGCCAAGGACCCGCATCTTGCCCGATTGCACCAGTGATGCCGATTCGATGGACGTTACGAAGCTGCACTGGATATCGCCCTGGAGCAGACCCGTGGCGACCAGCGATCCGCCCTGGTAAGGGATGTGCGTCATGTCGAGTTTGCCGCGACGGGCAAACTCGAACCCCGTCAGATGCGCGAGCGAGCCGATACCCGATGAGCCGTAGTTGACCCTCGCGTCCGGCCGACGCGCTCGCCGCATCAATTCCTCTAGCGTTGCCGGGCCCTTCTCTGCCGATGTCATCAACACCAATGGCATGAAGGCGATCGTTGTTAGAGGCCGAAGATCCTTCAGCGCATCGTATGGCGTTCTCCAGAGAAACGAATTGAAGACGACTACCGTGAGGGGGCCATTATCATGAAGCTGTCCCCACGGGATGGATCTGGAAGCCAAGGGCAGTCGCGCGGCGCCGTAGCGCGGCGATGCTGCGCTG
>NZ_QKWJ01000103.1 GCF_003353055.1 Cupriavidus lacunae
TGGCCTTGAATTCCGCCGTGTGTACCTTGCGCTTCTTGCCTTCACTCATTCGCCATCATCCCGTCAAGGACGACAGCTTAAACCACCGCCTGATCACTGTCTCAAATCGTGGGTCCACTTTAGTTCTCCCTGACGTAAATTGACCGGGACGAGCCGATAATCGAGCCGCATTTCTTCGAGCGCGATAGGGACTTTGACGCTGTTGGGCGTGGTGAATGCGAGGACTTCAAGCATGACAATTTCCTGTTTCCAGGCTAGGCAGTGGGTGATCGTCTATGGCGACGTTGGCGTGGTGCCGTGAGACAAATCTATGACGGTGTGCTATTTTTCGAAATAGAAATGAATGCAAACCATCGTTGCAGGAATGTCGATGTCGAGGCTACCGGATTTCGAAGGGCTCGCGATGTTCGCCAAGGTCGCCGAAGAAGGTTCGTTTGCTGGCGCGGCAACAGCCATGGGTGTCTCGGTCGCCACAGTTTCCCGGGCCGTTACGCGCCTTGAAGCGCGGCTCGGAGGCCGGCTGTTTAACCGTACCTCCCGACGACTTGCACTCACGGACTATGGCCACACGCTTGCCGAGCGAGCGGCGAGAATCTACGCGGAGGCCGAGGAGGCGGAGGATTTCGCACGCGAGACCTCAAGCCGGCCGCGTGGTCTCGTCAAGCTCGCGGCGCCACTCTCCTTTGGTGCCCGCTGGGTAGCGCCGTTGTTGCCCGAATTCTTTCAGACCTATCCGGATATTTCCGTCGACCTTCATCTCACGGACGTACACACGGATCTGATTGGCGATGGCTTCGACGCCGCTCTGCGCATCGCCATCATGGAAGACTCGTCACTCGTCGCACGTCTCATTGCACCGGTGCGTCGCTTTGTCGTGGCATCTCCTGCCTATCTGTCTCGCCATGGTCGTCCTCAGCACCCACGTGATCTTGGCGCCCACCAGTGTCTTACCTACACCAACAGGAGCAAGCGCGACGTCTGGCGTTTTACCCATATTAGTGGCGAGGAATGCACCGTCACACCGACCGGGGCGCTGCGAGGAACGAGTGTGGAAGCCTTACTGCCCACGGTCCTCGCCGGACTTGCCATCACCGAGCTTCCTGAGTTTGTCGCGACGCAGTATTTCCGGGACCATCAGCTCGAGCCCGTCCTGACCGACTGGCGCTTGCCTGAAGGCGGTTTGTATTTCGTCACGCCCACCGCCCGCGCACGGCCCGCGAAGGTTAGTGCATTGGCCGATTTCTTTATCTCCAGACTCACTGCGGCGGAGTGGAGCGCAGAGACGCTGCTGGATTGGAAATCATCCAGTCACCGCTGAGGGTGATTTTCTCCTTCTTTAATGGCCTGTCCGGAGCGGACGCCATAAGACCCTGTGCGCAACCGACTTCAGCGCCGGCTACCCATTAGGGTGGTGCGCGGCTTTCGCGCACCTGTCATTGTGAATCCACTCGTCTCTGCCTGCCCGCCTGGCATGCGCGGGCTGGCCGGGCGCGCGAAACATCGATTCACGTAGCCAATGGCAGGAGTCATCACATGGAAACCCCGACCTCCAGCGGAAATCCCTTGCAGGATCTGTCCGCCAACCTGGCGGCCATCGCCGAGCGCGTCGGCCAGAGTGTCGTCGCGGTGCACGGGCGGCATCGCTTTCCCTCCAGCGGAGTCATCTGGCAACCCGGCGTGGTCGTCACGGCGGCGCATACTGTCAGGCACGAAGATGGCATTGAGGTCGCCCTGGCCGATGGCCGTGCCGTGGCGGCCGTTCTGGCGGGACGGGACCCTGGCACCGACCTGGCCGTACTGAGGCTCGATGGCGTGGAGCTGGACCCGGTCGAGACCGGCGATGCGCGCTCTCTCAAGGCAGGCCATCTGGTGCTTGCGGTGGCGCGAGTGGACCGGCTCGGCACCAGCGCGGATTTTGGCGTCGTCGGCACTGCCAGTGGGCCATGGCGTAGCTGGCGAGGCGGGCAGTTCGACGCCTTCGTGCGGCTGGACGGCGGCCTGCGCCCCGGTTTCTCCGGTGCGGCGCTGGCAGATATGCAGGGGCGGGTCATGGGCCTGTGCACATCGGCGCTCGTACCCGGCGCCGGCGTCCTGATTCCGGCAGCGACCGTGGCGCGCGTGAGCGGCGAACTGCTGAGCAAAGGACGTGTCTCGCACGGCTACCTTGGCGTGGGCACGCAGCCGGTGAACCTGTCGGAGACTTGGATGACGAAGCTGAATCTGACGTCCGGGCGCGGGCTGCTGGTGGTTTCGCTGGCGGCAGGCGGGCCCGCGGAGCAAGCAGGGGTGCTGATCGGGGATGTGCTGATCGAACTGGATGGCAAGCCGTGCCGCGACATGGACGACGTGCATGCCGCACTTGGCGGCGACCGCATCGGACAGTTGCTGACGATCGGGCTGATCCGGGGCGGCGAGCGCAACGCGTGCTCGGTCACGGTGGGCGAACGCCAGCAACGGAATTCGTGCCACTGAGATTCCTGCAAGCCGCCGCATGTGGGGTGCCGAGATAAAACAGATGAGCCCGGTCAGGGTTGCCGTCGTCGCCGCGTCGCCGCAAGCGCGCGCAAGCCTGCAGGCGCTTGTCGATGCCGCGCCGGCGCTGGAATTCGCAGGCAGTGCGGCCGACGCTGCAATGATCGGCGATCGCTTTGCCGGCGAATTGCCAGATGTGGTCCTGGTCGACCTGGAGCCGCAGGCCGGCGACTTGCCGACGCCGGAGGCGACCCGCGATTCCGCAACGCCGGCGCTTGTTCTGCTCACAGACGAGGCGGACAGCGTCTGGATCCATGAAGCCTTGACAGGCAGCGCCACGGCGTTGCTGCCGCGCAGCGCGACGCCCGGCGAAATCATCGCCGCGATCGAAGCTGTGGCAGCGGGCCTTTACGTGCTGTCCCCGGAAGTCCTCGTCATGCTGCTGGCGCAGCGCAAGGGGCCTCGCGAGATGGCATCCGCGGCCCTTGTCGAAGTGCTCACCCCGCGCGAGACTGAAGTGCTGACGATGCTTGCCGAAGGGCTTGGCAACAAGGAGATCGCGCGCCAGCTCGACCTATCGGAAAACACGGTGAAGTTCCACCTCTCCTCCATTTTCGGCAAGCTCGGCGCAAGCAGCCGCACCGAGGCCGTCATGCTGGGCATGCGACACGGCCTCATCATGGTGTAGTGCTGGCTGAAGGGCACCATCGCAAAGCGAAGCCAGGGCGTCCTATGCTTAACCAATGCGCTCATCGCAAGAGCGATAAGTCCGCCACGTGACCGCAACTGCCCAGCCGGCCGGCGAGGGAGGAGCCATGCAAGGAATCCATGTCAAGGTTTGCGCTGCAATGCTTGCCGTGGCGGTTTCATTGCTTGCCGCATGCGGCGGGGATGGCGGGGGGTCGAGTAACGACAGCGGCATGGCTACCCCGCCAGGCGGCATTCATCTTCAGGTTGTCTCGTTCGGCGACAGCCTGTCCGACGTCGGGACCTATGCACCGATTGCGAGCGCGGTGGGCGGCGGGCGTTTCACGACCAACCCGGGGCAAGTGTGGGCTCAGGATGTCGCGCAATACTACGGCGATACCCTAAACGCGGCGTTTACGATCGACTTCACTCATGGACTGACCGCGCAAGGCGGACTCGGCTATGCGGAGGGCGGCGCCACGGTGGCGACCCCGGCAAACCAGAACGACTTTCTTACCGACGTGATCGGCAACATCGAAATGCCCGTCAGCCAGCAGGTTTCCAGCTATTTGGCCGCGCGTGGGAACTTCAACGCCAACCAACTGGTGCTGGTCTGGGTTGGCTCCAATGACGTACTTCGCGCCGGGGCCCTTCCTGCCGCGGCGCAGACCGTGCAGACGGCGGCAACCACCCTCGCTCAAGTGGTCGGACAGATCGTCCAGAACGGCGCCACGCATGTGGTGTTGATCAATGTTCCGAATGTCGGACTATCGCCCAAAGGCATCGCCTCGTCCGACGGCGGGGCAAACCTGACCCAGTTATCGCAAATCTTCAACGACAGACTGAACGCTGCCTTGCAGGCCAATATGCTGCAAGGCAGCGTCATCCAGATCGATTCTTATACATGGGTGACCCAGCTCATCGCGAACTTTCAGGCCAATGGCTTCGCCGTATCAAACACCAGCGTCGCCTGCGACCCTGCGAAAACGCCCCATGCGACGGCATTGCTGTGCTCGCCAGGTACCTATGTGACGGCCAACGCCGATCAGACTTACATGTTTGCCGATAGCCTTCATCCGACGACGCGCCTGCATGCGCTGTTCGCCCGGTTCGTGGAGCAGCAGATCGCCAGGAGTGGTCTCGGTCACTGAGACAGCGTTCGGTCCAGCATCGCCGTACTATCGCGTCGGGCAGCGGGTAATCTGTCGCTGATATTCCGGAAAGTCAGGTCATGCCTCGTGCGGGGAGCCAAGTATGCTCGCGGTTGCGGAACTCGTCGCCACGCTGGCATGTACCGTCTTTGCCGGCGCGGCCATCTACGTCAGTCTTGTCGAGCATCCGGCCCGGATGCAATGCGACACCAGGACAGCTGCGACGGTTTGGGCGCCAAGCTATGCTCGCGCGACGGTGATGCAAGCGCCGCTCGCCGTGCTGAGCTGCGTCGCCGGCGTCGTGGCGTGGGGGCTCGGCGCCGGCGTAACCTGGCTGGTCGGCGCTCTGCTGATAGGCAGTGTGGTGACGTTCACGCTGATCGTCATCAAGCCGACCAATGCGCTGTTATTGATGCAGACGCGCGATCCTGCGTCAGCAGAAACGCGGCGGCTACTTGAGAAGTGGGGGCGGCTCCATGCGGTTCGCAGCGTGCTGAGCCTTGCCGCGTCGCTGGTCTTTATGGTCAATGCGCTGAAATTCTGAGACCAATGGCCTGGTTACAGAAATAATGGGCCGGGCGTCAGGGAAATCGGCAGGGGGACTTCAACCACGGCAGAATGCCCTTTAAGCCCCGGCAAGACCGGCGCTGGCTCAGTGGCCATCTGGTCGGCCGGATAGAGCGTCATGAAGCTGCGGGCGATGTCTGGATCCCTGCACGTAAGCCACGCATCCCACCGGGCTCTCGGGACGATGACGACGCCTCGTTTCGCCTTGCCGGGAGCATGCAACCGGCTCATCACGGGATGGTGGTCTGCCTTCGTTGTCAGCATGGTGAATGAGTGGCTGCCATCAGCTGAAGCTCTCCACAGCGCCGCGATGCCGAACGCCAGTTCATCCGGTAGCCATATCTTGTAGCGCGATGGCTGTGGCCCGGCATCGTAGTTCAGTTCGTAGATGGCGGTGGCTGGGACGAGACACAACTGGCCGCGGTACCAGGGTCCGCTGCAACTGCATCTTTCGCCAACCTTCTCGGATGGCGCATTCATGGTTTCAAACGATCTGGCGCCGTGACCGCTGCGTGACCGCGGCATCAGGCCGAAGCCGGCGATGATGCACTCGCGCCGGCCTTTAGCATCCGCGCGGACGATCGGCGCAGCATCGCCCGGCAGAGTTTCAGGCTTCCATTCAGTCGGAGGTGCATCGACGCCAAATACGTCTTGCAGAAGATGGCGCGGCACCGGATCGTAGTTGGTGCACATGACGAGTCTCCATGGCGGAGAACAGTTCGCCCCGAGGCGGATAAGAAGCCGTGGTTCAAAACGGGGGGCGCATCCGTCCTACTGCCCCATTAGCAAGTGTAGTGCTTGTGGCGGGACGAGAACCTCGAGGCTTGTGGCGAGTGCGCCGCAGCACGGGAGGCCCCCTTTACCGCTTGCCCTCTGTCACCTCCAGCGCGAAATCCCTGAGAAGCGTCTGCCGGCTTGCGTCCAGGATTTCCTGCCCGAGTTCGGGATTGGCGCCGCCTACCGCGCGCGACAGGATGAGCGCCCCGACCATCTCGCTGTAGAACGCCATTGCCTCCCGGCGCGCTTCCTGGCCTTCCATGCCTCCGGCGCGCTGCTCCGCGACGAGCGCGGTCAGGATTTCAATCATCTCCTGCAAGCCATTCGCAAAGCGCGCTTGCGCCTCGTTGCCTAGCCGGCGGACGTCCGCGGTGAGGCCGGCCACGGCGCAACCCTGTTCGATATCACTGCAGTGCGCGCCGGACAGGTAATAGTCAACCTGTCGCCGCAAACGGTTGCTGCCCGGTGCAATGGGCGCTGCGATGGCTTCCTTCAGATCGTGGTTGGCCTTGTCCATTGCAGTCGCCACGACTTCAGCCGCCAGCGCCTCCTTCGATTCAAAGTGGTTGTAGAAGCCACCCTGGGTAAAGCCCGCGGCCTTCATCAGCGCGCTCAGGCCGACACCATCGATGCCGTGCTCGCGGAACAGCTTCTCCGAAGCCGCAATGATGGCTTTGCGGTTCTCTGCCGCCTGCTGTTTTGAAACGCCCATCGCTCAATGCTCCTTTGTGCGGTTGTCACCTCAAGTATAGCCGCCCTCAAGAAAGACAATGGTGAATGACCTTGACTTTCTGGATTCGATCGCCAAAACTCAATGTCAATCACCATTGTGATTGAGTGAGGGCACAGCACAGGGGCCGGCATGTACATCGAGCGTCACCAACCCTTGCGCAAGCCGATCCGCCACGCCACCCACCCCTCAGGAGCATCAACTTGACCACTGCCACCGAAGCCACCAACAAGGCTCTCGTGCTCGAAGCGTTCGACACGCTCTTCAACCAACGCAGCTACGCCGCCGCCGAACGATTCTGGTCGCCCGGCTATATCCAGCACAGCGCACATATCGAACCGGGCCGCGACGGCCTGTTCAACCTCATCAAGACCCTGCCGCCGACCCTGCGGTACGAGCCCGGCGTGATCGTGGCGGATGGCGACTACGTGATCATCCACGGGCGCTTCTCCGGCAATGGCCGCCCCGTCGCCTGGATTGCCGCCGACATCCTACGGATTGCCGATGGCGTGCTCGCCGAGCATTGGGATGTGCTGCAGGACGAGGCCACCGAGGCCGAATCGAAAAGCGGCCTGCCCATGTTCGGGAACAGCTTTCCGCGCTGACTCCCCGATTCCAACCGTCATCTCCATCGGAGACATCATGAAACTCACAGGTAACACCGTATTCATCACCGGCGGCGGTTCGGGCATCGGCCGCGGCCTTGCCGAAGCGCTCCACAAGCTCGGCAACCAGGTCATCATCTCGGGCCGACGCGCGGAGCGTCTGCAGGCGACGATCGAAGCGAACCCCGGCATGCAGGCGGTATCGCTCGACATCACCGATCCGGCGGACATCGCAAAGGTCGCTGCCAGACTGATTGCCGAGCATCCCAGGCTCAACGTGCTGATCAACAATGCCGGCATCATGTTGCCCGATGGCGCCGGCGGCCCGGTCGACGACGACCTGCTGACCTCCACCGTCGAGACCAATCTGCTCGGGCCGATACGCATGACCTCGGCGCTGATCGAGCACCTGAAGACGCAAGAGGGCGCCGTCGTGGCCAATGTCAGCTCGGTACTTGGCTTTGTGCCCCTGGCGATCACGGCCGTGTACAGCGCGACCAAGGCGGCCTTGCATTCCTACACGCTGTCGCAACGCTATCTGCTTCGGGACAGCAAGGTCTCGGTCATCGAGATCGCGCCCCCCTGGGTCCGCACCGAGCTGCTGAACAGCAGCGAGGAGGAGCGCGCGATGCCTCTCGAAACCTTCATCGCGGGCGCAATCGAACAACTGGGCACGGAAGCCAACGAAATCCTGGTGGGCCCGGCCGTGGACATGCGCGCCAATCCGGGACCGAACGAGCACGCCTGGGTCAACGAGTTCAACGATTCGATGGCTGCCGGTTGAGGCACCGCCCCCGGCAGTACGCACCAAGGACCTCGACATGGCTACCGCAAGCAAGATTCCGAACGCTGTCTACCTGCTCGCTCTGGGCGCTTTCGCCATCGGCACCGAAGGCTTCATGATTTCCCCGCTGCTTCCGGGTCTGGCCGCCGATTTCGGCGTGTCCATCGAGCAAGCGGGGCAACTCGTTTCCATATTCGCGCTGGCCTACGGCATCAGCTCACCGGTGCTCACGGCCGCCACCGGGAACGTCAGGCGCCGCACGCTGCTGCTGGCGAGCATGATCGTATTCGCGCTGTCCAACTTGCTTGCCTGCTTTGCCCCCGGATTCTGGTGGCTGATGGGTGCGCGTGTACTGCTGGCCCTTTCGGCCGGGTTGTTCGTTCCGGGCGCGAATGCGCTGGCGGGTGCGGTGGTCCACCCGGCCTTGCGCGGCCGTGCGATTGCTCTCGTCAATGCCGGCATCACGGTGGCGCTGGCGCTCGGCGTACCGATGGGAGCCGTCATCGGTCACGGGCTTGGCTGGCGCATGACGTTCGCCGGCGTCGCAGTGCTGTCGACGATTGCGGCGATCGGGGTATACGTCGGCGTGCCGCGCGAAATCGGGCAAGGCATTCCCACCGCGACCTTGCGCGAGCGCGTCTCGGTCGCCGCCCGGCCAGTCGTGCTGGCAACCCTGTTGGCTACCACGCTGTGGGCGACCGGCTCGTACACGGTCTACACCTATCTGTCGCCGCTGGTCACCAGCCTGACCACCGTGCACGATACGCAGATCAGTCTGGTGATGCTGACATGGGGCATTGCGGCCGCCGTGGGCGTGTTCCTTGGCGGCAGCCTGAGCGACCGGCTGGGGCCGCCGCGCGTGATTGTGCCGGCGGTCGCGATCATGGGGCTGGCCTTCCTGAGCTTTTCCGTTGTGGCGCGGCTAGTCCAGCCGGAACATGCGATGGGCCCGGTGCTCGTCGCGCTGATCGTCTGGGGAGTGTGCGCCTGGGCGTTCTACCCCGCCCAGCAGGCACGCCTGATAGAACTGGCCGGCGTCAATGTCGCGTCGATCGTGCTGTCGCTCAATGCGTCGTTCATGTATATCGGCTTCTCCGTCGGCGCCGCGGTGGGCGGCCTGACAATGGCCCAGGGTCAGGTCGGCAATCTGGGGCTGGTCGGCGGATTCTTTGAGCTGGCGTCGGTAGCGGTGACGTTGGCAATCCTGGCCCGCAACGCCAGGGTCGTGGCGCCGGGTACGCCCGCGTGATGACCACCGTCGCCCAGATTCTCACCATTGTTCCGGACTGATCTGCATACCGATTGCGGACACGGAAAGTCCGGAGCCGGACCGCGGTCCTCGGCGCTACATCCTTTCTTACATTGTCCTTGTCGCGTGCCCCTTGGCACGCACATCAATTCCATCACAAGCAGGAGTTATCGATGTCCAGTCTGTTCACACCCATCCAGGTCGGTGCCTACGAGTTCAGGCACCGTGTCGTGCTGGCGCCGCTCACACGCATGCGCGCCGGCGAAGGCGCGATCCCCGGTCCACTGATGGCCGAGTACTATGCGCAGCGCACCTCGCCCGGCGCACTGCTGATCAGTGAAGCCACCATCGCCGCGCCCAATGGCAACGGCTACCTTGGCGCACCCGGCCTTTATGACGACAGCCAGATCGCGGGCTGGCGCCTGGTCACCGATGCCGTGCATGCAAAGGGCGGCAGGATCTTCCTGCAGCTCTACCACGCAGGCCGCCAATCGAATGTGGAAGTCCAGCCGGCGGGCAGCCAGCCGGTGGGCCCGTCGGCGATCCCGCACGGCGGCGTGGCCTATACGCGGTCGGGCTGGGTGCCCAACACGCCGAATCGCGCACTGGAGATCGAAGAGATCGCGGAGCTCGTTGAGAGCTTCCGCCGTGCCGCCGAGCGTGGCCTCGAAGCCGGATTCGACGGTGTCGAGCTGCACGCCGCCAATGGCTACTTGTTCGACCAGTTCCTGCAGGACGGCAGCAACAAGCGCACGGACCGCTACGGTGGTTCGTTCGAGAACCGCGCGCGCTTCCTGCTCGAAGCCACTCGTGCGGTGATCTCTGTCTGGGGTGGCGACAGGGTCGCGGTGCGCTTGGGCCCGAGCGGCTCGTTTGGCGACATGTCCGACCGCGACCCGGAAGGCCTGTTCACCTATGTGGCCGCCGAACTGGGCAAGCTCGATCTCGCCTACCTGCACCTGATCGAGCCGCGCGTGCGGGGGAATGTCGAGGACGAGAGCAGGAACCCCAACCCGGTGGCCTCGCAACTGATCCGCAAGTTCTACCGCGGCACGATCATCGCGGCAGGCGGCTTCAGGGGCGACAGCGCTGAAGCGATCATCGCCGCGGGCGACGCCGATCTGGTGGCCTTCGGCCGGGACTTCATTGCCAACCCTGACCTGCCTGAACGGCTGCGCCGCAGACTGCCGCTGAACGCCTACGACCGCGACACCTTCTTTGGCGGCACGGACGTCGGCTACGTCGACTATCCATTCCACGAGGAACGCGCTGCAGCCTGACGCGGCCCTGCGCAGATTGCCTGTTCATCGGGCGCGCATGCCGTGTACTGGCGGCTCCTGGAGCACCGAGAAGGCCCTGATGCCGTCACCCGCGAGGCCAGGCCGTCGCTGTTCGTCGAGATCAGGGCAGTAGCCGCGACACGCACTGCATGATCGGCGGGGGAATATCGCGGCCTGCGATGACCGTATTGGATTTCCTCGACAGACACCCGTCGGCGCCATGCCGGCTTCTTCGCAGCGGCCGATATGCGCAGCTTGCGAGCCACGGGCTTCATGCCGACTTCCATACCCAGTTTCGACCTCATTCCGATGGGCATGGTTGCGATATCAATCAGGGTAAACGTGATATCCCGTTCCCGCGCGGGAACATGATGGACCACTGCACGACCTTGTTTGGGTTAATCGTTGCAACCTAGACTTTGCTGGTTCGGTAAGAACAAATAGTGCGCCGCGGGTTCATAAAGTCTCCAGTGGTGGCGGGCCGCTATTCAGATTATTAGAACTAACGAAACCAGGTGCAGGGGAGGCGTCGATTTTGGAAAGAATTACGGTGCGATGGTTTTTTCGGCATTCCATTCTTGTGGCCGCTCTTAGCCTCAGTGAGGCGCACGCCGAATCAGGTGTCCGCGTGTTTGGCCTTGTCGATGCGGGTGTGGAAGTAAGCAGTGCAGGCAAGGGCACGCAGACTCGGGTGATCTCCGGCGGCGACGCCGGCAGCCGGTGGGGTATCGATGGGACGGAAGAACTCGGTCAGGGACTCAGCGCGACCTTCCGTCTCGTGGGTGGATTTAGCGCAGATGACGGCCAGATGGGGCAGGGCGGACGTCTGTTCGGCCGGGAGGCGGCGGTCGGTCTGGTCAAGCGGGATGCCGGGAGTCTCCTGCTGGGGCGGCAGCCAACCCCGGTTTCGCTGACAAACTCATTTGTTGATGCCTTTTACTGGATGGGCAGCGGTGCTCTTATCTCGCTGACCCGCAGCGGCGCAACGGCGGTGCAGCAAGTTCTCCCCCAGGTTGTCTCCGCGCGTGCCGATAACGCTATCAAATACTACTCGCCTGACGAGTGGAAAACGTTGTCGTTCTCGGTGTTGTATGCGCCGGGAGAAAAGTCTCCTCAACTTGGCAGTACCTACGGACTATCGGCGCGCTACCTCCAGGGGCCGTGGGATCTGAATGCAGGCTGGGGTCGCCAGGATGGCGGAAACGGTGCCACAGGCCATATCACTTCCTATTCCCTGGGCGGGAGCTACGACTTGCAGCTTGCCAAGATTTATCTCGGCTTTACTGATGAAAAGAATAGCTGTACCACTTGTACAGGTTCGCTGGCCCGTGCCGCAGACAACTTCAGGGCGTCGGTGAGCGAGTTCAGGCTGACTAATCTGGGTGTCCGTATTCCCATCGGACGCTTTACTGCGATTGCGCAAGTGGTCCGGATTAACGACCGCTCGAACTACCAAGTGAATCCCGGAAGCAGAAATGCAACGTGGTTCGCCGTGGGTGGCGAGTATTCACTGTCCCGACGTACGACGCTATATGGATCCGTCGGCACGATTGATAATCGAAACGGGTCGATGTACGCATTGGGCAGTGGTGGCGTGCAGCAGGTTGCCAATTCTGTGGGCCCCGGCAATCCGCGTTCGACGGCAGGCGGCATCGGCATCAAACACGTGTTCTGATACCTGGGCGGCACAACCAGTGTGCCGCCCAGCGACTCTTGCCCGTCGGGAGGGCTAGCGATTTGAATGAGTCAAGTTCAATGAAAGTCATTACCGCAATGTCCAATTGGTACCGGTCGCCGTCTACGACGACGTCGGCAGGCTACGCATGCCGTTCCGGACTGATCGGACAGGAGTACACCGACGCGTACTCTCTGGGGCTGGCCCGTGTCGATCCAGGTGGGCGGACACCAACGGGCGTCGGCGTGGGTAACCAGGCGATCTTCGTGATCGATGGGAAGGGCATCGCCTCGCTCGCAGCAGAAGACAGTGAGGTTTGCCGGGGTTCAATCATCAAGATTCCAGGCGGTGTTCCCCATGAACTACGCAATACGGGTGCCGTGCCCATGTGGCTGCTCACAATTCATGACCCACCGCTGGAGCCGGAAGCCAGTGCTGCTGGCGTCAATGAAAGACCGGAGTCGACCTGGCAGCGATCGGGAGAGGCGTGCAGGAAGGCTCCCGAAGTCGTGGCTACCGAATCCCTTGCCTGGAAGGTCTTTGAAGCCGAGGGCGTGAAAGGGTATGAACTGAAGCCCATGATCCTGGGTGACGAGCTTACCAATGCGTATAGCGTGGACCTTATGCGCGTGGCGGGCGGAGGGTTTTCAGCTGCGCATACGGACCATGGCAGGCACGCCTTTGCCATTCTCGAGGGGCAGGGCTGCATGGTGATTGACGGCCAGACGTTCGATTTTCAGCAGGGCGATATCGTGAAGGTACCGCAAGGGTCCTTGCATGAGTTGCGCAACCATGGCGGCGCGCCACTGGTGTTTCTCGCGATCTACGATCCGCCTCGGCGTCGCAAGGGAAGCTGATTCGACACGAGCGGCCCCTGGGACGGGGCAATGAACCGAGGACCATGGAGAAAATATGAGCAAGCGTGGGTGGCGAATCTTGGGGCAGCAGGCCGCGGTTGGGATTGCGGCACTATGCGGTTGTCTGATGGCATACGCCGGGGAATGGCCAAGTCGGCCGATCAAGCTGGTGGTTCCGTCTACGGCAGGCTCGACGCCCGATATCTTCGCCCGAATCCTGGCCGATGCGCTGCACGCAAGAATTGGCGGGACCATCGTGGTGGACAACAAGCCAGGTGCCGGAGGCGCGGTCGCAGTGAATTTCGTCGCCAAGGCATCCCCCGACGGTTATACGGTTGGGATTACGCCTCCCGGCCCGATCGGTGCCGACACCCTGCTGCAGAAGCGCCTTCCGTACGACCCTGCCAGGGAACTGGCCCTGGTGACGCTGGCGGTGACGCAGGCAAACGTCCTGGTCGTCCGTAGCGCACTCAATGTGAAGGATATGGGCCAGCTGGTGCCGATGCTGGCGAAGCACCCGGGAAAGTACACGTATGCAGCCATCGGTGCCGGTTCCATCAACCGCCTCTGCATGGAGCTCGTTGCTCAGCAAAGTGGCACCAACATTACGCGGGTGACCTACGCCGGCACGCCCCAGGCCATGTTGGCGGTGATTAGTGGGGAGGTCGATATGGGTTGCCTTCCCGAGCAAGCTGTGGCCGCTCAGGTCCAGGCAGGAAAACTCCGTGCCCTTGCGGTTGCATCGGCAAAGCGTTCGCTTGTGCTGGCCGATGTGCCGACGCTGGAGGAACTCGGGATGCCCGGTATCGAAGCAAACTCCTGGATGGGCGTCATCGCGCCTGCGGGAACCCCCGCGCCAGTCATCAGACGCTTGCGAAGCGAGATTGCGCAGGCTTTATCTCAGGCTGAGACTCGCGAGAAGTTGCGCACCCAGTTCATGGAGGTGGTCGCTTCGACGCCGGAATCGTTCGCCAAGACCGTCCAGGATGACGTTGCCCGATGGAAGTTCCTGATCCGGACGCGTGGAATCAGCCTGGATTGATCAGTTGCGCGGACCCGTGGCGCGGCAGAAGCCGGCAATTGCGGCTAGCGGGGGTTGGCAGAACTCTCAAAGCGCTCGCATAAAAAGTCCACGAAAGACCGAACCTTAGGGGATACCGTTCGGTGCTGCGGGAACACGGCGTGGATATCGCGGTTGCCGCGGCCCCACTGTGGCAGCACATGCACCAGCGCTCCGGATTCGAGGTCCGCCCGGCAAAGATAATCAGGAAGCCAACCGATGCCGGTTCCGCCTAGCAACACCGTGCGGATCGTGCTGGTGTCATTGGCCGAGAAGCGCATGTGCACGTGGACCGTCTCGACCTCCGGGCCTCTGTGCAATCGCCACTCCACGCTGCCCGCAAAAATGTCCAGGAGCGCGTGCCCGGCAAGGTCTGAAGGTACTTCGGGCGTTCCATGGGCCACCAGATAGGATGGTGTTGCCACCAGCTTCAGAGCCACGGTTCCCAACCGCCTCGCTGCGAGCCGGCTGTCTTCAAGGCTGCCAGTGCGGATCACCACGTCGATTTCTTCAGCCATGGGCTCGACCTTGTGGCTTGTCAGCGTCAGTTCAACCTTCATCTCGGGGTAGCGCGCAAGGTAGTCGGGAACGAGCGGGGCGATCATCCACTGACCCGGCGTAACGGGTGCGCTGACGCGCAAGAGCCCCTGCGGGGTATGTCTGATTTGTCCTACCTTTTGCTCTGCCTCCTCAACATCAGCGAGGATCCGGCGTGCGTCTTCGGCGAACAACAGGCCTGTATCTGTGAGTGCAAGTTTTCGGTTCGAGCGATACAGCAATGCAACGCCGAGATGCTTTTCCAATCGCGTCAGGCTGCGGCTCACCGACGATTTCGGCATGCCGAGGACATTGGCCGCCGCACTGAGGCTCATCAGCTCACTGATCTTTGCAAATACTCTGATGTCGACGATTTCCATCATAGGTAAGGGGCGCCTGTTGGTTGTCCTTGCTGCCTTGGCCAGGTGGAAGCAACACAAATTCCGATTCCCATGGCGCCGCGGCATTGAGGCAAGAGCGTCTCTGTCTATAACGGCCTCCAATAACAGCGTCAACCAGTGTTTGCCATGACTTCGTATCCGGACCAAACGTAGCGGGATGCTGTTCCCGCATCGGAACGTCGCTTTCCACGGCCGCATCTTGTCTGCTCACCCGCGCCTTGCGACGATAGACCACGTATTTCAATTTGGTAAAACACAGGAGAAGATATGACGCGATCCCTACATATTGACCCGGAAGAGTTCCGCAAGGGCCTGCGCGCGTTCACTACCGGCGTGACCGTCGTTTCCATGGACGATGGCCATGGCGGCATGCACGCCATGACCGCGAGCTCCTTTGCTGCCGTATCCGTTGAGCCGCAGCTTGTTGCAGTGAGTGTCGCAAAGACAGCCAAGTCCCACGCGCTTCTGTCCGCTGATGGTCCCTATGCCATCAACATCCTGGGAGAGCGCCAGGCATTCCACGGTCACTACTTTGCAAACCGTATGACCGAAAGGTGGAATCCCAGCTACGAATGGCACGAGGGAGCGCCCGTGCTTGCCGGGACGATGGGCTGGTTCGTGTGCAGACGCTGGGCTGCCTATGATGGCGGGGACCATACCATCCTTGTTGGTGAGACGCTGAAGATTCACCGGACCGATGACCGGCCTCTTGTTTGCAGCCGAGGGGAATTCCACGTCCTTGGGGCAAAGGTCGAAGTTGTACACCCGGATGCCCTGAGCCAGACGGCGACGGCGTGAGTCCTGGCCTATCCCTTCACGGACGATTGAAGAATGACTACCACGATTACCCTGAAAGACGATGGCCCGCTCGAGGTCACCGGCGACTTCGAAATGGTTGATGACGCCGGGGTGCCATTCCGCCGGCGCAAGTCACTCTGGCTTTGCCGCTGCGGGCACACACAGCGTCCCCCGTTCTGCGATGCATCCCACAGCGAGGCCGGCTTCCGCAGCTGCCCGCGCGCACCGGCCACAGCGTCCAACGATTAAGGGCGATACTGCGCCCGGAGTACTTATGTCCACTGCCAAAATCCGCGTTATGAATTCAGGCCCCCTCCATGTGACCGGGGAGTTCAATCTCGTCGATGCCGAGGGCAACCATTACCCCCACAAGGGCATCTTTTCGCTCTGCCGCTGCGGACTGTCCGCCTGCAAGCCATATTGCGATGGTTCGCATCGCGCTGAGCGCTGGGAGAGCGTTGTGAATTCGGACAAGCCTGCCGCAGGGACTGGGACCTGAATGCAGTAGTCCCAAAGCGCCCCGGCATGGGTCGCTTTGGGACGCTGGTTAGCGATGTCGGCGTGCCCGACGTTGGCTACGCAGACAATCTTTCGATCTACAACGGCGCCCCCGGAGTCACCGGAATGGGCGCCGTCCTGTTTCCACCCGAGCGCACGAGAGCGGGCGGAAACAGGACGATACGCACTAATCAGCCCGCATCGACATGGTCCACAGGAAGCACGACGCCATCCTTGGATTTGCGCACTCGCGGCGGGTCGTAGATCGTCAACAGCACCAACTCGCCGTCACCCGCATTGCGAACGGCATGTACGACGCCGCGAGGAATTCGCACAATCGCGCCGGACCGCACATGATGGCATGAGTCTGCGATGTCGATATCGGCTTCTCCGCTGATGATATAGAACGCGTGATTGTCCGGGTCGATATGGTCAGGCGAGTAGCCACCTTCGGCTACCCGGACGATGTCCATGGAATACGCTTCGGTGTACTCCCCGCCCAGGATATTGAAGATGAATTCGAACCCCCTGGATCCTTCGATCTGATGCGGAATCCACGGCGTATCAGTGATGTGAGTGATGTGTTTCATGATGTCTATGTTCCCTCGATGTCTTGCAGAAGTAGCGCTTGTGGGCCGCACCAGTCATTGGCGCTGGCCTTCCTTGATGAATGCCAGACAGATCGCCCCGAAGAGCGGACCGGCGGCTAGGACGGCGAATGCCAGCGAGAACGAATGCTGGGCTTGATATACCAGGCCAACCAGCGCCGGGGACAATGCCGATCCCATCTGCCATACAGCGTTTGCGACGCCGGCGGCCGATCCTGCCTTCGACGCGCCAGCGTGCTCGGCGGCCATCGTGACCAGTAGCGGGCTATAGATGAATGCGCCTACGCCAATGAAGGGTGCGGCGAGGCGGAAGGCCGGCAAATCGCTGAGTTGCCCGAAGGCCAGCAGCACCGCGCAGAAGAAGACGAGAGAGATGATTGCGAGCGTCTTGCGCCGAGCACCAACGTAGTCGGAAATCCATCCGATGGTGGGCTTTGACAAGAGGCCGGCAATCCCGGCGACCGCTAGAATGTAGCCTGCCTGTACCGGCGAAATATTGTGTGCCTTCCCCATTAGCGGGATCGCCCAGGAGGTGAACCCGAGGGTTCCCCAGAAGGCGCCACAGCCTGCCAGCGCCAGCAACAAGAAATTTCGCGTCATGAGCGCACCCGCGCCTGAATGGCGCCTGCTGTGCGATTCCTGTGCGCCGGTGCTGGTCGCGCCGGACTGCACCGCATCGCCAGGTTGCGCGCGGTCACGAAGGATCAGGGCGCAGCCCACTGCCAGCACCAGGGCAAGGATGCCCAGGAGACGATAGCTCGAGCGCCAGCCATAGGTCTCCACCAGCGTTGGCAGGATGGCATTGGTTGCGATGACGGCAACCGACGACGCACTCATGAGAAGCCCCACGGCCCTGCCGCGCTCTTTTTTCTCAAACCAGGTCGTCACCAGCTTCACGCCTGCAGCGTAGTCCGCACCGGCGGTCAGGCCCATCAGCGCCTGCAAGATCAGGCCAATCGTCAGGGTCGGGGTATAGGAAAAGGCGTACGTTGCGACGGCAAGGCCAACCAGCGATGAAGAGAGCGCTATGCGGCCGCCAACACGGTCCGTAGCGAAGCCGCAGACAAAGTTGGAAAGTACGTACCCGACATAGAAAGCCGTCACGAACATGCCGAGTGCCGCCAGCGGTAGTGATAGCGACTGGCCTAAGGGAATTGCCAGCGTTCCCCACGCCAGCCGACACACGGTTGACAGGGCAAGTGCGGCCCACGCAACCAGCAGTACAAGCCATCTGACGCGGGAGCCCGATCCGCCTGCGGCGGTGGACAGTTGGGCGATGGTGTCGGCATTCATTGTGTCTCCTGGCGGTTATCCATTGTCTTTGGGCGAGCAAATTCCGCTGGCTCGCACACGTCCCACAATGATGCAATGTTCTCTGTCCGAGCGAGGCACGCAGAATCGAAAACCATGTTGCGGTTTTGGAACGCGCTCGATTGTTGCGAAGCAGAAGAGGCTGCCCGGGAACGATGGCTATCCGCTTCCCCCGAACCTGCCACTCGCCCGTGCGGGAGTGGCGAAGGCCGCCCGGGAAGTCATCAGCCGCGGCTGCGCTTGCGCGTCTCTATGCCTGACGCTTCTGCGTATCGCTTGGCAGCTCGTTGAAACGCGCCGCGTAGTAGCCGGCGAAGCGGCCGAGATGGCCGAAGCCGAGCTCCAGGGCAGTTTCGGTGACGCTGGCGGCAGGGTCGAGCAGCAGGCGGGCGCGCACCGCGTCCAGTCGCGCATTGCGTAGCAACTCCATCGGCGATATGCCGAAGTAGCGGTGGCACAACCCATTCAGCGTGCGCCCGCTGATGCCCGCCGCACGCGCCAGATCTTCGAGCGAGACCGGTGCGCCCAGGTGCGATTCAATATAAGCGACCAGCGCGTCCATCTGGCGCGTGCCGCGGGCGTGCTCCTGTCCTGGCGTCGGCTGGCCGTTGAGTGCCGCCTGCAGCGGCAGGGGGAGCGGCGAGGCGCCGGCCGGCTGGTGCAAAAGCAGGAACAGGGCGAGGTTGCGCTCCAGGTGTCCTACCCAGTTGGCGTGGATCGGGGAATCACCCCCGTATGACAGCAGATTCAGCAGCGCATGCGCGATCAGTTCCCACTGGGCTTCCAGCGCACGTGGCAGGAGGAATCCGGAAGCGAGCAAAGGGCACCTGTCGGCTTCACCGCCGCCGGCCTCAACGAGCAGGCTGTGGGGAACCCTGACAATGAGCTGCTGATTGCCGGGGCTCCAGCGCAGGCGGATACGCTCATTCGGGGAGAGCACCGCGGTACGGCCTTCGGCGACCCACAGCCGTTGACCGTCACACTCAATCTCGGCACCGGCACCGAGCGAGGTATGCACCAGAGTGAATTGCTCGAACGGGCGGGCCGACACCTCGACCTCAGGGCCGTAGCGCAGCGCATAGACCTTCAGGCGGTCGAGCTCGCCCTTGAACATGGCCGCGTCAGGAGCGCCGGATTTCCATCGCAGCGCATGGTCGGTGAGTTCGCGGGCGACGTGGTCGTGCGCCTCCACGCGCAAATCCGATTGAAACAATGGATTGCTGTAAAGCGCGGCGAGGGCGGGGGTTCGTGGTGAAAGCGGCATTTTCTGTCCCCGTGTTCCGGCCTTGTGGCAGTTCCGAAGTAGCACATACGCCACCGCGCTGAAACCGCCGTGAAGCCCGGAATGGTCTACAGGGGTCGACTGCCCCCTTTTTATGCATCGCATCTTGCCATAGCGCCGTCGGCATGGGTAGCGCGCCGCGGTGACCGACTTGCCAATCCTGCCTGAATCGGACTGTCGGCGGCGCATTGCGTGCCATTTCCGGATATGCCGCGCGGCGGCCGCCAGAAACGGATCGCGGCGCCGGGAAAGTCCACCGATTCCGGATATGCCGGCGGGCAGTGGCTCCCTACACTCAGTCCATCCCCCAACACCCATAAATTCGCGGAGACAGCCATGTCAGATTCCTCCCAGGTGGCCGGATGCGCTAGCAGCCGGCAGGTTTCGTTCCCGCAGCCAGACGGCTCGTGCGTCCCCTACAGTGTGTTCAGCTCGCAGGAGGTCTACGAGCGGGAGCAGGAGCGAATCTATCGCGGGCCGCACTGGAGCTTTGTGGCCCTGGCCTGCGAGATTCCCAATCTCAACGACTTCAAGAGCACCTTTGTCGGCGACACGCCGGTGGTGGTGACGCGCACGGCAAGCGGTTTCGCCTGCTGGGTCAATCGCTGCGCACACCGCGGTGCGATGGTATGTCGCGAGAAGCATGGCAACGCGGAGTCCCATACCTGTGTCTACCATCAGTGGAACTACTCGTGCGAGGGCGACCTGCAGGGCGTGCCATTCCGCCGCGGACAGAAGCAGGGCACCATCACCCTCGCCGGGATGGCCAAGGCATTCGATTCGTCGCGGCACGGCCTGCAGAAGCTGCGCGTGCAAGAGTACCGTGGGCTGCTGTTCGCCACGTTCAGCGACGAGGCACCGCCGCTGGCCGATTACATCGGCCCCGAGATGCGTCCGTGGGTCGACCGCGTCTTTCACAAGCCTGTCGTCTACCTGGGCTGCACGCGCCAGTACTCGAAGTCGAACTGGAAGCTCTACTTCGAGAACGTCAAGGACCCCTACCACGCGAGCCTGCTGCACCTCTTCCACACCACCTTCAACATCTTCCGGGTCGGCATGAGCGCGCGCTCCATCCCGGATGCCGCGCATGGCCTGCATAGCCTGATCACGGTGACCAAGCCAAAGGTGGATACCAACACCGCGGCGGCCTACAACGACCAGAAGATCCGTTCGATGCAGGATGGTTTCGAGCTGGAGGATCCGTACGTACTGGCGCAGGTATCGGAGTTCGAGGAAGACTGCACCAACCACATTCAGCCGATCTTCCCGCAACTGGTGATCCAGCAGATCCACAACACGCTGGTGGCCCGCCAGCTGCTGCCCAAGGGCCCGAGCAATTTCGAGCTGGTGTTCCACTTCTTCGGCTACGAGGACGACACCCCGGAGCTGCGCGAGTTGCGCCTGCTGCAAGCCAACCTGGTGGGGCCGGCGGGCTACATCTCGATGGAGGACACCGAAGCCACCGAGCTGGTGCAGCGGGGCACCGTGCGGGATGGTGACAAGACTTCCTACATGGGCATGGGCCTGGACGCGCCCGAGCAGACCAACAGCAATATCACGGAAAACCTGATTCGCCGCTTCTGGGCCGGCTATCAGCGTGCAATGGGGTACTGAGATGGAAAACAACTTGCAGCTATGGGCGGAACTGAGCGCGTTGCAAAGCCGCTACGTTCACGCCATCGACAACGACCTGCTCGAGACCTGGCCAGCCTTCTTCACGGAGGACGGCACCTACACCATCATCTCGCGCGAGAACGCGGACCGCGGCTTGCCCGCGCCCATCATTCATTGCCGCAACCAGAAGATGATGCGCGACCGCGTCGTCGCGCTGCGCCACGCAAACATCTATGAAGCGCACGGCTACCGGCATGCGCTGGGCGGGCTGGTGATCGAATCCGCGACCGACGATGAGATCCGCACGGTGTCGAGCTATATCGTCGTCAACACCGGTGCGGCGGGCGATTCCACCGTGTACCAGGCCGGGGTCTACCGCGACATCGTCGTCCGGCAGGGCGGTGCATGGCGCTACAGGGAAAAGCGGGTCATCTACGACACCTCGCGAGTCCAGACCCTGCTGGCTACCCCAATCTAGGAGCGCATCACCATGAGCAACTGGCATGACGTCGGCGGGACCGACGAATTCATTGAAGACGAACCGCGTGCGGTCGAGGCGGCGGGAAAATCGATTGCCGTGTTCCGCGTCGGGGACGAACTGTTTGCGCTGCATGACCTGTGCACACATGAGCGTGTGCCCTTGTCCGAAGGCTTTGTCGAGGATGGCTGCGTTGAGTGCCCGCTGCACCAGGGCCTGTTTGACCTTCGCACCGGCGCCGCGCGCAAGGCACCCTGCGTGACGCCGGTCCAGACCTATCCGGTGCAGGTGGCAGAGGGCAGGGTGCTGATCCAGGTGCTGCCACCTGTGGTTGCCTTGTCCTGAGAGCGGAGGACTGTCATGGATATGGAACCAACGACCATTGTCATCATTGGTGCCGGCCAGGCCGGTGCCTGGGCGGCGCGCACGCTGCGCGACGAGGGCTTCGATGGCCGCTTGCTGCTGATTGGCGACGAGCCGCACCCGCCCTACGAACGTCCGCCACTTTCCAAGGCAGTCCTGGCCGGCGAGGCAGCACCCGAAAGCCTGCACTTGCTCGATGCGGCGGCGCTGGCTGCCTTGTCAATCGAATGGCAGCCAGATACACAGGTGGTGCGGCTGGACCGGACGGACCGGCGCGTGATGCTGGCCGACGGCGGCGCCATCCGCTATGACAAGCTGATTCTCTGCACAGGCGGCAGGGCGCGCGAGCTTGACGTGCCGGGCGCCAGCCTGCCAGGCGTGCATACGCTGCGCACCATCGACGACGCGCAGCGGCTGGGGTCCGTGCTCCGGCGCGATGCGCGCGTGGCAGTCGTCGGCGGGGGCTGGATCGGTCTGGAAGTGGCGGCTACAGCGCGCAAGCGCGGCGCCGTCGTGACCGTAATCGAGACCATGGGCAGGCTGTGCGAGCGCAGCGTGCCGGAGGCGTTGTCCGCGCACCTGCAGGCGCTGCATGTCGCACAGGGCGTGGAAGTGCTGCTGGGCGCGGCAGTGGCGAGCTTTGCCCCCGGCGCGGCTGGCGGGCTCGATGTCCTGCTGTCCGACGGGCGCGCGATCGGCTGCGACGCCGCCGTGGTCGGCATTGGCCTCGTGCCCAACGACGAACTGGCGCGCGCCGCCGGGCTGGACTGCGAAGGCGGCGTACTGGTCGACGCGCAATGCCGCACCTCCGACCCGGATATCTTCGCCGCCGGCGACGTCGCCGTCGCACGCAACAGCTGGGCCGGACGCAGATTGCGGCTCGAATCCTGGCAGAACGCCCAGGAGCAAGGTATTGCCGCGGCCCGGTCCGCGCTGGGGCGCGAGGTCCACTACGACCCGCTGCCCTGGTTCTGGTCCGACCAGCACGACACCAACCTGCAGATCTACGGCGTGCCGTTGCCCTCGCACCAGGTGGTGGTGCGCGGGGATCCGGCGACCGGCAGCTTCGTCTTCTTTTACCTTGAGGGCGAGCGGGTGATGGCCGCGCTGGGAGGCAACGCCGCGCGCGACCTGCGCTTCGCGCGCCGCCTGATCGAGAAGCAAACGCGGGTCAAGGCGCAGGACCTCGCCGATCCAGGCGTGTCCCTGGCAAAGCTCTGAGGGCCACCCCTTTCAAGGTGATCAAACGACACGTCCAGCCTTGATGACACGGGCGGTAGATACATGCCGTCGTGCCACGCATCCGGCAACATAGCCCTTCTTCTTGGGCGCCTTCGGTCCCC
>NZ_QKWJ01000104.1 GCF_003353055.1 Cupriavidus lacunae
TCGAATTGTGCACTGCTATACCGATACGTGAGCGAATCTGTGCAATGAAGAACCGGATGCCTTAATTGGGCTCGTCCGGGTCTGTGAGGGATGGGGGCGGTAACGTCCCCGTCTACTCGGAAACTTGGGAACCTGTCGTCCCGAATCTCCTGCTGAACATGCCAGCCTTTGCTGGACACACATCCGGACATGAACCTCTCGATTCCATCCGGCTCCTATCGTCCAACCGTGCGCTCCATGGCCCAGTGCGCAAATAAGCCTGGCTGCCGAGACTTGACGTCTTTCAGCCATGCCGCTGCACGCACCTTCCGACCGCGGAGGTGTTTGTATTTCCTTTGGGCCCAGCGGACCAGCGCGGCATAGACCTGCCGGAGCAACAGTCAGAAGCTCCGTAGCTTGGATAGCAGGGTGGCGGGAAACCAAGACTCTGAAGCCTATCGACAGGTGCTCCTTTGGGGAGTACGCGAGTCATCGGGCCGTAATGAAAGTGAACGTGAATGTGGCCTCGAAAATGAAAAGCCCCGAAGGCCGAGCCTGCATCCGTAGGGCGAAGGCAGCATGGGTAGCCGAAATCTGACCGACACGGCTATGCCACTTCGGCGGGGTGGAAGCGACGGCACGATGACAAGGACATGCTGAGCAACTGGAGAAGCCCTCCTCGCCCCGGCGCGAAATCGCCGGAGCAAGGTAGGCCCTATAACCGGCGAACCCGGGAAGTGGGCCGAAGGCGAGAGGGTGGCGGATGGGTCCGTAGTAGCTGTGAAGCCGGTAACGACGGTGGAGCGAAGGGGCCCTGCTGTTTGTAATGTCCTCGACAACATGGGAGGCAAGGACGAGATGACAAAGGCGTCCATAAGCTTGCAGGACCTGAGGCGGGGACTATACGTCAAGGCGAAGGCTGAACCGTCCTGGCGTTTCTGGGGGTTGTATGTCCATGTCTGCAAGATGGAAACGCTGCGCGAAGCGTACGCGCTGGCCAAGAAGAACAACGGCGCCCCGGGTATTGATGGGGTGACATTCGAGGTCATCGAGGCGCAAGGCGTGGAGTCCTTCCTCGAGCAGATACAGGGCGAACTGACCGAGCGCACCTACGTGCCGTTACGGGCGCGACGACAGGAGATACCGAAGGACGGGGGCAAAGTCCGCGTCCTCTCGATTCCTTGCATCCGCGACCGCGTGGTGCAAGGTGCGCTCAAGCTCATCTTGGAACCGATCTTTGAAGCAGACTTCCAACCGGGATCGTATGGCTATCGTCCGAAGCGGACCGCGCATGAAGCGGTGCATCGGGTGGCGACGGCCATCGTCCAGCGGAAGACCCGTGTCATAGACTTGGATTTGCGCGCTTACTTTGACACCGTGCGGCATCATCTGCTGCTGGAAAAGGTGGCGCGTCGGGTCAATGATGGGGACGTCATGCATCTGCTGAAGCTGATGCTGACGGCATCGGGCAAACAAGGCGTTCCGCAAGGCGGGGTGATTTCGCCGCTGCTCAGTAACCTCTATCTCACCGAGGTGGATCGGATGCTGGAGCGGGCGAAGGAAGCCACCGGAAACGGGAAATACACCTACGTCGAGTATGCTCGTTTCGCCGACGACCTGGTCGTGCTGATCGATGCCCATCCGCGCCATGCCTGGCTGCTGGGAGCGGTAAGCCGACGGCTTCGGGAAGAGTTTGCCAAACTGCAGGTCGAAGTCAATGAAGAGAAGAGTCGCACGGTGGATTTGGACTGCGGGGAAAGCTTCGGCTTTCTGGGATTCGACTTCCGTCGCCTGCGCAGTGCGAAGAGACAGGTGTGGCGAGCGCACTATACGCCCAAGTTGAAGAAACGCACGGCGTTGCTGCGCAAGCTCAAGGAGGTGTTCAGACGACACCAGTCACAGCCAGTGGATCGGGTGGTTCAACTGATCAATCCGGTGCTGCGTGGCTGGGTGAACTACTTCGCCGTCGGACACTCCAGTGAGTGCTTCAGCTTCATTCAGGACTGGGTGGAAAAGAAGGTCAGGCGCCATCTGGGGCGATCCCGGAACAGTCAAGGCTTCGGCTGGAAGAGGTGGAGTAGGCGATGGCTCTATGACGAACTGAGGCTGTTCAATGGCTATCGGGTACGTCGCGGGCCATCGACGAAAGCGTCTCCAGCATGATAGGTCCCATAAATCTTGACATGAAGCAGACAGGAAAGCGGAGTGCGGGAAAACCGCTCGCTCCGTTTGACGTGGCGGGAGCTGGAAACGTGACTATGGCACCCGGACTGCGGTCCATCGCGAAAGCGGTGGGGACACCACCGGAGCCTAATGTGCGCGCGCCAGTTCTCGACCCTACCTGTGAGGGCGTGAGGGTGCGAATCCCTTGCGCTACTCGACAATCTGACCAACCGCCTCCGCGTAGGCTTGCGTTCTTCACGGGACGGGACTCCATGCCGCGACCACTACCTGATCCGACGCCACCTTCGCGTGCGACGATTCGCACCATTCACCAACTGGGCGACCGTATTCGAGCCACCCGGGCCGGGGAAGGGATGCCCATAGACCAGGCGGCGAAGCATTGCGGGGTCTCTGTCGGCATGCTGTCCAAGCTCGAGAACGGCAAGGGTGTCAATCTCGAGCACGCCCTGCGTGTGCTGGACGGACTGGGTTTGACGATGCTGGTCGTGCCCAAGGCGCATGCACCTTGGCTCGAAGAGGCTGCGGCCCATGCGGCGAAGATCGGCGAGGATGTTGCGTGGGAGCAGCTTGCCTAGCTGGAGGCGTGGCGTTGTGATCAGCGCAGGGGATCCCTCGGATGCGGCTTGTGTGTGACGCGAAACTGGGTTTGAGGTGGCCGGTCGGCCAAGGTGTCGCGTGTGAGGGCTTGCAGATGCTGCGCCCGTTTCGCATCGGCCTGGCTGACGTGCTTGGCCTCCTCGCCGGCTCTTCAGTGCGGCGGTCGTGGGATGGCTCTCGGCGATCGAGATGGCGATCTTCATGTTGAACTTGGCGCTGGTTTGGGCCCTTATGATGCCGGGCGATAGTGTGGTGGCAGCCAAGCCGCCAAGTGCTTGAGACGTTCGACGCTGAGTGGCTCGAGCGGTCTGTTCAGCATGCGGCGATGTGTTCTTGTCTTATGATGGGTCACCTGCGAGTCGTGAATCTGAGCTACGGCGACGATGCGTTTTGGTACCCACGTCAGTTCAAGTACCTGGTAGCCGGGATCGGAACGCCGTTGCAAGGTCGCCCACGCACTGCGGCGTACCACGGCGCGCCGGGTATGCTGGAGAAGCGCACAACACTCGACGTTGACGCGTCAGCAAGCGCGACGAGATCGCTGGAGTCTTTCAGTTCGCCGAAGCGAACCTCCACGGGGTGCCGCAAACATCCCGATTCCTTGAATACCGGGATGCTCGCGGGGGGAACATGCACGCCGCCAAACAACAATGCCGGGGGCAGGGCACGCCAAGTTGATTTACGTTTCATCCTGCATTAGGACGCAAATCAACTCCAGCCTGAAGGCTTAGTTGCGCTTGGATGGCTTGAGCGCACATGCGCCTTCGCCCATCAGAGTTACGGCCAACGCGGACATTGCGAGGAACACCGGATACTCCCAACCGCCGTTGGCGTTGGTGAAGCTCCATCCGTTGCCGAAGTGGACCGTTGATGCGACGAACAACTGGACTGCCGCGATTGCTCCTATCCAGCGCGCATACACCCCAAGCACGAGCAAGATGCCCGCGAGGATTTCGAAGGCAATCACGGGATAAGCCAGGAAGCCGGGAAACCCTACGGACTGGAAAAATCCAGCGGTGCCGGCCGGCGTGAACACCAGCAGCTTTGTCAGGCCGTGGGCAAGAAACATGACGCCGAGCGCGATACGCAGTAGAAGGGCGGCATAGGGGGCGGTGCGATTGTCAATCATCGAAGATCTCTGCAAGTGAGGGTGAGTAAAGGTGCTATTCAAGGTGTCAGTCAAGGTCTAGGGTCTGGTTCAGCCACTGGACAAAGTCCGTGACTTCCTCGGCGATGATTTCGTGACCCATGTCGTAAATGTGCGTCTGGTGAGGGACTGCCAGTCGCTCCAGCAGCGCATTGGCCTGGTCGGCCCAATATTGCGGCAACTTGTCGTCGTGCCGACCGTGGGCAATAAACGCGGACAGCGAGGCCAGAGCGTGCGCAGGTGCAATATCCTTTTCGAGTTCCGGCAGAATCCGGCCGCTGAGCAAGCCGAAGCCCTCAACTTTCTGAGGCGCGCTCAGGCCCACACTGGCACTGAGGATGCCCCCTTGACTGAAGCCGGCGATGACCGTGGGCAGTGCGGGCTGTGCGTCGAGAAAACTCAGTAGCAGGCGACGGCTCGAATCTGCCTGTTGAGGGTCGATGCGAGGCCCATCGCTTGTGAAATGGACTTGGAACCAGGCATAGCCTTGTGGCCCGACCTGCTGGGGCGCTCGCAGGAGCAAAACTTCCAGACTCGAAGGCAGGTAGCGGCCAAGCGCGGCGAGATTCGATTCATTGCCACCGACGCCATGAAGCAGCAAAAGCCGAGCGCGGGGCTTGCCTGTCAGGCTGCGTTTGCGAAAGAGCAGCCCGGACTGCGATTCGACCTCAAGGTCGGAAAAAGTGATGTCTTGATTCGTCATGGGTTACCTCGGTGTGCTGTCGATGTCCGGCGAACTGAAAACATAGCTGTCCATGGCAAGTACGCCGTGTGCGATGCCGCCCTCCAGTACACGCATCGCGTATTGCTCGCCGGCGGCTCCCAATGCGAAGAACAGCGGGAGGAAATGCTCATCGGTGGGATGGGCGCGCACCGCTTCGGGCGCCCGTTTCCGATAGTCCATCAGCGCGGCAATGTCTGTGTGACGTAGTGTGTCGGCGGTCCATTTGGCAAATTCCTCGGCGTACGGGGCAACGGCGCCGGCGGAGCCGCGGAACTCGTTGAGGTTGTGGGTCAGGCTGCCGGATCCAATGATCATCACGCCTTGGTCCCGCAGCGGACGCAGCGCTTGTCCCAGGCTCCAGGCGCCCAGTGGATCGAGTGGCATCGGCAGGGAGACCTGTATGACCGGTACGCTGGCGGCGGGAAGCAGATGCTGCAGTGGTACCCAGGCGCCGTGGTCAAGGCCGCGATGGCCATCAATCATCGCGGGCCAGCCGCTGTCACTGAGCAATTCACAAATTTGTTCGGCGAGTTCCGGCTTTCCTGGGGCCGGATAGATCAGACGGTAAAGCGCCTCTGAAAACCCGCCAAAGTCATGGATGGTTTCCGGCGCCTTGCTACCGGTGACCAGCACCCCGCCACGCGTGATCCAGTGAGGCGAGACTACGACAACCGCGCTGGGGGAAGGCAGTTCTCGTCCGAGCGCGGCCAGCTTCGCGCCGGCCAGGCCGGGTTCGATGGCGAACGTTGGCGCGCCGTGGGAAATGAATAGAACCGGGTACGGATGGCTCATGGTCTTGCCTCGTTGGTGAATTACTTGTGGATCCAGGCAGGCGCGATCGACGTGCCAAGTCCGGCGCCATAGCCGAGATAAATATTCAGACCGGCAAGCGGTTCCAAGTACCGCGCGTTCACGAGGCCGCCTGCATCGACGGTGTCGAATCCCAGGCTCTGCGCCAGTGCAATAGCGGTTTGCTTGGCACGCGGGCTGTCGCTGGCGACGAATACGCTGCCCCGTTGATCGTCTGCAAAGCGCGCGCCGTCGGCCAGCACCTGGGCGAAGAGCGTATTGAAGGCCTTGACCAACTGCACGCCCGGTACAGCCTTGGCAATCTCTTCTGCGGCGCTGGTGTTGTGACCGATCGTCAGGCCCATGTAGTCCGCCGTTAGCGGATTGGTAATGTCGATCACTAACTTGCCGGCGAGGTCACCTACCGCGCGTAGCGCGCCAACGGCGTCGGCATACGCAGTCGCCAGAATCACCACGTCGCTGTCGCCGACAGCTTGATCGACGGGCAACGCTTGAACATTGGAGAATTGGTTAGCCAGCGTTTGCGCCTTGGCAAGGTCACGGCCCGTGACGCGGACCTTGTGCCCGGCTTTGTCGAGCTGACGCACAAATGCGGAACCCATGTTGCCTGTGCCGATAACCGTGATGTTCATGTTGCCTCCAGCGGAGCAGTGGGAAGATGGGTCCAGTTTATAGGTTCATTTTTTGGGATAAAGATGCTTAAATGCGACATATAGTTCCGATTAGTGGGATGATATGGATCGAGCACTCGAGATGCAGGTCTTTTGCACGGTGGTGGAGAAAGGCAGCTTCATTGCTGCCGTGGAACCACTGGAGATGTCCAAGGCAGCGGTGTCGCGCTACGTCAATGCGCTGGAATCACGGCTTGGCGTGCGGTTGTTGCACCGGACCACGCGACGCCTGTCCTTGACCGAGGAAGGGCGCGATTTCTATCAGCAGGCGCGAGAAATCCTGGCGTTGATGGAAGTCGCGGAGAACGCGGCGGCGTCTGGATCGGACGAACCGGTGGGTGTGTTGCGTGTCAATGCGCCGCTTAGTTTTGGGGTTCAGCATCTCGCGCCGTTGTGGGCCGGCTTCATGGCCGCCTACCCGAAGATCGAGCTGGATATCAGCTTGAACGATCGGGTGGTCGATCTTGTCGAGGAGGGCTTTGACGTCGCGGTGCGCATCGCGCGCATGGAAAGCTCATCGCTGATCGGGCGACGCCTGGCCAGCACGCGAATGCGGCTGTGCGCCGCACCGGCATACCTGTCGCGCCTCGCGCCATTGCTCACCCCGGACGACCTGGTTGCCCATCACGTCATTGCTTACAGCAACTTCGCCTCGCGTAACGAATGGAGTTTCACGGGGCCAAATGGGGAAGTGAGCACGGTTCAGACGCGCGCAACGGTACGCTGCAACAACGGCGATACGTGCAGGGCGATTGGACTCAGCGGGGGGGGCATCCTGCTGCAGCCAAGCTTCATGCTTTTTGAAGATTTGCGACGAGGGGATCTGGAGGAAATCCTGCCGCAGTATCGATCGGTCGAACTGGGCATCTACGCGGTGTACCCTTCGCGCAAGCATCTGGCACCAAAGGTTCGAGCGCTGATCAATTTTCTTGCCGAGCGCTTCGAAGGCGTCAACTGGGACGATTGAGCGTCGAGATAGCGGCCGGATTCCGGCGCTGCCAGTTCTCAGCCTGGCGCTCAAGATGTCGGATGAAGTCCATCAGCGTTCGCGTGGCGAGGGTGGGGTAGCGGTTCGGTGCAGTCAACATGTAGATGCTATCTCCCACACCCTCCGCCTCGCACTCTTCCAGCACTTCGCGCGCCACTAAGGATTGGATCTGCCGCCACACGGCGTAGCGCGGCAGCAGCGCAACGCCGAGGTCCGCCCCACTTCGCAGATACGACGGGCGACGTGATCCTCTGGCGGTTGCGAGGTGATCTTCAACGCCACGTCGATTTCGGCGGAAATCAGATCGCCAATGTTGTCGTTGATTACTACGCGCAGCGAAATTTGCGGATGGCTTCGGGCGAATTCGAACAAAAGCGGCGTCAGGTACAGTTGGCCACGAGGCCAAGCTAAGCCGATGAACATCGTTTTGCGAGGGGGGCCACCAGCGCAGAGAACACAATTGCCGGATCAATCATCAGCCCGGGCGATTGGGGGGCTGGGGTTGGTCCAGCCATTCTCGAACATCATCTCGTCCAGGGATTGCCGTCTGGCCCAGCCTTCCTGTTCCAGCATCGGCTTCTCATAGAAGGTGTCGACCTGGCCGAGGCACAGCACAGCCACTGGCCGGGCACCGGGCGGCAGCCGCAGCAGCCGGCCAAGCTNAGGGTCGAACAAGGAAACCCAGCCCACGCCGATTCCTTCGGCGCGCGCAGTAAGCCAGAGGTTCTGGATGGCGCAGGCCACCGAAGCGAGATCCATGTCCGGCATGGTGCGCCGACCGAAGATATGGCGCTCACGTCCATCCATCAGCGCTGCCACCAGGACTTCCCCGCAGTCCAGGATGCCCTCGACCTTGAGTCGCATGAACTCGTCCTGGCGTTCGCCCAGGGCGACCGCGGTGCGCTGGCGTTCGGCATCGACCAGCGCGTGGACCTGCGTTCTCAGGCTCCTGTCAGTGATGCGGATGAAGCGGCAGGGTTGCATGAAGCCGACGCTGGGGGCGAGATGCGCAGCGTGCAACAAGCGTTCCAGCAATGCAGGATCGAGTGGGTCCGGCCGAAAGTGGCGCATGTCGCGACGCTCCCGGATGACGCGATAGACGGCGGCAATTTCACTGTCACTGTAGCGATATGGGTTCATGGCTTGAATAGCGTGGCGGTGGCGCTTGGGCTGGAGGGAAAGTAGCAATGCAGGTAGCTTGGAGAGCGGGCAGTGTTGAAAACTGCGTGAAGAGCGTAACCCTGTCGTGGGGGGACGGGCTTGACTGCAGTGCAGCCATGCCCTATTTCAGCGGCCGCCAAGCAGCTGCGTAGCCCCGCCTGGCCCGTTCGCCCCCAGAGAGCGGATCAGCACGTCGCGATTGGTAAGGATGTGCTCGCGCATCAATGCTTCGGCACGGCCGACCTCGCGCAGCGCCAGCGCGTCTACGATGCGATAGTGCTCCGCCAGCGCTTGCCGGCTGTGGTCGCGCTGGTACAGCAGCATCAACGCGTCCCGGTCATGGGGACGTGACTTGCTGTCGAAAATAATGGGCAGCTGGCGCGCGCGGCGCACGGCGTCGGTCAGCCAGCTGTTGTCCGCCAGCTCCAGCAACGTGTAGTGGAAATCGAGATTCATGTCCTGCCACAGCAAGGCCTGCCGGTCGTTCCACTCCTCCTCGTGAAGCACTCGCCGCTGCGCCTCCAGCAGTTCGCTGAGGCGCTCCTGTTCGGTGTGCATCAGCCCGCGCTCGCCGATCAGCCGGCAACCCAGGCCCTCCAGCGTGGCCCGGACGGTGAAGGCGTCCTTGATGTCCTTGGGCTGGAAGCGCCGGACCAGGAAGCCACGATTGGGCTGGTAAACCAGCAGGCCCTCGTCGGCGAGCCGGGCCAGCGCATCGCGCACCGGCGTGCGGGAGACACCCAATTCCTGGGCCAGCGTGACCTCCATCAGGTGGGATCCGGGCGGCATCTCTCCGTCGAAGATGCGGTTGCGCAGGGTTTCCGCGACCGAGAGCGCGCGGGTCCGGGAAGTTTCGGGTGAAGACATCTGTCTGAATCGGGAAATCAGTCGGTGTGGATATGTCGGCTGCGGATGAGATTACCCCACATTGTCCGCTCGCCCGCAAGGAAGCGGCTGGCCTGCTCGGGGGTTGAGGGGAATTTTTCGGCGCCGCTGGCTTCGATCGCCTGTGCGAGCTGCCCGTCATTGAGCGCCTGCGCGAGGGCGCCGTGGAGCTTGCCGACGATTGCCTTCGGTGTTCCGGCACGCGTGAACAGGCAGGTCCAGCTATAGATCTCGACCGGGATGCCCGACTCCTTCAGCGTGGGCACGTCCGGCAGCGCGGCAATCCGTGCGCGCGAAGTCACCGCGAGCGGTTGCAGGGTGCCGCCGCGGATATGGGGCAGCACGGTGGCTGGATTGGAGAACACCATCTGCACCTGGCCGCCGATGGTGTCCGCGATGGCCGGGGCATTGCCGCGATAGGGGATGTGCGTGAGCACGATGCCGGCCGCCTGCGCGAACAGTTCCCCGGACAGGTGGGAGGTGTTGCCATTGCCGGCGCTGCCGAAATTGATCTGCCCTGGCCGCGTCCGTGCCATGCGCAGCAGGTCCGCCAGAGTCTTTGCCTTCAATCCCGGATTGACGATGAGCACGTTCGGGCCGCGGCTGACGCATCCCACGGGTGCGAAGTCGCGGGCCGGGTCGTAGGGCGGACGCGACATCATCAGCGGCGCGTTGATCTGCTCGGCGGGCGTCCCCAGCAGCAGGGAGTAGCCGTCCGCCGGCGCGCGCAAAACCTGCGCGGCACCCAGCGTGCCGCTGGCGCCGCTCTTGTTCTCGACCACCACTGACTGGCCCAGCTCCCGGGACAGGTTCTTCGACAGCAGGCGGGCGATCGTGTCGGTAGTGCCGCCCGCGGGGAAGGGCACCACCAGCGAGAGCGGCCGCGCCGGCCATGCGGCGCTCGTTTCAGCGTTTGCCCGGGGCGTCTGGCAGATGGCGCACACGAGCGCGAGGAGCAGGACGGGACGGGTCCGGCGGACGGATGCGAGGCTAGGCATGTGAGGTCTCCTTTTCTGTGTATGTATGCATAGTAGCAGCGTTGATGCTGTTAAACGCATACAAATCTTGAAAAATCTTATATATGCATACATACTGTTCGCATTACGACCAGACGGACTCATCATGCGAAAGACTGCATTGCTTCAGAAACTGATCCACGCCCCCGAACTCCTCGTCATGCCGGGTGCTTTTGACGCCTTATCCGCCCGCATCGTGCAAGAGGCCGGTTTTCCCGCTGTGCAGTGCTCCGGTTTCGCCATTTCCGTAAGCCGGCTGGGCCTGCCGGATTACAGCTTTCTCTCGATGTCCGACATGGTTGCGGCCACGCAGCACATCGTTGATGCCGTCGACCTGCCGGTCATGGCCGACGGTGATACCGGCTTCGGCAATGCCGTCAACGCGTGGTATGCGGTCAAGGCGTTCGAGCGCATTGGCTGCGCGGGCGTCAATATCGAGGATCAGGTCATGCCCAAGCGCTGCGGCCACCTGGAGGGCAAATCCATCGTGCCGCTGGATGAGGCAGTGCAGAAGATCCGCGCCTGCGCCGAGGCGCGCACGGATCTGGATTTCGTGATCAACGCGCGTACCGACGCGCTTGCCGTAGGCGGCATCGAGGAAGTGATCCGGCGCGGCAATGCCTACCTGGAGGCCGGGGCGACCATGATCTTCGTGGACGGCATGACGTCCAGGGAGCTGGCGCGGCAGGCCGTGCAGGGAATTCGCGGGCCAGTGGCGATCAATGTGGTCGAAGGCGGCAGGTCGCCCGAGGCCTTCACGTTCGAGGAGATGCAGCGCATCGGCATCGCGCGCGTGAGCGTGCCTGGCACGCTGATGCTGGCGGCCATCCAGGGCATGCGCGACGCACTGGCGGCGCTGCGTGCCAACGGTTACGCCGGCGGCCCCGGCGCACGGCTGGCGGACTTTCGCGAGCAGCTCGAACTGGTCGGCTTCAATGAGGTGTTCGCGCTGGAGCAGCGCTATCTGGCCGGGCTGCAGCATCCCGGCACCGCACGGTGAGGTGGCTGCCATGCATGCATCGCCGCGCAACATCATCGAGAAAATCTGGGACCAGCACGTCGTGGCCAGGCTGGAAGGCGAGCAGGCGCTGCTCCATGTGGACCGGGTCTTCCTGCATGACCGCGCCGGGCCGCGCGTGCTGGCAGGTGTGGAGGAGGCGGGTCATCGCGTGGCGCATCCGGAGCTGGTGTTCGGCACCATGGACCACATCGTCGACACCCAGCCGGGCCGGGGCGACGACACATTGGTCCAGGGCGGGCGCGGCTTTATCCAGGCCTTTCGCGCCGCCACGCAGCGCTCGGGCATCCGCCTGTTCGACCTGGGCAACCCCCGTCAGGGGATCGCGCATGTGATCTCTCCGGAGCTGGGCATCGCCTTGCCGGGCACCACCCTGGTCTGCTGTGACAGCCATACCTGCACGGTTGGCGGCATCGGCGCGCTGGCATGGGGCATCGGCACCACCGAAGGCGAGCACGCGGTCGCCACGCAGTGCCTGGTGCGAAGCAAGCCAAAGACCATGCGGGTGTCGTTCCGCGGCAGCGCCGCGCCGGGGGTATCGGCCAAGGACATGGCGCTGGCGCTGATCGGCAGGTTCGGCGTCAGCGGTGGCGACGGCCATGCCATTGAGTTCGCCGGCGAGGCTGTGCGGGCGCTCGATGTGGAAGGACGGCTGACCCTGTGCAATATGGCCGTCGAGTTTGGTGCCTGGACCGGCCTGGTGGCGCCGGACGCGCGCACGGTCGAATGGCTGGCCGGGCGGCCCTTTGCTCCGTCGGGGGCGGCCTGGGAGGCCGCGGTGACGGATTGGCTTGCGCTGCGCTCGGACGACGACGCGCGCTGGGACAAGGAACTGGAGCTGGACTGCGCGGAGCTTGTTCCCCAGGTGACCTGGGGAACCCATCCTGGCCAGGTCGTGGGCATCGACGCCACAGTGCCGGTCCCCGCCGATGCGGATGCCGAGCGCGCGCTCCGCTACATGGACCTGCGGCCCGCGCAGCCGCTGCTGGGGACGCCCATTGACGCGGCCTTCATCGGCTCCTGCACCAATAGCCGCCTGCCTGACTTGCGCGCCGCCGCGCAGGTGGTGCGAGGACGACGCGTGCGACCCGGCGTCAAGGCCATCGTGGTGCCCGGGTCGACCAGCGTGAAGCATGCCGCGGAAGCCGAGGGCCTGGATCGCGTGTTCACGGAAGCGGGCTTCGAATGGCGCGAAAGCGGATGCTCGTTGTGCTTCTTCGCCGGCGGCGACAATTTTGACCAGCCGGGCAAGTCAGGGCGCCGCGTGATCACCAGCACTAACCGCAATTTCGAGGGCAGGCAGGGCCCGGGCGTGCGCTCTCACCTGGCTAGTCCGGCCACGGTGGCCGCCTCGGCCATTGCCGGCTGCATTGCCGATCCGCGTCCGCTGCTACGTTAGGGAAAATCAATGGAACAGTTCATCCAACTGAAGGGAATCGCCGCCCCGCTGATGCAAGCGAATATCGATACCGACCTGCTCATTCCGTCGCGCGAGATCAACTCGCCCGGGCGCGATGGCTATGGAGAGAAGCTGCTCGCGCCCTGGCGCTATGAAGGGGGAACGAGCGACAAGCGTGTCGAGCACCCCGATTTCGTGCTCAATCGCGAACCCTACCGCCGGGCGACGATCCTGCTCGCGGGCGAAAACTTCGGCAGCGGATCGTCGCGCGAGGCAGCCGTCTGGGCCGTGCGGCAGTTCGGCTTTCGCTGCGTCATCGCGCCGTCGTTCGGCGCGATCTTCCAGAACAACTGCTACCGCAACGGCGTGCTGCCAGTGGTGCTGCCCGCGCACGAGATTGCCGCGCTGGCGGTCGAAGCCGAGCGCGAGACGCTGGAGCTGACCGTCGATCTGCAGTCCTGCTCGGTCAGGCACCCGAATGGTCGCAGCCTGTCGTTCACCGTGCCCCCGAGCGAACGCACCTTGTTGCTCGAAGGGCTCGATGCCATCGGCCTGACCTTGAAACGCGGGGCCGCGATCGAGGCGTACCAGGCAGCACTGTGCGAAGCGCATCCCTGGATTCTGGCCGTGGCCGAGCCGCGCTGAGATCCATGGCGGGGCGGCAGGAGGCCATGCCAGCCGCCTCACCGCAAACAAATACTGCATTCGTCGGACACGACTACATCGTCGATATCACGCATCCGGACGGAAAGATCGCGCACGCTGCCCGCCAGGTCGCTGAGCATGACGTGCCGATCAGGGCGCTGGGGAAACGTGTGTACTTTCAACGTGCGACCAAGGAGTACGCGAAGCGTAATACTCGCGTCAATGCGGTGTACCGGGGTGCGACCGAGCGGCGACCAACAACGACGTCCACCTGCTCGACGCCGTTATCCCGATGGGTCGCATCGGCAAGCGCGCGTCAATGTGCCAGGAAGTCGCTCACCATCCGGTTGAACGCATCCGCGTGCTCCCATTGCGCCCAGTGGCCGCAGCGATTGAAGATGTGCATCTGCGCATCCTGCATGCCGGCGATCAGCCGCAGGCCCACATCCATCGGCACGAAACGGTCGTCGCGGCCCCAGATCACCAGCGTGGGCGCGGCGATCTCGCCCAGGCGCGGACCGTAGTCGGTGAACTGCTTCGGATTGGCCGCGAGGCTCTTGACGAAGTTCTCCAGGTGCTCACGCCGCGCGAGCATGTTGTCCAGGCGGGCCTGCATCAGTTCGTCGGTCAGTGAGCTGGCGTCGTAGACGAACACATTCATCATCCGCTTCAGGTTTTCGATGGTGGGCTCGCGATACAGGCCGTTGAGCAGCTTGATCCCTTCGGTCGGCATCGGCACGAACTGGCTCGGGCCGCCGGTGCCGCCGCCCATCAGCACGAGCTTGCCGACGCGCTGCGGGTTGGCCAGAGCGAATGCCACCGCGCTGTGCCCACCCATCGAGTTGCCAATCACGTGGACCCGCTCAATGTCCAGTGCGTCCAGCACTGCCTTGAGCACACGGCCGTTCAGCTCCGAGCGAGAGCCGGTGTTGACGACCGGATCGCTCTTGCCCCAGCCGGGGCAATCCACCAGCAGCACGCGATAGCCGGCCGCGACCAGCGGCTCGACGTTGCGGTTGAAGTTGGCCCAGCCCGTCGCACCGGGGCCCGAGCCGTGCAGCATAACCACGGTCTCGGCGCCCGATCCCGTATCGTTGTAGTGGATCCGGAAATCGGTGTCGCCGTCCTTCACGGTGACAAACCTGCTCGTCGAGGCTTCCGTGATCGCTTGTGCTGTTGCATTCATGATGATCTTCCTTCCTGGACTGAATCTGAACTTGGTCTTGAATTGAAAACGCGAGCCGCCGGGATTAGATCGGCGCGCCGTCAGGCGCCTCGCCCGCCAGGCAGCGCAGCGCCTGGCAAAGGGCGCGACGAGAATGAGCCCACCACCGCCAGGGCGGCAAGCGCCGCCACGACGATCAGCGGAATGCTGGCCGCGACCAGCACCGATGCGCTTTGGCCAAGCGCGAACAGTTGGCCCGCAACCAGCGGCCCGAGAATCGAACCGATCCGGCCAACGGCAACCGCCGCGCCGACACCGGTGCCGCGGACCTCGGTGGGATATGCCTGGCCTGCCAGCGAGTACAGCACCGACTGCCCGCCGACGAGGAACAGGCCGCAGAAGAACGCCCCCCATGCCATCGACGCGCTGCCGCCTGCGCCCGCCAGGGCTGCCAGCGCAACCGCGATCCCCACATACATGGCCACTACAGTGAGGCGCCGGCCGAAGCGGTCCATCACGTTGGCAATGCCGACCGCGCCGATGCCGCCGCCGATGTTGAACATCATCATCGTGAACCCCGCCTGTACGCGGGAGAGGCCGTTCGACACTACCATCGACGGCAGCCAGTTCATCAGAAAATACAAGACGATCAACGTGCCGAGATAGCTGATCCACAGCGCCAGCGTGGTGCGCGCGCGACCATCGTGCCACAGCGCACTGGCAAAGCCGGAGGCGGCATGGCTGGCCGCTGTTTCCCTGGTTTGGACGAACTGCGCCGACTCGCGCAGGCACAGCGCAAGCAGCGGCAGCATCAGCAGCGGCCCGAATCCCCCCACATAGAAGATGTGCCGCCAGCCTTCGTCGCCGGGGCTGGCGATGCCGATCGCCGCCGCGATCGCCGCGCCAAGAGGCATGCCGCAATACATTGCGCCGACGGCCGTGCTGCGCTGCCGCGGCGATGCGGCTTCCGCACACAACGCGATCAGGTTCGGCATAGCGGCGCCCAGGCCAAGTCCGGTCAGCAGGCGGGCGACAAGCAGGCTTTCCAGGTTCCATACCAGAGTTGTCGCCAGCGAGAGCGCGCCGAACAAGACTACCGACAGCATCAGCACGCGCTTGCGGCCCAGGCGGTCGGCGAGCCGCCCGCCCAGCGCGGCACCCGGCAGCAGGCCGATGGCGCCGGCACTGAATGCCCAGCCCATCTGCGCCACCGAGAGCGAGAACTCCTTTGCGATGCGCGGTGCTGCGACGCCTGCCGACTGCAGGTCCAGCCCTTCGAGCAGCGCGATGGCCAGGCACAGGCCGATCGTGGTGATGCCGCCGTTCGCGCCGCTTGTGCTGGCGCTACCTGTTCGAAACGTGTTCATCGGGGGTCTCCGTCATGGGGGATGCGAGCCTTTCTGGGTGGAGGCATGTCTTGCGGGATCATTCAGGTGGTCGGCGGCGTGGCAACGCGCGCCGCCGACCACCTCACTGCTGCGCCTCGAGCGAGCGCTTCTTCAGGTCCAGCGCGACGTCAACGATCATGTCCTCCTGGCCGCCGACCATTCGCCGCTTGCCCAGTTCGACGAGGATGTCCACGGTCTTCAGGCCGTACTTCTTTGCCGCGACTTCCGAGTGGCGCAGGAAGCTCGAGTACACACCGGCATAGCCGAGCGCGAGCGTTTCACGATCGACGCGCACCGGGCGGTCCTGCAGCGGGCGCACGATGTCGTCGGCCGCATCCATCAGCGTGTACAAGTCGGTGCCGTGATTCCAGCCCAGGCGTTCGGCCGCGGCGATGAAGACTTCGAGCGGTGCATTGCCCGCCCCCGCACCCATGCCGGCCAGCGACGCATCGATGCGGTCGCAGCCTTCCTCGACGGCGACGATCGAGTTGGCGACGCCGAGCGACAGGTTGTGGTGCGCGTGCATCCCGGTGTGCGTGTCAGGGTTCAGGACATCCTTGAGCGCACGGAAGCGCGCGCGGACGTCGTTCATCGTCAGCGCGCCACCCGAGTCGACCACATAGATGCAGGTCGCGCCGTAGCTCTCCATCTTCTTCGCTTCGACGGCGAGGTTCTCCGGCGTGGTCATGTGGCTCATCATCAGGAAGCCGACCGTGTCCATGCCGAGTTCGCGCGCATACTCGATGTGCTGCTTCGAGATGTCCGCCTCGGTGCAGTGCGTGGCGATGCGGACCACGCGCGCGCCGGCTTCGTAGGCGGCTTTCAGGTCGTGCGTGGTGCCGATGCCGGGCAGCAGCAGCGTGGCGATCTTTGCGTGCTTGACCACGTCGGCCACGGCGGCGATCCATTCCAGATCGCTGTGCGCACCGAAGCCATAGTTGAAGCTCGAGCCCTGCAGGCCGTCGCCGTGCGCGACTTCGATGCTGTCGACCTTAGCGCGGTCGAGCGCGCGGGCAATGTCCTGCACGTTCTGGATCGAGTACTGATGTCGGACTGCGTGACTGCCGTCGCGCAGCGTCACATCGGAGATATAGAGTTTCTTGGCGGGGGTGCTCATGCGCAGGCTCCTTCAGTGGCCGCTGCGGCAGTCAGCAGCGATTGCGCCATCCGCTCGGCAGTGGCGAGCGCGGCGGAGGTCATGATGTCAAGATTGCCTGCGTAGGCAGGCAGGTAGTGGGCGGCGCCTTCCACTTCGATAAACACAGAAGTCTTCAGCCCGCTGAAGCGGCCCAGGCCCGGTACATTCAGGGGAGCGCTGGCAGGGATTTCATCGAACTGCACGGTCTGCTTGAGGCGATAGCCGGGCACATAGGCATGCACGGCGCGGACCGTCTCGGCGATCGAGGCTTCGATCTTTTCCCGGTCGGCCAGGTCGGACAGCGTGTAAACGGTATCGCGCATCATGACCGGCGGCTCGGCCGGGTTGAGCACGATAATGGCCTTGCCCTTGGCCGCGCCACCAACGACCTCGATGGCCTTGGATGTGGTCTCGGTGAACTCGTCGATGTTGGCGCGGGTGCCCGGGCCGGCCGACTTGCTGCTGATCGAGGCAACAATCTCCGCGTAATGAACCTTGGTCACGCGCGACACGGCCGCGACGATGGGAATCGTGGCCTGGCCGCCGCAGGTGACCATGTTCACGTTCGGCGCGTCCAGATGCGCGTCGAGGTTGACGACGGGCACGCAGTACGGGCCGATTGCCGCGGGCGTCAGGTCGATCAGGCGCAAGCCCGGCTTGAGCTTGCGCAGCAGCGCATCGTTCTTCACGTGCGCGCCGGCGGAGGTGGCGTCGAAGACGAAATCGATGTCATCGAACACCGGCAGGCGCGTCAGCCCTTCGGCGCCCTCGTGCGTGGTCGCGACGCCTAGGCGGGCGGCGCGCGCCAGTCCGTCGGACGCCGGGTCGATGCCGACCATTGCCGCCATCTCCAGATGCTTGCTGTTGCGCAGGATCTTGATCATCAGGTCCGTGCCGATATTGCCGGAGCCGATAATCGCTGCCTTGAGTTTTTTGGAAGCCATAGGGTTGCCCTCGTTATTCAGCGAACGTCGCGCGGACGCTGCCGAGTCCTTCGATTTCGGTGGTGAATGTGCCCGGCCGGGTGACGGCGACCATGGGGCCCAGCGCGCCGGTCAGCACGACATCGCCGGCACGCAGGGGCGTGCCCAGCTGCGCCATCCGGTCCACCAGCCAGACCGCCGCGTTCAGCGGATTGCCCAGGCACGCCGCGCCGTTGCCGCGCGAAAGCACCTCGCCGTCGCGGGAGAGCGTCATGGCGCAGGCGGTGAGGTCAATGGCGGACAGTGGCACCGGGCGGCTACCGAGCACGAACAGCGCGCTCGATGCGTTGTCGGCGACCGTGTCGACGAAGCGGATGTCCCAGTTCTGGATCCGGCTGTCGACGACCTCGATGGCAGCCAGCGCGTACGCCGTCGCGCGCAGGATGTCGGCAAATGTGTGCTTCTCGTATGTGAGGTCGTGTTCCAGCACGAGCGCGATCTCCGCCTCGATCTTCGGCTGGATCAGGCGCGACAGCGGCATCGGCTGGCCGTCGCCATAGGCCATGCTCGCGAACAGGGCGCCGAAGTCCGGCTGGTCGACACCGAGTTGCTTCTGCACCGCCAGCGACGTCAGGCCGATCTTGCGGCCGACGATACGCTCGCCGTTGGCCAGGCGCGCGTCGACGTTGGCCTGCTGGACGGCGTAGGCGGTAGCAATGTCGTCGAGCGCGATCTCGCCGCGCACCGGCGTGATGGTCTGACGCGAGGCCTCGGCTTCGCGCAGCCGCGCAGCGATGGAATTTACGATCTTCGGATCGGACATGGGCTCTCCTTGATGGGTTCAGGCTGCCGCGGCCAGTGCGGCGGCAGGCGTGGCATGCATGGTGGCGAAACCCGCGATCCATTCTGGAATGGCGCGGTAGAAGTCGAGCGATGCGTGGTAGGGGCCGTAGGCGCCCAGCGCGCCGAAGGCCGCAACCCAGGTACGGATCTCGTGCGCGGATTTCCCGCCGTCGCGGGTGATGGCGTCATTGGTCATGCCGTCGACCGCCATCAACTCGCCGGATGCCAGGCGCTCCAGGAATGCGCGGTCCCACTCGGGATTGAGAGGATGCAGATGACTGTCGCCGGCGGTGAACGCCTGCGCGGCGGCGAGCGTGCGCGCCTGGCGCGCGGCGCGCGATTCGGCCGAGGGATTGCGCCCGGCGATCAGGCGTTCCGCGACTTCCTCGGTCGCGCCGATCAGCTCAGGCACCGGCGGCTCATGCGAGATGCCGCCCGAGCCAACGACGAGCACGCGCTTGTCCGTCCTGGACAGGAAGCGGCCGACCGCGTCGCCAAGCAGGCGCGCGCGGCGCAGGGTGGCCATTGGCGGCGCCACGCAGTTGATGAAGATTGGGATCACCGGATAGCGGTCCAGCCCGCCGGTCAGTACCTCGAGGGCATCCGCAAAGCCGTGGTCGACTTGCATCCGGTATGACAGCGACACGTCAATGTCAGCGGCAAGTACGCACTCGGCCAGCGCGCGCGCAAGGTCGCCGGGCACCGGCAGCGTGCCGGCGAGGCTCTTGAAATCGCCGATCGCACGGGCGGCCGCGCCGATGCAGAACGGCGGCATCATGTCGTAGAAGAAGCCGTTGAAATGGTCGGGCGCAAAGACGACGACCAGCTCGGGATCGAATGCGCGCACGCGCTCGCGCGTCGCGGCCTGCACGCGCTCGACCTCGGCGACGACTTCAGGCGCGGGATCGAAATAGCCGTGTAACGGCGTGTGCGATAGACATTCCAGGTGAATCGGCATTCTCATGCTCCTGCTGCTTGTGCTTGGATGACTGAAATGGGTTCGGGCAACGGGCGCGACGATGGTGACGCCACCGTGGCGCCCGCACGCGTCGGGGCATCGGTCATGCCGAGCTTGCCGGCGAGTTCGACGATCGCGTCCGACACCTGCTGCGGCGAGCACACGCCCGCGACAAAGCGATCGGGGCGCAGCAACACCACCGACTGTGGCACGCGGCTGAACCAGTCTTTGAGCCGGCCCGACGCATCGCCGATCGCGATCACGCCCTCGGGCACGTCGTCGGCATGGCAAAGCTGCACATCCGGCTTGGCCACCACGAAGCGCACGCCGGCCTGCTCGCACAAGGCGCGCGCCTGTGGCGTGAGGCCGAAGGTCGGGTCTGCGCCCCAGGCGAGGACGGCAAAGCCGTTGCCGATCGCGTCATCGAGCCGCACCAGGCGCGCGTCCGTGGTGCGCACGCGCGGCTGGATGAACATGCGCCCGACCGGCGAGCCCGCCAGCGGATCACGTCCGTAGGCCAGGCGGCCGAGGAAAGACTCGCGCTTTTCGCTCATGAGGCCAAGCATGCGCCCCGGCGCCGAATTGCCAGAGCGTTCGAGCACGCGGGCGAGCCAGCCGCCGGTCTTGCGCGCCGGCGGCAGCAGCACGGCGCCTTCCTCGTAGCGCGGCATCGGCTTGAAGCGCATCTCGACGAAATAGCGCTTGACCGACGGGAGCACCTCGAACGTGCGCACGAACAGATCGCGAAAGCGCGCGCCAAAGCGCGTGGTCGGCGCGAAGATGTCGCCTGCGACTTCGGACAGGTGGATCATCGCGCGCGCATGGGCGCGGCGCTCCACCGTGTAGGTATCGAGCAGGCGCTGGTGCGCCAGGCCCTTCGCGACCATCGCGAGCTTCCAGCCGAGGTTGTTGGCGTCGCGGATGCCGCTGTTGTAGCCCTGGCCTTGCCAAACGGGCATGATGTGCGCGGCATCGCCCGCCAGCAGGATGCGGTCGACGCCAAAGGTCGAGGCCAGCCGCGCGTTGTGCGTGTAGACGCGCTTGCGGATGTAGTCGACCTTCTCCGGCTCGGCCACCACCTTGCGGATCAGCGCTGCCATGTTCTCCGGCTTCGACAGTTCCTCTTCCGTCTCGCCCGGCATCACCATGAACTCGAAGCGGCGGATGCCGTGCGGGAGGGCTGCCGAGACATAAGGCCGCTCGTGGTCGCAATGCATGTAGATATGCGGCGAGCCGACCGGGTCATTGCGCACGTCCACCACGATCCACTGGTTGGGCTTGGTGCGGCCTTCGAACGGCACGTCCAGCGTGCGCCGCACGAAGCTGTTGCCGCCGTCGGCGCCGACCATGTAGGCGGCGCGGATCGTACGGCACTCGCCATCGGCGTTGCGGACTTCGATGCTCACACCGTCGGCATCCTGTGTGAACGCCTCGACGGCATGGCCGAACAGGACCTGGGCATGCTCAAAGCGGCTCAGTCCTTCGAACAGCACGCGGTCGGCGAGCGGCTGGATGAACGCGTTGCGGCGCGGCCAACCGAATTCATCGGTGCGAGGCTCGATCGAGGCGAAGCAATGGCCGTCTTTCGTGACGAAGCGCATCCAGTGATCGGGCGTGGTGTGCGGCAGCAGCGCGTCGGCAAGCCCGACCGCCTGGAACACGCGCAGCGCTTCGTCGTCGAGGCCGATCGCGCGCGGGTAGTCGATAATCTGTTCGAGCTTTTCGACCAGCGTGACGCGCACGCCCTGAAGGCCGAGGATATTGGCGATCATCAGGCCGACCGGGCCGGCACCGATGATGGCGACGTCCGTGGAGAGGGTTGGTTGACGGCTGGCTTGAGCCGGCTGCTTGGCCATTTTGTTCATATGTCTCCTTCTGGCAAGGCGCGAGCGCGTCCCCGCGTCAAGCGCGTACTGGCTGTGCTGCGATGGATGGGTAGGGCAGCGGCGTGGCTGCCCGCAAGTCAGACGCCGGGGTGTCGTGACAGGCGCACGGACCGGGCGGCGGATGCGTGGCGGCTGGCGAGGGCGGGGACCGGCCGAAGCAGGTGGCAGGCTCGGTGGATCATGGGGCGTCTCCGTTGACTCTGGGATTTTGGATGGAGTCTAGGCATCGGCCGGAAAGCGCTCAACAATTTCTGAAAAATGTGCAAAGATTGCACATCATTGATTTATAAGAGATTTTCTATGAGCAAGTATGCGAGCGTGCGGGGGCTGGCGCGTGGCCTGCAGGTGCTGCGCGCGCTCAATGCCATGGAAAACGGCCGCGCCACCAGCCAGCAGCTGAGCGAGGCGACGGGCCTGCACCGGACCACCGTCCGGCGCCTCCTGGAGACGCTGGTTGAGGAGAAGTTCGTGCGCCGAAGCGCCTCCGATGACAGCTTCCGGCTGACGCTCGACGTGCGTTCGCTCAGCGAGGGATTCACCGACGACGAGCGAATCGCGACGATCGCTCCGCCGATCATGGGGCAGCTGATGCAGCGCGTGGTATGGCCTTCGGACCTGACGACGCCGGACGGCGACGCCATGATCATCCGCGAGACCACGCACCGGTTCAGCCCGCTGTCGTTTCACCGCTCGATGGTGGGCCGGCGCCTGCCTATGCTGCTGACTGCCGCCGGCCGCGTGTATTTCTCGATGTGCCCCGAGGCCGAGCGCGAGGACATTCTCGAAGTGCTGCGCTCGGGCGCGGGCGGCGAGCAGCAGCTCAAGCTCGCGCTCGATGACGCCTACATCCGCAACCTGGTGCGCCAGACGCGTGCCGACGGCTTCGGCTCCAATCACGGCGACTGGGCCGACCAGCGCAAGATCGGCGCGCTCGCCGTCGCGATCGAAACGGGCGGGCGCATACTCGCGAGCCTCAATGTGATCTATCTCGAGCAGGCAATCAGCCCGGCCGAGGCTACGCGACGCTTCGTGCCAGAACTGCAGCGCGCCGCGCAGGAGATGGTGAGCGCACTGGAAAAACAGGAGCCGTGAGCACGCCGGCTCACGCCATCGACCATCCTGGAGCGTGGCAAATAATTGCTCTGGGCCGCTGCCGATCCGCTATGACGGGCTACGCGAGCCCCGCTGGCGTTTAGCGCCCGGCAGCTCGCCGAGCCAGGTGCCGGCTGGCAAGAAAGTAATGCAGCCCCGACCAGGCGAAGATCACGCTCATTGTCAGCATGGCGTAGCGCAGGCCCTGTGCCGATGCCTGCGTACAGGCCGCCGCGGCCGGGCCCTGCCACACCGCGGCGCCGTGTGCACCACGTTGCGCCGCATGGCAAATGGTCTGGAAATCCCCTGCGGCAAACAGGTGCGATGCAAACACGTCACTCAGCAGTCCAATGGCCGGCGGGCCGAAGCCCTGCCCGACCAGGTTCATGACAAGAAAGACGATTGCCGTGGCCGTTGCGCGCATGCGCGGCGAAACGAGCGCGTGGACCACCGCAAAGGTCGGGCCGTTCCAGACGTTCAGCAGCACGGTGCACACC
>NZ_QKWJ01000105.1 GCF_003353055.1 Cupriavidus lacunae
AAGCGCTTCTTCGTTGCATCGTCTAACGGCTTCTTCGACACGGCGCGTATCTCCAATCAACCCGTTAGAGATGAAACGCGCCAGCCCTGAATCCGTTGTCATGTTTTTTGTAAATCTCAATAAGAAGCCGGTTCAGGAACGATGAGGCGTGAGATCGTCGGCGAGCTGGTACAGGCAGTCGCCGCGTTGTGTCAGCGCGGGCACGCGCTTGCAGATAACCAGCCCTGCCGCCGGAAAATGCACGGTCACCGGCTCGCGCTCGGGCCGCTCTGGCGTGTGCAGCCTTGCTGCAGGTTGCCCCGCATCGACACGCTCGCCAAGTTGCACGAGGGGCTCAAAGATGCCGTCGTCGTAGGCGTATACGTAGTGCCGTGCGCGGTCCACCCGCAGCAGCCGCGTGTCATGCGGCGGCCCCGGCGGCACCAGCGGCCCTTCCAGCACCCCCACGTGCCCGAGCAGATGCAGCAGGCCCTGCCAGGCGCTGCCGAGCACGGCGGCGTCCACGGTGCCCGCACCGCCCAGTTCGGTCAACAACCCCAGCACGCCGTTGCGACGTGCCGCGGCAAGCAGGCCAACCGGATTGGGGCTTTCGTTGATCAGGCTGTATGGCAGGCCGAATGCGGCCACCGCGGCCAGCAGGCGCTGCTGGCGCGCGGGATCGGGATCGGCCTGGGCAAACAGCGTCGCGCCATGGTACTGGAGCGAGCTGCCACCCGAGTGCAGGTCGACCACCACGTCCACGCGTGGCAGCAGGCTGCGCTCGATATAGTCCGCAATCACCTGCGTTGGCGTGCCGCGTGGATCGCCGGGAAAGCTGCGGTTCAGGTTGCCGCCATCCAGCGGCGAAGTGCGCAGGCCGGCTTGCGCGGCCAGGTAGTTCGCCATCGGCAGTAGGATCAGCCGGCCCCGCACCTGCTCGGGTGCGACTTCGCGGACCAGGCGCGAGACCAGAATCTGGCCCTCGTACTCGTCGCCGTGATTGCCGGCCATCACCAGCACGGCCGGGCCGTCGCCGTTGCCGATCGAGGCAATCGGGATGGGCAGCCAGCCGTAGGCCGAGCGATGCACCGAGTGCGGCAGGCGCAGGCAGCCGACCTGCCTGCCGGAGCGTTCGAAGTCGATTTCGCTATGGATCGGAGAAGCGATCGGGGGTTGGCGATCGGAGCCCATCGCTCAGTCCGCCAGCAACCGGATGCCGATGTCCCCTTCCCGCTCGAGCTGCGCAACCAGCCCGATCTCCCAGTTGAGATAGGCCTGGAAACCCGCGTCGCGCCGCGCCACATCGGTGTGGTGATAGGGGCTGTACCAGTAGTCGTCTTCGCCGGTCAGCACGCCCTGCGCGCCGCTGCCGGTGGGCAGCCCCGCCGCCGCCCACGCCTGCGTGCCCCCGGCCAGGAAGCGCACGTCACGGCCGCTGCGCGCCACCAGCTCCGCCGCGACAATGCGTGCGAGCACGCCATCCGACGACGTGATCAGCACCGCTTCGCAGGCAGGTATCTCCGCGGCTAGCGCCTCCAGCCGGTCCGGCACCGCGAACTGCGCCCCGGCAACATGGCGCCTCTCGTAGGCGGCGCGGCGCTCGACATCGAAGACGCGTGCGCGCCCTGACTGCAACAGCGCATCGGCTTGCAGCGCCGACACCGGCGCCGCCGCAGGCCGCGAGGACAGCACGCGCAGCGGCTCCGGACCGGTGTCGACAGCGGTGTCGGGCGGCGGCGCGTACACGAACACCTCGTGCGCGCCCAGTTGCGCCAGCCACGCGCCGGCGGTCAGCGCCCGCACGCCGTCCCAGTCGGCCAGCACGATCCGCGCGTGGCGCGTTGCCGCGTATTCGTCGGTGGCTTGAACCAGCTGGCCGCCCGGGGCCCAGCGCCAGCCCGGCAGGTGGCCGGCCTCGTACTCGGCGCGCGTGCGCACGTCGAAGCGATACAAGGTGCGCTGCCCGGCTTCGCGCTCGAGCCGCGCCAACGCGGCATCATCGACGCGGCGCACACCGGCACGGGAGGCGACGGCCTCGGCACGGGCACAGGCGGTTTCGCGTGCCGCCTCAGCTGGCTCAGGCAGCGGCGTATGGCGCCCGTGGGCCAGGGTGCGGCCATTCAGCAGCCACGCCATAGTGCCATCCTTGAGCGAGACCACGGGGTTAGGCAGCCCGGCGTCGATCAGCGTCTGCGCGCCGACGATGCCGCGGGTGCGGCCCGCGCAGTTGACGACGACCAGCGTCTCCGGCCGCGGCGCCAGCTCGCCGATGCGATAGACCAGCTCTGCGCCGGGCAGGCTGTGCGCGAACGGCAGGCTGAAGTCTGCAAACTCCTCGGTGGTGCGGCTGTCGACCACCACCAGGTCGTCGCCGCGCTCGATGCGCTGCTGCAGTTCGTCGGTGCTGATCCATGGCGTGTGCTTCTGGTGCTCGATGACTTCGCCGAAGGCCTTGCTGGGCACGTTGCTGCCGCTGAAAATCTCGAACCCCGCCGTCGCCCACGCCGCCGTGCCGCCGGTAAGTACCGACACGTTGCGCCAACCCAGGCGCAGCAGCTTGGAGGCGGCCTGATGCGCCAGGCGATCGCCGTCGTCGCCACCATCGGTCAGGACGATGCGCGTATCGCGGCGCGGCACCAGCCGGTCGATCAACAGTTCCAGCCGCCACAGCGGCGCAGAAGCCGCAAGCAGCAGGTGGCCGCGCACAAAGACGCCAGTCTCGCGCACGTCCAGCAGCGCGATCTCGTCGCCGTCGGCCAGCGCCGCCTTCAGCGCTGGCGCATCGATGGCGGCATGGGCGATATGCCTGGGCGGCCCGAAATGCCGGTAGCTGCCGCCCGTGGCGCTTTCAAACACCACGCGCCGGCTCAGGCGGTCAAGCGCCAGGCCATAGAAATGCAGGTGCAGGCCGGGCTCATCGTCGATCAGTTCGATGGCATGGACGTCGTCGGGCAACAGCGTGACGGAGCTGCCGGTCACGACATCGCTGCGGCCGGTTTCGACCAGGCGGTCGCGTGCGGGATCTTCCGTTGCCTCGCGTCGGTAGAACACGTTGCGCTCATTGCCGGCGATGCCGGCAATGATGGCCCATGTGGTGTGGTCATGCGGCGGCTGCGCCTTGCCTGGCAGCCCGGCGGATACGTAAAGCGCGTAGCGGCCGTCGAGGTCTTCGGACAAGCGAAAGACCTGCGCAGGATTGTCGGCGGAGACCGGAAAGTGCGCAGGCGGGAACAGGTCGCGCCTGGCGCCCAGCCGCTCCAGCGAGCGTGCCACCATCTGCAGCGTCTCGCGGTCGGCATGTTGCGCGCGCTCCAGCAACTGTCGTGCTTCGGCGATGAAAGCGGCCACGGCCGCGTGGCGCCGGCTGGCAACGTCGTTGCCCGGCACCGCTGATGGGGAGAGGTTCTGTTGGGTCATACGCCGACTGTAACGCCGCCACCGAGCGGTGAAAAAGAAGGCTTTCGAGTATCGACATGCGGCCGGCTTCGATCGGCGCCGGCCATGGCCTGGCGCGTCCCGCATATGCATAGGCTCAATCCTTCGTTGGTGGGCTGCGGCCGGCTTCGTATGCTTGGTGACCCGATCAGGCCCTCGCGCTTTCGCGCCCAGGACGGCCTGCAAGCTTCCATCCAGGTCGTTATCATGCTTCGCCGCAACTTTCTTCGCGCCATTCTGAGTCTTTCGCCAGCCATGCTGGCGGCTGCGCCCGTGTCTGCCGGCACCGCCGACGCGACCTTTCCCACTCGCCCTGTGCGCATCGTTGTACCGGTCGCGCCTGGCGGCAGCGCCGACAAGCTGGCACGCACGCTGGCCACCAGGCTCAGCGAGACCTGGCATCAGCCGGTGGTGGTGGACAACGTCGTCGGCGCCAGCGGCACCATTGGCGCCGCGCAGGTCGCCAAGGCCAGGCCCGACGGCCATGTGCTGTTGCTTGGCGGCGAAGGCGTGACGCTCAACGCCTCGCTGTTCAAGAACCTGCCCTATGACACCAGCTACGCCTTCCGCGGCGTCACCAAGGCAGTGGTAAATCCCCAGGTGCTGGTGGTCAGGCCGGACCTGGGCGTGCGCACCTTCCAGGACTACGTGGCGCTGGCACGCCGCAAGCCCGGAGAACTGGCACTCGGCCTGCCCGGCAATGGCGGCATCGCCCACATCGCGCATGAAATGCTGTCGCGCCAGCTTGGCTTAAAGGTCAACTACATCCCGTATGCCGGCGGTGCGCCGGCTACCGTGGACCTGCTCGGCGGCCATATCGACGCCACGCTGATCACGCTGGCAGCGGTGACCGACTATGTACGCGCCGGCAAGCTAACCGCGCTCGCGGTCACGACACCTTATCGCTCCAAAGCACTGCCGCAGGTTCCCACGCTTGCCGAAGCCGGCGCCACGGGCTTTGCCGTGGAGAGTTGGCAAGGACTGCTCGCGCCTGCGGCAACTCCGGCTGCTGTGGTCGAGCGCATCAACCGCGATGTCGCGGCGGTGCTGCACGCATCAGCCACTCGAAGCCTGCTGGAAGACGCTGGCTATGTCGTGGTCGCCTCTTCGGCGCAGGAGCTGGATGCAACGCTGGCGCGCGACCTGCCCCGTTACGCCTCGGTGATCGCCGCATCGGGCATCACGCTGCGCTGATAACCGCTGGAACCCAAATGACTGACATGACCCATGCCATCGACGCCGCCACGCTGCGCGGCTGGCTCAACGACGGGCAGCCGATAGCCCTGTTCGACGTTCGCGAGCATGGCCAGTACGGCGAAGGCCACCCGTTCTTCGCCGTGCCCCTGCCCTACAGCCGCCTTGAGCTTGACGTCGGCCAGCTGGCACCGCGCCGTGCGGAACGCATCGTGCTGTCCGACGATGGCGACGTGGAAAATCCCGTGGCGGCGCACGCAGCGCGGCGCCTCGCCGATCTTGGCTACCTGAACGTGACTGTGCTCGACGGCGGCGCACCCGCCTGGGCTGCCGCCGGCTACACCTTGTTCAAGGGAGTCAACGTACCCTCCAAGACGCTTGGCGAGCTGGTCGAGCACATCCAGCACACGCCCCGCCTGAGCGCCGACGACCTCGTAGCGCGCCGTGCCGCCGGAGAGAGCTTCGTGCTGGTGGATGGCCGCACCGAGGAAGAACACCGCAAGATGACCGTCCCGGGCGCGCTGAGCTGCCCCAACGGTGAGCTGGCACTGCGGCTGCCCGCGCTGCTGCCCAATCCGAACACGCCCGTGGTGGTGCATTGCGCCGGGCGCACGCGCAGCATCATCGGCGCCCAGACGCTACTGAACCTGGGCCTGCCAAATCCGGTGCTGGCGCTGGAGAATGGCACGCAGGGCTGGCATCTGGCAGGCCACGCGCTGGAGCACGGCAGCGACCGCTTCGCTGTCGCCGTGCCTTCGGCCCCGGTGCTCGCCGCGGCGCGCGAGCGCTCCGCCAGGCTGCTGCAGCGCTTTGGCCTGCCCGCGCTGTCGACCGCGCAGGCGCAGCAATGGCTGGATGATACGCACCGCACCACCTACCTCTTCGATATCCGTTCCGCCGACGAATTTGCCCGGCGTACGATCGATGGCGCGGTGCATGCGCCTGGCGGACAGCTGGTTCAGGCAACGGATCGCTATATCGGGGTGCGCGGCAGCCGCGTCATTGTGTTCGACGACGAAGGCGTGCGCGCGCCGGTGGTTGCCAGCTGGTTGCACCAACTTGGCTATGAGACCGCCGTGCTTGCCGATGGTGTGGACGCCTCCCTGCAGGTTCGCGCGCGACCAAAATTGGATGTCACTAGCGCCCTGCCTGTGCTCAACGCCGACCTGCTGCAAGCGCTGCACATCGCAGCCCAGCGCCTAGCGGTCATCGACCTGCGCGAGAGCGCGGCATTTGAGCGCGGTCACGCCTCCGGCGCGGTCTGGTCGATCCGCCCGCGGCTGCTGCAACAACTGCGGGCGCTTGGCGTAGCGCATGCCGATCCTGTCGTCCTGATCGCCAGCGAGCCGGACGTGGCGATACTTGCGGGCGGGGATCTGCTTGAGGCAGGCTATCGACACGTGTACCGCACCGACAATGGCTATGCCACCTGGCAGTCAGCTGGGCTGCCGCAAGCGGTTGCGCCCGAGCCGCTGCCTGCAAGAGCGCGCATCGATTACCTGTTCTTCGTGCACGACCGCCACGAGGGCAACCGGGACGCCGCCCGCGCCTACCTGGCGTGGGAAATCGGGCTGATCGCGCAGTGCGCGCCGGATGAGCTGGGTGTGTTCCGCATTGCCGGGCCTGGACTCGACTAGCCCCAGCCTGCCGGGCGAGCCGGTGCTCGGGATAGCCGGTCTGTGGAGGGACTGGCCGGACGAAGCCTACTCTTTCACCATGCTGACGGTGAACGCCGACCAGCACCCCGTGATGAGCACATGCACACCCCGGGGCAAGCAGAAGCGCTCAGTGGTGATCGTGCCGAGGGTGCAATGGCAAGAATGGCTGACGTGCCGCAACCCAGAGCTGGTGCGCAGCTTCACGACGCTCTATCCGGAGGGACAGATGGAGACCGAGCCAGCGCCTATCGTGCGCCGCGCAAAGGAGCTGCCGGTCAGCGCCGACGTCCACCTGTCGCTTTATGCGCTTTACCCCCACGTGGGGGGTATCTCACGGATCACGCAGCGACGAAAATCAAGGGAGTCGTGACTTAACCCCGGGGCATATCGTACCCCGCCGCTGTGAGGGTCTATTTTGTCAGACGGAGCCCGATACCGGCGCCTTCGTCACTGGTGTATGACAGTGCCATATCCATCGGTGGAGCTCATCATGCAAGCGGGATTAGAAGTCGCGCGCAGCATAGAGGAAGATCTCAAAGACCTGGACGAAACGGATCAGGCCATCGAGCGACCCCGCCCTGAAGGGACCCTGAAGGGCGAGGTTTGACGCGCACTCCGATCAGAAGCCGGCAGTGACTGACCGTTTCCCCGCCCCAATGCAACGTTAGTGCGCCGAGGATGACCTGATCGACAGCCGGCCAGGCGACTGCATTCAACCAACCATCCGCCCGCTATGCATGGGGTTCCCAAGCAGGGTCGCCAACCTTTGCCGCATGGGCCGCTGCCTGCTCGAGCCAAGAACCATGCGCCTTCGGCACGACCAGCATCGTCAAACCCAGTCCGTCCAGCACACGGAGGACGTGCTCGAAATTGACGCCCTTGCCGTTCTCTAGCTTGGACAGCATGCCGATCGAGACAGCGCAATGCCTCGCGGCCTGGTCAATGGGCATCCCCTCCCCTGCCCGCGTGGCGCGAATGCGCTCGCCCAGTTGGTGAATGGTGCGAATTGTCGCGCGCGAAGGCGGCGTCGGATCAGGTAGTGGTCGCGGCATGGCCCGTCCCGTGAATAAGGAAGTCAGCTTGGAGGCTGCTCACCCGGTTATTTCATTATAGTGAAATTATACTCTGCAACGCTGATGGCCGCCCTCAATGCCGGGAAGGAACCGGCAGCACGCGAACCGGCATTCCCAGGCTCACTGAGTGAGGACCAGGGTGTGGGAAGTTACCAGCCCCACTGAGGGTGCAGACTGAGTCTCTTTTTGCATGTAAGAGACATTATTGTAACTTACAATGAAACGCAAAATTTGCGCCCCATCTAGGCTAATCGGGTTGACGGAGCAAGCTCTCTTTCTTCGCAGCAAGCCTTCTGCCACCTAGCTTTTTGGCCAACGAGACATTAAGATACTTTAATGTAACTAAAGTTGAGAGTATGGCCTCCTGGGAATTCTACGGACGAATGGGGACGCTGGAGACTCTGGACCGGATCGTCCATAGCCCAAACTGGTTCTTCTGCCGCATCCAAGGCCGACGACGCATTGGTAAGACGACCCTGCTGCGTGAGCTGTCCAAGGGGGAACCGTCATTACTCGCCCGGATGGTCTACATGCAGATACCGGACTCAGACGAGCGAGATGTGGCGGCTGGGTTCCGCCGGGCACTGGAAGACTGCGAATCCGAGATCGCAAATGCACTGGCCCCGCAAGTCACTGACTTCGCTTCGATGGCCGGCGTGATCGGCCATCTATGCCGCCGCGGCCTGATCGTCGTGTTGGACGAATTCCAGTATTTCACGCAGGCGAGGCTCTACGCCTTCAACTCATTCCTGCAGGAGCAAGTGGACCGGCTGCGCGATACGCAAGGGGGCGGGCTGTTTGTCCTTGGCTCCCTGCAGTCGGAAATGAGCGCGCTCCTCGACGACAAGGGGGCGCCGCTCTTTGGGCGGCTCACAGCGACTATCGATCTGCAGCACTGGGATTTCGAGGACTTGATCGAGGTGTACCGCGCACACGATATCCGCGAACCGCACCATTGGCTCACGCTCTGGGGCTTCTTCGAGGGCGTTCCCAAGTTCTACCGGGACGCGTATGACCAAGGCCTGTTTCAGGTGGGCGCCCGGTTTCAGGAAGCCTTGCTCGAGCGGATGTTCCTTCGCGAAGGCAGCCCTTTGGCCGAAGAGGCAGACACATCCTTCCTCCGTGAGGTGAAGGGCAGACTGCTCTCAGTCCTAAACTTCCTCTCGGAACATCCGGGCTCGAGCCACGGGCAACTGGTCGGCACACTGCTGCGGGATGAAGACGAAGCGTCGTTGAAGGTCACAGTCAAACGCTTGGTCGAGAATTACCATATGGTCGACAAGCGCCACCCGGTGTTCTCGGAGAGCAAGAGCCGCAATTCCCGCTATTACATCACCGACAACTTTCTGCAGGCGTGGCTGTCGGTCGTCAAGCCGGCGCGGGACGCTTCCCGCATGCGCCCGTTATCGAAGGCGATCGATCTGACGCTCCCTCGGCTGCATGGGCACGAGGGATACGCGTTCGAGAAGCTGATTCGTCAGTTGCATGTAGAGTGTTCGCGAAAGGGCGTGGGCGATTTCTCGCTGACCTCCATCGAACTGGGCTACTGGAATCGGCCGCGAGACGAACAGAATGCGATCGAGATCGACATCGTCGCACTCGACGAGGACACGCGGCGTATCCGCTTCGGCTCGTGTAAGCGCAGTGCAAGCAAGCACATCCAGTCCTCGCTTTCCGAATTTGAGCGACACATCGAGCGATTCATGTCGACAAAGGAAGGGCGCCGGGTGAAAGGGTGGACGTTGACCAAAGCGTTGTTCTCGCCAATCTTTTCTGACGAAGAGGCTCGGGCGCTGACGGCCGCCGGCTACCAGTGCCTGGATTTGCCGGCGTACGTCAGGATGCTTACGTCTCCGCGGTCAGCGTGATGCTCAGTTGCCCTAGCTTCCGACCGCCCCGCAGTGGGTGTTGAAGGAAGCCGGTGCGAACGATTTCGCCGACCGTGATCACTATGAAGGGCCGCGCCCCCTCCTCCAATGCATGCCGGGATCGAAATGGCGGTTCTCCGAAATTCATGAATCTACCCGCCGCTAAAGCCTACGGCTTGTAGCGGGGGTTTCCGGGTTCACCGACTTCTGCGCCTTGCGGCTGACCGCCTGGCGTCTTACCGATGTCTCCCCCGGCGTGGGAGCCTGTATGGGCTCCGGTTCGGAGCATCCCGCCCCTACCTTGGTTCGCATCCGCATCGTCTTCTTCCGGCCCACGGGCGAGAATTCTCCCGACCGCACCAGCGCGACACCACGATCCCGGATCACCCGGCTCGCGTTGTGGTCGGCGTTGGTTCGGAAGCCGCAGCCTTGGCAGACGAACTCGGCCTGCGTCGGCCGGTTCTCCGGATGAGTGTGGCCGCACCGGCTGCACTCCTGCGAACTGTAATGCGGCGGCACCGTGACGACGAGCTTGTTGCGTCGCAGGGCCTTGTATTGAGCGAACACCAGGGTCTTGCCCCAGGCGCTCGCCAGTATCTTGCTGTTCAGGCCTGCCTTGGCACTGGCCTGATTCTTGAGCCACTGGCCCGTTTCGTTCTGCTTGGCCTTCGGCCGAGCGCTCATCGCCTTGACTCGCAGCGCCTCGAACACCAGCAGCCGAACGCCGGCGGATTCCACCAGCCGGTAACTCGTCTGGTGTGCGAAGTCGAGTCTCACGCTACGGGCGTACTGATGACAGCGTGCCACCCGGTGTGCCGCCTTGCGTTGGCCCGATGAGCCCTTGACCCGTCGCGCCATGCGACGCTGCCAGCGTTTGCGGGCACGCTCCTTCTTGCGCAGGCGCTGTTGTTGCACATCGCTGAGGCCGGCGCACATCCCGGTGCTCGCGAAGACGGGGACGGTCACGCCACGGTCGACGCCTACCGCTGAAGCGCGCAATTCCGTTTCTGGCCAGCTTGCCAGTTCGGCGGCAATCTCCTGCGGTGTTGGAAGCGGCAGGTCGTCATCGATATTGAACGACACGTACCAGTGCCCCGCGTCGACCGTGAGCGTGATGCTTGCGGGGATCTTGTGTGGGCGATGCGCGGTATAGGGAATGACGCCGACCGGGAACTTGCCCTTGCCTATGCTGAGCCGATAGGAAACCTCCTCCGGAGTGGCACCACCCGCCGCCTCGAACGAGAATAGCTCGTTGGTCAGCCAAACCGACTGCGGGCCGCTCTTGCGCTGGATGGTCGGGCGGCCACCGAGCCTCTGGAAGAAGCGGCTGTAGGCCGTCTTCCAGCGCACCGCGCCATTACGCAAGATTTGCGACGGCACCTCGTACAGCCACGGCGTCAGTTCCCGGCACTTGAAGCGCGCGTACTCCTGGTCGATCGGGGCATGCTCTCCAGCCAATGCCAGCGTTTTGCGCTGGAACACACGATAGTACCGATCCTCACCCACCTTGGCGTTGTAAATAAAACGCTGGCAGCCAATCCAGCGTAGCAGTATCGCCTGTTGGTCAGGTGTCGGATAACAGCGGAATCGGTAGCCTACTTGCATCCGGAAATTTTACCAGCACAGTATCAGGCATGGGAGTCGAAAATCAGACGAGCGCGCATGCGGTCTACAACCTCAAGCTGCATATTGTCTTCGTCACGAAGTACCGTCGCAAGACGCTGACGCCGGAACTGCTGGCATATCTTGAGATCGCGTTTGGACAAGTCCTCGCAGCTTGGCGCTGCGAACTATTGGAATTTGGTGGTGAGCCCGACCACGTGCATCTCCTGGTCAGCATCCATCCGGCCCTCGACATCTCAGCGCCCATCAACAATCTGAAGACAGCGAGTGCGCGTCGTGCCCGCCGGCAATTTGCAGAACACCTCGCTCACTATTATTGGAAGCCGCTCTTCTGGCATCGAGCGTGCTTCGTCTCATCGGTGGGCGGGGCATCGCTGAAGACAGTGAAGGCCTATGTCGAGCGACAGGGAGTGAGGAGCATGCCCGCCGCAAAGGCAAGGCAACCTAACGGCTGCCGCCGACTTGACCCCCTCCTGAGCCTGCCGGCCCGAGGAGAGGGAATGCGTCGGCAAAGACTGTTCAACTCGATAGCACGCCCGAGGCGCTCTTGTGGCGCACGCCGGCTACAAGGCATGGGGCAAGGCCGGCAACCTGCATTTTCCCGAGAAAAGCTACACCCGGCTCCGCGAGATCGTGCGCAATTGCGCCGGCCAGCATCCACTCAAAGCGGTTGTCGGGTAAGCGGTGGTGGCGCCCAGAATGGGCGACTCGCCGCTTCGACGGATGGGTGCCAAGCGTGAAGTGTGTCGCAGCCATGTGCACGTGCTGCCCTTGGCCCGCCCTTGACTTTGCTGTGGCGCCGGTAGAGTGAAAGCATTCCAGCGATGAAACGCCCATGCTTTCCACACGCAACTACCGCTTTTTCCAACGGCGCCTGACCGTGCCAATCGCGCCAATGCGCCAGCCCTACTGCTCCTCGCCTGTTCCGGCAGGAAGCTCGACCGTCCAGCGCTCGCGATCGACCTCTACCGAGGCGTCATGTACGAGTCGTACCGTGCCCACGTGCGCGGGGACGCCGCACCGAACGTTCAAATCCTTTCCGCGCGGCATCGCTTTCTCAGCCCCCACACCGAGATTGCCCCTTACGACGAACGGATGACACCCCATGACCAGCCTGCATTACCGCGCTGCGCCCGGTCGCCCTGCCCTGATGGCACGTGTGCTGGCGGTCTTCGATGGCCCGAGCGGGCCAACGGCCGATGTCGAGGTCGACGAGGTTGTCCGCGGCCGTACGAGAGTCGGCACTCGCTGGGTCAGCCTCGCGGATCTTCATCCGATGGAGGCGTGATGAGCGACTTCGATCGTGCACTGTCCGCCGAAGCGAAGGAGCTGTGCCCGACAGGCTCCGGCACGCCACAGGCGCTGCTCGCGCTAGCCTATGCCGGCTACCGGGCCTGGGCCAAGGCTGGGAACCTGAATTTTCCGGATGAGAAGCGCTACACCCTGCTCCAGGAAATTCTGCGTTACTGCGCCGAGGAGTGTTCGCTGGCTTGCTGTTACCCGCAGGAATACCGCTTGCGGGAAATCGCCGCCATGCTGGACGCGGCCTATCCCCGCTATGCCCGAACTCGTGAACGGCTGTCTGCGCGGCGCAACCGCAATGTCCGAGCGCAGCACTGACCCCCTCTTCTGCTAGCCATGACCGCCTCACGGAGGCGGCAAGGGTGTGGGAAGCGTCAAATTCAGTATATAACAATAGGTATGACGCGCATGGACTCTCTCTGGCTCAAGAACCCCACCCTCGCCTACCGAGACTGGCAGACCAGTGAGGCCGCCGGCGCCGATCGCCGCCCGTTCTCTGCTCGTTCCATCGTCCAGCACCAGGCAATGTTCGAGCACTTCCGTCGGCACTTGATGGCGCGGGGCGCCACTATTGGCTCCTTTGGCGCTGCCGATATCGAGAGGTTCTGGCAAAGCCCCGCTGGCCGGTCGTACTCGCAGGCAACCCGCATGCGGTACGTAAAGCTGCTGGATCGCCTGTGCCGGCATCTGATCTTCGTTGGCGTGCGTCTAGACAATCCGGCCGCCGCCCTGCTCCGGATCGAGGGCTGGCCAGATCAGGAACCTACGCCGCAGTATCTTGATGCAATCGAGGACGTCCGCCTGCAGAACTATTTGCGGTCCCCCGCCGACGATCTGGCCACGCTGCGCAGCCGTGCCATCGTCGCAACCTTTCTGGCGACCGGTATCACCGCCGCAGAAGCACGCGCTGCAAGGCTGGGAGACCTGTACCCGGAGGTTAGGCCGCCTTACCTCTTTGTGCCGGCACACGGGCCACGGGACGCCCGTACGATCCACCTGCCCAAGTTCGCCGTACCGCTACTTCGTGCCTGGCGCGCCCGCCGTGAGACACTGCCCATCGAGGGCGAACTGCTTTTCACGCTCAAGCCGGACGGCCGACCCATCACGGACATGAGCTTTGGTCGGATCGTGGCCACCGTACTTTATGCAATCGGCCTCTCCGCCGCAGAGCCAAGCCCCCGAACCCTTCGCAATACCTTCTGCCGGCGCCAGCTGCTGGCAGGCCGATCCCGCGATGAGGTCAACCGGATGCTGGGGCTGTCCAGCCATCGCACCTGCGACCGTATCGCACTCACAATCCGGGAAGACGAGGCGTTGCAAGATCGCACCGTTCGATAGTGGACCGCTGCGCGCTACTTGCATGCCGGCCCGCATTTGCTATGCTTCGCAGCAGCGCTGAGAGCCAAATCCCGCGGCTGGCGCGCATTCCAACCAAAGAGACCATGGCCACCAAAGCAAAGCCCGTAGCAAAGACTGCAACGAAGACCGCTGCAAAGAAGGCTGCAGCCCCCGCAAAGAAGGCTGTACCAGCCAAGAAGGCAGCCGCTGCTGCTCCGGTCGCGAAGCCGATCAAGGACACGTTCAACAAGTCGAGCCTGCTGGCGCACCTGGTCGAGCAAACCCAACTGGAAAAGAAGACTGTCCAGACCGTGCTCGCCCATCTGGAGAACACCATCGTCAGCGCCATCAACAAGAAGGGCGCGGGCGAGTTCACGCTGCCCGGCCTGTTCAAGGTCGCCGCAATCCAGGTGCCGGCCACCAAGAAGCGTTTCGGCAAGAACCCGTTCACTGGTCAAGACCAGTGGTTCGCCGCCAAGCCTGCCAGCGTGAAGGTAAAGGTCCGACCGCTGAAGAAGCTGAAGGACGCCGCGGCGTAATTGCTCCGCATCCGTAGCAGAAGGAAAAGCCCCGGAATCTCACGGACTTATACCCTAAAGGCACATAGTTCGCGGTTAAGTCGCCCGAGAGTTAGGCAGGATGGGTGTTCTGAGCATCAAAGCCTTGCGATGTCTAAATACATCGTAATGCACCGAAACCACCAAGCGCCGGCGGCAACGCCGGCGCTTTTTCTATTGCGTGATTCGTACGTCGGGGCCTTGGTGGCGTTCCCTTTTGAGCATGTTATGTCTCCGGCAATGCCTCCCACTCCTCCCCATCATCAAGGATAGGATGGGTATCACTCACCACAATCAGCGGCTTGCCACGATGGGCCAGCGCAAATCGCGATATCGCGCCGGCTTGCCCTTCTGGCATAGCTTGGCAGTCCGGGCCTAATGCCCCTACCCACACATAGCGTCCGGATTCGAAGCAGGCAAGGTAATAAGCCACGCTCATGTTGTCCTTTTCTCCTTTCATTTTTGCTTCGTCTACGCAAGCACTTTTCGAATCGCCCGCGCGAACCCCACCTCAAACACTGTCCGGCCACGCGCGTTGACGATTTCACCGTAACTGCCTTCGCGGAGGCCCTGGTTTTCGAGATAGTCGGCCGACACCGCCTTCTTTAAGGCTTCGCGCTCAGACGGCGTGAGTTGCGCAGACGGGGCGAGCACAGTCACCTGCTGCGTTTCAGGCGCGGCCGCAATGGTTGCGCCCAGTGGACGCCGGTCCACAGTCACCTGGGTGTTGGCCTTCAGGACGTTGAGTTGCGCCTTGAGTTTGTCCCGCTCGGCGATGATGGCCTGCATGATGGAGCGAATGGCCGGGTCCTCAATGCGCATCAGGTATTCGTGGCTCGCTAGCGTCTTCGGCGGCTTGGGCGCAGGCGGCCCGGCGTAGGCCCCCCAGGCTTCGATGAGTGTTCGATAGTCAGCGGACTGGGCGTTGTAGAGCACGCGGCCCTTCATGATGCCTTCGCCTTCGGCAAGGCGACCAATGGCGGGCAGCGAGAAGTCGCGCGAGCCGGTCTCATGCTGCCGGCGGCAAATCTCGTGCAGCTTTGCTAGGCCTGAGCGCCGGTTCGAGCGCCCGCCCTTGGCGAGCAGCGACTCCAGGACCGCGTCGGGGTGGATGTCCGTTTTCCCATTCATGCTACAGCTCCGGTGAGGGCCCGGTGCCCGGCGGGAAGCGGCCGGACGGAAATCGGCGTGGGCAGCAGCGAGGCGAGGTCCATGTCGAAGTGCTGGCTGAGACTCTCGCCTGCATCCATCAGGCGAATCACCTGGCGCTGGCCGAGGGCGGGATTCGCCGGGTTCATCTGCTGGGCCAGGCAGCGCATGAAGGCATTGCCGGCGAGCAGTTGCTCCTGTTCACTCAACAGCATGAACACGGGCGGCAGGTCGTCGCGATAGAGCACCGCGTCGAGCAACTGACTGCGGCGGAACACCGCCTTGCCAGGTTCGAGGTCGGGGTAGACCTCGACGTTTTCGCACACGCCGGCGAGCTGGAGCAATTCCGACTCCGTTTCCTCGAAAGCAACATGCACGTCGCCCATCGTGCCGGCAGCCACCAACTGCGTGCCGTCGCCTTGCGAGGCTTCGAGCGCCGCCTTGCAGCGTTCGATGAGACGCCAGCAGGCCACCAGGTCTTCGGCGAGGTCGCTGAAGCGCTTCATCGCGCTTTCCCACACCCGCTCGGCCTGCCGGTACGCGTCCAGTCGGGCGAACGGCCGGCCCGCGTCTTCCGCGTCGGCCTTTTGCTTCTTCAGGTCCTGAAGCTCGTTTTCCCGGGTGAGACAGGCGTTGCGCGCCTCGTCGAAGTGGTAGGCGAGCGTGTTGAAGTGGGCGGCCAGCGCCGGCAGGTGGTGCGGCTCGGTCACGAACCAGCGACAGCGCACGCAGTTCCGGCTGCCGCCCGGAACAGGCCCGTACTTAGGAATTGAAGCTGAGCTAAGGTTCGGCCCCCCATTGTGGCAGCCACCCACCGAACCGTTGTCCTCGACCTCGCTGGTATTGCCGCCGGCCAGGCACAGCCCGTGGTGCATCAGCATCCAGCCCGCTGCGTTGCGCGCGGCCGGATGCTGCGGGATAGCGGCGGACAGGCTGGGTACGCTGTTACAGATGGCCTGTTGCAAGAGTTGGTCGTGCTCGGTGTCGAGCAGGAAGTTCTGGATGCTCACTTCCTTGTTCTCTTCCAGCCGCTCCGCGGCGCCGAGAAGCACGTCGCGGATGTGGGTCGCGCCGGGCTTAGTGTAGTAGAGGGTCATCAGCAGGCGGCTATGGCCGACGAGCTTTTGCAGGACGGGGAACGGCACCTGGCCTTCGAGGGCCAGCGCGGTGATGAGCGAGACGCGCAGACTGTGCAGAGGAAAGAGCGTTACTACGTACGTATTCTGCTTACTCTTAGCCCTTACTTCTGGTGGCGGCAGGAATCGAATCGGTGTGCCGTTGCGATGGGTTTCTCCCCGGTCAGACAGCCTCAATTCCAGCGCTCCAAGCAGGCGGAACCATGGCAGGTCCAAGGTATCCATGGTCAACGGCAGATGACGCTCGCCGTCTCGTGCCTCCGGCGCGCGGAAGAGGAAGCAGGTGTCGAGATAGCCCGCCAGTTGCACCGCGCTCTTCGCCCCGATGTGGCGGCCGTCCAGTTCCGTCCACGCGGTGCGCCGGGCGACGGGGTTGTACTTCTCCTGCCAGTCGCGCAGCTTCTCCAGCCAATAGAAGACATCCTGATGCACCGGCCCACCGAAGGACCACGGCAACACGTACCCCTTTTCGGGACCGGACGTGGCGCTGTCGGCGGTCTTGTTGGTGTTGATGTAGAGCACGGTCGAGACCGCCTCGCCATCGGCGAGTGGGTTGCTGCGGCGGAACACCCCCTGTTGCAACGGCCGGCGTTCGCTGCCCTGCGTGAGCCGGCTCGAATTCAACGCCCAGTTCCCCGCCGCATAACGCCAGGTATCTGCCTCGCCCGAGCCGAGCAGGCGGACTTGGGTCGTGCGCAACGGCAGGATGAGTTTCACGAGCAGGGCCACCCAGCGCACCGGGCTCCAAATCTCAAGCACCTGCCCACCGCGATAGTTCGCGCTTAGCTTGCGGACCCGCCACACGCAGTCCGGGTCGTTCCGGTCAATCCGGTCTTCTGTCACTTCGAACCAGTCGGGCGCGCTCCGACCTCGCTGTCCAATGTCGCCCCCCAGCGCACCCTGCGCCAACTGCCAGTCGCGAAAGTGCGGCCCCGCCGCGAGCATCTGGCGCAATTCGTCGATGTAACCGTAGGGCAGCGGCGAATGCACGCTCTCGTCGGTTTTGGGCAGACCGCTCGTGGACCTCCGGGGCACGGGGTTGCGGAACGCCGGCGAAACCACTGGGTGGCCGTCGTCGGCGGCTGCGCTGAACTCGCGCCGCAGCACGAAGTCGAGGAAAGCCTGGACAAGGTTGTTGACCCTGACGCCTGTGTGCGAATCCGGGCAGGCCGTCTGGTAGAAGTCGGGCAGGACCGTGCCGCGCGCCAGGAACACCGCCGGGTCGAGCGGCAACCCCTGCCGGACGAGGTAGCGCTCAAGGAAAGCCACCAACGCTTGGAGCCTCAGGCTGATACCGGCTGTTTCGCCTTTCAGCCACTCCACCGCCAGGACGCGCCACGCGGCGAGCTGCGGATAGTCGCGCTCGACCCAGCCGAGGGTCATGTCCGTATTGCGGGTCACACCCTTATCCATTGCGACGAGAGTGGCAGACGCCTCTGGCGCAGTCGTTGTCTTCTTTTTGGCCATGGGGATTCCTCAGTGGTGGCGTTCGATGCTAGGCAGCACCAGTCTCGACGCAGGCTTTGGCCCTGCGTATTTGTCTCGCAGCCGCTGCGCGGCTGCTTCAAGCTCGGCCAGGGTCTCGCGGAAATTAGCCTGTGTGTAGACCTCCTGGCTCTCGAGCGAGGCATGGTGCATGAAGCGGCGGATGAACTCCTTGTCGACGCCGGCGTTGCGCAGTCGCCGGCCATAGGCGTGGCGGTGACCGTGCGGCGTCGTGCCCAGCGCCTTGCTCACCGTGAGCCCGATACGCTCGCACGCGGCGGCGTGCGCCTTGTTGTACTGGGTGAGCGTGTACATGGCGCCGACGGGCTCGCGGTTCAGGTTGATAAAGGCAAAGGGGTGGTCACGTTCCATACGGGCGACCTGTTCGAGGTAACGGTGCCAGAGTTGCAGGAACCACTCGCCGTACTCGGGCACGAACCAGTACGCCTGCTTGTAGAACGCCGCATCGTGCGTGCCACCCTTCCAGCCGGCGTGCCGGCGGTCCATCAAGTCGGTGCGGGGCGCGAGGCCGAACTGGTGGGCGAGGTATTCGGCTCGCTTGCCTTGACGCGGTCGTCCCCGCTCGTCGCGCCAATCGGCGGGTGCGGCGCCGTGGCTCGGGTGGTGTATGAGAACCTGGGCCTGGCGCGGGTTGGTTGGGTCCGGGAACACATCGGAGATGTAGAGGTGGAAAGGCTCCGATTCGCGGAAGCCCGCGCCGTGCTGCAGCAAGGTGATGAGCATGCCGCGATAATCGTAGCGCCCGGCCGCACAAAATCCCTTGACCAACAGTTCCTCGAAGCGCTCCTCCGGGAAGGCCGGCGGGTCGCTCCGTTCGACCCTGGGCAGGCGTTGACCTCGCACAAAGTGCCCGGTCTCGGCAGGGGATGAGTTCTCCGCCCAGGTGTGCCCGAGAAAAGCCCGGCTGCGACGGTACTGGTAGGCTGCCTCGTCAGTCTGTCGGTCGAAGGCACCACCCGCATAGCGGGGATTCACCTTGACCGCCTCAGGTCGCATCTTGCCGAGCCAATCGAAGAAGTCGGAGAGGTGGGTGATGATGTGTGAGGCATCCTGCGGCGAGCGTGGCGGCCAGCACAAGCCGCTGGGGTCGAGCCTGGTCTCCCGGTCGAAGGTTCCGGTGTAGAGCCGCTGGGCGAAGTTCTGGAACAGGCAGTAGGTGTCGCGCTCGGCCGGGTTGGTTTGCAGGTATTCGAGGAACATCCGCACCGAGCGATTTACCTTCGTCATCCACGTCAGGCTCCGGTCGTGGCTGTGATAGAGGCAATAGTCGAGCAACGGCTCCAGCACGCCGGCTGGCGTCAGGAGAACGGGGAGCTCCGTATAGACGCCGGTGGCGTCCGTGTAGACTCGGGCCTTGACGGTCACGAACATGCAGGGACCTAAACACCCAGGCTGCGCAGCAGCGCAGTGGCATCGTTGAAGTCGAGGTTATGCAGGTGCATGGCCAAATCCACCGCGCCACCTCCGCCTCGGCCAAGCCGGGTGTCGTAGAACTTGGGACCTCGAACGAGCAACTCGAAGTCGCGTCCATTTGCGCTGACGTGGTAGCGCTGGGTATCGTGGGCACTGACTGGCTCGTAGGTGCTATCGGCTTTCATGTAGCACCCCAGCTTCTCCAACACCCCAAGTGCATCTAGGGCCCGCCAGCGTTCCAGAGTCAAGTTATCCACAGCCCGACGCCTCATCTGTCCCTCCCCCGGACCCCCACCGGCTACTCGGCTTTCAAAGAAAGCCGGCTACTCGAAACAATCAGTGCTGCGATGTACAACGCTCGTGCGTACTACATAGCATGGACACTTAGGGCATAGCTTCGCTAAACAGGAGATAAAAAAACACCCCTCTTTCAGGGGTGTCGGGTGAGGGAGTCACCAATTTAGTCCTAACTATGTATGAATAGCTGGGGGGAATAACGCAGCGATGCGGGGCTTTTCTACATGTTGACGGTCATCAATGCTGCGGCGTCACGACCTGCTGCCAAGCCGCCTGTCCCGTCGGCGGCAAGACTTCGAAGGGCAGCGCCCGCTCGCGCACGACCCCGACGTCGTACGCAAGGGTCAGCCCGAGCGATCCTTGTATGTGGTGCGCCGCGCGATCTCGTCATGTTCGGCGCGCTGCGCATGCGAAAGCGTGAGGCAGCCATACTGCGCATACCAGCGGTAGCCGTAGATGACCTGGCCGGGGGCCACGCCGGCGTCGTAGGTCTCCAACACCCGGTCGAGCTCGAACTCGGAAATCAGCAGCGCAGCTTCCGCGTCCATGGAAAACTACTGATCGGTCGTGGGGGTGGACCTGCATCAAGCCGGTAGAACTAATAGATGAGAGCGACTTCGGCAATCTGTGCCCTGAGGATTGTTATTGCGAAATAGTCGCCACAAATCGCGAAGCCAGTTATCGATGGATCGGGAGTTTCTGGCATATGAGGGCATTCCAACCACTCGGCGTACTTCCTTCAGGAGGAAAATACTATCTCAACAAAAGGCCGACGTATTGTTCGAGCAAAGGAGATGACTGATGAACCTGCGCACTCGCTTAATGCAGCAGCTGCGGGGCTGGGGGCCCGTTGGATTACTGTACATCCTGTTGTGTACTTTCACCCCATCGTCACAAACAGTGCTGCCGGAAACATTCCTGGACAGGGCCATTCCGTTCAATCCAGCAGGTGTATGGATATATCTGTCATTCTTTATTATGGTTCCCCTGACCTATCTGGTCGTTGACACACCTACCCTGCGTTGGCTGACTCGTGCCCTGCAGGCCAGCGGGGTGGTTGCAGGAACCATATTTGTGCTGTGGCCCACAACGCTACACTACCCGACCATAGTCGACAACGGTATCAGTGCGCAGTTCCTGGTCTGGATGCAAAAATGGGACAGTCGTTGCAACTGTCTGCCCTCCCTGCATGGCGCCCTGACCGCTTTGTGCGCGTGGGCGTTGGCCAAAACGAAGAACTTTTGGGTCACACTTGCTGGTTTTGTGTGGGGTCTGGCCATCCTTTATACCGTCATCCAGATTCGACAGCATGTGGCCGTGGATTTGAGCGCCGGCATGCTGCTGGGTCTCCTGTCAGGAATCGGCGCGCAACTCCTCCAAAAGCGTTCTTTACCTGAGGCACACGTTGCGAGTCCTGTTTTACGTACCTCAGATTCTAAAGTTGCTCAAGGCCTGAAGTAACCTGGCTACGCACAGTCTATTCACATGGTTTTCGCGGGTGTGCGCAAACCTGACTACCGGCCTTGTCTTTTTTCTACCGCAGGCATGATGCCAGTGATACCGATCCTCGACCGGTTTCATGCTCCGGCTGGGCAATCCCCTTCGTCTTCAGCCATCCAGGAAATCTCGCAGAGCACGTAGCGCGCAAACATGGTCTGAAACGCCTCCTTCTGCGATCCGGAAAAGAACACGCCCACTGCGTCGCCAGCGCTCACCTTGAGGCCATCCCGCACGGAGAGGCACGCAGCGTTCAGTGCATCCTCGACCAGCTTCTCGACCAATAATGCGTTGCGTTCGACGCTGGCGGTCAACCACTGTCCCAGCGCCTCTTGTATGCGGTTGGCTGCCTCGCAAAAGTCATCTTCCTCCGCTGCACTGGTGCGCGGGAATAGCCGGTTCCACTCCCCGTCATCCTCACACGGCCAGTCAAATTCATTGGCATCTACGAAATCGTGCAGCTTGGCGAAGTCCGTCACCGTCGGCGGAATCCGGTCGTCGGCAATTTCCTGCTGTATTTGCCGCTTGCCGAGTTCGATCGCGCGGGCGATCGCCCCATCCTGCTCGCCGGTCAGCTGCGTCGCCACGGGATTGGCAGGTAACTGGGTGTGCACGTCGACTCCATGCGGACAGGTCCGGGCACGTCCCACACTGGCCGCCGCCGCATACCTGAGCGCAGTAGCTGTCGATGTGTTCATCAATATCTCCTCTTGACATCCTCTCCCGCCCGAAGGCGGGGGATTCCTACCGCGCTACGCGCTGACTTGCGTAGTCGCTTCGGTGGGTTCCTGCTTCACGGAGCGGCCTTATTGCACCGGCTCTCCACAGGCTGCAACGCGGTGTCCCCGCGCCAGAACATTGATCGCGCCGACCACGTCGGCGTTTTCCTCGAAACTGCATTCGACGCAAACGAACTGCGCCTGCGTCTGCCGGTTGTCCGCCGACACGCAGCCACAAGCCGGACACGTCCGGCTCGTGTTCTGCGGCGGCACGACGATGAGCCATCCTCCATTCCACGCCAGTTTGTAGTCCAACTGGCGGCGGAACTCGAACCAACCCTGATCGAGGATGGATTTGTTCAGGCCGGACTTGGCCCGAACGTTCTTGCCCGGCTGCTCGGTTGTGCCAGCCGCCGACCTGGACATGTTCCGCACCTGCAAGTCCTCGATACATACCATCGCGTGGTTTTGGCTGATGGAGGTCGTGGCTTTGTGCAGGTAGTCGCGGCGGGCGTTGCCGATACGGGCGTGGACGCGCTGGACACGGGCCTTGGCCTTCTTCCAGTTGCGGCTGAACTTCACCTTGCGACTCATAGCGCGTTGGTAGCGCCTGAGCCGGGCTTCATGCTTCTTGAAGCTGCTCAGTGGGGCGAGAAACGAGCCGTCGTTGAACGTGGCGAAACGGGCGATGCCCATGTCGATGCCAACGGCGCTCGTGGCCTGCGGCACCGGCTGCTCGACTTCGCGCTCGGTCTGGATGGACACAAACCACTTGCCTGCGCTCAGGCTCACCGTGGCGTTGCATGGCTTGCCCAGTACCCTGCGAGACAACCGCAACCGCATCCAGCCGAGCTTCGGAAGAAAGATGCGCCCGCTGTCCTGGTCGAGCTTGAACTGCTTCGGGTCGGGGTACCGGAAGCTGTCGCGCTGGCCCTTCTTCTTGAACTTCGGGAAGGCGGCCCGCTTGCCGAAGAAATTCTTGTAGATACTATGAAGGGCCGCGAAGGTAAGCCCCTGGAGTAAAACGAAGATTCGCAGTCTCGTTTCTCGAAAGGAGCACGCAAATGAACATGCCTGACACAGCCCTTCAGGGGCAGAATACGAC
>NZ_QKWJ01000106.1 GCF_003353055.1 Cupriavidus lacunae
CAACCGGCACAGCCGCAGATCTTCGTCGCGCTCTTCCCGCGTCGCTTTTCCCTGCCTCCGATACACCGTTGCGCGCGACACTTCGGCCAGGTCGCACTGCCGGCTCAAGGGCAGCTCCTCCGCACCATCGATCCACCCCATTCGCGCTTCCCGGCTCACTCCCCCAACTTTTTTTTAAGCCAGTCCACTTCCATTTTCAGCCGCCCGATCTCGCCGTACAGGCGATCCTCGCCGCTTTTGTCCTCGGCCGGCTTGGGGCCACGCTTGGTTTCGAACAGGGCGCCGGCCCGCTCAAGAATTTCCTTCTTCCATTGCCCAACCAACACCGGATGCACACCGTATGTTTGCGCAATCTCGCTGATCGTCTTCACCCCGCGCACGGCCTCCAGACCAACCNCAACACACCCAAAAATCCTTCTCGATATGCTGGACTGCTGTCCCGAGCCTTGCCGCCGTAGTTAAAAACAGGTCTCGCCGGTCCGTGTCGGTTGCCTCGATGATTTGACGATAGTCAGCCTTCATGGGACACCTTCCCGTTCTTCGCATCGCAATCGCCGGTGGCGGCCCCTGTGCCATTGCAATCCAGGAGATCGCGAACAAAGGTCCGCATCCATGCTGGCATGGCACCGAAGCCTGCCATCAGGTCCTCGCGGATTGACTGACCATGGTCGGGGTGTTCGAGCACGTTACGAAGCGCAGCTGCTATCCGCTCGCTGTCAGAGGCAATAGTGTCTTTAAGCCAATGCAACGCTTGAACGACGCGCATTGCAGGACGTCCTGCCCAATACAGCCGGCTTGGTGCGGTCTGCTTGAAGACGATCGTGAGGTTGTCGAGCTTCAGCGAACGCCGACGGCTGTCCGTATGAATGGTGACGCGTGCCGGTACCGCGTCGGTCAGCCCCAAGTCGTTGGCCGCGGTCATGCCGTCCACCAGCAGGCGCAGATTGTCGCGCCTTGCAATCGCTTCAACCACAGCCCGATAGTCGGGCATGGTGGGGCGTCCGGTCAGCCGATTGAGTTTGGGCAGATCATAGAGGCCTCGGTCAATTCGACGGAGTTGGCCGGCCCGTACAAGCCGCTGCAACGTCTTGTCGATCGCATCTCGGCTGCCAAGGTGAGCGAAATCGGTCGGTACCCAGACCTTGCCTGGGCTGGCCTGTTCGATAAGTGCAGAGATGTTCTCTCGTAGATCAGACATGGGCGTATGAGTCCGCAACTTGCACACATTTTTCGGACAACCACTTTAGCGCCTCCGAAAAGTGTAGTCAAATTTCGGACATATGGCCTTTCGTCCGCTCGGGCGAGCGCACGCGCTCCCCGCATATTTATATTTGTGCCGCAAACACCACAATATCCGTTCAGCCTTGCGGCAGTTCGTGGCAGCATGTGAACTGGCTGGCGGGCGCGGGCCGACGAGGTGACATCGGGCGCTGCCGACTGATGGGACCGATGAAGCCAGTAGCAATGGGCCGAAAGGCAACGAGTTACCGATTCCACCGCCCTTCCGTCGGTCGCAATAGCTTCCGGAGCAACGCAAGGGGGCGTAAGAACTCTGAGTGCTAACGACGCGCGACAAGGCAACGTTATCGTGCCCTATCGACGCCTTCCGGCAACGTTGGCCTCGCGATTCCCCTGCTCCGCTCGCCGCGACGAACCGTTACTGCCTCAAGCTGGCGGAAGCGCAACGGCAGTAGCCGCCTACGGCCATGGACCTTTCCCCAGTGAATGCCTGCACAGACTCGCATTGCCGTCAGTGGCATAAGGCAACGCCTCGGGAACTGTAGTCAAACAGGTGAAAGCACCCAGAAACTATGCAAGCCGCTGAAATGGGATTGCGGTAAAGAGATGGCCGACCACAAGCACTCTTCCGCGCCACCAGTAGCGAGTCTATCTGTGCGAGCCCCGATTGGCTGAATCCGCGTCGATCAGATCCGTCAAGCGCGCACGCCGATCGTTGAACACAACGTAGCGCCGATGCGAGCAATCTCGTCAATTTGCATTGACTCTTCTACTGGCAAGACGGGAGTGCCGCGACCTGTGGCTTTGTCCCACAGCTCTCCGCGCCTGTATCATCGGCGCTTTGCATCAACGAGGTGCGGCCCAGCGAAGCAGCATTAGCGCCGTGAACCCATCCGCCATGACTCCAATTTCGATCTTCTTTATCCAGGCAAGCCTGGTCGTGGGCACGCCGCTGATCCTCTGGCGCAGCTTCCGGATGGGTGGCATCGTGCCGCTGGTAGTGATGCAGATCGTGGGCGGCATTGCGTTGGGGCCGTCCTTGCTGGGCGCGTTGTGGCCGGAGCATTGGCAGACTCTATTTGGCGCGCAGAGCCTGACTGCATTGTCGGGTCTGCAATGGCTAGCCGTCGTGCTGTTTGCGTTCCTGTCGGGTCTGCATATCGGCGATGCCGAAGCGACCGGACCACGGCGCATCGTGATCAGCGCCACAATTGGCTGTGTGACGCTGCCATTCGTGCTGGGTTTCGGCGCGGGCTGGTTGCTCGATGGCTGGCGCCCTGCGTTAGCCGGTGAGGCTGCCACGCGCTGGCAATTTGCGGTTGCGATTGGCGTATCGATGACAGTGACCGCGCTGCCGGTCCTGGGTGCCATCCTGCGCGAGATGCAGATGGTCAACACAACACCCGGACGCCTGGCACTGGCGTGTGCCGCCGTCAGCGACGCGGCGCTCTGGGTTGTGCTGTCGTGTATCCTGGTCAGTACCGGGCAGACGGCGGCCCAGGCTCCGCTACGTCTGGTGATTAGCGGCTGCATCTATATCGCCGTGATGTTCTCTATCGTCAGGCCACTCCTGGCGCGTTGGCTACCGACGCTACGCAGCAGCGATGCGAGGCTCGCGGCCGTGGTCGTGCTGATCTTCTCGTCTGCATGCGCATCGGAACTGATCGGCCTGCACTACATTCTCGGTGGTTTTCTTGCAGGCGTGGTCGCCCCGCGCCACGTTGCTGCCGACATCACCCGTCAGCTCGAATCGACCACCGTTGTGGTGCTGATGCCATTCTTCTTCCTGATGACCGGCCTCCGCACCGACCTCAATGCGGCGGGCACCGATGCCTTGATAGTTTTTGCAGTGACTACATTCGTTGCAGTGCTCGGCAAGATGGCCGGCACCGCACTGCCAGCGCGCTGGGCTGGCCTGGGCCGGCGTGACGCATGGACACTTGGTGCGCTGGCGCAAACGAAAGGATTGATGGAAGTGGTTGTGCTGTCGATCCTGCTCGAGAACCGACTAATCAGTACTGCAGCGTTCTCCGGCCTGTTGTTGATGGCGATAGGTACCACCGTGGTGGCGAAGCCATTCACCCTGGCGGCGCTACGCCTGCACAACGATAGATAAAGACGCGAGCATTGCAAGTCCATCGTGCCTCTTCTCATAAGGCCGGGTTCGCGCCACACTGGCTAGGCAAGCCGCTCCTTGTCGTTCCCTTCAAGGACCCCGGGATCGACGCAGCCCGGAACAGCAAGGGAAAGCGTCCGCTTCAGCGCATTGCTCCCGGCGTCGGCCAGTACCTCGCTCTCTCCTGCTTCCAGTGCACGGTAAGTCTGGCGGAAGACCGCGTAAGGATTTGCCTTGAGGACGTCGAAATCCTTGGTGAGATCAGTATCCACGAAGCCAACGTGCAAGCGCACCACCGAGATACGTCGGTTCTTCAACTGCGCCCTGCTTCCAGATGTGCGAAGAATGGTGCTTTCCTGCTTGGAATCGAGGTCCCTTACCGGCCACTTTGGGTCAGCCGACTCAAGATCCTGGATGACCGAGTCGGCCGATCTACGGCCCTTCACCGAGTATCAAGCTACGGCCGGTGTCGCCAGTTGTGGACGCTCGCCCACGTCGGACACAGACATTTGGACGTCGGCTCTCCCACTGGCAGCGGCCTGCCCTTCGTTAGGCCATGCCGTCCGGCGTTGCAGCGGCTGCGGCAGACATGACCGGCAGTCCGACTTGCCTCGAACGCCTGCTTTCGCGGCCGGTGTTTGTTGCTGTAGCCAAGCGCTGCGGTGCACTCTGGACTCGGACTGAGTCCAACATGTTCGCGCGACCGACTTAGCTGACGTTAGCGAATGGCGGCTTAACAAGCTATGAAAGGCCGTTCCAGCCATGGGAACTTGATTGACGGGGAAGGGTCGGCAAGCGCCAACCGGCACATCATCGGAAATGCGGGATTTCTGTAAGTTCGTCGGATTTCGCGTAAACTGCGCGCTGATCTCCGTTCGCTTATTCCCGATCTGCCGGCGACGGTCAAAGCTCACGTCTTGCATGGAGGCGTCACGCATGGATGCAATGCCATTGTTGGATAGCAGTGCCATCGATCAACCCGCCAGCGCGCCCGTGCGCGACCTGCGCCGTGTGCCCATCCATCCCGATCACTGGTATCCACTGGCCTGGTCACGTGAGGTCAAGCGGGGCAAAGCCCTCGGCGTGCGCTTTGCCGGCGATCCGATCGTGCTGGTGCGTACCGGGTCCGGCACCATATTCGCCCTGGAAGATCGTTGCGCACACCGGCAGGTTCCGCTGCACGCGGGCGTGGTGGAAGGCGAGTCCATCCGCTGCGGCTATCACGGCTGGACTTATGACTGCACCGGCCGTTGCGTCGATGTGCCATACCTCGGGCGTGAGCGCCTGCCCAACGGCGTGCGTGCCTATCCCTGTCGCGAGGTGCACGGCCAGATCTTCGTCTTTCCCGGCGATGTGGCACTTTCCAGGGAGCGGCCGCTGCCCGCTCTGTCTTCGGTTGCGGACAAGTCGTACAAGACGCGCCGCTTCGGCCGCGAGGTCAATTGCCACTACTCCTTCATGCACGAGAACCTGATGGACATGAACCACCAGTTCCTGCACCGGCGGCAAATGGGACAGATGCGCGCGCGCTCGCTGGGCCGCCGTCGCGGCAAGGACTGGGTGGAGGTGGATTATACGTTCGCTCGCATGGAGGGCAAGCAGCCAGTCGGCGAGGCGCTGGTGTTTGGCGCCAGCAAGAAGAACGGAGACCAGGACGACAAGGATGTGATGACGGTGCGCACCGGCTATCCGTACCAGACGCTGCAGATCCGATCGGGCGACGGCACGTTAGTGATGGACCTGTGGATCGTCTACGTGCCACTGGATGCGGCGCAGCGCACCAATCGGACCTTTGGCGTGCTTTCCATTCGGAAGCCCGGGATTCCGTTTGCGCTGGGCCTGGCATGGCCGCTGCTGGTCTGGTTCACGGAACGCATCTTCAAGGAGGACCGCTGGATCGTCGAGCGTGAGCAAGAGGCCCACGACAGGCAAGGCGCCGACTGGAACCACGAGGTGTTTCCGGTCATTAACGAATTGCGCGACCTGCTGCGCAACTGTGGCGGCCGCACCACGATCCCGATCCGTGAGGTGGGCAACTAGTCCATAGCCACAGCCGCGCAATGTTGAAGGGCCGAGCCCAGGAAGAGCTGCCTGGGCGTTCCCATCAATTGGCAGTTGTCGGCCATGAAGCGGTCAAATGGAAGCGTGACCGATAGCAGTCGTTGGGGACACGAGACCGGTGATTTCCACCGACCAAGCACCCACGTGCCTGGTCGTCCGATCGATTATCGCGAGGAGGATGCAGAAGACATGTAATTGCTCCCGGCGACCATGCCTTAATGCGTCGCACCTCCCGTGACCTTGACATCCTGCTTCACAGAGAGCGCAGTCGCGATAATGATCTCAATGGCATCGATCAGCGTATGGACGTCGAGACTAGGCGCACCGGGATGGTGGGCGGCCATCTGCGGCAGGTAGGGCACGTGAATGAAGCCGCCTCGCAACCCGGGACGCTCGGTCGCAATGAAATGGAGCAGCGCGTAGAAGATGGCATTGCAGTTGTAGGTTCCGGCCGTCTGCGAGATGGATGTCGGAATGCCCGCTTCGCGCAGGGTCTTGACGATCGCCTTAATCGGCAGCGTCGAGAAGTATGCGGCGGGGCCGCCGTCGACCACGGGCTCGTCCACGGGCTGCTTGCCGGCATTGTCGGGAATGCGCGCATCGACGACATTGATGGCCACGCGCTCGATGGATACATCGCTGCGCCCTCCTGCCTGCCCCAGGCAGAGCACGACAACTGGACGGGCCTCGACGATGGCATCAACAAGCGCCCGCCTGACGTCGGCGATAACACAGGGAAGCTGTCGCGCCACAACACGCACCCCGTTGACTGTGCGCCCGTGGACGGCCCGAGCCGCCTCCCAGGATGGATTCAACGATTCGCCATCAAAGGGCTCGATGCCGGTCACGAGTACGGATTCCACAGGTTGCGTTCCAGAAGGTGGTTCGAACACACATAGTAGTGCGGCCGGATGAATCCTTGAAATGGATACTTGTTATCCGTTAAATTCATCATACGAATCTATCCCGTCTCGACCTCAACCTTCTGGTGGCCTTTGAAGCCCTGTATCAGACGCGAAATGTCACGCTGGCAGGTAAGCGGCTGAACCGGGCCCAACCGTCCGTGAGCAACGCTCTGGCCCGCCTGCGGACGCTCTTTGGCGACGATCTTTTCGTGCGCACCAGCACTGGCATGCAACCGACCGAGCGCGCTCACGCGCTCATGCCGGCCATATCGCTCGCACTAGACCATATCCGCCATGCGATGGAGCAGTCCGTGGCATTCGACCCTGCCGAACCCGGCGGACGACGCTTCACCATCGCAGCCAGTGATTACGCCGATATCGTCCTGTTGCCCCATTTGATTGCCCGGATCAGGCGCCAGGCACCGGCGATCGACTTGCGCGTGACGGCCCTGGACCGGGCGGCCATTCATGAACAACTCGACCATGGCGTGGTGGATGCGGCCATCGGCGGCCACCTGAGCGCACCAAAGAGGATGGTGCGGACGACGCTTTATCAGGAAGACTTTGTGTGCATCGCGAGCCGGGATCATCCGCTGCTCGGGCAGACTCGGCGCCGTCGGAGGCTCGATCTCGCAACCTATTTGCGGCTGCCGCATGCGCTTTTCGTGCCAAGCGATGACGGATCGAGGCGCGGCGTCATCGATGGCAAGCTCGACGGCCTGGGTCAGCAGCGGCGTGTCGCCGCCACCTTTGCACATATCGTGGCGTTGCCGCTCGCCGTGGCAAGCAGCGATCTCGTGGCGACCATCGCCAGACGGGTGGCGCAACGACTGACATCAGACGATCTGCAGATCCATGCACTGCCTGCAGATCTGACCGATACGCCCTTTGACATCGATCTGGTCTACAGTCGGAGCGCACAGGCCGATGCGGCGGCAGCGTGGCTACGAGACGAAGTCAGGTCAACGGTCAGCGATATGCTCACGTGATGCAAGGACGGCGTCAGCGAGGGCGACCAGAGCTTTGTCGGCAAGAAGCCGACCGGCACGCTGCTGATCGACAACCTGAAGCCCGGCAAGACCTTGTGGCTGCTCGCCACAGGCACAGGACTGGCACCGTGCCTGTCGCTCATCCGTGATCCGGAGCTGTACGCGCGCTACGACAAGATCGTGCTCACCCTTACCTGCCGCTATGTCGAAGAGCTGGCCTGTGGGCTGAGAGGTTGGCGCGCGCTAGTGAGGCTCTGGCTGGCAGGCGATGCAGTAATAGGCCCCGAAGGTGGTGAGAAAAATCCCCGCGAGTTGCGTCCAGCCCGATTCCGCGGCAAGCACCAAATACAGCCCAAGCACGCCCGCGCCCCCCGCCACGATTCTCGCCAGCAGCGACGACAGCAGAGGCCGGTCTGCACCGGTCACGCCCTCGCCCGGCTCACCGCCGGGCGGGTCGCGCCGCCGGTGCGCATAGACCTGCACCGTTGCCCTCAGCCGGCCGGCCAGTTCCTGCATCTTTGCGCACGTCGCCGGCGCTGGGTCCTTCGCCCATATGTTGTCGTGATCGAAGGCAAGCCATGCCTTGCCGTGCCAGCCGGCGAACTCCACACAAAGCGTCGGTCCAACGCCAGCAGATCGGGACTTCACCATGGAAGCGGTGCCAATGCTGCAGGATCGAGGCCATTCCCGCAGGGAATATGGCGCCATCGCGCTGCGCGGCCACCCGGGTTTTCCGGCGGCGCCAGGAACGGGACGGCCGCCCCCATCCCGGGATCCTGGACGTGCCAGAATCATGCCGCGGCGACGCCGGCGTGCTTTCCCTTGACCGCCGGGTGTTCCGGGCGCGTGAGGCCGAGATGCTCGCGCAGCGTGACCCCCGTATATTCGCTGCGGAACAGCCCGCGCCGCCGCAGCTCGGGCAACACCAGTGCGATGAAATCGGTCAGCCCTCCGGGCAGAACCGGCGACATGACATTGAAGCCGTCGGCGCCGTAGTTGAGAAAGCGCTCCTCGAGCTGATCCACGATCTGTTCCGGCGTGCCAACCAGCTGCCAGTGACCGCGCGCGCCAGCCACCCGCTGGTAGAGCTGGCGGATGGTGAGGTTTTCGCGCCGGGCCAGGTCCAGCACCAGGCGCTGGCGGCTCTTGCTGGCATTGGTCGCCGGAAGCTCCGGAATCGGGCCGTCGAGCGGATAGCCGGACAGGTCGAAGCCGCCCGTCAGGCCGGCAACCAGCGCCAGGCCCACTACTGGGTCGATCAGCGATTGCAGTTGCTCGAACTTCTCCTTCGCCTCTCTCTCGCTGTGGCCGACCACCGGAAATACCCCCGGCAGGACCTTGAGGTCGTCCGGCGAACGCCCGTAGCGCGGCAGGCGGCCCTTCAGGTCGGCGTAGAACGCGACCGCCTCCTCCAGCGTCTGCTGGGCCGTGAATACCGCTTCGCCGCTGCGGGCCGCCAGCTCCTTGCCGGCCTCCGAGGAACCTGCCTGCACCACCACCGGGTGTCCCTGGGGCGGGCGCGACACATTGAGCGGCCCCAGCACCGAGAAGTGCTCGCCCTTGTGCCGGAGCACATGGCGCTTGGCCGGATCGAAGTAGCGGCCGCTCGCCTTGTCGCGCAGGAAGGCGTCATCCTCCCAGCTGTCCCACAATCCGGTCACCACATTGGCGAATTCCTCCGCGCGCTGGTAGCGATCGGCGTGCGCGAAGTGCTCGTCCCGGTTGAAATTGCGGGCCTCGTGCTCGTTCGATGTGGTGACCAGGTTCCAGCCGGCCCGGCCGCCCGAGATATGGTCGAGCGATGCGAACTTGCGCGCCACGTGGTAAGGCTCGTTGAAACTGGTCGAAGCGGTGCCCACTAGCCCGATGCGCGCGGTGACGGCCGCCAGCGCCGACAACAAGGTGATCGGTTCGAACTGAGCCTGGTAGCTGTGCGCGGTGCGGCTGAGGAACTCGACATTATCGCCGCGCGTGCCCACGCCGTCGGCAAGGAAGATTAGGTCGAACTTGGCAGCCTCGGCGGCCTGCGCCAGAGCCACGTAGTGCCGAAAGTCGATACCGGCGTCGGCCTTGGAATCGGGATGTCGCCAGGCGGCGATATGGTGCCCGCTTGGATAGAGAAATGCGCCCAGGCTCATCAAACCTTTGCGTCTTGCCATGTCTGCCTCTCCTGTCCTCAGTCTGTCAATGTTCGGCGCGTCCTCGCCGGTTGTGGCGGCCAGCCGATGGCGTGCGTCGCGGTTGTCGGGTGCGTGCATGCCCTTCTTCCTGCTATGCCATGCGGTCTGACAGCGTCGTCCGCTGGGGCCAGGCTGACATCGTAGGGATCACCAACGGCCTTGCGAAGCTGGATGTTCCTCTATCCATAGGCGGGCCGCTTGCATATCGATGGACGGAAGCCGCCGAGCCGGAACATGCGAAATTCGCAGTTCGATATCGCGGTGCGATATGGCACGCTTTGCCTGCGCGGCCCGCGGCAGCCAACTGCGACGTCGACACTTCCGATCACCTGCCCACATTCCCAGGAGCTTCCATGTCTCAGCCACGCACTAGCGAACACGACATCCATCCTCTTTTTCTCCAGCGCTGGTCCCCGCGAGCATTCACCGGCGAAGCCATCGACGAGGCAACGCTGCTGCGCTTCTTCGAAGCCGCGCGCTGGGCACCGTCCGGCTACAACGCGCAGCCCTGGCGCTTTCTCTACGCAAGGCGCGACACGCCGGAATGGCAGCCGGTCTTCGCGGCCCTGTCCGAATACAACCAGGGCTGGGCGACGCGGGCGTCCGCGTTGGTGGTGATCCTGTCGCGCAAGGTCTGGACGCCCCCGGGCAAGACCGAGCCGCAGGCCATCACCACGCATTCCTTTGACGCCGGCGCGGCCTGGGCCAACCTGGCCTTGCAGGTCACGCTATCGGGCTGGCACGCCCACGGCATCGGCGGTTTCGACCAGGACGCGTTGCGCGACGCGCTGAACGTGCCGCAGGACTATGCCATCGAGGCCGTGGCCGCCATCGGCAAGCAGGGCGACAAGGCGCAGCTCCCCGAGGCATTGCAGGCGCGCGAGTATCCCAACCAGCGCCACCCGCTCCGCCAGCTGGTGAGCCAAGGCCGCTTCACCTTCGAGACGGAGTGACGGCCGGGCGGCAGGGAGCGCAGGAGCTGAATTTGCAACCTCGGATTTCTTCCGGTTGGCACGCTGTATATCCATATCCGAAAGCCTTCTTTGTTCAACGCGGCGCCGCGCGATAGCATCGTCTTCTCATTGTTCTCATGACCAGACATGCCCGCGCTCCCGTTCCTTCGCACCGCCGCTGCCGCGGCCCTGTCCTGCCTTACTCTGAACGCCGCCTGGGCGGATGCCACGCTGGACCGCATCAAGCAGCGCGGTAAAGTCTCCATCGGCGTGCTCGTCGGCGGCAGCCTGTTTGGCTCGATCGACCCCGCCACGCAGCAGCCCGTCGGCTGGAATCCCGATCTGGCGCGCGACCTGGCAAAGCGGCTGGGCGTGGAAGCCGAACTGGTACCCGTGCAGCCTTCCAATCGCGTGCAGTTCCTGCAACAAGGCAAGGTTGACCTGCTTATCGCCTCGATGGAATATAACCCCGAGCGCGGCGAGCTGCTCGGCTACGCGCCAACGCCTTTCTACCGCGTCGGCGGCACGGCTGCTGTGCTCAAGCGCAGCGGCATCGCCAAATGGGAGGACCTGCGCGGGAAGACGGTCTGCGCCTCGCAGGGCAGCAGCTACGTCAAGCCCCTGCAGGAACAGTACGGCGCCCAGGTGCGCGGCTACAAGACGTCCGCCGAATCACTGCTGGCGCTGCGCGGTGGGCAATGCGTGGCTGCAGTTCATGACGCCACGCTCATCCACCCGCTGGTTCGCAGCAACGCCGACTGGGCCGACTATGCCGCGCCAATCTCCACCGAGATCCTGCCTGCGCCATCAGTGGTCTGGACCCGCAAGGGCGAAACGGACACCATCGCCGCGGTAGACAAGATCGTCCAGGAATGGCACCGCTCGGGCTGGCTGATCGCCACGGAAAAGCGGCTCGGCATCACGCCACCGCAGCCACTGCTGCCCGAACTGCAGGCACGCTTCAAGAACGCGTCCTGAGCCGAGCCATCCCGATCCGCGTTACGGCGCCATGCGGCGCCATCCTGATATGAAGAGAGTCTTCCTGCTAGCACCCTTCGTCTGTGCCGCGCTGGCCGTTGCCGGCTATGCGCACGCCGATGCCACGCTCGACAAGATCAAGCAACGCGGCAAGCTGTCCGTTGGCATCGACGGACCGAGCCCTCCGTTCGGCTTGCTTGATACCATGACCGGCAACGCCGGCGGCTATCAGACCGAGCTTGCTGCCGACCTGGCGAAACGCCTTGGCGTCGAACTCGAAACCGTGCCGGTCACAGCCTCCACACGCGTGCAGTTCCTGCAGGCCGGCAAGGTCGACCTGCTGGTCGCCAACATCCAGTGGACACAGGAGCGCGGCGAGATCCTGAGCTTCGCGCCAACGCCGTATGATCTCGTCGGCGGAGCGGCCGTCGTGTCGAAGGCGAGCGGCATCAAGCGTTGGGAAGACCTGCGCGGCAAGGTCGCCTGCGTCTCGCAGGGCAGCAACTTCGCGCGCCCGCTGGCGGAAAACTACGGCGCCATCGTGAAGGGCTTGCGCGGCATTCCCGAGTCGCTGTTGGCGCTCAAGGGCGGCACCTGCGCCGCATCGGTACATATCCAGCCCGCGCTCTACCACACGCTGAACGGCCCGAGCGCCGCGGAATGGAAGGACTTCACGCTGGCGAGCGAAGACCAGCTGATCCCCTCGCCTACCGTAGTCTGGACCCGCCGCGGCGAGAAGGACACGCTAGCCTTCGTCGACCGGACGATCCGCGACTGGCATCGCTCCGGCCTGCTGCTGGCCACGGCGCGCAAGTACGGCGTGCCAGAGGGCGCCTATATCAAGTCAGCCAATGCGCGGGCGCAGCAGGGCAAGTTCGATGTTGCGCCCGGCGACTTCGCCGTCTTTGCCGAGAGCAGGAAACCATGAGCGCGCGCCTGCTTCCATGGCTGGCGGCCCTGCTGGCCGTGACGGCCACCGCCGCACATGCCGACGCGACCCTCGACAAGCTCCGCCAGCGCGGCACGCTGGTTGTTGGCGTGGTGCTCTCGGGTCCGCCGTTCGGCACCATCGACCCAGCGACACGCAAGCATGTCGGCTACAACGTGCAGTTGTCCGAAGGCGTGGCGAAGGGGCTCGGCGTTGCACTCGAGACGATACAGGTACAGCCCTCGAACCGCGTGCAATTCCTGCAGCAAGGCAAGGTCGACATCCTGATCGCCAACATGCAATGGACCCAGGAACGCAGCGAGATACTGTCCTTCGTGCCGACGCCGTTCGAGGAAGTCGGCGGCGCGGCGATCGCGCCCAAGGGCAGTGGCATCGCGAAGTGGGAAGACCTAAAGGGCAAGCCGGTGTGCGTCTCGCAGGGCAGTAACTTCACCCGACCGCTGGCCGAGCAGTACGGCGCGCAAATCCGCGCGTTCCGCGGCCAGCCGGAATCGCTGCTGGCACTGCGCGGCGCCCAGTGCTCGGCCGCGGTCCATGTCAGCCCGACCTTGCGCGAGCTGGTGTCCGGCAATCCGGACTGGAACGACTATCAAATCGTCTCGCCGTCCGACCTGATTCCCTCCCCCTCTGTAATCTGGCTGCGCAAGGGTGAGACCGACACGCAGGCGGCAATCGACAAGATCGTGCGTAGCTGGCACCGCACCGGCTGGCTGATCGATGTAGGCAAGCACAACGGCCTGCCGCCGACACCGCTGCTGTACCAGCTGCATGAAAAGTTCAGAAAGCTCCCGCCGGCCTGACCAGATGCCTTCTGAAGATACACGTATCCCCGCAGAGCGCCTGCGCGTCCTGGCGCGGGACCTGCCGCAACCGGACCGACCATGGAAGACCTGCTCTCAGCCCTGCGACACACGCTGGGCGATGCCCACGTACTGACCGCGTCGGGCGACACCGCCGCCTACCTGACCGACCGCCATGGCCGGCTGCACGGCCGCGCGCTGGCCGTCATTCGACCGGCCGACACGGTGCAGGTGGCCGCCGTGGTGCGGCTGTGCCGGGCCCATCGCACGCCGATCGTGCCACAGGGCGGAAACACGGGGCTGATGGGCGGCGCCACGCCGGACCCCAGCGGCCGCGCGGTGCTGTTGTCGCTGGGGCGGCTGAACCGCATCCGCGCCATTGACCCTGACAACGACACCATCACCGCCGAGGCCGGCGTCGTGCTGGCGCAACTGCAGGACGCGGCACACGAGGCCGGGCGCTTGTTCCCGCTCAGCCTCGGCGCGGAGGGCAGCTGCACCATCGGCGGCAACCTCGGCACCAACGCTGGCGGCACGCAGGTACTGCGCTACGGCAATATGCGCGACCTGGCGCTTGGCCTCGAGGTTGTCACTGCCGACGGCGAGATCTGGGACGGCCTGCGTGGCCTGCGCAAGGATAACACCGGCTACGCGCTGCGCGACCTGTTCATTGGCAGCGAAGGCACGCTCGGCATCATCACGGCGGCCACGCTGAAGCTCTATCCGCTGCCTGCGGTCCAATACTCCGCACTACTCGCTTTCGACTGCATCCGCGACGCAATCGCTTTCCTGTCGCAGGCGCGCGCCGGCTTCGGCGCGGCGCTGACCGCGTTCGAGGTGATCTCCGACACCGCGCTGGGCCTTGTCACCAGGCACGTGCCCGAGCAGGCCATCCCGCTTACTCCCGGCCGCGCCTGGTATGCGCTGATCGAACTGTCGGACAGCGAGGGCGAGGCGCATGCGCGTGCGCGCTTCGAGGCGGTCGTCGGCCAGGCCATTGAAGACGGCCTGGTCGCCGATGCCACTGTCGCCGAAAGCCTGGCACAGAGCCAGGCCTTGTGGGCCCTGCGCGACCAGGCGCTGGGCGTGGCGCAGCAGCGCGACGGCGGCAACCTCAAGCACGACATCTCGCTGCCGGTTTCGCGCATCCCCGACTTCCTCGCCGCCACCGCGGCAGCACTGCAGCGGCATTTCCCCGGCGTGCGGCCGGTGGCCTTCGGCCACCTCGGCGACGGCAACCTGCACTACAACGTCTCGCACGCGCCCGAATCCACGCCGGCAGCGCTGTTCGCCGACGAAGCTGCCATCAACGAACTGGTCCACGACAGCGTCCATGCGCATGGCGGCTCGATCAGCGCCGAGCATGGCATCGGGCAGCGCAAGCGCGGGGCACTGCTGCGCTACAAGAGCCCGGTCGAACTCGCGCTGATGCGGCGCCTGAAGCAGGCCTTCGATCCGCTCGGCCTGCTCAACCCCGGCAAGGTGCTGCCGGACTCCCCTACCGAGATTTCTCCATGAGCATTTCCCTGTCACAGCGCGCCCGCCGGGTGCGACTCTCACCAATCGCCGCCGCCGGCCAGCGTGCCACCGCGCTGGCCGGCCAGGGCCGCGACATCCTGGCCCTGACCGCGGGCGAGCCCGAGTTTGATACGCCCGATGCAATCAAGGAGGCCGCCGTCGCCGCGCTGGCCCGCGGCGAGACAAAGTACACGCCTACCCCGGGCACGGTCGCACTGCGCCGGGCGATCGCCGCCAGGTACCAACGTGACCACGCGCTCGCGATCACGCCCGCCGAAGTCTTCGTCGCCAACGGCGGCAAGCAGGTCATCTTCGAGGCGTTCGCGGCCACGCTCGACAGCGGCGACGAGGTGCTGGTGCCGGCGCCGTACTGGTCCTCCTTTCCGGACATCGTGCGCGTCAACGACGGCACACCGGTGGTCCTGCCCTGCGACGAGCGCAGCGGTTTCAAGCTCGACGCCGCCCGATTCGAAGCCGCGATGACGCCGCGCACGCGCTGGCTGGTGCTGAACACGCCCGCCAACCCGACCGGCGCGGTCTACAGCGCAGATGAACTCGCTGCCCTTGCCGACGTGCTGCGCCGCCACCCGCACGTGCTCGTGCTGGTCGACGAAATCTACGAGCAGATCCGCTTCGGTGCCGCACCACCCCACTGGCTACACGTGGCGCCGGACCTGCGCGCGCGCACGCTACTGGTCAATGGCGCCTCGAAGACCTACGCGATGACGGGCTGGCGCATCGGCTGGGGCATCGCGCCGACGGAACTGGTGCAGGCGATGACGGCGATCCAGTCGCAAGTGTCCTCGGGCGCCAGCGCGATCGGCCAAGCCGCGGTGGCGGCGGCGCTCGATGCCGCCGACCAGACGTTCGTACAAAAGGCGCGAGGGGCCTACGCACGCCGGGCCGCGCTCGTGACCGAGGCCATCCCGTCGATTCCGGGGCTGCGTCTGCTGCCGCCGCAGGGCGCGTTCTTTGCCTACGTCAACTGCGGTGGCCTGATCGGACGCCTGCGCCCCGACGGGCGGCCCATCGAAAGCGACGCCGATGTGGTCGACTGGCTGCTCGAGGCCGAGGGCGTGGCAGTTGTCGACGGTGCCGCCTACGGCCTGTCGCCCTATTTCCGCCTCTCCTTTGCTGTGGCGGACACGGTGCTGGAGGACGCGCTGCAGCGCATCGCACGTGCCGTCGCCGCGCTGCAACCGGCACGGCAGGAGGTGGTGGCATGAGCGATTTCCTGGCCTCCGTTGTCGCGGCGCTCAAGCCGCTGGGGCTGAACTATGCCTTCATACTCGATGCCGGCGAACGCTCGGCATTCCTGCATGGTCTGGTTGTGACACTGGAACTTTGCCTGCTGACCATTCCTTGCAGCCTCGCCGCCGGCATCGTGCTGGCGGCAATGCTGACGTCGGGCCGGCGCGCGCTCGCCGCACCCGCCCGCGCCTTCGTCGAGCTCACGCGCAACACGCCCACACTCGTGCAACTCTACTGCGCCTTCCTGGTGCTGAACATGCTAATCACCCAGCAGCTCGCCAGCCGCGGCACGGGCAATCCGCTCACGCCTTTTGTCTGGGTGGTGATCGTGGTCTCGCTGCACAAGGCGGTGTTTCATGCCGAGGCGCTGCGCGCCGGTATCGAGGCGGTCCCGCGCATCACGCTGGAAGCGGCGCGCTCGCTGGCCTTTTCCAAACGCCAGTTGCTGCTCCAGGTCGAACTGCCGCTGGCGGTGCGCTTCGCGTTGCCGGCGCTCGTCAACAACCTGGTCGACCTCGTCAAGATGACTGCCGTGGCCTCGGCCATCGCGGTTGGCGACGTGACCTATGAATCCATCATGATCTGGACGCAGCGCGACAACGTGCTCGAACTGCTGTTGCTGATCCTGGCCTGGTTCGGCCTGCTGACCTGGCTGGTCGGCCGTGCCGGTCGCTGGCTGGAAAATCACCTGAGGATGCCAGGCTATGGCCAGTGACACGATTCTCCCCGCCGCGGTCGGCCCCACGCCACCCCTGGCGCGCGCGCTGCGCGATCCGTGGGTACTCACCCTCGCCGCGGTGGCGGCACTGCTGTTGTTCTGGAGCGCCACCGGCAGTGCCCCGGCCGCGGTGCGCAGCCTCTGGACCTGGACCCCTGCGCTACTGCGCGGGCTATGGGCCAACATCGAGATCAGCGTGCTGGCGATGGCGCTCGGGACCGTCGTCGGCCTGGTGATCGGCGCGCTGTCATTGTCGTCGCATCCGCCGCTGCGCGTCTTCACGCACACCTGGGTGCAGGCGTTCCGCAACGCGCCGGTGCTGGTTCTGGTCTATTTCACCACCTACGTGTTCCCGTTTGAGCTGCACCTGGTGAACTGGACCTTTCCGTTCCCGGACTGGGTCAAGGTCGTGCTGGGCCTTGCGTTGCCGGCAAGTGCCAACGTCGCCGAGATCTTCCGCGGCGCGATCCAGTCGATTCCGAGCGCGCAATGGGAGGCGGCGCAGTCGCTCGCCTTGCGCCGCCGCCAGATCTTCCGCCTGATCGTGTTGCCGCAGTGCCTGCGCCGCATGCTGCCGCCATGGATGAACCTGTACGCCAGCATCACGATGAGCACGTCGCTCGCTTCGCTCGTTGGCGTCCATGACGTCGTCGACACCGCGCAGGTTGCCAGCAACACGGTGGCGCGCACCGACTTCACGATCCTCGTCTACTTCACGCTGCTGGCCCTGTTTTTCGCTTATTGCTACCCGATTGCGCGCGCTACCCGCGCGCTGGAACGCCGCCATGAACGCCACTGAGTCCTTTCCGCGCCGGGACACCGGCCGCACTGTCACATCGCCGCTGGTACAGCTGCGCGACGTCCACCTGAGCTTCAGTGCCAATGCGGTGCTCAACGGCATCGACGTCGAGGTGCGCCGCGGCGAGGCCGTCACCATCATCGGCCCGTCCGGTTCGGGCAAGAGCACGATCCTGCGCTGCATCACCGGGCTGCTGCGTCCGCAGCGCGGGCAGATCCGTGTGGGCGATACCGCCGTCGAGATCTTGCGCGGCGAGGACGCGCTCATCGCGCTGCGCAAGCGCGTGGGTTTTGTGTTCCAGCAGTACAACCTGTTCCCACACCTGACGGTGCTGGAGAACCTGGTGCTCGCACCGACCCGTGTATTCGGGCGCGCGCGCGGCGAGGCCGAGCGCGACGCACATGCGCTGCTCGCAAAGGTACGGCTGTCGGAAAAGGCCAATGCCTACCCCGGCGAGCTGTCCGGCGGCCAGCAACAGCGCGTCGCGATCGCGCGCGCGCTGGCGATGCAGCCGGAGCTGATCCTCTTCGATGAGGTGACCTCGGCGCTCGACCCCGAGACCGTCGGCGAAGTGCTGACCGTTATCCGCGATCTGGTCGAGGACGGCATGACCTGCGTTCTGGTGACGCATGAGATGCGCTTCGCGGCCGAGATCAGCGACCAGATCTACTTTACCGAGGCCGGCCGGATCGTCGAGCACGGCCCGCCGGCGCAGATCTTCGGCCACCCGCAGCACGAACGCACGAGAGCGTTCCTGCGCCGCGCCCTAGGTGCGATCCCGCGACTGCCGGCCGGTTTCGATGCCGCGTTCGCGCCCGCGCCCTCCCCTTTTCCTGCTGACGGAGTTTCCGCATCATGAGCCTTTCCTCTCACGCCGAACGCCAGGCCGCCCGCCGTCAGGCGGTGGCCGCCGCCCTGTCCGACATCCGGCGCCTGGCCGTGGGCCAGCCCGACCGCGCCGCGCTCGACGCGGTTGCCGTGCGCCTGCAGGCGCTGGCCGCTCAACGCGATCTGTTCACCCGCGAGGATTTCCCGCCCCCGGCGGATCCGGCCAGCGGCGCCTCGACGCGCTACCGCCTCAATCCCGATGACGGCGACGACGCGGCCGCGCTGTACCTGAACTCCATTAATCCGGGCAAGACGACCATCCCGCACAACCACGATACCTGGGCCGTGATCGTCGCGGTGGAAGGTCGCGAGTTCAACCGGGTATACCGCCGCACCGACGACCGCAGCGACCCGAATTTCGCGCAGCTCGAAGTCGCGCGCGAGCAGACGGTCGAGCCGGGCACGCCCATCGCCTTCCTGCCTGACGACATCCACAGCATCCAGGTGGTCGGCGACGCGCCGACGCTGCATTTCCACTGCTATGGCCGGCCGCTCGAGACGCTGACGGGCCGCTACGGCGTGCGCCCGGAGACTGGCGAGATCGTCAACTACAACGCCACGCAGATGCAACCGAGCAAGGTGGCGGCATGAGCGGCGCAGGCAGACATACGCAACTGCTGCATGCGGGGGCGCCGACGTTGCGAGACGGTGCCGGCCCGGTCAATGTGCCGGTGGTCAGGACCAGCACGGTGCGCTTCGCCACCCAACAGGATCTGGAATCGCGCCAGCACCGCCGCGCTGCCGGCGAACGCGTTGCCTCCTATGGCCGCCACGGGCTGGACACGCACCAGGCGCTAGAAGACGCGCTGAGCACGCTCGAAGGCGGTCATCGGGCCTTTCTGGCACCATCCGGGCTGTCGGCGATCACGCTGGTGCTGCTCGCCCTGCTCAGCCCCGGCGACCATGCACTGGTATCCGACAGCGTCTATGCGCCCGTGCGGCGCGTCGACAAGACGCTGCTGCAGCGGCTGGGCATCACCGTCGAGTACTTTTCGCCGGCGCATGACGACCTCGCCGCGCTGATCCGGCCCGAGACGAAGCTCGTCTACCTGGAATCGCCGAGCTCGCTGTTGTTCGAGGTGCTGGACCTGCCAGAGCTGGCGGCGGTTGCGCGCGAGCGCGGCGTGCCGGTGGCCGTGGACAACACCTGGAGCGGCGGGTGGTTCCAGCAGCCTCTGCGCCTGGGCGCCAATATCTCGATCCAGGCCGCGACCAAGTACATCGCCGGGCATTCCGACGTGATGCAGGGCGCGGTCGTTGTGGACAGTCCCGCGCTGGCGGAGCGCATCGCCGCCACGCATGAGGCCCTGGGCCTCGCCATCGGCGCTGACGACGCCTACCTGTCGCTGCGCGGTCTGCGCACGCTGCCGTTGCGCCTGGCGCAGCACCAACGCAATGCCACCGAGGTCGCGCAATGGCTGCAGCGTCATCCGCAGGTGGGCCGCGTGTTTTACCCGGCGCTGCCGGACGACCCCGGCCATGCCCTGTGGCAGCGTGACTTCAGCGGCGCGAGCGGGCTGGTGTCGTTCGCATTCCGCGATGCCGGCGCCAGCGCGGCCAGCGCGTTTGTCGACGCCTTGCGGTGGTTTGCGATCGGCGCCTCCTGGGGCGGGTACGAAAGCCTCGCGCTGGTCGCCCCGCCGGAACGGCTGCGCGAACACCGCACCTGGCAAGGCAATGCACCTGTGGTGCGGCTGCACGTCGGACTCGAAGACCCACAGGACCTGCTGGCCGATCTCGACCAGGCCTTTCACCGGACCCTGACCTGATATGAGCGATCCCGATCAATTCGCCCGCGAAGCGCTGCGCCTGCTCGGGCCGGCGCCCGAGAACTGGGTGCCGTCACGCGACGGCTTCGACCACAACGTCCTGATCGTCGGCGGCGGCCAGGGCGGCAGCGCCTTTGCGTTTGCCCTGCGCCGCGCCGGCATCGGCGGCGTCTCGGTCATTGACGCCGCGCCCGACGCCGCGCAGGCTGGCGTCTGGCTGACGCGGGCGCGCATGCACAAGCTGCGTACCGTCAAGAATCTTGGCGGCCCCGAACTGGGCGTCACCGCACTAGGGTTCCAGGCCTGGTACGAGGCCCGCCACGGCAGCGAGGCTTACGAAGCGCTAGACCGCATCCCGCGCACCGACTGGGCGGACTATCTGGACTGGTTCCGCCGCTTCCTCGACATCCAGGTCCGCTACGGCACCCGGCTCACGGAAATCGCGCCGCACGAGGGCGCTGCCGTTCCGGGACTGGCGGTGCAGCTCGTCGTGAACGGGCAGGTGCGCACGGAGACCACCCGCAAGCTGATCCTCGCCAACGGCGTGGCCGGCAATGGCGCGCCGGTGCTGCCCGCCTTCCTGGGCCCAGCGGTTGCGGCCAAACTGGCTGCACACACCGCCGATGCGATCGACTTCGCGGCACTGGCCAGCAAGACCGTCGCCGTGGTCGGCGCGGCCGCCTCGGCCTTCGACGCGGCCGCGGTCGCACTCGAAGCCGGTGCCGCAGCCGTGCACCTGTTCGCGCGCCGCGAGCACATCGCCGCGCGCGCGGTCGCCAAGCCGCGCGGCTATGCCGGCTTCTATGATCATTTTTCCCTGCTTGCCCGATGCCCATCGCTGGCACCACGCCGTGCGCTACCGGCGCGCGGGCTCGACCCCGCCGCCGGACGCGGTCAGGCGCGTGCTGGCCCATGACAACTTCCACCTGCACCTGGCGTCACCATGGGAAACCGCCCGCGTGGCCGACGGCCGCGTGGTTGCGGACGTCAACGGGCGTGACTTTGCCTTCGACTTCGTGATCGCCGGTACCGGCTACAGCGTCGATCCCGCACAGCGCCCCGAGCTTGCGCGCATCGCACCGCTGGTGGCACGCTGGCGTGACCGCTACACACCGCCTGCCGACGAGCGCGACGACGCACTGGGAGCATCGCCCTATCTCGGCGACGGCCTGCAGTACGGCGAGAAGACCCCCGGCACCGCGCCGTGGCTGGGCGCGATCCATGTGTACAACCCGGCGGGATATGCCACCGTCGGCGCGCCGCTGGGCGACGTGCCGAGCATGCGGCGCGATATCCCGGCCGCGGTGCGGCGCATCAGCGAGGACCTGTTCGTGGCCGACCTCGACCTGCATGAGGCCCGTGCGCGGGTCGACGTGGAGCCTGACTTCGGTCCCGAGCTGTATGCGGGAGCCGTCTGGCGCGGGTGAGCACTGTGCTGCCGGGGCGTGCCAGCAGTGGTTGCCCCGGCGGCTATGCGTTACGGCTTGCCGACATACTGCTGCTGCAACTGTACCAACAGCGGCGAGCGCGGCACCAGGTCGAGCCGGGCCTCAAGCCCGACCAGCCAGCCCGAGCCGTGCAGGCGCTGCAGCACACGATCGACCGCCGCTGCCGTGTCCTTCTCGCCCTTGCGCACCCATGCCACCTGCGGCGCCGGATCGACCTCTTCGGACAGCACGGCGTAGTCGCGCCACTCCGGATCCCCGGCCACCAGCTGGTTCAGGGTAAGGCTCTCATGGACCGCGGCCACGCACGACGCACCGCCGCGCAGCGCCAGCAAAGATTCCGCCATGCCCTTGAAGCCCTTGAGTTCGGCGCCATAGGTGCCCGTCAACGGCTTTGCATAGCTGCTGCCCTGCGACAGGCACACGGATTTACCGCGCAGGTCTTCCCAGCGGCGAATACCGGTACGCTTCAGGAAGATGGCGGTGCCGCCGTTGCGGTAGTAAGGGGTCGGCACATAGTCCAGCAGCGCGGTGCGTTCCGGCGTCAGCAGCATGCTGGCAACCAGCAGGTCGACCTTGCCCTGCTGGAGGAACTGCACGCGGTTGGTGGGCAGCACCGGCACCAGCTCAACCTGTACCGCCAGTTCACTGGCGATCTTGCGCGCGAGTTCGGGGTTGAAGCCGACGGGCTTGCCGGTGGCCGGGTCGACGGAGCCGAAAGCGCTGTTGCCATTGACGATCACACCGATGGTGATCTTGCCGCGCTCGCGGATCCGATCGAGTGTGGCGTCTGCCTTGGCGGCCGGCATCAAGCCGCAGAGTGCGAGCGGCAGCACGGCGAGCGCCATGCGGCGCCCAAATCGGGGAGTCTCTTTCATTATTGATCTTTCCGTAAATCATGACATCACCACAACGTTGCCTGAACCCAGCACGCGGCGATGATCGAAGGCCGGTGTTGAGCGCTTTTGAGCTTGTTGCGGGCGACGGTATGCAACTCAT
>NZ_QKWJ01000107.1 GCF_003353055.1 Cupriavidus lacunae
CATCACGTCGGTGAGCACTTCGGTGAGCTGCAGGTTCATCTGCACCAGTGCCTTCTGCATGCGCTGCACCCAGTTGGCCTGCTCGGTGAGCAGCACCTCGCGCTGGCGCACCACCGCGCGCACGACACAGACCTCGTCGCCGGGGCGCCAGGCCGCGCGCAGCAGCCCCAGGCTCATGAGCTTCTGCAGCCACTGGCAATCGAGCACGTCGCTCTTGCGGCCGGGCACGTATTTCATCTGCCGCGCATCGACCAGCCAGACCGTCAANGGCCATGCTGCTCGAGCACCTCATACACCGGGATCCAGTACACCCCGGTGGACTCGAGCGCCACCGTGTCGACCCCACAAGCGAGCAGCCAGTCGGCCAGCGCGTGCAGGTCATCGGTCATGGCGCCGAACTCGCGCACCGGCTCGGCCGCTGCCTGCTTTGGCACCGCCGCCCAGTGGCTCGACGCGCCCACATCGATCCCCGCCGCGTTCGGGAACACCTCGTCTTCTCGCTTGCGCATCGCCATGGCCGGCTCCAGAATCGTCAGTGAACGGCAGCGCCATGGGAAGCGTCGAAGTTGACTCGATCTCCAGAACGGGATGCGGCTCGCGCCGCTCACCACTGTCGCCGACGAATCCCGGACCATGCTCCTAAGCGGGCTCACTCCACGGCGTGCATGCCGCGAGCGCGCACCATTGGGCCGTCGGTCATCGCGGCGCTGCCGTTCACCGGTATAGCTCATCTCCGTTTCTCCGCCCACGCCGAGGCCGGAAGGGCCTTGAAATGCTCCTTAGCATCCAGGGAACCCGGCTCCCGGGAACAGAACGACTGACAAGGAGACGACATGGCATTCCACTCCGCCGGGCGACGCCGGATGGTCGCATCGCTGGCCCTATTCGCTTTGCCCCCTGTATTGACCGGCTCGCTGGCACTGGCCCAGACCGGCTACCCGAACCACCCGGTCAAGATCATCGTGTCGCTGCCGCCGGGCAGCGGCGCCGACACCACGGCCCGCTTCATCGCCCAGCATCTGTCCGAGACGTTCCACCAGCCCTTCGTGGTCGAGAACCGCCCCGGCGCCAACGGCTTCATCGGCGCGCGCGCGGCGGCCGAGGCGGCGCCCGACGGCTGCACCCTGTTCATCGGCAGCAATTCCTCGATGGTCACCAACGCTGCCGTGTTCAAGAGCCTGCCGTACGACCCGGTGAAGGACTTCGTGCCGGTGGAGCGCATCGCCCGCTTCGCCATGGCCGTGGTCGTGCCGTCCACTTCCCCGTACAAGTCGCTCGGCGAGCTCGTCAGCGCCGCCCGCAAGGCGCCCGGCAAGCTGAACTACGCTGCCGGCAGCGCGGGCTACCAGGTCTACGTCGAACTCTTCCACGAGCGCTTCGGCATCAAGGGCAACCCCATCTCCTACAAGGGCACCGCACCGGCCATGACCGACGTGGCCGCAGGCAACGTGGACTACTCCATCGGCGAGATCAGCGCGGTCTTGCCCCTGATCCGCGCCGGCCGCATGCGCGCGCTGGCCGTGACGGACTCCCGTCGCCTCAAGGAATTGCCGCAGGTGCCCACCGTCGCCGAAAGCGGCGCGCCGGGCTTCGAGGTCACGGCCTGGACCGGCCTGTTCGCGCCCGCCAGGGTATCCGCGCCGGTCGTGAAGGCGCTTTCCGACGCCGTGCGCACGGGGATGCAGAAGCCCGACAGTGTCAAGTTCATCGAAAACCTCGGAGCCACCGTCTATCCAGGAGGCCCGCAGCAACTGCGCGACTTCCAGCTCGCCGAGATCCAGCGCACGCGCGACATCGTCAAGACCGCAGGCATCCCCGTGGAGTAAAGCCCCGACATGCAAGACAACGAACCGAAGAAGGGCCCGCTCGCGGGCATCAGGGTAATCGAACTGGCCGGCATCGGTCCCGGCCCGCTGGCCGGCATGATGCTGGCCGACATGGGCGCCGAGGTGCTGCGCATCGAGCGTCCCGGCGACACCGACCTCGGCGTGAAGCGCGAGCGCCGCTTCGACCTCATGCTGCGCAACCGCAAGTCGATCGCGCTGGACCTGAAAGACCCGCAAGGCGTCGCCACCGTGCTGGATTTGGTAGAGCAGGCCGACGCGCTGATCGAGGGCTTCCGCCCCGGCGTGACCGAGCGCATGGGCCTCGGCCCGGACGCATGCCTGGCGCGGAACCCGCGCCTCGTCTACGGCCGCATCACCGGCTGGGGCCAGCACGGCCCGCTGGCCCATACGGCCGGGCATGACATCAACTACATCGCCCTCACCGGCGCGCTCAACGCCATCGGCCAGCGCGACGGCCCGCCCGCCATTCCGCCGGCCTATCTGGGCGACTTCGCCGGCGGCGGCATGTTCCTCGTCTGCGGCGTGCTCGCCGCGCTGATCGAAGCCGGTAAATCCGGCAAGGGGCAGGTCGTCGACGCCGCCATCGTCGACGGCGCGGCGGCGCTGGGCGCGGTATTCTTCGGCATGACGGCCGCCGGCCAGTGGCGGCAGGAACGCGGCACCAATGTGCTCGACTCCGGCTCGCACTACTACAACGTCTACCAGTGCAAGGACGGCGGCTGGATCTCGGTCGGCCCCATCGAGGCCCGCTTCTACCACGACTTGCTCGCCCGTATCGGCGTCGACCCGGCCAGCCTGGGCGCCCAGACCGACCCCGCCAACTGGGACACCGCCAGCGCCGCGCTCGCCGAGGTCTTCCGCACCCGCACCCGCGACGAATGGTGCGCGCTGCTCGAGGGCACCGACGCCTGCTTCGCCCCCGTCCTGAGCTACGAGGACGCGCCCCGCCACCCGCACCTTCAGGCGCGCGGGACCTTTGTCGAGGTCGACGGAGTCATGCACCCCGCCCCGGCGCCGCGCTTCAGCCGCACACCGTCGGTGCCGCCTTCGGCGCCGCGCGAGCCGGATGTGCGCGATATCGCGCAAGTCCTCGCCGGCTGGCTGCCGCCCGACCGGATCGAGGCGGCGCGCGCCGCGTCGGAGAAGGCGCGCGGGGCCGCGTGAACGCGCATCGCCAAACTGGTTTCAGCAACCGGCCGGCGTTCCCGGCCTCTCTATGTCTACGCAAGTCATGAATCCCTTCCTCGATATCCAACGCGAAGGTGCCATCGCCATCGTCACCATGAACCGTCCGGAGACGCGCAACGCGCTGTCCGACGACGACGCCGTGGAGGCGCTGGTCGCGATGTGCGAAGCCGTCAACCGCGACCATTCCGTGCGCGTGGTCGTGTTGACCGGTGCCGGCCCCGCCTTCTCGTCCGGCGGCAACCTCAAGAGCCTGCGCACCACCTTCGGCCGCGAGTCGGGCGAGCCGGTCATGGCCCGTTACGCCTACCGCGACGGCATCCAGCGCCTGCCGCTGGCGCTGTCGAACCTGGAAGTGCCGGTGATCGCCGCCGTCAACGGCCCTGCGCTCGGCGCGGGCAACGACCTGGTCTGCACCTGCGATATCCGCATCGCGTCGGAGCAGGCCATCTTCGCCGCCACCTTCGTCAAGCTGGGCCTGATTCCGGGCGACGGCGGCGCGTGGCTGCTGCCGCGTGCCGTGGGCATGTCGCGCGCGGCGGAGCTGTGCTTCACCGGCGACACCATCGACGCCGCGCAGGCGCTCGAATGGGGCCTCGTTTCCCGCGTGGTGCCGCCCGGGGCGCTGATGCCCACTGCGATGGAACTGGCGCAGCGCATCGCCGCCAATCCCGGCCACGCGCTGCGCATGGCGAAGCGGCTGCTGAAGGAAGGCCAGCACGCACGGCTCGACACCATCCTCGAAATGTCCGCCGGCTTCCAGGCGCTGGCCCACCACACCGCCGACCACGAGGCTGCGCTCGACAGCTACATGGCGAAGCTGAAGCGTTAAGGGGGACAGGCCATGGACATCCGCGACAACGCCGTCCTCGTCACCGGCGGCGCCTCGGGCCTCGGTGAAGCCACACTAAACCTCTCGAATCCGCACACGGACAGTCGGGCCGACTTGTACGACCAATCGCGCAACAGCCCTAAATCTCTAAATCCATTGCTATATTCTTCGACATATCGTATTGTTATCCCGTATACCGTAATAAAATACCATTCCCCGGACCCCGAACTCCCTCGCTCATCCCCGCCGCCGGCCACACCGTAGCCGTGTTTGACGTCCTCGCCCGGGAGCAGAGCGACCTGTCTCCCCGGAGGCGCGCAGCAGGCGCTAACAATCCCAGAGCAGTAGAAATGGACCTCCGACAAATGCGCCAGGCCCTCGTCCTGAGCGAAACCCTGAACTTCCACCGCGCCGCCGAGCGCCTGTGCATGGCGCAGCCGCCCCTGTCCACGGCTATCCGCAAGCTGGAGGAGGAACTCGGCGCCACGCTGTTCGACCGGTTGCCGTCCGGCCTCACGCTGACCCCGGTTGGCGAACTGGTGCTGCGGCAGATGCGCAACACCCTGTTCTTCGCCGACGAAATCCGCCGCGCCGCGAGCGAAGGGGATGCCGGCGAGCGCGGCAAGCTGCGCGTGGGCTTTGTCGGCTCGTCGGTCTATTCGCTGATGCCCCGGCTGATCCGCGCCTTCCGGACCCGGTACCCATGCGTAGAACTGGTGATCGAGGAATCCACGACCGTCGACCTGCTGCGCGCCGTGGAGGAACACACCCTCGACGCCGCGCTGGTCCGCTTCCCGGTGCTCGGCAAGACAGCCGCCCAGGTCACGCTGCTGCAGCCCGATCCCCTCGTGCTGGCGGTCAGCGCCGATTCGCCACTGGCCGCGCGCAAATTCGTCGCGCTTTCCGAGTTGGGCGACACACCGTTCATCGTCTATTCGCAAGACCGCGTGCCGACCATGCACGCGCTGATGATGTACGCCTTCCAGGCGGCGGGCATCCATCCGCCGATTGCCCAGGAAGCCGTGCAGGTGCCGACGATCCTCGCGCTGGTGGAAAGCGGTCTGGGCGTCGCGCTCGTGCCGGCCGCCACCGCCCGGCTGGGCGGTGAAGGCATCCGCCACATCCCCCTGACCGGATTGCCCGAACAGATGGACTTCGGCATCGCCATGGCGACGCTGCCCGATCCGAGCAACGCCACGACGCGGAACTTCGTGGCGCTGGCGCAGGAGGCAGCGCGGGAAGTAACGCAATAGGGCTTACTCAGAGTTCTCCAAAGAGCCCTAAAAAAAGCCGCGCCCCCTCTGGAGCGCCACCTGCCTCTGCCGAACCGGCCGTCAGTCCTTCCGTTCGATCAGCGCGTCCACCGCCACGATGCGGTCCGCCGTGCAGATCAGTGGATTCACGTCGAACTCGGCGATCAGGTCGCGCTGGTCCGCCGCGAACTCCGACAGGCTCGCGATGACCTCCGCCAGGTGCTCCATGTCCACGCCGGCCGCACCCCGGAAGCCCTTGAGCAGCGCCACGCCGCGCAACCGCTCCAGCATCCCGCGCGCCTGCTCCGTCGAGCACGGCGCCATGGTGGCCACGGTGTCCTGCATCAGCTCGACCATCACGCCGCCCAGGCCGACCACCAGCAGCGCGCCGAGGTGTGGATCGACGCGGGCGCCGACCAGGATCTCGACCCCGACCGGCACCTGGCTTTGCACCAGCACGCCGTTGATGCAGTCGTCGGTCGTCACCTTGCGGGCGTTGGCCATGACTTCGCGGTAGGCGATGGCGACTTCCTCCGCCGACGCCACGCCAAGGCGGATCACGCCCGCTTCCGACTTGTGTGGGATGGCGGGACTCTCGGCCTTCAGCACGACCGGATAGCCGCACGCCTCGGCGGCCCGGATGGCGGCGTCCTCGCTGGTCGCCAGCGATTCGCCCACCACCGGCACACCGTACGAGGCCAGAACGTCCTTCGCCTCGCGCTCGGTCAGCGTGGGGGCCGGGGCGGCCAGGATGCGGGCACGCGCGTCGGCGGCCACGGATGGGTGGGTCAGGCGCGGCGGCCTTTCGGTCTGTCGGGACAACAGCCACTGCTCGCGCTGATGCCATGCCGCCAGCGCCGCGAAGCAATGCGACACCGAGCGGAACAGCGCCAGCCGGGGCAGCGCCTCGGTCTCGCGCGACTCCGGACCTTCCATCCAGTGCGACATCCACAGGCCGCAGGCCATCTTGCCGTGCTTGATGGCGAGATCGTTGAACACCTCGAAGCGGCGACCGTTGCCCTCGCCCGTCACCACCAGCGGCACCACGGCGGCGCCATAGGCGGGATCCGCGAAGACCGCGTCGCCGCACTGGATGAAGGCGTCGAAATTGTTGGCGGCCTGGGCCGTCAGGTCGCACGGGTTGCGGGCGGCGCCGAAGTCCGGGATATGCGATTCGAGCACGGCGCGTGTGGCATCGCACGGCTGCGGCAGCGGCACGTCGAAGCGCTCCGCCTCGTCGGCAGCCACGATGCCGGCGCCGCCTGAGCCCGAGACGATGGCCACGCCGGTCGCAACCGGGCGCGGCGCCTTGGCGAAGAACACCGTGGTCGGCACCAGTTGCTCGATGGTGTCGACCTGCACCACGCCGGCCTCGCGCAGCGCCGTGCTGTAGGCACGGTCGGACCCCGCCATCGAGCCGGTGTGCGACATAGCCGCCGCCGCGCCCGCCTCGCCGCGCGCCATCTTGTAGACGACCAGCGGCTTGCCGGCTTGCGCGCACAACTCGGCGGCGCGGATGATGCGGCTGGCGTCGGACAGCCCCTCGAACACGCAGGCAATCGCCGCGCACGCCGGATCGCCGGCCATGTAGGCGATCTGGTCGGCCACGTCGATGTCGCACGCATTACCGCACGAGAACACGTGGCTGAACGCCGTGCCGTGGTTGGCCGCCTGCTCCAGCGCGAACGCCAGCGCGCCGGACTGGCTCACCAGCCCGATCGCGTGCGGCGGCAGCACGCCCTCGCGGGCCGGCAGCGCCGTGAACGACACCATCGCGTTGTTGATGTAGTTGGCGTAGCCGATGGTATTGGGGCCGAGCAGGCGCACGCCGCTCTCCCGGGCGATGTCCACCAGCCGCGCCTGGTCGGCCGCCTTCTCCGGATTGCCGGTCTCGGCGTAGCCCGACGCGAACAGCACCACGCCGCCCACGCCCAGCTTGCCGCACTCGCGCACGATGGGCTCGACCGTGTCGCGCCCGGTGGCGATCAACACGCAGTCCGGCACTTCGGGCAGCGCTGCGAGCGACGGGTAGCAGCGTTCCCCGTTGATCTCCTCGTAGCGCGGGTTGACCAGCAGCACCTTGCCATCAAACTGCCGCAGGTTGACCATCGAGCGCCCGGCGAAGGCTTTCTCGTTGGGCGTCGCCCCGACCACCGCAATAGTGCGCGGGTGGAAGGTTCGGCGCAGTTCGTCGTGGGTAAAAAGCTTGCGCGACGACATACCTGCCTCAGCTCGCAAGGTGGAAGCCGCCGTTCACGCCGAGGTGCTGGCCGAGCACGTAGCCGGCGGCATCCGACAGCAGGAAGGCGATCGGGCTCGCCACTTCCTCCGGCTGCGCCCAGCGGCCCATCGGGATCATGGCGAGGTAGGTGTCGCGGAAGCGGTCGCTGCGGATGGTCTCGGTCATCGGCGTCTCTACCATGCCCAGGCAGATGGTGTTCGTGCGCACACCGTACTTGCCCCACTCGCGGGCGGCAGCCATCGTCATGCCCAGCATGCCGGCCTTGGCAGAGGCGTAGTTGATCTGGCCGATCGAACCGCGACGGCCGGCTTCGGACGAGATGTTGACGATCGAGCCGCTGACCTTCTCGCCGTTCTTCGCGCGCTCGACGAGGCGCGAGCCCACTGCCTGGAGCCACAGGAAGGCGCCGGTCAGGTGGCAGTCGATCACTTCGTTCCAGGTCTTCAGCGTCATGTTCTCGATCATCGCGGCGCGCACGATGCCGGCGCAGTTGACGAGGCCATCGACCTTGCCGAAGCGCGACACGGCGTGCTCGACCGAGGCGGAGACGAAGTCGGGGTCGGCCACGTTGCCCACGTACGCCTGCACGTGGTCGGGATGCTCGGCGGCGAGCGCCTCGATGGGCTCGCCCTTCAGGTCCACCACGCAGACCCTGGCGCCCAGCTTGAGCGCGAGTTCGGCGGTGGCACGGCCCACGCCCTGCGCGGCGCCGGTGACGATGATGACCTTGCCGGCCAGAGACATGAGGTTATTGTCGGTCATGGTGGATCTCCTGTCGAAGTAATGGAGTTATTCGAGGCTATTTGGGGTTATTCAGGACGCCCTTCCAGGCGGCCCAGGTGGAATTGCATGTCGCCATGCAGTTGGTCGAGCACGAGAATGCGGCGCAGGTAGTGGCCCACCGCGTACTCATCGGTCATGCCGATGCCGCCGTGCATCTGGATGGCTTCCTGGCAGACCTGCCGTGCGTTGCGGGTGACGAACACCTTGGCGGCGTGCGACGGCACGTCCGCGCCAGTCAGGTCGTTGCGGCCGGCCAGCGCGAGTGCCAGCGAGACCGACATGCTGCGGCTCTGCTCCAACGCCACCAGCATGTCGACGGCGCGGTGCTGGAGCGCCTGGTTCGAGCCGATCAGGCGGCCGAACTGCTTGCGGGTCTTCAGGTAGGCGACCGTGAGGGTGCAGGCGGCGTCCATCGCGCCGACCATCTCGGCGCAGGCGGCGCTGATGCCGGTATCGAGCAGCCGTTGCAACAGCTCGGGGGTGAGGTATCCGAGCCGCTCGGCCGGCGCGCCGTCGAGCGTCACGTCGGCGGCCGGGGTGCCATCGATCAGCCGGTAGGCGTCGCGGTGCACCCCTTGCGTGCGGGTATCGACCAGGAAAAGCTGGACGCCCTCGCCGGGCGCCTGTGCGGTGACGAGCAGGTACTCGGCGCCGGCGCCATGCAGCACGCAGGGCTTGGCGCCATAGAGCCACCAGCCGTCCACGCCGTGGCCCGCGCAGACCGTCACGCGCCCGGGCACCGCTTCGCCGTGCGCCCACGCCACCTGCAGGTCGCCCTGTCCGATGCGCGGCAGCAGGCGGGCCTGCTGGGCTTGCGAGCCGACGAGGCCGATGGCCGTCGCCGCCATCACCACCGTGCCGTGGTACGGCTCCAGCGACAGGCACTTGCCCAGCGCCTCGGAGATGACCATGTGGTCCACGGCGTCGCCGCCGAAGCCGCCATGCGCCTCTGGAATCGCGGCAGCAGTCACGCCGAGTTCGGCGAGCTGCGCCCACACCCCGGCCGAGTGGCCGGTCACGGCCGCCACGTATTGCTGGCGGTGGCCGAAGTCGTATTCGCGGGCCAGCAGCCGCGCCAGGCTGTCCTGCAGTGGCTGCTGGACGTCGTTCAGTTGCAGGTTCATGACAGGTCGAGCACGGTGGCGGAGAGGATGTTCTTCTGCACTTCGGTGCTGCCGCCGAAGATGGAGACGGCGCGCGAGTACAGGTAGGACTTGGTGAGGGAGCCGGTGTCCGCGCGCAGGGATGCGGGCGCGGTCATGCGGCAGATCACGTCGGTGATGGCCTGGAAGATCTCGCTGCCGCGCGCCTTGAGCATCGGCGACAGCTTCATGTCGGCGTGCCCGCCTTGCATGCGGAACTGCGTCACTTCTAGCGCGTGCAGATCCGCTTCGATCAGGGCGATCTGGCCGCGATACGTCGCCAGCGCGGACGCCGGATGCCCCTCCCCTTCCAGCTTCGCAAGTAGCGCCCTCGCGCATGCCACGCGCTCCTTGTTGCGGCCGATGCCGGCGATATACGCACGCTCGTGGCCGAGCAGGAACTTGGCGTACTCCCAGCCCTTGTTCTCCTCGCCGACGAGGTTGGTGGCGGGAACCCGCACGTTGTCGAAGAACACCTCGTTCAGGCTGTGGCGGCCGTCGATGCTGATGATCGGGCGCACGGTCACGCCGGGCGTTTTCAGGTCGATCAGCAGGAACGAGATGCCAGCCTGCTTCTTCACCGCGTTGGGGTCGGTGCGGACCAGGCAGAACACCCAGTCGGAGTAATGCGCCTGGCTCGTCCAGATCTTCTGGCCGTTGACCACATATTCGTCGCCCTCGCGCACGGCGGCGGTCTTGAGCGAGGCGAGGTCGGAACCGGAGCCGGGTTCCGAGAATCCCTGGCAGACCTGGATGTCGGCGTTCAGCAGCTTCGGCAGGAAGTACTCGCGCTGGGCGTCGGAGCCGAAGTGGATGATGACCGGCCCGAGCATCGTGATGTTGAAGATGTGCGGCGGCGGCGCCGGGGCGGCGGCACACTCGTCGGCGAAGATCTGCTGGTCGGCGGCATCCCAGCCGGCGCCGCCGAACGCCTTCGGCCAGGCGGGCGCGCCCCAGCCACGCCGGTTCAGCGCGCGTTGCCAGAGTTCGGTGTCGGCCTTGGAGGCGAAGCCGCCGGCGCGCAGGCGCTGGCGCATGTCGTCGGGCAGGTTGGCGGCGATGAAGTCACGCACTTCCTGCCGGAACGCCTTGTGCGCTTCGGAGTAAAGCAGGTCCATGTCAATCCTCATTCGTTCAGCAGCCCTTGAAAGCGGGCTGCCGCTTCTCGGCGAAGGCCCGCAGGCCCTCTTTCATGTCGTGGGAACGCTGGTGGTGGCGCAGTTCCAGCAGTTCGTGGCGCAGGGCGTCGGACAGCGACTTGTCGGCCGCTTCGGCCACCACGCGTTTCATCCGGGCCAGCACGAGCGGGCTCTTTGCCGCCAGCAGTTCGCCCACGGCTTGCGCGCGGGCCGCGAGTTCGGCGTCGGCCACGACTTCGTTGACCAGCCCGAAGCGCTCCATCTGCGCGGCGGTGAAGCTGGCACCGGTGAACAGCAGCCAGCGCGCCACATTGACCGGCAGCTTGCGCGGCAGCACCGCCGCGCCGCCCGCGCCGGGGAAGACGCCGAAGTTGGAATGGGCATCACCCAGCTTCGCGCTTTCGGCGGCCAGGACGAGGTCGCAGGCCATCACGGTTTCCAGCCCGCCCGCCAGCGCCAGCCCGTTCACGGCGGCGATCACTGGCTTCGGGAAGGCGCGTAACGTATCGACGAAGCCGACCACCACGTCGAGGAAGTCGGGCTCGCCGGTGACAGGCGGCTCGGCCACTTCCTTCAGGTCGGCCCCGGCGCAAAAAGCGCGGCCGCTGCCGGTAAGCACCACCACGCGCACGGCGGGGTCGTCGCGCCAGGCATTGAGCTGCGCGGTCATGGCGGCCGCCATCTCGCGGTTCAGGCTGTTCATGGCGGCCGCCCGGTCCATGACCAGCCAGCCGACTGTTTTCTCGATGCGATGCTGAAGGCTCATTCCTGTCCCCTCAACACAGTTCGAGGGCAACAGCGGTCGCCTCCCCACCGCCCAGACACAGGCTGGCGAGTCCCCGCTTCAGGCCGCGCTGCTTCAGCGCGTGGACCAGCGTCACCACCAGGCGCGCGCCGGTGGCCCCCACCGGGTGGCCGAGCGCGCAGGCGCCGCCGTTGACGTTGAGGCGCTCGTGGCCGATGCCGAGTTCGTCCAGCGCGATCATCGTGACCACGGCGAACGCCTCGTTGACTTCGTAGAGATCGACATCCCGTGCCGTCCAGCCGGCCTTGTCGAACACACGGCGGGCGGCGAGAACAGGCGCGTCGGCGAACTGCTGCGGCGGGTTGGCGTGGGTGGCATGGGCGACGATGCGGGCCAGCGGCGTCACGCCCTGGCGGACGGCATCGCTTTCGCGCATCAGCACCAGCGCGGCGGCGCCGTCGGAGATCGACGAGGCGTTGCCGGCCGTCACCGAGCCGCCGTCGCGGAAGACGGCCTTGAGCTTCGGCAGCCTGGCGGCGTCGCACTGGCCCGGCGTCTCGTCCGCGCCGAACTCGCCGCCGCGCTTGAGGGCGACCGGCGCGATTTCGTCGCGGAAGCGGCCTTCGGCCACCGACGCCTGCGCCCGCAGCAGGCTCTCACGGGCGTAGGCATCCTGCGCCTCCCGCCCGATGCCGCGTGCCTCGGCGGCGAGGTCGGCGTAGTAGCCCATCAAGTGGCCCTCGTAGGCGTCCTCCAGCCCGTCGCAGTACATGTGATCGAGGAACTGGCCGTGCCCGAGGCGGTAGCCCTGGCGGCCACGCGGGACCACATATGGCGCGTTGGTCATCGACTCCATGCCGCCTGCCACGGCTACGTTGCAGGTGCCGGCCAGCAGCAGGTCGTGCGCCAGCATCACGGACTTCATGCCCGAGCCGCACATCTTGCTGATGGTCGTGGCCGGCGTTGACGTGGGCAGCCCCGCGCCGAGCACTGCCTGCCGCGCGGGCGCCTGGCCGACGTTGGCGAAGAGGCACAGGCCCATGATGGCTTCGTCGACCGAAGCCGGATCGACGCCCGCCTGCGTCACGGCGGCGCGGATGGCGATGGCGCCCAACTCCGGCGCCTTGAACGCCGCCAGCGAGCCGTTGAACGCCCCGATGGGCGTGCGCTTCGCGCCGACAATGACGATGGAATCCTTCGTGTTCTGCATGGCGTCCTCAGGCGTGATGCGCAAGCTGGTTGCGCGCGAAATCGAGAATGACCTGGCTCGACGCACTGTCCTGCGCGAACAGGGCGTCGCCCAGCAGCGTGGCGCAGTACGACTCGCTGCCGGCCACGCTGCGCCCCTCGTGCAGGCGGCGGGTGAAGAGGCCCAGCGCAAGTTCCTCTGTGATGCCGATTGCACCGTGGACCGCGTGCGCGATGGCCGCCACGCGCTCGCCAGCCTCGCAGGCGCGCAGCTTGGCGGTGGCGGCGCGCAGCGGGTCAGGGAGGTAGCCGTCGGCGGCGCAGCCGAGGCGAGCGGCGAACACCGACGAACTCGTCTGCTCGGCCATTACGCTCAGCTCCTGCTGCATGGCCTGGAACTGGCTGATGGCGCGGCCGAACTGCTGCCGGTCGTTGACGTAGGCGACGCTCATCGCCAGCACGCGCTGCATGGCACCCGCCATGCCCGCGGCGTGGGCGGCGTTGCACAGGGCGACGAGGTTGGCGCGGTCTTCGCGCAAGCGGAAGACCGCTTCTTCGGCAGACTGCCATTGCAGCGAGGCCGATGCCTGCGGGCGGTAGATGCCCGGCGTGCGAGCGGCGGCGCTCACCGGCAACAGCAGCCACTCGCCGTGCCATTGTGTCAGCACCAGATCGGCCAGGGCACCGCCCGGCACGCTACGGCAGACGATGTGCTGGCCGGCAGCAGCGGCGGGAGCGATGGCAATGCACTCGCCCGCGCTCTCGCGCCCCGCCTTCGCCAGCATGGCGCGGGCGATGGCGGTCTCGGCGAACGGGTGGCTCAGGCCGGCGCGGCCGGCGGCGAGGAACAGCGGGAAGGCCTCGGACAGCGACAGGCCGGCGCCGCCGCATTCGGTGGGCACGAGGGCGTCGGTGTAGCCAAGGGCGTCGATGGCGGCCCACTGCGCGGCGGCGCCTTCGCCCGCTTCGCTGCGGCGCACCGCGTCATCAGCGCACAGGTCGGCGAGCGCGCGCTCGAAGCCTTCCAGGAGGGAATCAGTCATGGCAGGTATCCGGATAGGTCTTAGCGAAGCCCGAGCGAGCGGGCGATGATGCCGCGCAGGATCTGGCGGGTGCCGCCGCGCAGCGAGAAGCTCGGGCAGAGCTGCGTGATGTAGGCGATGGCGCGCTGCAGCGACTCCGACGGCTGGAAGTCCGGCATCTGCTCGATGGCCGAGGCGATCCAGCCGGGCACGCTCTGCTCGAACTCGGTGCCGAGGTCCTTGACGTAGGCAGCGTCGGTCTCGGGGTTCTGCCCCTTGTCGAGCAGGTCGGCCACGGCGAGCGACATGGCCCGCAGCGCGGCAAGACGGCCGGCGATGCGGCCGGCGATGGCTTTCACCGCATCCGGCACCGGCAAGCCCGAGGCGCGCACTTCGGCGAGCCACGTCTCGGCCAGCAGTTGGCTGGTCAGGATGCGTTCCGGGCCGCTACGCTCGAAGGCGAGTTCGGCGGTCACCTGCTTCCAGCCTGAGCCTTCCTCGCCAACGATGGCGTCGGCCGGCAGGTCCACGTCCTCGAACACGACTTCGCAGAAGTGCGCGTCGCCGGCCAGGTCCCTGATGGGGCGATAGCTGATGCCGGGCAGGCTCAGGTCGATCAGCACCTGCGACAGGCCCTTGTGGCGGTCACCATGCTGGCCGGAGGTCCGCACCAGCGCGCACATGTACTGGGTGCGATGGGCGTTGGTCGTCCAGATCTTGCGGCCGTTCAGGCGCCAGCCGGTCCCGGTGCGCACGGCGCGCGTGCGCACGCTGGACAGGTCAGAGCCGGTGTCGGGCTCGCTCATGCCGATGCACATGAAGATCTCGCCACGCACCATGCGCGGGACGAAATACTCGCGCTGTGCCGGCGTGCCGAACTTCAGTATCAGCGGCGCGGTCTGGCGGTCGGCGAACCAGTGGGCCGATACCGGGGCGCCGGCGGCGATCAGTTCCTCCACCAGCACGAAGCGGGCAAAGGCGCTGCGGCCGGCGCCGCCGTATTCCTTGGGCAGGGCGAGGCCCAGCCAGCCCTGCTTTGCGAGGGCGCGGCTGAAGTCGGCGTCGTAGCCCATCCAGGTGCGGGCGCGGACATGCGTCGGCACGTCGGCCAGCTTCTCTTCGAGGAAGGCGCGGATGGGGCCGCGCAGCGCGTCATCCACGGGCGGGATGGCGACGAGCGGCAGGGATTCGAGGCTTGTGGTCAAGGTGAAGCTCCGGGGATAGCGTGACTGCAGGCGTTACTGCGCGGCCGGGGCGAGCACCGTGGCGCCCTCCTCGGCCAGCTTGCGGATGTCGGCGGCGCTGTAGCCGGCCTCGGCCAGCACTTCGGCGCTGTGCTCGCCCAGGCGCGGGGCCTGGCGTTCGACCTGCGGCGGCGTCTTCGACCATTGCGACGGGATCGCCATCGAGCGGATCGCGCCTTCGGTGGGGTGTTCCACCACGTCGAAGAAGCCCACGGCGCCAAGGTGCGGGTCGGCCAGCAGCGAGTCGATGGTGTGGAGATGCATCACTGGCATGTCGGCGGCTTCGAGCAGTTCAATCCATTCGGCGGAAGTGCGCGTGGGCATCACCTCGGCCACCATCCGGTACAGCTCGTCGATATGCTTCGTGCGCTCGCCGATGGTGGCGAAGCGCGGGTCGCTGTCCATCAGGCCCGGCCTGCCGATCATGTCGAAGAACTTGCGCCACTGCTTGTCGTTGTAGACAAGCACGCAGACGTGGCCGTCCTTCGTGCGGTATGGGCGGCGGTTGTGATCGAGGATGCGCGCGTAGCCGCTCGGGCCGATGGGCGGATCGAAGGTCAGCCCGCCCATGTGGTCGCCCAGCACGAACTGCGCCATGGTCTCGAACATGGGCACGTCGATCGCCTGGCCTTCGCCGGTGCGCTCGCGGTGGAACAGCCCCGCGGTCACGGCGTTGGCGGCGGCGAGCGCGACGATGCGGTCGGCGATGGCGCTCGGTGCGTAGCGCGGCACGTCGGCGCCGGCCGTCTTGGCGAGCGACGGGATGGCCACCGCGCCCTGGATCAGGTCGTCATAGGCCGACTTGGCGGCGTACGGGCCGCCCTGGCCGTAGCCGTACACGCCCACGTACAGGATGCGCGGATTGACCTTCGCGATTTCCTCGTAGCCGAGGTTCAGGCGCGCCATTGCCTGCGGGCGGACGTTGTAGATCAGCACATCGGCGTCGGCGGCCAGGCGCAGCAGGGCCTCCCGGCCAGCGGGCTTCTTCAGGTCGAGCACGACGCTGCGCTTGCTGCGGTTGACGTGGAGAAAGATGCCGGCCATGCCGTCGTGGCGACGGGGGCCCACGTCGCGCACGGTGTCGCCGGCAGGCGGTTCCACTTTGATGACGTCAGCGCCGAGGTCGCCGAGGATCTGGGTGGCGTACGGCCCCATCAGGACGGTGGTCATGTCGATGATGCGGACGCCTTGCAGGGGGCCTGTCATGCGGTGCTCCCTTGTTGCCGCGGTGCTGCTGTCATGGTGTCTCCTCGAAACGGGTGAAGTCATCGTACGTTTCGGGGAGAGGGCAGAAAAATACTTTCGGTATGTCGACCGATACACCGGCTGTATTGGCGGCACTTATCCGGGGGGCGAAGTCCCGCCAATACGGCGTCGATCAGAAGATGTGGCGGATGCCGGTAGTCACGCCGACCATGTTCTTCTGGCCCGGCGCCAGCGCATAGCCGAACAGGAAGGTCGTGAACCGGCGAACCCGTAGTCGTTGCGGATGAGCGTGGCGCCGGTGTTGAACTGGGTGTCGCGGTAGCGGTAGCCGCCCATCAAAAAAATGCTCCGGCACGAAGCCGGAGCTGAAAGACCAGCAGCCCGAGCAGGCTGCGAGGTGGAGATTTGGTGCAAACCCGCGACGTTCATGTGCCATCAGGGCCGTGCAGCCCCCAGCGGCCTCCAGCGGGATCCAGCGCGGGATCGTGGCGAAATCGCTGTTCGGGTTCTGATGAGGCAAGGGAGGCGCGGTTTGGGCGAATTCCATTTACTACGAAATACTGTATGATGCTACTATATTTCGTAGACATAGGCGACCAGCCGGTGGGACTGTCGCTCGCCTGGCCCGCCGGACGCATGACGAAGAACCACGAGGCCTATCTGACGGTGCTGCGCAGCGTGCGCCATGCGCTGCTCACCGATAGCTGATCCAGGCCAGGCGCCGCAGCCTGCCCATCCCGCGACCCTGAACCACCCGGCCACCGCGACCACGCGCGCCTCCGGCCCGGAGACACCATGACGACCGCCCCAACCATCCACCGCCGCCCCCTCCACACCCGCACGATCACCTGCACCGGCTTCCTGCGCGACGACGGCCTGATCGACATCGAAGGCGAGATGCAGGACATCACGCCCGCCGGCACGGACCTGCTGTTCAAGAGGGTGCCGCCGGGCGGCGCCATCCACCACATGCGCCTGACCCTGACCATCGACCGCGACATGGTCATCCACGACGTCACGGCACGCATCCAGGCTGGCCCCACCGAGTACTGCCCGGAGATCGAATCCGCCTATGCCGGGCTGACGGGCCTGCAGATCCGCGGTGGCTTCCGCCAGCAGGCCAAGGCCACGGTGGGCGGCGTGCAGGGCTGCACGCACCTGACCGGGCTGCTGGGGCCGATGGCGACCACGGCAATGCAGTCGACCATGGCCATCATGCGCGCCGAGCGCAACGGGCGCCGCCCGATGGACAGCGAAGGGCCGATGCCGCGTCCTGCGCTGATCGGCTCGTGCCACACATATCGCATGGGCAGTCCCGCGGTGGACTACCTGTGGCCGATCAGGCGCCGGATGCCAGCGGACCTCGCCGACTGAACACCTTCCGCCTGACCCGCTCAATCCAGGGAAACCGCCGCATGGCCTGAGATACGGCCGAGGCCCCAGCGTTGCCCGTAGCACCCCTGCAGCACCAGACAAAACCATCCATCAAGACGTGGAGGAGACACCATGACCAGTTTTGCAGGCCGCACCCGACATTTCATCCCCGCGCTCGCGGCCATGACCGCCGCGCTGACGCTGCCCCTGCCCGCCCCGGCCAGGGCACAATCGGCGCAGACCTATCCGGACCACCCGGTCCGGATCGTGTCGATCACGAGCGCCGGCACCGGCGCCGACGACTACACCCGCCTGCTGGCGAAGTATCTCGGCCAGAAGCTGGGCCAGAGCTTCGTCGTGGAGAACAAGCCGGGCGGCAACATGATCATTGCCAGCGACTACGTCGCCAAGGCCGCGCCGGACGGCTACACGCTGCTGCTGTCCGCATCGGGCGCCATGGCGGCCAACCCGTTCCTGTTCAGGAAGTTGCCGTACGACCCGCTGAAGGACTTCGTGCCCATTGCGCGCATGTCGCTGCTGCCGGTGGTGCTGGTCGTTCCGGGCAATTCGCCCTATCGCACGGTGGCCGATCTGGTGAAGGCCGCCCGCGCCAACCCCGGCAAGCTGAACTTCGGCACGCCGAGCACCGGCTACCGCACCATCGTCGCCAACTTCAACGACGCCGCGAAGATCCAGGCCACGAGCGTGCCGTACAAGGCCATGAGCGGCCTGCTGCCCGATCTGATGACGGGCATCGTCGACTATGGCGTGGCGGAAGTGTCGGCTGCCGTGCCGCACATCCAGTCCGGCAAGCTGCGCGCGCTGGCTGTGACCAGCGCGGCCCGGCTGCCGCAACTGAAGGAAGTGCCGACCATGGCCGAGGCCGGCCTGCCCCGCGCCGGCGTGAACTCCTGGACCGCCCTGTTCGCCCCCGCCGGCACGCCGCAGCCCATCGTCGACAAGCTCTCGCGCTACACGCTGGAGTTCGTCAACTCCCCGGAGGCCACGTCGCACTATGCCCAGCGCGGCACCACGCCGTTCCCTGGCGATGGCACCGAATTGCGCGCCACCATCGTGGCCGACCAGCAGATGTGGAAGCGCCTGATCTCCCTCGCCGGCATCGAGCCGGAATGACAGGCCGGTTCTATCCCGATCACCCCCTCCCCTGCAAGGAAGCAAGCATGAGCATCAATGGCAAGGCCTATATCGTCGGTGCGTACGAGCACCCCACCCGCAAGGCGCCGGACAAGACCGTCGCCCAACTCCACGCCGAATGCGCCAAGGGCGCGCTCGAAGATGCCGGCCTGACGATGGCCGATGTCGACGGCTATTTCTGCGCCGGCGACGCGCCCGGACTGGGCGTGCTGAACATCGTCGACTACCTCGGGCTGAAGGTCCGCCACGTCGACTCCACGGAGACCGGCGGGTCGTCGTACCTCGCGCACGTGTCGCACGCGGCGCAAGCCATCGCCATGGGCAAGTGCAACGTGGCGCTGATCACGCTGGCGGGCCGTCCGCGCTCGGAAGGCTCCAGCGGCACCAAGGCGCGCAACTGGGGCCCGAACCTGCCCGACATGCCGTTCGAGGCGCCCTATAGCCCGCTCACCGTCAACTCGTATGCAATGGTCGCCCAGCGCCATATGTATGAGTACGGCACCACGTCCGAGCAACTGGCATGGATCAAGGTGGCCGCATCGCACCACGCGCAGCACAATCCCCACGCCATGCTGCGCAGCGTGGTGACGGTGGAAGACGTGGTGAATTCGGAACTCGTCTCCGATCCGCTGCACAAGCTCGACTGCTGCGTGGTATCCGATGGCGGCGGCGCGCTGATTGTGGCCCGTCCGGAAATAGCCGCGAAGCTGAACCGTCCGAAGGTGAAGATCCTCGGCGCCGGCGAGCACATCAAGGGCCAGCTCGGTGGACAGGTCGACCTGACGTGGTCGGCGGCGAAGGTGTCCGGTGCGGCGGCGTTCGCCGAAGCGGGCGTCACGCCGGCCGACATTCAGTACGCGTCGATCTACGACAGCTTCACGATCACAGTGCTGATGCAACTGGAAGACCTCGGCTTCTGCAAGAAGGGCGAAGGCGGCAGGTTCGTGATGGACGGGAACCTGATCTCCGGTGTCGGCAAGCTGCCCTTCAACACCGACGGCGGCGGCCTGTGCAACAACCACCCGGCCAACCGCGGCGGCATCACCAAGGTGATCGAGGCCGTGCGCCAACTGCGCGGCGAAGCGCATCCGGCCGTGCAGGTGCCGGACTGCCGCCTCGCCCTGGCGCAAGGCACCGGCGGGCTGCTCGGCGCGCGCCACGGCAGCGCCACGCTGATCCTCGAACGCGAGTGAGCACACCCCGACAGACCCTTCACGGATTCATGCCATGACCACACCTCACACCCCCACCGTTTTCAGCGCGCCGACCGAGTATCCGGACAACGCCGAGTTCTGGGCCGCCGCGCGCGAAGGCCGCCTGCTGGTGAAGCACTGCGACGACTGCGGCAAGCCGCACTGGTATCCCCGCACGCTGTGCCCGCACTGCATGGGCACCACGAGCTGGAAGCAGGCCAGCGGACGCGGCACCGTCTATTCATGCAGCGTAACCCGCCGCGCCGGCCCGACGCCGTTCTGCATGGCCTACGTCACGCTGGAAGAAGGCGTGACGATGATGACGCAGATCGTCGATTGCGACCTCGATAGCGTGCGCATCGGCCAGAAGGTCGAACTGACCTTCACGCCCACCGACAACGGGCCGCCGATGCCGACGTTCCGGCCGGTCTGATCCGTCTCGCCCGCCTTGCCACGTACCGGCGCCTCTATCCGGGCGGCAAACTTCCTGGTGCTGAATCCGCGCAGCGCAGCAGGCTGGATGCCTAGCCCTACTTTCGCAAAGCAAGGCGCCGGATCGGCGCTCTTGGCCCGTAAATCATGACTGAATGGGCTCGGAAGTCATACATGAAATAATATTGGTGCCCACCTCTGCAGCTCGAAGACTTTCACGGCGCGGCGCTGCTCGGACGTGAGTTCCGGTGCCAGCATCGCCGTTGGCCGTCTTCCCGCTGCCCCGGTCTTCGTCTTCACCAGCGTCACCTTGATCTCGGCCAGTCCTTCCATCATCCGGCGCGCCGATGCGTCGGTCCTCAGCGCCATCCGCGCCAAGCTCACGAGCATCAGGCCAAGCACGGTCGCGAAGGTATGCAGGCGCAGCGATCCATCGGCCCACTGGTGTGACGGTCCCCAGGGAACCACGCCGCCTTTCTTCGCCCTGCGGAACAGCTCCTCGACGTTCCACTGTCCTCGGAAGGCGGAAACGATTCGCCCGGTGCTCCAGTTGTGCCGATCCGTACACAGCACCCGCTTGCCCAGCCGCGTTCTCTCCAGTTCGCGGCGCAACGTGGCATCGACGTGCCAATGCAAGGTCGGTACCGCTTCGCTGCCGGCGATGGTGGTCACGACGAAGCTCGACAGGTGTTCCCGAGCGAGCGCCTTCTTGACCCGCAGCTCCAGCCGGCTGCGCGTGATGCGGCCCTTTTCGATCAACCCCTCCAGCGTGCTCAGTTCCACCTTCGCTTTGCCCAGCGCCACTGCGATCCCGCGTTTCTGGCCCGCCAGCAATTCCTGGCTCTCCACCACGACGAGCGTGCGATCCAACTCGCCCACGGCGGTCCGAACTCGCGCCGCCCGCACGTCGCTGAGCTTGCCCGACAGCGGCTTCATCGCACCGCGCTGCGCCGCCATCCGCAGCGCCTCCTCGGCGGCCTTGTGCCCCAGTGGCAATGAGATGAGGCTGTAGTAGCCGGCGGCATCGAGATCGAGTTCCAGTTGCGGGCTCCAAAATCCGCCGTCTCGTACCACCGTGCGCTGCGCCGGCCGCTCGCGGCCCTCACCGCTGTCGAGTGCCTCGTGCAACTGCGCCAACCCACCCAGGCACGCCGCGAGCACGGCCTGGTCCGAGCCGTTGCCGGGATACGTCCGATACAACAGCGGCACATGCCCGGTCTCGCTGACCAGGACGCCAAGCCCTACGACACGCAGCTCACTTCTCTTGCTCTTGGCGTGGCCTCGCCGGGCCAGTTCGCCGGGCGTCTGCGTGTCGATGTGGGTATCGAAGTTCGTCGTATCGAACGCGAGCACGTCGGCGGACAGCTCGAAGCGGGCCACCGCGGCCTTCGCAATGGCCACCTGAGCCTGCTCCAACTGCTCATCGGTCACCTGCTGCGCGACGCGATGAAAGGCCTGGCCGGTGAACGCCGACCCCTGCAAACACGACAGCCGCGGCAAACTCTCGTCCAGAAAATCACCCAGCTCGCACTTGGGTCCCGGCGCACACGCACGCTGAATCGCCACAGCCACCGCCAACTCACCCACCGACGGGCCATCCTTGGCGCCAACCCCCGCGCACGCGTGATCAATCCGCCCGACCAAGTCCAGTTGCTCGGCCACCCAGATCAAGGCTCCGACGTCGCCGACCCCGCGCGTACCCACCGTCTGGGTCGCGCTCAGATCCGCAACTCGCGGCGGCTCGGCCGGTCCCAGCACGACTTGGCGCGCGACGGAACGGCCCCGCTCCGCGTCCCACACCGACTGCGCGGCAATACGGTAGCGATGGCCGTTGACTTCTCGTTCGAAGATGTGCATGTTCTTTCATGTAGCATTCTCGAACCAAAGAATCAAGCGAAATCCAGTATCTACGCGGCATTCCGACTCGGTGCCGCCGCGGATCAACACCGAGCTTGCGAAAGTAGGGCTAGCTCGAAGAAGGCCCGGGCATATGGCGGCGTTCAACGCCCCAGGCTGGCTTCCATGGGCGACCGGACCCATCAACTCTGCCCCCAGCGCCCATGACCGAGTGCATGGGGCCAGGACAATCGAGTTGAAATCGAGTCACGTATCGTGAAGTCAGCACCCGTCGGTACTGCCAGTCATGCAGACCGTCCGGCAGCTTCCAGAATGAGCCTGCTGAACTCGTCAGGAATGTGAGGCCAAACGTTCTCCGCATTTATCACAGCCTCGCGTAGTGGCCCGTGCGCTGCACCGCATGCCCCCCGCGGCGCTATGGCGGCAATTGGAAATTTCAATCCCGCAAGGGGAATGATCCGCGATCTCCCGGCGTATACGCAATAACGACCGCAACATGGCGCTGCACACCAAGCCTCGCAGGTCCGATCGTTGAACTGTCATCTCTGTATTCGTTCGCCAAGGAGTCAATCATGAAACGCCTCAGCCAAATCTCCGGTGCCGCCCTGCTGATCGC
>NZ_QKWJ01000108.1 GCF_003353055.1 Cupriavidus lacunae
CGTCGCGCAGGTTGCCGGCGTTGTTGACCACGCCGTCAACGCGGCCGTACAGGTCCAGCGCCTGCTGCACGATCTTCTGCGCGCTGGCCCAGTCGGCCACGCTGTCGGTGTTGGCCGCGGCCATGCCACCGGCGGCTTGGATCTCCTCGGCCGTCTGCTGGGCCGGACCGGCGCTGCCGCCCGAGCCGTCCATGGCGACCCCCAGGTCGTTGACAATCACGCGCGCGCCCTGGCGGGCCGCCTCCAGGGCGATGCCCTTGCCCACGCCGGCGCCCGCGCCGGTGACGATGATGACTTTTCCTTCAAGCAGATTCATGGTTGATGCTCCATTCAGGTTCGGTTGAACAGTTGTTGGGAAGCCTTGCAGTGCTTCGCGCTTCAGGCCGGCAGCGCCCGCAGGCAGGCAATGCGGCCCCGGGATCGCTGCCCGCCACGGAGACGGGAGCGGGGGCAATGCCCGCAGCCAGCGCCCCGGCAAAGTCATGCACACGCGGCTGCAGCAGCGGCACGCGCGGCTCGCGTACATGCTCGGGAGCGTCCAGCCACGCTTGACTGCCTGGCTCGCCGGCGAACTCCGAGTACGCGCCGACGATGCAGCCGCGCAGGCCTTGCGCGCACAGCAGCGGCGCCACGCGCGACAATCCGTCCTGCATGGTCACGGCCGCGCAGGCAGCGACATCCGACACGCAAGCGGCGACCGCGTCGGCGTGGCTCAGCGGCGCCAGCGCAACCACCTCGGCGCCGCAATGCAAGATGGCTTGCGCGGCCATGGCGAACTGCGGGCATTCATGCATCAGCAGCAACACCCGGTCGCCGCGCCGAACGCCCAGGTGCTGCTGCAGATAGCCGGCCAGCGCCAGGCTGGCGTCGAACAGGGCCCGGTAGCTGAGCCTGCGGCCGTGGTAGTCGATGGCGACTTCGTCAGGACACGCCTCGGCCTGCGTCGCGAGGCCGCACAACAGCGTGGCGCAAGTCCCCTGCACCGCAGTCGGCATGCCGTGCGCGCAGGAGTCGGGATACCGGATCGAAGGGAACATGGTGATGCGATGGACGAAGGCGCTGCCGATGTGGCCATGATGGCGTCGCCCACATGCGTCGGCACTCCCCGACGCGGGTGGCATGCCTGGAATGGAGCTTATGGATGTGTCAGACGGGCGAGCGAATCGATGAGACAGGCAGCAGAGGGCACCTGCCCCCTCCGCCCCTGGCCAGCGTTCACGCCCGCGCAACGCCCGTCGCCGGCGCGGCCAGGTCGCGCAGCCTGGCGGCCGCCCCGCCGCGTCCGGAGACGCCCAGCTTGGCGTAGATGTTCTTGAGATGCCACTTCACGGTTTCAGCCGAAACGTTGAGCACCCTGGCGATCTTCTTGTTCGACATGGCCTGCGCCAGCAGGTCCAGGATCTCGCGCTCGCGTTCGCTGAGCGCGTCGATCGGGCCGGCCGGTGCAGCCCGTGGCGACGGGCCCGGCGCGGCCCCTGCGCTGCCGGTGCCGGCCAGGAGCCGCCGAATGTAGAAACCGAGGACTGGATCCGCGATGTCTTCACCGACGAACGCGGCCAGCGCCCCTGCCACGCCGCCGGCAGCGTCCAGCAGCGTGCGGGTCAGGCCAAGCCTGTGCCCATGGCGCATGGCCTGCGCAAAGTCCTTGCGCGCCGCTTGCGCCTCGCCCAGTCCCATCCGTGCCATCGCCAGCTGCAGGCTCAGGCTGGCCGCGCATAGCGCCTGCGCGCCATGTGGTGACGCGGCCAGCAGCTGGGCCCTTTCCACCGCCGCGGCATAGTCCTTGGTGTGCAGCGCCATTTCGATGTGAGCGCGCGCGGCGACCGCGGCGGTTATCGCGGCCCTCTGCCGGCCGCCGCCGGCGTTGCGCGCAGCGATCGCCTGCACCTGTTCCAGCGCCACAGTGGCGCGCTCCATCTCGCCCTGCTGCAGGTGGCGGCGCAGGCGCAGCGCCAGCGACTCGGCCTGCAGACGGTCCAGGCCATAGCGCCCGGCATAGGCATCAAGCCGATCCAGGCTGGCAAGGGCCTGGGCCCGGCGGCCCGCGAGCCAGTGCGCATTGGACAGCACCATGTGAGCGCGCAGCACGACTTCCGGCAGCGACACCCGCTCCAGTACGCCGATGCGCGGTGCCAGCAGCTGGCAAGCGGCCTCGGTCTCGTCCAGCTCGTAGAGAGCATCGGCGAGCAGGCCGGCCGCCATGCAGGCCAGGCCGACATAGGCGGCGCCAAAGCGCTCGGCCTCTTCCATGACCTCGCCCACGATCTTGCAGGCGTGCCTGAGGCGGCCCTCGCGCGCCAGGCTGATGGCATGGATGCAGCGTGCCAGCTGTCCGTTGCGCGGCGCCTCGGCAGGCAGGTGGGTCTCCTCCAGCACCCCGCGCGCCAGGTCGTACTCGCCGCGCGTTGTGAGCAGCCATGAGACGACGTTGCCACGCGCATACCGGGCAAAATCATCGGCATTGGCCGGCGGTTCCCACAAATCGGGCAGTAGCGCTGCCGCCGCATCGGTGTCGTCCAGCTGCAGCGCCAGCCCGGCGCGCAGCAGCCGCAGAGAGTAACGCTCGCACGGATCCATCGTTGCCTGCTGGGATTCCATCTGCTCCAGGCTTCGCCGCAACGCGTCAAAGTCGCGGCTGTACAGCTGCACGTAAGCGAGCACCGTGTGCAGGCCGAAGCGCCGGCGCACCTCGTCGAGCGGCAGTTGGCGCAAGAGCCCGGCCAGCTGGACCAGCTCGCCGCGCTCGAGCAGTGTCCGTGCGCAGGCTTGCACCATGCCGGCGGCGGCGTCCACGTCGCCGGCCCTGACCGCGTGGAAGACGGCATCGTCGATCTCGCCGCGCGCATCGAACCAGCGCCACGCCGTGGCATGCAGCGCGCGCGCCGCGTCTTCGCCTTGCGCGGCCAGCCGGTTCAGCAGCGCTTCGCGCAGTAGCGGGTGGATGCGGTACCAGGTCTCGCGGTCATGGCTGCCGATGACTGTGATGAAGAGGTTGTCTGCCACCAGCTGGCACAGGCGCGCCTTGAGCTGCGCGACGGCCCGTGGATCGCCCAGCACGGCGGCGCACAGCGGCGCGCAGACCCGCTGACAGATGGCCACGCGGGTCAGCATATCGAGGTCCGCCGGCGCCAGCCGCACCAGCACTTCGCGCTCGAAGTAGCTGGTGAACGCGCGCACGTCGCGCACTTGCGCTGGCAGGTATTGCGTGTCCTGCCGGGAGCGCAGGTCGATGGCGAGCAGCTGCAGCCCGGCCACCCAGCCATCGGTCAGTGCGTGCAGCGTGGCCGCTACGTCGCTGTCGATGCCGCCCAGCTGCTCGCGCAGGAAGCGCTCCGACTCCTGCGGCGCGAAGCGCAGGTCGCGCATATCGAACTCGGCCAGCGTGCCCTGCAGGCGCAGCCGCTCCAGCGAGAGCACCAGTGCACTGCGCGAGCTGAGCGCCAGGTGCAGTTGCGGCGGCGCGTAGTCCAGCAGCCATTGCAGCGCCTGGAGGATGCGCGCGTCGGTGAGGTGGTCCAGGTCATCGATGATCAGCACCAGCTCGCGCTGGCGCCGTGCCAGGGCCTGCACCAGCGTGATGACCCACAGCTCGATGGCGGCCTCGTCGCAATCGCCGGCCACCACCAGCGATGCCTCGCGCACGGCCGCGACGTCCGCTTCGGCAATGCTGGCCAGCAGGCAGTCGAAAAAGCGCGCCGGTTCATTGTCTTCCACCGCCAGCGACAGCCAGCAGACGTCATAGCCCAGCGAGATCATGGCTTTGCGCCAGGCGATCATCGTGCTGGTCTTGCCGCTACCTGCCTGGCCCTGGATCACCACGCAGCGTTGCCGGCGCGCGTCCAGCAGGCGCGCCATCAGCGCCTCGCGCGGCATCAGCTGGCGCGCGCCGCGCGGCGGCAGGACCTTCGCGCTGGCGATCGGCCAGATCGTGCGCCCGGCCGCCTCCGTCGTCACGGCCAGGCCCTTCGCCTGGGTGGTGTTGTCATGCGGCGCCGCGCAGTGCTGCGCGCCTTCGCCGGCACCCGGCACCGCGGCCGGGGATGCGTCCGGAGCCGCCAGCGGCGCACGGCGCAGCCAGCTGTACGGCATGCTCGCCCCGGCCTGGGTGGCCGCCTCGATGGCCGCCACCACCTCGGGAATCCCGGCCGGAAAGCCGCAATCTGGCCGCCCCGCCTGCGCATCGCGCAGCATGCGTTGCACTGCGCGCAACCAGCCCGCGCCGCCCGCCGCCAGCTCCACGCGAATGCGCGGATGCTGCCGCAGCCATTGCTGCACCTCGGCGTGGTGGTGGCTCGCATGGTTGTCCGCGATCACCCGGAGCGTTTTACCCACCGGCGTAACCGCTTCGAGTTCGCGCAGGAACGCCAGCCAGCCGGCATGCCGCGCCGTTGCACAGGCGTTGCCGGCCGTGAAGGCCCCGGCCTCGAACACCGCGGGCACCTGCAGCGCGGTCAGCAGCGAGGCGCCGAGGCCGCGCTGGTGGGCTGGCGGCGCACGCATGCCTTGTTGCATGCCTTGTTGCATGCCTGCATCGGAGACCGCCTCCGCGGCATCCCCCTGGTCGGACGACAGCACCAGCGCGTGCTCCGGCGGCGCCATGTAAACCCCGACGATCTCCGGCGCGGAACCGCTGAAGTCGTGGGTCCGCGGGTTGCGCGGCTCGCTCGTGCCGGCGCCGGCCAGGCCGGTCGCGCGCCAGTGGCGTGACACGCTTGCCGCGCTGACCCCGAGCTCCGTGGCCAGGCGCCTGGTGCTCCATGACCGGGTCGAGCCGTTGTGACGCTGGCCGGCCAGTGCCACCAGCCGCGCCAGGTCCACCTTGACCGGTGGTGCGCCACGCGGCAGGTCCTGCAGGATGCCGGTCAGGCCCGTCAACGCATAGCGCTCGCGCCAGCGCGCCACCTGCGCCCGGCCGATGCCAAGCCGGGGCGCGATTTCCTTGTTCTGTTCGCCGCTCGCCGCGAGCAGGATGATGCGGGCGCGCTGCGCCAGCCTCGGCGTGCTGTCGGCAGCCGCGGCCAGGGATTCGAGTTCGGTGCGCTCCTGCTCGCTCAGGAGGATCTGGGGTGCAACACGCATATACAGCCTCTGCGGATTGACGGGGATACTGCGGCGCGCCGGACGCGCCCGCTGCGGGACTTCATTCAGTGGCTGGCCGTGGATGATGTCCGGGCCGGGGCCAGGAAAGCCGCTCAGTCGATGGTTGCGCCGGCGCGCTCGATCGTGGCCTTCCATTTGGTTCGCTCGGCCTGCACGAAGCCGCTGAACGCCGTACCGCTCAAGGGCAGGGGCACGCCACCCATCCTCTGGATGGCTTCGACGGCGGCCGGATCCCTGAGCAGGCGGGTCACGTCCGCCTGCCACTTGGCCACGACCGCGGCGGACGTGCGCGCCGGGAAGAACAGGCCGACCCACGAGGTGGATTCCGCGCCCGGATAGCCGGCCTCGGCAATGGTGGGCACATGTGGCAACGCCGGCAGCCTGGTCGCGCCGGTCACCGCCAGCGCGCGCAGCTTGCCGGCCTGGACCTGCGCCAGCGTGGAGACGGGATAGTCGAACGTCAGGTCGACCTGGCCGGCCAGCAGGTCATTGATGGACGGCGCACTACCCTTGTACGGGACGTGCACGAACTTTACGCCGGCCAGCGTCTGGAACAGCTCGGCGGCCAGGTGGCTGCCCGTGCCATTGCCCGCCGAAGACACCGCCAGCTTGCCCGGATGCCCCTTGGCGTACGCCACCAGGTCGCTGACCGACTGGTAAGGCAACTTGCCGTTCACCACCAGCAAGTTGGGGATGGATACCAGCCCCTGCGCAGCCACGAAATCCTTCGCGGGATCAAAGCGCAGCGCCTTGTACAGGAACTGGTTGCTGGCCATGGTGCCCTGCGTGCCCAGCAGAACGGTGTAGCCATCGGGCTGCGCGCGCGCCACGAGTTCCGTGGCCAGGTTGCCACCGGCGCCGGGGCGGTTGTCGACGATCACCCGCACGCCGTAGTCGCTGGTCATCTTGGCAGCGACCAGGCGCCCGAGCTGGTCGGTAATGCCGCCTGGCGGCCCCGGCACGACCAGCGTCACGGGCCTGGCCGGATAGGCGGTCTCGGCCAGCGCAGCCGGCGCCAGGGCTGCAAGTGTCCCGCAAGCGAGCAGGACGCCGCGGCCAACGGCCGCCATCCGGGCGAGCAAGGTTCTGAACCGGGTGATCGGCGTGGTCATGGAATGCGTCTCCTGTATGCCGGAATGTCGGCTTTGCCTTCTGCGACGGCTTGATTTGTTTTCGAAATACCGTATGACACTTCAAAGTGTCGTACCATTAAACCACATTCTACGTAATTTCGTATTAATCTACCATTCCTCGTAAATGTGACCGCCCATCGGCATGCGTACCCTTGCTTCCGTCCCTGTTTCACTGAAAACGAGCCATATCCGCTTCGGGCGGGGCAGACCCGCCCGCTGCCCCCCTTGGTTGAGTGGGGTCATTCCGGCTGCGCCGCATGACACTGATTCCCGACGTGGCAACAGCAAATGTTGCCGGCGGGTGCAACTCCTTAGAGGCAAGACGATGCAGGTACAACAGACAACACCCCAGATGTGCACCGCCACCCGGCATGGGCATCACGCGGCCTGCAGCGCGCTGCAGGCCATCGCACCGATGGAACGGCTGATGGACCTGCTGCACGAAGTCCGCCAGTTCAGCCGTCAGTTGCAGCGCTGCGCGCGGGAGTCTGCGCCCGCGGCAGGCCAGTCGTCCTACGCGGAAACGCTGCACGCCCTGCTGGACAGCCGCATGCAAGGCGGCGATGCGCGCATGCGCATCGTCTGCTACGCGTCGGCCGCCGAGCTCGGGGTGCCGATGGAGTTGCAGGCGGAGCACTGCCGGCAGGTCATGAGCGGCGGCCTGGGGTTTCCGCTGCGCGTGCTGTTCTGGGCGGCGTACCGCCGCATGCAGTCCGCAAGGCGGGGCCGCCACGGCGGCTGGCTGCAGCCGCAGAACTGACCATGCCGAGATCGAGCGATCCGGGCGCCCAGCCCGGCACGGAGACCCTGATGCCCCCCGACACCCCTTCCCGCCAGCCCATCCACGTCCGCCGCATCGCCTGCACCGGCTACGAACGCAGCGACGGCCTGTTCGACATCGAGGGCGAGATGCAGGACATCACCCCCAACGGCACCGACCTGCTGTTCAAGCTGGTCCCGCCAGGCGGCGCGATCCACCACATGCGCATCGTGCTGACGGTGGACCGCGACCTCTTGATTCATGACGTCAGCGCCAGCATTGAGACCGGCCCGACGGTCGAATGCGCGGACATTGCGCCGGCCTACGCGGGGCTGAAGGGGCTGCAGATCCGAGCCGGATTCCGGCAGAAGGCCAAGGCCATCGTCGGCGGCGTGAATGGCTGCACGCACCTGACGGAATTGCTGGGGCCGCTGGCCACCACCGCCATGCAGACGACCATGGCGGTGATGCGCAGGGAGCGCAGCGGCCAGAAGCCCGGCCAGCCCGGCAAGCCTGTCCCGCGGCCGATGCTGATCAACAGCTGCCACACCTACCGCGAGAACGGCGAGACCGCGAAGCTGCTGTGGCCCGATGGCCGGGCCACGGCACCAGCCAGCCAGGGCGGCTGAACAGATTCGACAAGCAAGCCGCTGCAACCATCAGAACGGAGGAAAACCTGTGCCGGTATCGAGCCTCAGTGATTCGCCGCCTGCCGCATCGCCGACCGGGATCCGAATGATCCCGCCATCTCTCTCTGACTCAACAGGAAACGAAGCATGAGCATCAAGGGCAAGGCCTATATCGTCGGTGCCCACGAGCACCCGACCCGCAAGGCGCCGGACAAGACCGTGGCGCAGCTCCACGCGGAATGCGCCAAAGGCGCGCTGGAAGATGCGGGACTGTCCCTGCAGGACGTGGACGGCTACTTCTGCGCCGGTGATGCGCCCGGCCTTGGCGTGCTGAACATGGTCGACTACCTCGGCCTGAAGGTGCGCCATGTGGACTCCACCGAGACTGGCGGCTCGTCCTACCTGGCACACGTCTCGCATGCCGCGCAGGCCATCGCCATGGGCAAGTGCAATGTGGCGCTGATCACGCTGGCCGGCCGCCCGCGCTCAGAAGGCTCCAGCGGCACCAAGCCCCGCGGCTGGGCCGACAACGTGCCCGACCTGCCGTTCGAGGCGTCCTTCAGCCCGATGACCGTCAACATGTACGCCATGGTGGCGATGCGGCACATGCACGAATACGGCACCACGGCCGAGCAGCTGGCATGGATCAAGGTGGCCGCCTCGCACCACGCGCAGCACAACCCCAATGCCATGCTGCGCGAGGTCGTCACGGTGGAGGATGTGCTGAATTCGCCGATGATCTCCGACCCGTTGCGCAAGCTCGACTGCTGCGTGGTATCCGACGGCGGCGGTGCACTGATCGTGGCGCGCCCGGAGATCGCCGCGAAGCTGAACCGGCCGAAAATCAAGGTCCTTGGCGCGGGCGAGCACGTCAAAGGCCAGCTGGGCGGCCAGGTGGACCTGAGCTGGTCCGCGGCCAGGATGTCCGGTGCGGCAGCATTTGCCGAAGCCGGTGTCACGCCCGCGGACATCCAGTACGCCTCGATCTACGACAGCTTCACCATCACCGTGCTGATGCAGCTCGAAGACCTGGGCTTCTGCAAGAAGGGCGAAGGCGGCCGCTTCGTGGCCGACGGCAATCTGATCTCCGGCGTCGGCAAGCTGCCCTTCAATACCGATGGCGGCGGTCTGTGCAACAACCACCCGGCCAACCGCGGCGGCATCACCAAGGTGATCGAGGCGGTGCGCCAGCTGCGCGGCGAAGCCCACCCTGCCGTACAGGTGAAGCACTGCGGACTGGCACTTGCCCAGGGCACCGGCGGCCTGCTGGGCTCCCGCCACGGCAGCGCCACCCTGATCCTGGAACGCGAGTAATCGACGCAGCCGCCTGACCAAGGCACGGAGCAAGTTCATGACGACACCCTACACTCCCACCACCCTCAAGGCCCCCTCGGAACAACCCGACAACGCCGAGTTCTGGCAGGCCGCGCGCGAAGGCCGCCTGCTGGTGCGCCACTGCGACAGCTGCGGCAAGCCGCACTGGTACCCGCGCACGCTGTGCCCGTTCTGCATGGGCAGCACCCACTGGAAAGCGGCCAGCGGCCGCGGCACCGTCTACTCGTACAGCGTCACGCGGCGCGCCGGCCCGATCCCGTTCTGCATGGCGTATGTCACGCTCGACGAAGGCGTGACGATGATGACCAACATCGTCGATTGCGACCTCGACACCGTGCACATCGGCCAGCGTGTAGAGGTGGCCTTCTCGCCCACCGACAACGGTGCGCCGTTGCCGACGTTCAGGCCGCTCTGAGCGCGCAGGGAAAAGAGCGCGGGTTCCCCGCTCTTTTCACGCCATTGATTCCCGGCCTCTTCCCAGCCCCTTGCCGCAATGGCGAGCGGCCTCCAGCGGCCCCTTATTTCCCGCACGCCGACCATGACCACCCTCACCACTCCCGCCTGCCTGCTGGCCCCCCGTTCGGTCGCCGTCATCGGCGCCTCCGATGACCCTGGCCGTATCGGCGGCCGCCCTATCGCCTCGATGCGCAAGCAGGGTTTTACCGGCCGCATCCTGCCGGTCAACCCGAACCGTGCCGAGGTGCAGGGTCTGCCCGCCTATGCCTCGATCGCCGACCTGCCTGAGGTGCCCGATGTGGCCATCGTCGCCGTGCCGGCGTCGCAGGTGCAGGGCGTAGTGGAAGCGCTGGCGGCGCGCGGCGTACCGGCCGCCATCCTCTTCAGTGCGGGCTTTGCCGAAGTCGGCGGCGAAGGCACGGCCATGCAGGCCGGGATAGTCGCAACCGCACGGCGCGCCGGCATGCGCTTGCTGGGGCCGAATTCGCTGGGCCTGGCCAACCTGCACACGGGCTTCATCGGCACGTTCTCGACCTTCGCCGGAGCTACCGACGTGCATCCCGGCCGGGTCGGCATCGTCAGCCAGTCTGGCGCCTACGGCAGCCACCTGGTGCTGTCGGCCATGGAAGCCGGCGTCTATCCGTCCAGTATCGTCATGACGGGCAATGAGGCTGACCTGACGGTCGGCGACATCGTGCGTCTGCTGGTGGACGATCCGAACACCGATGTCATCGCCCTGTACTCCGAGGGCATCAACGACGGAGACGGGCTGGTCGAGGCGCTGCAGGCGGCGCGCGCGGCGCGCAAGCCGGTGGTGATGATGAAGGTGGGCCGCAGCGAACTGGGCGGCGCGGCGGCGCAGTCCCACACCGCCTCCATTGCCGGCGACGATGCCGTGTTCAGCGCCGTGCTGGACGAACTGGGCGTGGTGCGCGTGCGCAATACGGAAGAAATGCTCGATATCCTGCGCCTGGCCATGCGCGGCATCTTCCCCGCGGACAACACCCTGGGGGTCATCACGGTCAGCGGCGGCGCCGGCGTGATCATCTCGGACGTCGCGGAGGAACTTGACCTGCCCATGCCGCAAATGCCCGCTGCCGCGCAGGCCAGGATGCTGGAGATGCTGCCGATCTGCTCGCCACGCAATCCGGTGGACACGACCGCCCAGTTCATTAACGACCCGTCGCTGATCACCCCCTTCACAGAGGCCATCGTCAACGAGGGCAACTATCGTTCCGTGCTCGGGTTCTTCAGCTATGCCGCCGCCTCGCCGGTGGTGACCGAGACCCTCCTCGGGCAACTGGGAAGTGTGCGCGACCGCTACCCTGACCGCCTCTACGTGGTCGTTGCCCGCGGCCCGGCCGAGATCATGGCACGCTACGAGGCGGCCGGATTCACGGTATTCGGCGACCCCACGCGCGCCACCACGGCCATCGCCGCCATGGGGCGCTTCGGCCGTGCCTTTGCCGCGCACGCGCGCCTGCCGGCGCCGCGACTGGCGCCGGTGACGCTGCCGGCCGAGACGCCCACCGAAGCGCAGGCCAAGGCACTGCTGGCGGACGCCGGTATCCCAAGCGCACCCGAGCGCGCCTGCCAGGATGTCGAAGCCGCGCTCACAGCGGCGCGGGAGATCGGCTTCCCGGTGGTAATGAAGATCCTGTCGCCGGACATTCTCCACAAGTCCGAGATCGGCGGCGTGCTGCTCGATGTGCGCGACGAAGCCACGGTGCGCAGTGGCTTTGGCACGCTGATGCAGCGCGCACGCGCGGCCGCGCCCGACGCCCGCATCGAAGGTGTGCTGGTGGCCAGGCAGCTCAGCGGCGGCGTGGAATGCATCATGGGCATCAACCGCGACCCGGTCTTCGGCCCCATTGCGATGTTCGGCCTGGGCGGCGTATTCGTCGAGGTGCTCAGGGACGTGGTGTTCCACCGTTGCCCGTTTGGCGAAGACGTGGCCGAATCAATGATCCGCTCGATCAGGGGAGCGCCGCTGCTGCTGGGCGCGCGCGGCCGGCCGGTAGCGGACATTGCCGCACTGGCACGCACGCTGTCGCGCCTGTCGGCGTTCGCGGCCGCCGCCGGCCCGCGCCTGCAGTCGGTGGACCTGAACCCTGTCTTTGCGATGCCGCAGGGCGAAGGCGCCTATGCGGCGGACGCCGTCATCGAGATCCGATCCGGCGATGAATGAGCTGCCATGTCCGCTACACCTGGCGCTGCCTCCCGGCATGGGGGGCCAGGCGCTCGTGCATGGCTATCTCTCATCGCGATCATCGCAATTCGCGGAGTCAAGACAATGACATCATGCAGGCAAGGGCCGCTGGCGGGCCTGAGGGTGCTTGAAATGGCAGGGATCGGCCCTGGGCCGTTCTGCGGCATGCTGATGGCCGACCTGGGCGCCGACGTGGTAGTGGTCGATCGCCCGCAGGCCGGCACGGAAGACATCGACCTGGGAAGCCACGCCATTTCCCGGCGCGGCAAGCGTTCGGTGGCGGTGGACCTGAAGACGCCCGAGGGCGTGGAAACCGTGCTGCAACTGGCGGAACGCTGCGACGCGCTGATCGAAGGCATGCGCCCGGGCGTGATGGAACGCCTTGGACTCGGGCCGGACACCTGCCTGGCACGCAATCCGCGGCTGGTGTACGGGCGCATGACCGGCTGGGGCCAGGACGGCCCGCTGTCCCACGCCGCCGGGCACGATATCAACTACATCGCGCTGTCGGGTGCGCTGTGGTACTCGGGGCAGCCCGGCGATGCGCCGATGGCGCCGCCCAGCCTGTTGGGCGACATCGGCGGCGGCGCCATGTACCTGGCCGTCGGGCTGCTGGCGGGTGTGATGCACGCGCGCGCCACCGGCAAGGGACAGGTGGTGGATGCCGCCATCGTCGACGGCAGCGCGCACATGATGTCGCTGCTGCTGGGCCTCCAGGCCGGCGGCAGGATGCAAGCGGCTCGCGGCAAGAGCCTGCTGGATGGCCCGCACTGGTACAACACCTATCGCTGCGCCGACGGGCGCCATCTCTCGGTGGGCGCGCTGGAACCGAAGTTCTACCGCGAATTGCGCGAGAGACTGGGGCTGGCCGAGGATCCCGCCTACGATAAAGCCGATGACCCGGCCAGCTGGCCCGCCCTGCGCGAGCGCCTGGCCCGGTTGTTCATGACGCGCGACCGGGATGCCTGGTGCGCGCTGCTTGAGGGTTCCGACGCCTGCTTTGCGCCAGTGCTGAGCCCCGACGAAGCGGCGGCCCATCCCCATATGCGGACACGTGGCGTCTACTTCCACGCGCACGGGGCGCTGCAGGCCAGCCCGGCGCCAAGGTTCTCCGCCACCCCGCCAGGCGCGCCCGGGCCCATCCCCGCGCGCGGCGAGCACTCCGGCACGGTGCTGGACGCATGGAGCAAGGACTGACGCGGAAAGCGGCAGGAACGAATACAGGGAGACCGGGGCGGCACGGCGGCCCCGCCCCTCGACAAAATGGGTGCGGCAACGGATCAGCAGCACCTGCGCAACATGGAGAGACCGTATGAAAACAAACTTCGCCCGTCTTACCGGGCAGATCGCCATGCACCATGGCAACCGCGAGGCGCTGGTCAATATCGAACGCAACCGCCGTTTCACGCACGACCAACTGCACCGGTTCACCAACCGCGTCGCCAACATGCTGCGCGAGCGCCTGGGGCTGCGCCGCGGTGATACTTACCTGTGCATTCTTGAAAACGATAACTTGTCGCTGCTGCACGCATGGACCGCCCTCAAGGGCGAAGCGGCGGCATGCTGGACCAACTTCCGCGATTCCATCGACGAGCACCGCTGGCAGATCGACTTTATCCGCCCCAGGGTCGTGTTCATCGAGAACGGCCTGATCGACGGATACTTCGGCATGCTGCACGAGCGCGGCATCACCGTGGTCTGCATGGACCCGCCCGCCAGTCCCAGGGACGGACTGCTGTACTTTGAAGACCTGCTCGATGGCGTGCCCGATACCGATCCCGGCGTGGAAAGCGATCTCACGCAGGACGTGCTGGTCTACCGCTTCACCGGCGGAACCACCGGCAAGAGCAAGTGCGCCCAGTACACCATGGACAACTGGCTGGCCAACCGGGACTCCTTCTATGCCAGCCCGGAAAACTGGCTCGACGCCGGCACGCGCTACCTGCACATGGCACCCATCAGCCACGGCTCCGGACTGGGCCTGCTGCCCACCATGTTCCGCGGCGGCTGCACCGTCACGCAGAACGTGCCCGACCTGCGCCAGTGGTGCCGCAACGTGCAGGAGCAACGGATCACCGTGGCGATGATGGTCCCCACGCTGCTCTATCGCCTGCTGGACCTGCCCGAGGCAACCAGCTACGACCTGTCCAGCCTGGCCACCTGCTTCTACGGCGCAGCGCCGATGAGCCCCAGCAAGCTGCGCCTGCTGCAGCAGCGCTTCGGCAATATCTTCGTGCAGGCCTACGGCTCCACGGAGTGCATGCAGCGCGTGGCGGTGCTGACCAAGGCTGACCACGCCACGGTCTCCGACGAACGGCTCGGCTCCGCGGGCCGCGTCACGGCCCAGGCCGAGGTCCTGATCGTCGATGATGCGGGCAAGCCGGTGCCGCCGGGCGTCACTGGTGAAATCTGGCTGCGCTCGCGCGCGGTGATCTCGGGCTACTACAACAACGCTGAAGGCACGGCGGCGGAGTTCGAGAACGGCTTCTGGAAGTCAGGCGACCTGGGCTACCTGGACGAGGAAGGCTTTCTCTTCATCGTGGACCGCAAGAAAGACATGATCATCAGCGGAGGCTTCAACGTCTACGCCGTCGAGGTCGAGGCGGCGCTCAGCTCGCACCCGGCCGTGGCGATCTCGGCAGTCGTAGGCGTGCCCGACGAACAGTGGGGAGAAATCGTGCACGCGGAGGTGGTACTCAAGCCCGGCTGCGAGGTCAGCACGGAAGCGCTGATCGAGCACGTCAAGGGACGCATCGGACGGTTCAAGGCGCCCAAGTCCATTGTTTTCGTGGCTGACATCCCCGTCTCCGTGGTGGGCAAAGTGCAGCGCCGGCAGGTACGGGAAAAGTACTGGAAAGACCGGACACGCCGGGTGGCGTGAGTTCCGGCAGAAGCCGCGAACAGGAGCGCCTGCTTGTGGCAGGCGCTTTTTTCATTCCTGTCCAACAAAAAAAGGCTGGCATGGCGCCAGCCCTTTCTCCCCGCAAATCGACGCTCAGACGAACGCCGAGATCCCCGTCAGCCGGCGCGAGATAAACAGGCGCTGGATCTCCGTCGTGCCATCTGGAATCGGAATGATGATTGCCTCGCGCAGGTACTTCTCGACGTTGAACTCCTTGGTGATGCCGTTGCCACCATGCAGTTGCACGGCATCGCGGCAAACCCGGACGGCGGACTCGGTGGCAAAGGCCTTGGCCATCGATGCCTCCAGATCGCAGCGCACGCCGGCATCGATCATGCCGAACACGCGCTGGCACATCAGCCGCGAGGCATCGAGCAGCATCGCCATGTTGGCGATCTTTGCCGCCACAAGCTGATGGCTGGCGATGATCTTGCCGAACTGCTTGCGCTGCTGGGAATAGGCGATCGACTCTTCCAGTGCGGCGCGCATCAGCCCCACTGACAGCATGCCGACATGTGCGCGGGCATGCTCGAACATGCGCATGGTGTTCTTCAGCCCTTCGCCCTCGCCGTCGATCAGGTTGCTGTCCGGCACCCGCGTGTCGCTGAAGAAGACCTGAGCCGTCGATTGGGAATTGAGGGCGATCTTCTCGATGTTGCGCGTTTCGTACCCGTGCTCCTGGCGGTCGACCAGGATGTGGGACAAGCCCTTCTCCCCCTTTACGGTGCAGATGATGAAGTCGGAGTAATGCCCGTTGGTAATCCAGGTCTTCTCCCCGTTGATGATGAAGTCGCTGCCGTCACGCACTGCGCGGGTCTTGATTTCCGCGACGTTGGAGCCGACATCCGGTTCGCTGATGCCGGCGCAGCCGAACAGTTCGCCGGCCAGGATCCCCGGCAGGTAGCGGTCACGCAGCGCCGGGCTCGCAGACAGCAGGCGGCGGGCAATGCCATTGTTGATCATCACGCAGATCGCGATATCGCACGAGACGGCCATCAGTTCCTCGAACAGCATGCCCTGCGCTGAGTACGTCCAGCCCATTCCGCCATGCTCTACCGGCACGGTGCAACCCGGCAGCCCGAAATTGGCAATCTGGCGCGTCAGCTCGCGCATCTTCTCCTTGGGAATGTGGCGGTCGCGGTATTCCTTGACCACGGGCTTGATCTCGGCGTGCAGGAACTTGCGGAAGCTGTCAGCCGCAAGGGTCATGTCGTCAGTGGGCAGTTCGTATGGCATCTTGGATACTTGATCAATGAGTGCGTTAGTGGCTGCATCGCGCAACCGGTGTGCGCGGACAGCGGGTACCAGGCGGATTCTGGTGGCGAATCAATAGCCCCGGAATTCGGGGACGCGCTTTTCGGCGAAGGCGCGCAGGCCTTCCTGGATGTCGTAGGAGCGCTTGTGGTCGCGCAGTTCGAGCAGTTCGTGGCGGATCGCGTCGGCCGTGGTCTTGTCGTTGGCGTTGGCCGCGACGCGCTTCATGCGGGCGAGCACCAGCGGGCTCTTGTTCGCGAGCTTGTCGGCCAGCGCCTGGGCACGGTCGAGCAGTTCGGCGTCGGGCAGCACTTCGTTGACCAGGCCGTAGGTCTTCATCTCGGCGGCGCTCAGTGCATCGCCCGTGAAGAGCAGGTAGCGGGCCACGTTGTCGGGCACCTTGCGCGGCAGCAGCGCCGCGCCGCCGCCGCCCGGGAACACGCCGTAGTTCGAGTGGGCGTCGCCAAGGCGGGCACTCTCGGCGGCCAGCACGATGTCGCACGAGAGCACGACTTCCATGCCGCCGGCCAGCGCCAGGCCGTTGACGGCGACGATCACCGGCTTGGGGAAGTTGCGCAGCGTGTCGAAGAAATTGACGATGATGTCCAGCGAGTCCTTCTCGCCGGGCTGCACGGTCGCGCTGCCCTGCTTCAGGTCTGCGCCGGCGCAGAAGGCGCGCCCGGTGCCGGTGACCACCACGACGCGCACCGCAGCATCGTCGCGCCACGACTTCAGGGTGGCAGTCATGCTCTCCACCATGTCGCGCGTCATGCTGTTCAGCTTGTCCGGGCGGTTCAGCGTCAGCCAGCCTGCCGACCCCACCAAGGTTTGCGTAACACTCATTTGTCTCTCCAGAGAATGGACGGGCGTCCGTCCTGCTATTTGGTGGTATCAATCTAACGGGCGGCTACGCCTTGCCGCACTACTCGCGGGGGGTGGCAAGGCCTGTTGCCTGTCGCCACGCGCGCTTCCCTGGCTGGACCTATGGTTACGGAGAGTTGCACACAAAATCGACTTTATGTTCTACTCCGCCCCATCAGGCCCCCGCGAGGCCACAGCGAGGCCACAGCGCAGGACACGAAGTCGAGGAGACGGCACCCCATGCGAGTTGCACCAGAGATCGTGCTGACAGACGCGGAGCGCGCAGAGCTGACCTCCCTCGCGGAGGACACTGGCGACAGCCCGCGCATGGCACAGCGCGCGCGCATGGTGCTGCTGGCCGCGGGCGGCATGCGCAACAAGGACATTGCCGAACAGCTCGGCCTGGGACGCGCGCAGGTATCGCGCTGGCGCGAACGGTATGCGCAGTGGCGGCTGGCGGGCATTGCCAACGAATTGCCCCGCGGCGCACCGCCGGTGAAGATCGACTTCGCGCAGCTGGCGGCCCTGACCGCCCAGGGCCGTCCCGATTCCCCCAGCCCGTGGAGCACGCGCAAGCTGGCCCGGGAACTGGGCGTCAGCGCCGCCACCGTTTCGCGGCACTGGCGCGCGACCGGTCACGAACCGCCGGTTCAGCGCCAGCGCGAGGCGCGCGCCGATCCCACGCCAGGCGAACTGTTCTTCGACATCGCGGGGCTCTACATGTCGCATTCGGAGCACGCGCTGGCGCTTGACAGCGAAGACGAGATCAAACCCGCCGAAACAGCGGCAACCCTGCCGGGGTCGCCGCGACGCGTGGGCATCACCCACCTGCTCGGCACGCTGAGGGTGCTGGAGGCGCATCTGGGCGCCCTGCCACCGGGTGATGCGGATCCGGCCGACCAGGCCGATACGGCAAGTGAGGCCGCCTGGCTCGCCTTCCTGCGCCACATGGAGCGAGCCACGCCGCAGGGCCGGACGCTGCACATCCTCGCCGACAACTATGCGACGCACCACCGGCCCGCCGTCAGGAAATGGATCGGCCGGCATCCGCGCATCCGCATCCATTTCTGCGCCATGCCCGCGTCGTGGCTACGCATGGTGCAGCGCTTCTGCCGCGCCATGACGACCGCGCAACTGCACCATGCCATGCGCAAGGCACCGGCACTGCTTGCAGCCATCGAGGCCTGCCTGGCGCAACCGGCAGCCAGGCAATTCACGTGGATGGCTGACGGCCCGGTGGCACCGGCGCCTCCCGCGGCAGGCATGCCGGCAGCGCCCCCCCGCTCCCAAGGCGCACAGTCTGTCGCAAGCGCGGCCAGTGAAGACGATCGCGAGCCCGCTACAGCCGTTGGCCCCCTGCCCGGTGCCGGGCCTGACGCCGCCCATGCCGCCATGGAATCCGTGGCCAGCACCAAGCTGATGCCGCCACGCGTCACCCATGCCCTGATTCCGCGCGCCGGGCTGATGGCCCGCCTGCAGGAAGCGCGGCGCCAGCGCTGCGTGGTGGTCCAGGGACAGGCCGGCAGCGGCAAGACCAGTACCCTGCTGGCGTGGCGCCGCTCGCTGCTGTCGCTCGACTATGACATCACGTGGCTGTCGCTGGCGGCGGAGGACAACGAGCCCGTGCGGTTCTTCGAGTGCCTGCTGGCCAGCATTGCGGCAACGAACCCGGCCATCGTCCGGGAAGCCTCGCTGCTGCTTGGACGTGGCAATGACGACGCCGCGATCGAGCATTGGGTCATCAGCCTGGTGCAAGGCCTGGCGGACCATCCGCGCGAGCTGATGGTGATGCTCGACGACCTGCATCACATCGACGATGCGCGCATTTTCCAGGCCCTGCAGTGGCTGCTGGCCTATGCGCCGCCCAACGTCCACCTGGCGCTCAGTTCACGCAGCGCGCTGCCACTGTCTTTCGAGCGCCTGCGCTCGCAGGGCAGGCTCACCGAGATCGACACGCGCGACCTGCGCTTCAACGCCGAGGAATCCGAACGCTACCTCTGCGACCAGCTCGGCGCCATCGACAGGCACGATGCCATGGAACTGCACCGGCTGACCGACGGCTGGGTGGCAGGATTGCAGCTTTTCGCGGTGGGCCTGCGCAACCGGCGCGGCCAGGGCTACCGCGCGGTGCAGGTGCGCGACGCCCGTGCCTTCGCCAGCTATTTCGACCAGGAAGTGCTGGGGCGGCTGGCGCCCGAAGACCTCGACATGCTGACCCGCATGGCAATCTGCCACCGCCTCTGCGCGCCGCTTTGCGCCGCGGTGGCGGGCCGTCCGGAAGACACGGAGCAGACCGCAAAGCGGCTGGAGCGGCTGGAGCAGGGCAACCTCTTCATCACGCAGATCGGCAGGCATGAGCACGATACCTGGTACCGCCTGCACCCCCTGCTGCGCGAAGTGCTGCTGGCGCGCCTGGAGGAATGGCCGGCGCCCGACCGGCAGGCACTGCATGCCGCCGCGTGTGCCTGGTTCGGCGCGCGTGGCTACATGGATGACGCCGTGCGCCATGCCGTGCTGGCCGGCGACGTCGAGGCTGCCGCCGCCATGGTGGAAGACCGTGCCTACGCCATGCTGGTCAACGGCGACCTGAGCCAGCTCGGCCGGCTGCTGCGGCAGCTGCCGGATGAGCATGTGCGGCAACGCTTCAGCCTGCTGGTTGCGTCGGCCTACCTGCAGATGTACACCAGCCGCTTCGACGATGCGCGCCAGAGCGTGCAACAGATCCAGGCGCAGCACCACGGGCTGGATCGCCGCCAGCGCTATACCGCCGCGCTCATCCAGGCGGGCCTGGCGCTGCAGCAGGACGACATTGACACGGTGCTGGCGATGGCGCCGGAACTGCGCGACATCCCCGCCGATGCCGATGACTTCAGCTGGATCTGCCGTGGCAACATCCTCGGCTGGGCCCTCGTCTACCGCGGCGAGTACGACGAGGCGCGCGCCATTGTCGAGCACACCGGGGCGCTCCGCGCCGCGCCGCGCAGCAGCCTGCTGGGGCAGTGCATCAGTGCGATGAGCCTGGCGCTCGAAGGGCGGCTCGAACAGGCCGAGAAGACCGTGCGCGAGGTGCTGGCCAGGGCCGAGGCTGGTGGCGCCGCCTATACTGGACTGTCCTGCATGGCGGCCGGCCTGCTGGCCGACATGCTGTACGAGGTGAACGATGCCGACGCCGCCATCCAGCTGCTGGAGCCGCGCATCAACGTACTGGAACGCGTATCGCTGCCGGACACGGTCCTGCATGCCATGGCCGTGCTGTCCAATGCGCACTGGCTGGCGGGCCGGCGCGAACGGTCGGTGGTCTACCTGGACCGGCTGGAAGCCTATGCCGGCCGCTTCGGGCTGGACCGCCTGCTGATCGGCGCGCTGGCGCTGCGCCTGCGGCGCCACCAACAGCTGGGCGAGATGGAAGCCGCCGGAAAGGTCACGCAGCGGCTGGAGGCCATTGCCGCCCGCCATGCCGACGCCAGTTCGCCCAAGGGCCGCCAGGTCCGGGCCGCGATGGAGCGCATCCGCGTCGAAATGAGCCTCTACCTGCGCGACTTCGGTGCCGCGGCGGCGCGGCTGGATTTGCTGCTGCAGGACGCGCGGCTGCGGCGCCAGCCGGCGCGCGTGGCCGCGCTGCGGTTGCAGCAGGCCATCGCCCGGTTGCATCTGGGCGACCTGCCGGCTATGCGCGAGCACCTGCAGGAAGGCCTGCGCCTGGGTCACCGCCTGGGACTGGTGCGCACGCTGCTGGACGCCTCGTGCGACCTGCCGCGGCAGCTTGGCGCGCTCGCGCAGGCCGCCCCGCTCGACCCGGTGCTGGCGTTCTACGTGCAGCGACTGCAGGCCGAGGCCGCCCGCGCAGCGCATGGCTCGGCGGCCGAGCTGGCCGGCATGCCCGACACCGCGCAGACCCTGAGCGAGCGTGAACGCGAGGTGCTGAACCTGGTCGCCCAGGCCATGCCGAACAAGAAGATCGCCATGGTGCTCGGACTGTCGGCGGAAACCGTCAAGTGGCACCTGAAGAACATCTACGCCAAGCTGGGTGTCAGCGGACGCGGTGGCGCCGCCGCCCGGCTGCGCGACCTGGCTGACTGACGAGCGCCTGACACGCCGGTTCCGGCCCGGCCGGTGGCGCCTCTCGCCCACGGCTTCCTTCCGCCAGCGCTTCCGGCGGCTTCTTCCGCGGCTTCTTCCGCTGTTTCATCCGATACACCCCGCCCGCCGGTGCCCGATTCCCACCCGCACCGGGTAGTGCTCGCTTCCCGGCCCACGCGCAATCATGCGTCTGCAGGCAGACAGCACAGCAAGTGGCCCGCCGCCAGGCAACGCCGGCGGCGGCTGACAGACAACCCGCCTCCCTCCGGGGCGGCAAGGGCATCGGGACCAGCATCGATCATGTTCATATCACGGAAGAAATGGCGCGCGGCACCGGCACAGCGCCTGGTCACCATTGCCGGCATTCAGCCGGAGTAAAGGCGTGCCGCAGACATGCTGCCTTCTCTTGCCATGCCCGCATCAGGCCTGACCCAGGAAAAAACGACACCCGGGCGGGTGTTGCACCTGTTCTCGCCGCTGGCGTCTCGCGCGCAAAGCCTGCCATGCGCCCCCGTGCTGCGTGACGCCGATGGCGCGCAGATGAGCAACAGCGCATTGCACGACGCCGCGTCATACCTGGCCGGCTACCTGCAACAGCGCCTGGAAGTACGCGCCGGCGACCACGTGGCGCTGCTGATGGCGGCCTGCAGGGCACTGCCCATTGCCTATTTCGCGATCCTGCGCTGCGACGCCGTGGTGGTGGCGATCCACCCTGCTGCGCCAGCCGCTGAGATTGCCAGCCACATTCAGGACTGTCATGCGCGCGTAGCCATCACTGCGCAGGCCCGGCTGGAGGCTGTCGTGCCGCTGCTGGAGGCGGGCCGCCTGCGCGGCGCGGTGGTCGCGGCTGCGCAGGACAAGCCGGGCCAGGGCCAGCACCGCCATGTCCACACGCTTTCCGGCGCACTGGCCGCAGGCATCGCGCCCCTGCGCATGGGGCCGGGCGGCGATGCGCTGGCGGTCATTGCCTGCCCGGGCGGCCTGGACCCGCTGGCCAGTCCTGCGCCCGCGCTGCTGAACCACCAGGCGCTGGCGGCGCTGGCCGGCGAGCGCGCCAGCCGGTACGGCGGCCCCCTGGACAACCTGCTCGCCGTGCAGCGGGCGGTCGCGCAGGGAGGCCGGCTTGCCTTGCGCCCGGGGCAGGAACCAGCATTTTCCATCCATTTGTCAGGAGAGCATCAACCATGAATCTGCTTGAAGGAAAAGTCATCATCGTCACCGGCGCGGGCGCCGGCGTGGGCAAGGGCATCGCCCTGGAGGCGGCCCGCCAGGGCGCGCGCGTGATCGTCAACGACCTGGGGGTCGCCATGGACGGCTCGGGCGGCAGCGCCGGTCCGGCCCAGCAGACGGCCGAGGAGATCCAAGCCGCCGGTGGCGTGGCCGCGGCCAACACCGACAGCGTGGCCGACTGGGCCAGCGCGCAGAAGATCGTGCAGCAGGCGCTGGACCTGTACGGCCGCGTTGACGGCGTGGTCAACAACGCCGGCAACCTGCGCGACG
>NZ_QKWJ01000109.1 GCF_003353055.1 Cupriavidus lacunae
GCGAATCGCCTCCAGCGTCTGATGGTCAAATGTACGTCCGTCTCGTTTCATACACGATCCGACCGGCACGGGCATCGCAAAGTTCCCCAATTTGTCGACTTACTTATCGACTGGTGAGTAATTTCGACGCAATGATCCCGAGTGCATCTCACACTCGTGGCGAATGTGCCGCACCTCTCCACACCGATCAACTTCCTTCGGTCTTTCAACTCCTTGAGGCCTCCGATCCAGAGTCCACTGACGCACGCGTACGCACTGTCTCACACATGACAATGTGGCGCCACAGCGCGCGGTAGCGTTGAGCCTGACGCCTATCCAGATGAGCAGCCGAAAAACTGAAGCGTCTTCACGCGAGGCAAGGGTCGGAGATGGATGGCTGACGATTGCTACATACAATCAGAGGAGACAGGACAAATGAAGTACCACGCATTGATACACACGATCCGCAAGGGCATTATTCTTGCAATCGGATCGACCGCAATGCTTGCGGCATGCGGAGGAGACGGTGAGCCGGATTCATCAGCGGCGACCACGACGTCGCCAAGTAGCCCCAGCACGCCAAGCAAGACGGCAGCCGAAATGTGTGCAGGTCTTGAGAACCTCGAAATTCCCGCCTCGGCGATCGGTCTTCCCACGACGGGCGGAACGGTATCCAGCGCTACGTTGGTGGCGTCAACTGAAACCGGCAATATTTCGGGCGAATATTGCAAGGTGCTAGGAAAAGTTCATCCGGTCGATTTTCAAGCGCCCGACATCCGTTTTGAAGTTGATCTTCCCAGCAACTGGAATGAGAAATCTGTCCACTTTGGTGGTGGCGGTCTGGACGGCACCATTCCGACGACTACTGGTTACGCTACTTCCTCGCTGTCCTTCCTGGGAGAACTAAAAACGGTCAAGACCCCGTTGGCTCGGGGATTCGTGACACTGGGGAGTGATAGCGGACACCAAGGAAACGCCTCTGAAGGCACGTTCTTGAAGAACGATGAAGCGCTGGCCAACTACGCAGGTGAACACGTCAAAAAGACTCACGACGTCGCGGCATATCTTGCACGAACCCGCTATGGCAAGTCGTTCGCTCACAGCTACTACGTTGGTGGTTCGGGAGGGGGAAGGCAAGGCTTGGTTGCTGCTCAACGATATCCCGCAGACTACGATGGGGTAATTTCAACTTTCCCGGCCAGCGAGCTTCTAGGGCTCTCATTTGCCATGGGACGGGTCTCGAAAGCCTCGCTCGCGCCCGGAGGATTCATTACATCGGCAAAGGCGAAGGTTCTCACGGCGGCCGTGATGACCCAATGCGATGCCCTTGACGGAGCGACGGATGGCATCATCAGCAATCCGGCGGCATGCAGCTTCGATCCGTCGACATTGCGGTGTGCAGGGGGGGCAGATACTGGCGACACTTGTCTGTCCGACGCACAACTCAATACCGTAAACACCATGGCTACACCATTGGCAACCAAGTTTGATTTTGCTAACGGAATCCGCACCATCGCTGGTTACAATATTCTCTCGGGCACCGATTTTTGGAACTCCTATTATTTTCCCCCCTTGGGACTTTCCCCGGCAGCCGCGGTATCGGATCCAGCCTCGGGCCAGTCATCGTTCTTCTACGCGTTCCCGAACGCGTTTGTGAATTTCGCGATCGCTCGCACCCAGCTCATAGACATCATGTCGTTTGACTTTTCCGACCCCAGCGCCCTGACGGCACGGACGCAAGCGGTCAGCAACATGATGGATGCTACAAGCACCGACTTGACGGCATTCAAACAACGAGGCGGAAAGTTAATTCTTCAGCACGGACAGTCGGATCAGTTCATCCCCGCCCAAATGTCGATCGATTACTACAATCGGCTAGTGACGCGATATGGACAAGCAACCGTAGGCGAATTCGTGAAGTTCTATTTGGTGCCAGGGGGTGCCCACGGTTTTGGCGGCCAATTCGAAGGTGCCTATGACGCCCTGACTGTCCTTGACAATTGGGTTACTAGCGGAAATCCGCCTAACAAACTCGTCATTACAGACTTGAACGGGGCAACTGCGGGCCGTACCCGCCCGCTCTGCGAGTATCCGGCGTGGCCCAAATACATTAGTGGCGACGTGAATTCCGCTGCAAGCTTTACCTGCACGCAATAGCATGGAAACAAGTTGAACTCTCCGCGGCGCGCCGTTTCGGCGCCGCGACTCAAAGGTCGAGACACTCAATCAACTTGTTCGAGGCCTTAAGACCTTCGTCGCCTAGCGCTAGGGAAAGACTGATTTAATCAGCGCGGCAGTCATCGTTGAGTGGGGTGAAAGCGTTGTCATGTGCATACCCACGATATGAGTCGGAGATGAATCGACAGATCAGTTTTGCGGAAGCGGAAAGCCACGGCAAGAAGCGGGTGACGCGCCGCGAGCGCTTCCTGACGGAGATGGAAAGCGTGGTGCCATGGTCGCGTCTGATTGCGGCGGTCGAGCCGTACTACCCCAAGGGCAAACGTGGACGGCCGCCGATCGGTCTGGAGCGGATGCTGCGCATCTATTCCTGCAGCAGTGGTACGGGCTGTCGGACGAGGCGCTGGAAGACGCGCTGTACGACAGCATGGCGATGCGGGCCTTTGCCGGGATTGACTTGGCAGTCGAAGCGGTGCCAGACGCGACCACGCTGCTGAAGTTTCGCCGCCTGCTCGTCGAGCATGAACTGACGCGAAAGCTGTTCGACGAGATCGGCATCATGCTGTGCGAGCGCGGGCTGATGATGAAGGAAGGCACGATTGTGGATGCCACCATCATTGAGGCGCCGCCGTCGACCAAGAACAAGGAGAAGAGCCGCGACCCGGAGATGCACCAGACCAAGAAGGGCAAAAATGGCATTTTGGTATGAAGGCGCACGTCGGCGTGGATGCGGCTTCGGGGCTGGTGCACAGCTTGGTGGGCACAGCGGCCAACGAGTCGGACGTGTCGCAGGCGCATGCATTGCTGCATGGCCACGAGGAGCATGCGTTTGGCGACGCGGGCTACACGGGCGTGGACAAGCGCGAGGAGATGCAAGGCAAGACCGTGAAGTGGCAGGTGGCCGTCAAGCGCGGCAAGATCAAGGCGATGCGTGACGGAGCGGTCAAGGACTTGCTGATCGCCGTCGAGCGGGCCAAGGCCCAGATTCGGGCGCGGGTCGAGCATCCGTTCCACGTCATCAAGAATCTGTTTGGTCATCGCAAGGTTCGCTACAAGGGCCTGTTCAAAAACACGGCGCAGTTGTTCAGCCTGTTTGGTTTGGCGAATCTGGTGTTCGCCAGGAGGCTGTTGTTGTCCTCAGAGGGGAGCAATCCGTCCTGAGCGCGCAAAGCGCGGCCAGGAAAGGTGCGAAACGCGAGAAAGACGGCTTGAATCGGCCCATCTCTCCCGCATTGCGAAAGCTGAAGTCCTTCGCTTGTGCAACATCAAGCGCAAACCTCATTGATCAGCGATTCCCTAGGATTAGCGCTAGGCATTTTTTTAATGGGACGTCTGACCTCAGACGTACGGGAGCTTTGCGCAAGTTTTACGGGTAAGCCGGGAAGAAGCGTTCGCTCCAAAGCACCGGTCCCGCTCCTTTTCATTTCAAACCGGCCCCAACTTGGCCAGCTCTCGAAGCACCGAAATCCTCCGGGCGCGTGGTTTTACCGTCCGATGCAGCCGACCGAGTTCGCCTGTTTGCCGTGAAGATGTGTGCGCTACCATCGGCACTCCCATTATTTCTGGTCGGTCTACCTCGCGAAATCCTTATCGAGGCAGACCCGCTAGGCACCTATTGGCAGGAACGGACAAGGCAAGGGCAACCACGGGAGGAAGTTGCCGGCTGTGCAAGGAGTGAGAGTAGGAATTGCTGTCCCAGTTTTTCCAAGACACAAGCCTTCTACCAGGCCCGCGCAACTGGAGCGGCGCGGCCAGATACTGCCTGTGATGTCGAGAGGGAGCTCTCATGGCGATCTTGAGGGGGCGAAAGCAGGGCTGCGATGGCGGAAGTGTCGAAACGCATAGTGCCAGGCGAAATGTCCAAGCTCGGTCTGCTCGCGTCTATTTCACCTTGACGATGACCTTGCCCTTGGCGCGTCCTAGATCGACGTAAGTCAGAGCATTTGCCGCCGCGTCGAGAGGGAACACGCGATCCACAATGGGGCGGATGGATCCCGACTCGATCAGCGAGGTGATCTCGCGCAGTTGGTTTCCTTCGGCGCGCATGAATACGAACGCGTAGGTGACGCCACGCTGCTTGGCCTTCTTCCTGATGCCGTGGCTCAGCAGGCGCAGCACCAGCTTCAGCGGCCAGGCCAATCCCTGCTCGACCCCAAACTCGGGTGTGGGCGGACCGGAAATGGAGATGAGGTGTCCGCCTGGCTTAAGCACCTGCAGCGACTTTTCCAGCTCGTCGCTTCCGAGGCTGTTCAGCACCACATCGTAGTCGCGCAACTCGGTTGCGAAGTTCTGCTTCTTGTAGTCGATGACGAGATCGGCGCCCAGCGCCTTGACCCACTCGACATTGCCCGTGCTCGTGGTCGTGGCAACGAAGGCACCCAGATGCTTGGCCAACTGGATGGCGATGGTGCCCACGCCGCCAGAGCCCGCCTGGATCAGCACCTTCTGCCCCTGCTTCAGCTTGGCAACTTCGACCAGCACTTGCCAGGCGGTCAACGCGACCATGGGGATGGAAGCGGCTTCCTCCATGGACAGGTTCGCAGGCTTGAGTGCCAGCGCTGCCTCCTTGACCGCGATGAATTCGGCAAAGGTGCCGATGCGGTCCTGATCGGGACGGGCGTAAACCTCGTCGCCCGGCTTGAAACGGCTCACACGGGGGCCGACCCGCACGACCGTGCCGGCCACGTCGTTGCCAAGGATTAGGGGCAATCGATAGGGAAGGACCAGCTTGAATTCGCCGCTCCTGATCTTCGAGTCCAGTGCATTGACACCCGCCGCGTGGATCTGGATCAAGACGTCATCGTCACGCAGTTCGGGCTCAGGCATTTCGGCGATCCGGCCGCTCTCTTGCTTGCCGTAACGATTGATGATGAAGGCTTTCATGGGTTTAGGTTCTTTCTTCTGAGCGCTAGAGTGTTGGCGGAATTGCGATTGCGCTCATTCCTCCCGGACCCGCGCTCTGAATCAGGGTTCGAGTTTCGCGATGGACATGGCAGGACTCTCCTGGACGTGGTCCGGTCTGTTGTAGGGAAATGGTAGTGCCATTGCGTCATTCAGTGAGGAATGCCAAGGCCTTCGACACAAAGTCGGTGTGGTACTGGAAAATGCCGCCATGCCCGGCGTCCTCGTAGATGATCAACTGCGCATCTGGAATCCGGCGGGCCATATCGTGGCTGAGTGCGGTGGGCACCATGATGTCGTTGTCACCGTTGGCGATCAGGACCGGCGCACGGACGCGGCTCAGGTCCTGGGGGGCCCGCCGGCCCCATGCCTTGATCGCCCGGAGCTGGCGCAGGAAGGCGCTGGGCGTGGGGCCTTTGACGCGATTGGACTTGCGTTCTTTCAGCCGCTTCAGGAAGGCGCCCGCGGCGCGTCGGCCATTGGCCGTCGAGGTGAAAAACAGGTAGTACTTGGGATCGCGTAGCGTGAGCAGTCCCTTGAGTATCAACGGCCAGGAGACTACTCCCACCTGATCGATACCCCAGCCTCCGGCCGGCCCCGTGCCGGTGAGGATGAGCTTGCGCACCAGGGCGGGAGCTTTCCTCACTACGTCCTGTGCCACGAAGCCGCCTAGCGAGAAGCCGAGCAGGTCGACTTGTGCAAAGCCCAGCGCGCGGATCACGGCGATGATGTCAAGCGCCATCTCCTCGACCGTCACGGGTGCTGTACCGCCAGACGCGCCGATTCCCCGGTAGTCGATGGCGACGACGCGATGCCGGCCGGAAAGGCCATCGATGATCCTCGGGTCGAAGTTGTCCAGGACCGCACCCCAATGGTTGAGCAGGATCAGAGGTACTCCGCCGCCTGGGCCAATTTCGCGATAGGCGAAGGCAGTTCCGGCGACGTCGATGGAGCGGTTCGGCGCATGGACGTAAGACGCGCCCGATTCGGTACGCACTTCGGAACGGGTCATTGTTGACTCCCTGGGTCCTGTTCGGCGCGGGGACGAGTGTCGATGTCGCAGGGCATGACGGCAAGATAGTCACGATGCTCAAGTTCCCGCAGAAGCTTCCGGGCTCAGGAAGTCGCCCGATAGCGCTCGGCGGCGAGCGCCTGCCGAATGTCTGAGAGCAGCCCCTGGCGTGCGCCATCCAGCGCGTCCCAGCGCGCAGCTTCGTGCAGCGGCGGGATGGTGACCAACTCGCGCCGGTCGAATCCAACCAGCGCTGCGTCGACCAGCTCGCCGACTTCCATCACCTCGGGCAGCGTATTGAGGTCAATGCCGGCGCGCGCCCAGATCTCGGTGCGTGTAGCCGCAGGCAGCACCGCCTGCACGTAGACGCCCCTGGGCGAGAGCTCCAGACTCAGGCCCTGCGACAGGAACAGCACGAAAGCCTTGGTCGCACCGTAGACCGACATGCCGAACTCCGGCGCCAGGCCAACGACCGAGCCGATGTTGACGATCGCGCCTTCGCCGGCTTGCGCCAGGCGCGGGGCGATCGCTGCGGCCAGCCGCGTCAGGGCGGTGGTGTTGAGCGTGATCAGGCGTTCGATGCTCTCGGCGGTCTGCTCGACGAAGCCGCCCGATTGGGCGATGCCGGCATTGTTGATGAGGATGCCGATGCTGGTATCTGCGCGCAAACGCGACTCGACGGTGGCCAGATCGGCCGCCTGAGTCAGATCGGCCTGGAGTACGTCGACGGCGACGCTGGTTTCCTTGCGCAGATGCGCGGCGAGCGCGTCCAGCCGCGACTGGTCGCGCGCGACCAGCACCAGGTCGTGGCCACGCCGCGCGAAGCGCTCGGCGTAGGTGGCGCCGATGCCGCTGGAAGCGCCGGTGATAAGGACGGTGGTGTTGCTGGTCATGTGTGTTTTCTCTGGAGCATTTCAAGGCCCTTCCGGCCCCGGCGTGGGCGGAGAAACGATGACTTGTGGTTATTAAGCGGGTCATCGTTATGCCCATGTTGTCGGGTTTCAGCCAGGCACGCGCCTTGTTTCTCAAGAGCATTTCAAGGCCTTTACTGGCCCCGGCGTGGGCGGAGAAACGATGACTTGTGGTTATTAAGCGGGTCATCGTTATGCCCATGTTGCCGGGTTTCAGCCAGGCACGCGCCTTGTTTCTCAAGAGCATTTCAAGGCCCTTCCGGCCCCGGCGTGGGCGGAGAAACGATGACTTGTGGTTATTAAGCGGGTCATCGTTATGCCCATGTTGCCGGGTTTCAGCCAGGCACGCGCCTTGTTTCTCAAGAGCATTTCAAGGCCCTTCCGGCCCCGGCGTGGGCGGAGAAACGATGACTTGTGGTTATTAAGCGGGTCATCGTTATGCCCATGTTGCCGGGTTTCAGCCAGGCACGCGCCTTGTTTCTCATGAGTAGGGGGATTTCCGGGCCGCAATGGCACGGGATGAGGTCTATGTTGTGATACTTACTCGGCGCTGGCGTCGGCCAGCGTGGGGTAGTCGGTGTAGCCCTCGGCGCCCCCGCCGTAGAGCGTGGCCGGGTTCAGCGCCGCGAGTGGCGCGCCGCTCTTCAGGCGCTCGACGAGATCTGGATTGCTGATGAACGGGCGGCCGAAGGCAAACAAGTCCGCTTTGCCCTCGGCGAGCCGGGCGCTCGCCAGTGCCAGGTCATAACCGTTGTTGGCCAGGTAGGTTTGCTTGAAGCGGCTGCGCAGCGCGTCGTAGTCGAAGGGGGCCACGTCGCGCGGGCCGCCGGTGGCGCCCTCGACGACATGCAGGTAGACGATGCCTAGTGCACTGAGCTGCTCGGCGATGTAGTCGTACTGCGGCTGCGGGTCGCTGCAGGAGATAGCGTTAGCCGGCGAAACCGGCGAGATGCGTACGCCGGTGCGTTCGGCACCGATTTCCTTTGCCACGGCGGCGACGACTTCCAGCAGCAAGCGCGCACGGTTCTCGACGGAGCCACCGTAGGTGTCGGTGCGCCGGTTGGCACCGTCCTTGATGAATTGCTCCAGCAGGTAGCCGTTGGCACCGTGGATCTCCACGCCGTCGAAGCCAGCAGCGATCGCGTTGGCCGCGGCCTGGCGGAAGTCGCTCACGATTCCCGGCAATTCATTGAGTGCCAGCGCACGCGGTTCGGACACGTCCGCAAAGTCGTTGTTGACGAACGTCTTGGTCACGGCGCGGATGGCCGAGGGCGCGACCGGGGCGACTCCCCCTGGCTGCAGGGCCACATGCGAGACACGGCCGACGTGCCACAACTGCACAAAGATCCGCCCACCCTTGGCGTGTACGGCGTCGGTGACCTTGCGCCAGCCGTCGATCTGCTCTTGCGTGTACAGGCCGGGAGTGTCCTGGTAGCCCTGGGCCTGTGCAGAAACCTGCGTGGCTTCGGTGATCAGCAGGCCCGCAGACGCGCGCTGGGCGTAGTAAGTGGCGGCCAGGTCGCTGGGTACCAGGCCAGCGCCGGCGCGGTTGCGGGTCAGCGGCGCCATGACGACGCGGTTTGCCAGCGTCAGGGAGCCGAGGGAATAGGGTTCCAGAAGTGTCTTATCGGGCATGTTGCGCCTGTTGCGTGGACGTGTGAGATCGGAAGAGTGGGATGCGTACCCATAATGATGATGAACGTAATCATTGGTGTCAAGAGTTTTGATTATGATCGACATCAATGTATAGTGAGCACCTGCAGACATGAACGAAGAGTCTTCCCGGTATGAAAATCACCAAGGCGCAAGCGCACGCGAATCGCGCACACATCGTCGAAACGGCGTCGACGCTCTTTCGTGAGCGTGGCTACGACGGGATTGGCGTTGCGGATCTGATGGCGGCAGCCGGCTTCACCCACGGCGGGTTCTACAAGCATTTCGGGTCCAAGGCCGATCTGATGGCCGAGGCTGCTGCTTGCGGCTTTGCCCAGACTGCGGAGAAAGCCGAGGGCGCCGACGCTGTCGCGTTTGTGCAGCAATACCTGTCGCGGGAGCACCGCGACAACCCCGGGGATGGATGCACGATGGCGGCGCTTTGCGGTGATGCGGCGCGTCAGCCGGAGCCGATGAGGGCGGCTTTTGCGGCCGGGCTGGAAAGCTTGTTAGCGACTCTGAGCCGCGATGATGGCGCGCTAGACGCTCACGTGCGGCGCGAGACGCGTGCCAGGCGGATTGACACGATTGCGCATGCAATAGGGGCGATCATGTTATCGCGGGCGTGTCCCGACGATTCACCGCTCGCTGATGAAATACTGGAGGTCTGCCGCCTGGCGATCCTGTCGCAGTTATCGCCGCCGGTTGATGCAGAGCCGGACGTGCCAATTAAAGATTGCTCGCTTTTCGCGGCTCGATAGTCGTTGCAGTGGAGAGGCGACATCCGGATGCCAGACCGACGACGTTTGCGATAGTCGACTTCTCGTCTGCCGCCTTATGCGGCCGGCCGTACCCGACCCGAAGCGGTCCCTTGATCCTGTCCGACCTCAATGGCGGGTTCCGTGGGCTCAGCGGACATCCTGAGAAGCCGCCGCATCGCGTGAAGCTCTGCTGAGAGGTGCATCAAATGGTGCCCAATTTTTCAGGTGGGGTGGTGCCTGCCACCTCGCAATGGTCCGACCTTAACGCTCACTTTGAGCCATTCTCGCTAAGCTTCCTAAGAAGCAAGGCGTACTTTTTGCCTCGCCCGGGATAGTCACGCGAAAGCGCCTCAATGGATCGCACGCGGTCTGCTACTGATGCCTTAGGATTCTCGATGTCCCTGACGTATGACCTGATCTCTGCATCAGCAACCATTGCGGTTTGCTTCGGATCTTTGGTAAGTTGGGCGCAGCGGCGGATCGAGAGTACCGCAGACCAATAATCACGAGCGGTCATCAATCGCTGAAACTCCTTAGCTATCAATCCGTTGCCGCCTTCCGACGCGCCTTTAAGGAACACATGGGTGTGACGCCGGCGGCGTGGCGCCACGATGGACACTAACGGCTGATGCAAGCAGTCGCAACTCGAATATGCTGAATCGGATATACGGTGTGCACACATCGGTGTTTGACTTGCTGATGTGCTTCAGAAGCCTGTCAGTTGGCAGGCCCTGCACGGCTCAGCGACGTTGGTTCACAAGGAACGCCGCGGCCTTGTTATTCCATCGCACATAATTTGTTAATGCCGTGGAATAAAAACGTCCGGCCTGAACACACCGGACGTTGTCTATATACCTTGGAGCTAGGTACGAAGGCATCATGCATCAGCAGAGGAGCACTTCGTATCGAGCCCGTCCTTACGCCATCGCGCCTTCCGTGTACACGTCGCGGGGGGCGATGCGAGCGCCATCCGTGTAGACGTCCCGGGGGCCGATGCCAGCGCCGTCGTAGTACGGACTGCGCGGACCGTTGGCATCGTAACGTGCACCGTCAAGATACGGATCGGCCGAGCGGGCCGGAGGTGCCGACACACCCACATGGTCCAGACCCGCGACCATGCGGGCGCCGTCCGTGTAGACATCGCGGCGGTCATTGCGAGCACCGTCCACGAACGGATTGCGCTGCCCATTGACGTTGTAGCGAGCGCCATCCAGATACGGATGAGCCGAGCGCGATACCTTGGCGTCTTCGGTGTAGCCATCGCGGTTGCTGATGCGCGCCTCGGCTGCGCCTGCAACGAAGATGGAAGCGAGCGCGATCGCGGAAACAATGGTCTTTACGTTCATGATGAATTCATTAACTCTGGTTAGGGGGCCAGCCGTAGCGTCAATGCCGTCCTGATGCAAACCAGTAGGTCACTCTCTACCCAAGATTAGAAGCACGAGCCTAGAACGGTTTGGTCGGCAGATACTTGCCGTCAAGGGTAATCACTGCACGGTGACCACCCTCTGGATCCGCTACCTTCTGGATGTCCAGCTTGAAGTTGATCGCGCTGATGATGCCGTCGCCGAATTTCTCGTGGACTAGGGCCTTGAGCGTGGACCCATAGATCTGGACAATTTCGTAGAAGCGGTAGATGGTGGGGTCAGTTGGAACTCCGCCGGGAATGCTGCCGCGCACGGGGATTGTCTGGAGCTGTAGCACGGCATCTTCACCGAGCTCGAGCTTGTCGGCGACCTTCTTCGCTGCCTCTGCAGGAAGCGGGTGCTGTCCGAGCAGCGCTGCTGTCACAAAGCCTAGCGACAGCCCGGTACCCTCGTTGATCTGCTCGAAGGTCAGATTCTTGCGAATCTTCGCGTCGATGATGACGTCAGTGAGTGTCTGGCGATTTGCCTGGCTATGGTGCGATTGGGGCATTTCAATCTCCTTTGGGAGTGGGGATTGACTCAGGCAGTTACGCTGAGCCGCGGCGGGTTCGCGGAGACACGGGGGTTCTCTGCAAGGGATACGAAGCGATTAGTGATGCCATCCAGTGCATCGATGGAGCCAGACTTGATGTCATATACCCATCCGTGCAGGCTCAGCCGGCCTTGTTCGACGGCGAGTGCTACCGACGGGTGTGTCCTGATGTTGGCGAGTTGCGCTATGACGTTCTCGCGGACCATGGAATCGACGCGTGCGTGGTCGGATGTGTGCTGGCGCGCTTCATTCACCGCTTTCGCGGCATCGGCATGACGCAACCAATCCGCCACCGCAGGCATATGGTCCAGGCATTTGCATGTGGCGACGGCAGTCATCGCACCACAGTCGGAGTGACCGCAGATGACGACATCGGCGACGCTAAGGCCGGCGACCGCGTACTCGACACTAGCCGAGATGCCTCCGGGTTGGACTCCGTAGGACGGGACGATGTTTCCGGCATTGCGGATGACGAACAGTTCGCCCGGTTCTTGTTGTGTCAGCAGTTCCGGTATGACGCGACTGTCCGAGCAGGCAATAAACAGGGTGCGAGGGTTCTGGGTGGTGGCCAGATGCTTGAATAGCTTTGTGCGCTTGGGAAACTCCTCGCGCTGAAACTTCAAAAAGCCTTCGACAAGATTTTGCATGGGGGACGCTTCTGTCATTGGGTGCAAAGTCGATGTGCTGCGGCCGCAGTCACAGCTCGCTGTGATTTGATCGGCTTGTCTGTGTGGTGAAGCAGTTCTTCATCCTTGCGCAGCCGCAGTCCTCGCATTCCCAGAAGCCCACTGGAAGGGCCCGTGGATTGGTGCGGTTACCTCAGCCAAATGCTCGCCCCGCAGAGCGAGGCAATCACTGGTCACCGCGCAGTGAGCTTCGCGAGCCGGGCGACAACCTCATCGGTCGTCCATAGCGCGTTGGCGATGTAGCGGAAGTTGATGAGCGCGCTGAGATTTCCATCGCCCTCAGGCAGCTTCGGGGCCGCGACCGCATCACGCACGACGGCCACCTCGAAGCCTTGCTCCTCAAACTCGCGCAAGTGGGACTCCACGCACAGGTTGGCCAGCATCCCGGCGAGGACGATCTTGGTGATGCCCTGCTTGCGAAGCTGGAACGTGAGATCGTTGGTCTGGGGGCTGTAGAGCTTGTGGGGCGAAGCGACAATGGTCTTGCCGTCCTCGATGTAGGGCTTGAACTCGGGCATGAAATCCGCGCCCGAACCGCGGAACCCATCCAGACTCAGTGCACTGGGCCTGTCGAAGATCTTGAGCTTGTGCTGGAAGAGCTCAACGGGCCCCTGGAACTTCCAATGCTGGTCGTGCGGGTAGTAGTAGTGAGGCGAGATCGCGACGACGATGCCCGCCTTCTTCGAGGACTCGAACAGGCGCAGCAGGTTCGGCACCAGCCGTTGTTGGGTGACGGCTTCACCTACGGCGGACCAAGCGGCGCCCTTGGGGCTCATGAAGTCAATCTGGGGATCGATCACGACCAGGGCGGTGTGTTCCGGATCGAGTGTCATCGTGGGAACGGGCATGGCGCGCTCGGTCGGATCGTTGTACTGCGCCGGTTGGACCGGATGTGGATGTGCCGTGGCGGTTGCGATGCTTGCAACGGCCATTGCAAGCGCGGCCGTCAACCGAAGCGTCGCGCGAGCACCGCATTGGTGGCCATGGTTCTTGAAAGGTTCCGACGACTGGTTTTGGTTGATGCGTTGGGTCATGTTGGTTCCTGGGACTGGGGTGGACGACGAACACGCCGCGAGGCTCTCGAGACTTTGCATCGATGCTGACGTGATGCGCTGAAATCTAGAAGCCAATGCCTGCCTGCACTAGGGGCTGTGTGCGGATATGTCTGTTGATCGCGAGGTACCAATCGCGCTCAGCGAGAGTCCGTCAAGAATGAGCCGGCGCATTTGAAGATCATGTCGCGCGGATGGCTGTGCTCGGTGAATGACGCAGCGGCGCGCGTCTGGATGCATTGCCGCGACATTGGTGAAGTTCCTGCAACATCGAATTGCCGATGATGCTTATCGCACTGCGAGGAAACCATGACTAGACTGATCGCGTCTCCACTCAGGTCTATACCCATGAAGATTGATCCCGCGCCAATACAGCCTGGCTCCGCTGGAGTCACGCGCCGTCAGTTGTTGGTCATCGTGGCAGGGACTGCAGCAGCAGCGGCTTTGCCATTCGCAGCGTCCGCTGCTCCTACTGCGCCGAATGGCGCTGAAACTCCGGAAGGAAATCCACCCATGAGCTATATCACTACCAAAGACGGTGTCCAGATCTTCTACAAGGATTGGGGCCCCGCCAACGCGACTCCCATCGTTTTCTCCCACGGATGGCCGCTGAGCTCTGACGATTGGGACGCGCAGATGATGTTCTTCCTGTCCAAGGGCTATCGTGTCGTCGCGCACGATCGGCGCGGGCATGGTCGCTCGGCACAAGTCTGGAGCGGCCACGACATGGATCACTACGCCGACGACCTCGCCGCGGTCGTGAGCCATCTCGACCTCAAGGGCGCGATCCACGTCGGCCACTCCACGGGCGGCGGCGAGGTCGTGCGCTATCTGGCTCGCCACGGCGAGAAGCGGCCCGCGAAGGCCTGCCTCATTAACGCCGTGCCGCCGCTGATGGTCAAGACCGCGTCGAATCCCAGCGGCCTGCCGAAGGACGTGTTCGACAGCCTGCAACTGCAGACGGCCACGAACCGGGCGCAGTTCTACCGCGACATTCCCGCCGGGCCGTTCTACGGCTTCAACCGGCCGGGTGTGAAGCCGCAGGAAGGCATCATCCATAACTGGTGGCGCCAGGGGATGATGGGCAGCGCCAAGGCGCACTACGACAGCGTCGTCGCGTTCTCGCAGACCGACTTCACCGACGACCTGAAGAAGATCGGACTGCCGGTGCTGGTGATGCACGGCGACGACGACCAGATCGTCCCCTACGCCGATTCCGCCCCACTGTCGGCCAAGCTACTGAAGTACGGCACGCTGAAGACCTACAAGGGCTTCCCGCACGGCATGCCGACAACGCATGCGGACGTCATCAACGCGGACCTGCTGGCTTATATCAAGGCCTGATTGGGTCCGAATCAGTCGGCACCGTCGATAGCCGGTCCACCCTTGAGGTGGCGGCCATCGACGCGACTCCCACTCTCGACGTCCAGTCCTCCCTCCTGAAGACGCTCCGCTGAACCCCTCTTCTTGCCCACATTGCCATGACCAAACTCACTCATGCCAACGGCGCCCCCGTTGTTGACAACTTCAACATCGAGACCGCCGGTGCGCGCGGCCCCGCGCTGTTGCAGGATATCTGGCTGCTTGAGAAGCTCGCCCACTTCGACCGCGAGGTGATCCCCGAGCGGCGCATGCACGCCAAGGGCTCCGGCGCTTTCGGCCACTTCACGGTAACGAACGACATCACGGCGTACTCGAAGGCCAGGATCTTTTCCGGCATCGGCATGAAGACGGACGTCTTCGTGCGCTTCTCCACAGTGGCCGGCGAGCGCGGCGCGGCGGATGCCGAGCGAGACATCCGCGGCTTCGCGGTGAAGTTTTATACCGAGGAAGGCAATTGGGACCTGGTGGGCAACAACACGCCCGTGTTCTTCCTGCGCGACCCGCTGCGATTTCCCGACCTGAACCACGCAGTCAAGCGCGACCCGCGCAGCAACCTGCGCAGCGCCCAGAACAACTGGGACTTCTGGACGCTGCTACCCGAGGCGTTGCACCAGGTGACCATCGTGATGAGCGATCGCGGCCTGCCCGATGGCTATCGCCACATGCACGGTTTCGGCAGCCACACTTTCAGCCTCATCAATGAGGACAATGAGCGGCACTGGGTCAAATTTCACCTGCGCAGCCGGCAAGGCATCCGTAACCTCACCGACGCACAGGCCGCCGCGATCGTCGCCGACGACCGCGAAAGCGCGCAGCGCGACCTGCTCGAGGCCATCGACGACGGCGACTTCCCGCGCTGGACGTTGTGCATCCAGGTGATGGCCGAGCAGCAGGCGCAGGTCTGCCCGTTCAATCCCTTCGACCTCACCAAGGTCTGGCCGCACGGCGACTATCCGCTCATCGAGGTGGGTGTGCTGGAGCTCAACCGCAACCCCGACAACTACTTTGCCGATGTGGAGCAGGCGGCGTTCTCGCCCGCCAACATCGTACCGGGCATTGGCTTCTCGCCGGACAAGATGCTGCAGGCGCGGCTCTTCAGCTACGGCGATGCGGTCCGCTACCGGCTGGGCGTAAACGCGCATCAGATCCCGGTGAACGCCCCGCGCTGCCCGGTGCACAGCTATCACCGCGACGGTGCGATGCGCGTGGACGGCAACCAGGGCGGGCTGCCCGGCATCGTGCCCAACAGCCGCGGCGAGTGGGCCGACAGCCCGCGGCTGGCGGAGCCGCCGCTGGCGCTCTCGGGCGCAGCCGCGCATTGGGACCATCGCGCGGACGAGGACTACTACTCGCAGCCGGGAGCGCTGTTCCGACTGATGTCGCCCGAGCAGAAACTGCAGCTCTTCGACAACACGGCGCGCTCGCTCGGCGGCGCGAGCGAGGACGTGCAGCAGCGGCATATCCGAAATTGCACGATGGCCGATCCCGCCTATGGCGCAGGGGTTGCCGAGGCGCTGAAGAACCGCTAGTCAGACACCGGGCACGTTGGTGTAGCAAGTTGCCCAAGGCGCCCATGAGAGGCGAGGCAGAGTGCGTACGCTTATGCGCATCAATGAAGAGATTCACTTGAAAAACGATGATCACAATGCGTTGGACTGTCCTCCCGTGGCGCGGTGCACACCGCATTCGCCCTCGTGGCCGATGTCTGCGGCTATGCAATGCTCCTGCGCTTCGGCCAACATACCAAGGTCTTACTGCAATCTTCTAACTGACAGATTGTCACGTGCCGAACGTTACCTTGCTCCGCGCCACTGTCGCAGTGGCCGAACTCCAATACGTCTAAAGCGCTCGCCGTCCGTTGGACGCACCCGGCGCAAGGAGGCTTTCATGAGTGCCCCGTCCGTTGTCCGCTGCATCGTTTCCGCTCCCAGCGACGAATGCTTGTCCGACGTCGCTGCGCTTTGCCGTTCGCTATGGACGAGCCTGCTCAATCCGTACTCACATGTCCACGACGAGCTGGTCTGCCGTGCGGGTGGCGGCGAGACTGTCGGCAAGCTCGCCGACAGTCACCTGGACATCCTCCCTGTAGGCTCGGGGGCGTCGCACGGGCAGACGCTGGAGCTCGTTGCTACGCCAGAGCCCGGCCGTCACGTCGCGTCGAGCCTGCTGGAAACCATCCTGTCGGCCGTACTTATGCCTCATGTCAAGGCCCTTGTGTCCTTCGATGTCTACTGGACCACTATCCAGGGGCCTACCCCCGATCCCTCTGAAACAGGCCCGGGCCACTATCGGGCATTCATGGAATTCGACTAACTAGATTCTCCGTTTCGGGAATATATCGAGCGTTACCTGTCGCCAGAGCATCGTGACAATCGCGAAAGCGGGTGCCCGCTTGCCACACTCATGACGCATGTGGCGTTACTGGGTGACGAATCCCGGGAAGCTTCGAGCAAGGCGCAGCCAGGCTGACTTCGCGCACATACTGGAGCAGGCGGGGCAGGCGGGGCAGGCGGAAGCAGGTGCACGAGGGCAACGGGCTGTCGCTGGCCTTCGTCGTGGCGCAGCCGCTCATTGAAGCTCTCTATGCGCGTCGTCAATCGTCTTACCAAGTCTATTGACCCCGTAGGGGCACCAATGGCGCCGAGGCGACCTGTCGGTCCTCAGGCGTTGGTGAGAAAGCACCCGCGCATTGAAGGTCCAGCGCCCGGATCGCTGCCGTCATGTGGTCGACGAACACGCGGATACGCGACGGCAGATGCTGACGGCTCAGGTAGCAGATGTAGTGGCCCTGGTCATCGGGTGCGTACTGTGGCATGGAGTGAACCAGTTTCCCCTCGCGCAGCAGATCGCAGATCAGGTACCCGCCCAACTGAGCGATGCCTTTGCCTTGGAGGACGGCCTCCAGCACTAGCCCGTCATCGTTGAACATGATGCGCGATGGCGGAGTCAGCTTGCGCGATCCCCCCTCCACCTTGAACTCCCATTCGTAGACGCGGCCCGACGGCAGACGGACGTTGATGCAGTCGTGCTGCATCAACGCGTCCGGCGACTCGGGCATACCGCGCCTTACCGCATACTCGGGCGAGGCGCACACCAAAGTCTGCATCGGGACGATCCGTTTCGCGACGATCCGGGAGTCGGCCAGGCGTCCGTTGAGAAACGAGACGTCGATGCGGTCCGACGTGAAGTCGCTCGCGACGCAGCCCAGGTGCAGCTCGATCTCGATGTCGGGGTACTTCTCCTGGAAGGCCCACAGCAGCGGCGCAACCACCTTGCGGCCGAAGCCCACGGAAGCGGAGACCCGCAGGCGTCCTCGCGGCGGACCGTCGCGCAGATCGCGCAGGTCCTCCATCGCCTCTGTGATGAGAGCTACGCTGGGCTGGCAGCGGGAATGGAGGATCTCGCCTTCGCGCGTGAGCGAAATGCTGCGCGTCGTCCGACTCAACAGACGCAAGCCGACCTGCGCCTCCAGCTTCTGGATGCAGCGGCTGACCGCGGAACGAGTGATCCCGAGCCGGTCAGCGGCCCTGGAAAAGCCGCCTTCGGCCACGACGGTGATGAAGGCGACGACTCCGGGATAGCTCGTCGCGAAACTCGATGCAAGCGCCTCCGAGTTGTCCGCACCGGCAGTCGCCAAAAGAGGGGACTGCATGGCGAAGCAGGACTGAGCCTGGTAGCGACCGAGCCAGTCCTCGAACCGGATCGCGCCGATGCGGGGGTTCTCCCCGGGTGTGAGCGTCTGATCGGAGAGGAGGCCACCGAAGTAGCGCGCGTGGACGTCCGGCACGACCTTGCGCTTATCCTGCGTCGCCCGCAGGAAGCGCCTGACCAGTTCGTCCAGCGGCATCGCCTCCGGACCGGCGACTTCGACCGTGCCGTTGACTGGCGGCGCGACTGCAACTTCGGCGAGCGCCGCTGCCACGTCCGCTGACGCGATCGGCTGGATCAGCGCCGGCGACAAGCGGATCTCCTTGCCTAAGGTGGCCAACGGGGCAGCCGACTGGGCAATGTCGCCGACAAACTCGTAGAACTGCGTCGCACGCACGATGGAGTAGGGAATGCCGGACGCCTTGATGAGGCTCTCCTGCGCGACCTTCGCCCGGAAATAGCCGCAGTCGGGAAGCCGTTCGCTACCAACGATCGACAGGGCCACATGGTGGCGTACGCCGGCGGCAGCGCCCGCAGCCAGCAGGTTGCGGCCCGATCTCTCGAGAAACTCGAGGGCCGCCTCGTCTTCCCATACTGGCGCGTTCGCCACATCGACGACGACCTCGGCGCCGTCGAGTGCTTTGGCCAAACCCTCGCGGGTGATGGTGTTGACGCCGGTGTCAGGGGCGGCTGCGAGCACGTCATGGCCGCGCTTGCGTAGGTCCTCCACAAGCTTCGTTCCGATGAGGCCGGTGCACCCGATGACGACAATCTTCATCTTTTCTCTCCGTTTCGCGACCGCAAACCGTTGCCGTCGATGTGCGTGGAGATTGCCCGCGCGCTCCGGGGAGGTCCTCGCCTTCACCTTGAATTTCTCTGCAAGAGAGCTTGGTTCTTCGTCCAAGCGTTGCCCGATCGGGATGAGATGCTCTCACCACGGGTTGCAGTATCATCCATGGACGGAATTCGCCAGTTGCCCCCACCTGGGAGCCGAATCGGCCAGGGGATGTCAAGTGCAGTTCGTGTTTGGAGACTACGTGATCGACCCGGAACGCCGGGAGCTTTCGCATCGCGCGAAAGTCGTACCTGTCGGGCCGCAGGTCTTTGATCTGCTGCTGCATCTCGTCAGGAACCGCGACCGTGTCGTCAGCAAGGACGACCTGCTGCAGGCGGTATGGCGCGGCCGAATCGTCTCGGAATCGACGATCACCAGTCACATCAATGCGGTTCGCAAGGCCATTGGCGACACCGGCGGGGAACAGCGCTTGGTCAGGACTGTCGCCCGCAAGGGTTTCCGCTTCGTCGGCGAGATCGGCGAACACATCTCCAGAGAATCGAGGGAGCCGCCGTCGGCGCTCCTCCTTCCGGGTAAACCCTCCATTACCGTATTGCCCTTCCAGAACTTGAGCGGCGATCCCGAGCAGGAGTATTTCGCCGACGGCGTGGTGGAGGACATCATCGCTGCGTTGTCGCGCATACGCTGGCTGTTCGTCATCGCGAGCGACTCAAGCTTCACCTACAAGGGCCGCGCAGTCGAGGTGAAGGACGTTGGCCGCGAGCTTGGCGTGCGCTACGTGCTGGAAGGCAGCATGCGCAAGACCGGCAACAAGGTGCGCATCACAGGGCAGCTCATCGATGCCAGGACCGGGACACATCTCTGGGCGGAGCGCTTCGCAGGCACGCTGGACGACATCTTCGAACTGCAGGACCAGGTTGCGGAAAGCGTGGTCGGCGCCATCGCGCCGCAGCTCGAGCGGGCGGAAATCGAGCGTGCCAAGCGCAAGCCGACGGAGAACCTGTGCGCCTACGACTATTACCTTCGCGGCACCGCGCAGGTGCACAGCGGAACGCGCGAATCAATCGAGGCGGCGCTGCCCTTGTTCTACAAGGCCACCGAGCTCGATCCGGATTTCGCATCGGCCTATGGCATGGCGGCCTGGTGTTATATCTGGCGCAAGATGAATGGCTGGATGACCGATCAGCCCCGGGAGATTGCCGAGGGCACTCGCCTGGCGCGACTGGCGGTGGAGCTCGGCCGGGACGATGCTGTGGCGCTCACGAGAGGAGCTCATGCACTTGGGCATCTGACCGGCGACCTCGACGGCGGTATCGCGCTGTTCGATAGAGCTTTGCTGCTTAATCCGAACCACGCCCCTGCATGGTCCCTGTGTGGGTGCCTGCACGCTTGTCGCGGTGAAACAGACGCTGCGATTAAGTATTTGGCGCGTGCCGTTCGCTTGAGTCCATTGGATCCGGAAATGTTCAGAATGCAGGCTGGGATGGCGCTGGCACATTTCTTCGCAGGACGCTTCGACGCCGCTTCGGATTGGGCCGAAAGGGCCAAATGCAATCTACCGAGTTTCCTTGCCCCGGTCGGCGTTCTGGCGGCGAGTCATGCGCTCGCTGGACGCATGGACAAAGCGAAGGAGGCGATGCAGCGCCTGCGCACGCTCGATCCGTCACTCCGCGTCTCCAATCTCAAGGACTGGCTTCCGATCCGTCGCCCAGAAGACCTGACCCAGTTTGCGGAGGGGCTGCGGCTGGCCGGATTGCCCGAGTGACTACGGCACGATTGCTCCTCGCCGATGGCGCATACCGGGCCGAGCAGAGCGTGCTCTCGAACGGCCGCATAGATAGCATGGATGAGACCGCGAAGGCCTTCCCTGGCGAGCGGCGTGCCGCCTGGTGCGGCCGGTGCTGCGATCATGCAGACCCATGGATGAGTCGCTTCTCAATCTCACGTCAGTCATTGAGCCGAGCGATGGCGTCGCAATTGGGCAAGGTCGAGTCCGTCCATCGAGGCCACGCAAGAGCGCGGATGCGCGCTGATGCTCGTTACCCATGATCCCGATAGGAACATTGCGATAGGTGGACCTGGCGAGGCTCGAGGCGAATTGCCTCGGTCCTCAACATAGGAAACAGCGCTGGCGGTTGAGTCACTTTGCGCTGGGCCGGAGGGTTACCGCGGGAGCGGTTTAGTGTACGCCCGTGATGGCGTGCCATCTGCAGGGTGAAAGTCCCTGTCGGAGTTGGCCACAGCTCCGTAGCTGAAGGTAACTGCGTCGTCGTGAGGCGGGGTGGGGAGTAACCGGAAGCGAACTGTCGGTCCGTAGGTTAACGAACCTGTTTCGGCGGGGTATGGCGGCGAGCCTGCACTAAAGTGGCGAAGCCTGGAAGTAACACAGCACGCTGTCGTGGCGGACAAAGCGGTGCGGTGGCGTACCACGTGGTTGAGGACGGAACGATGGGATGGTGGCACGAAGCAAGCGGGGAGACCTGCCGGCGAGGTGAACGCTGGCAGGAGTCAGAGTCCCGATAGTACTGCACACGGAAGAGTAGAGCCGTGGAGACCTGCGTCAGAGCAAAAGGCGCACTAGGGAAGCGGGGCAGGAAAGTTGATAGCAAAAGACCGGAAGGAAGCAGAGATGAAGATCGAAGCATCGCCAGTGTCGGAAACGACTAAACGAGATGCAAACGCGCTGGGAAGCTGCGTGCAGCGGAAATTCGCGTCAGCTTCAATCTGGACGGACGCTATGTTGGCTGCTCTACAAAACGGAGTTAAGGGAGGTAAATGGCACAGTCTGATTGACAAGGTGTTTCGCCTGGACACGCTCGCGCTGGGATGGGCTCAGGTCGAGAAGAACGCCGGGGCGGCGGGAGTGGACCGCATGAGCGTGAAGCGATTCGCGCAAGCGCGGGACCGCTAT
>NZ_QKWJ01000011.1 GCF_003353055.1 Cupriavidus lacunae
CGCGAAAATTCGAGAGTAAACGCGAGTCTGGCGAAGTTAACAACCCCTTACCTCGAAATTTCGCAGCCTCAGGCTACATGCTCGGCTGCCGAGGCGGTCCTACTTCTGTATAAGGGAATGCCTTCATCCGGGCTTGCCCAGAGCGAGGTGTCGATGGCTCTCCTGCCGATTGTGCGGCGGGAGCAATGACAGCTGTCGTCAGCGTCGCGGACTTCCATGGAGGTTCCAGCACAAATGGCCACCATCGCCTATGGCCCAATCGCTATGAACCATAGGGCGCTATCGCGGGAGCCTGCAAGGCAAGGATGTGCCGGAACGTGGGCAAGGATACAATATTAGTTTAACTGTCGGCCGAAGGAACAATTTGTCTTTCAACTTTTTAAACTAATTTTGTTACGCGACCCTCTGGTTGCCCTTATTTTCCGTGTCCATGACGGGAACAAAATTAGTTTCACTGACGCAACTCGTTGGTTAAACTAACTTTGTATCCATTTCTAAACTAATTTTGTTCCGTGCGACCTGAAAGTCGCTTGAGTTTCTGTTTCACAGGAGAATTGATGACTGGATGAAACCGGTTGTTCCATCAACCGTTCCCTACCCAGACATGCGGAGCCGGTAACAGCTCGGTGTGAAGCTCTGGGGACAACGTAGCCGCCGGATAACCGGTACGCCAAGCCGCGAGGCGAAGCGGAATCTGCCAGCACGAAGGCGGAGAGGTGCTAGGGATGAGCGGGTACGACCAACACATGTGAACTTCCGATAAACGTCGTTAATTAGACCAAGCCAAACGTGCTGAAAGGCTTGAACCAAAACGGTATGCGGTATGGAGTGGCCACTGTGACATTGGCCACCATGGACGAAAGCCGCCGGCGAAAAGGAAGGGTCCGCCCCGCTCGGAAATTCATGCGGAACAGGGTAAGCCCGTAGCGCTGCCGGTAACGGCAGGCGAACCGCGAGGAACGCTGTTGGCGCTGCGGGTAAAGGAGTGCGGAGAAAGCGAACGCCTGTCTGTAATGGACGGGATACGGGTTGCGACACTACCCGACGCGAAAGCGGGCAGACTTCCGCATGGTCATTCGTGGCGAAAGAACTTTGACAAATCGTTATATGAGGGAAAGCAGATGACGGCGAACGATGCGAAAGCGTCCGGAACTGGTGCGCCCTCGCGCGCTGCACCGATGTGGGATCAGGCAAACTGGCCGCATATCGAGGCGGAGGTGAAACGACTTCAGGTGCGTATCGCCAAGGCCGCCCGGGCCGGCCGGTGGGGCAAGGTGAAAGTCTTGCAACGCCTGCTGACCCGCTCGCATAACGGCAAGATGTTGGCCGTGAAACGAGTGACGGAAAATCGTGGTAAGAGGACGCCGGGGGTGGACGGCAGGATCTGGTCATCTCCGGCGGCCAAATGGAAAGGAGTGTTGTCGCTGCGACATCGCGGCTATCGTGCGATGCCGTTGCGACGTGTTTATATTCCCAAGAGTAATGGGAAAAAGCGCCCGCTAGGAATCCCGTGTATGCGGTGCCGGTCGATGCAGGCTTTGTGGAAGCTCGCCCTGGAACCCGTCGCGGAGACCCTTGCTGATGCCAATTCCTACGGCTTTCGGCCCGAGCGCTCGACCGCCGATGCCATCGCACAGTGCTTCATCACTCTGGCTAAGCGTAGGTCGCCGGAGTGGGTTCTTGAGGGGGATATCCGAGGCTGTTTCGACAGTTTCAGTCATTCATGGTTCCTCGAGCACATACCGATGGATAAGGAGATCCTGCGCAAATGGCTTGAGGCCGGATATATCGATGAAGGAACCTTGTTCGAATCACGGGCTGGTACACCCCAAGGGGGTATCATCTCGCCAGTGATCGCGAACATGGCGTTGGATGGGCTTGAAGCCGCAGTCTACGCAAGTGTGGGAACATCCAGACTTGCCCGCCAAACGGCCCAACTCAACGTCGTCCGCTATGCCGATGACTTTGTGGTGACTGGTGTATCGAAAGATGTGCTGCAACTCAAGGTACTTCCCGCAGTCAGGCAGTTCATGGCTGCCCGAGGTCTGGAACTCTCGGAAGAGAAAACCAGAATCACACACATAGCGGAGGGTTTCGATTTCCTCGGCCAGAATGTACGCAAGTACAACGGCAAACTGCTGATCAAGCCAGCGAAAAAGAGCATCAAGTCGCTGACTGAGAAGGTCGGGGCGATCATCAAGAACAACGCGAGCGGCACGCAGGAGGCGTTGATACGCCAGCTTAACCCGGTCATCCGCGGATGGGCCCAGTATCATCGCCACATCGTGTCGAAAGCGATCTTCTCCTCGATAGACTCGCACATTTGGCTACGGCTCTGGAATTGGGCGAAGCGTCGCCACCCCATGAAAGGAGCCCGGTGGGTCAAGCAACGGTACTTCCGGCATGACGGGAACCGGGACTGGATTTTTGCAACGAAGGGTTCCACCGCGGGGGCTCCCCATGGCCTGCCACTCTTCCGCGCAGCGACGGTTGCCATACGGCGACACGTCAAGATCCGTGGACTGGCCAATCCGTATGACCTGGCATGGAACACGTACTTCGTCCGCCGTCGAACCGCGACACGCTCCGCCGAGCGGCCCGGTGCCCACAAAGGTGCTGAGGGAATGGCTTGAGCCGTATGCGGGGTGACCCGCCCGTACGGTTCTTAGATCCTATGTAGCAGGAGGTGCTCAACTGACTCGTAGAATCAGCGAGTCCAGGCCCTGCTCAAAGGAGAGGATCATGTGCGCAAATCAGGTATCGAAGCTCCGTGCCGGGGAAGTCATACTGGCGGTGTCGCTCGAACTGGCCGTCGGGAAGTGGAAGGTTGCGCTGCACGACGGGCTTCGGGAGAAGCCGGCGGTACATACGGTGACGCAACCGCAGGCCCTGGCGCGCCTGCAGGCGATGCTGGACCTGATCGAACGGCAAAAGGAGAAATGGTCGCTACCAGCAGACGTACGCATTGTGGTGAGCTACGAGGCCGGCCAGGACGGGTTCTGGATCTACCGGGCACTACGGGCTCGCGGGATCGAATGTTATGTCGTCGATCCCGCGAGCATCCCGGTTGAACGTCACAAGCGTCGCGCGAAGACGGACCGGCTTGATGTCATCAAACTGGTCATCAACCTGCGAGCGTGGCTGCGCGGCGAGCGCGATCGCATGCACGTCGTTCGTGTACCCTCGCCACAGGATGAGGCCTCACGCCATCTGATGCGTGATCGAGGTCAACTGAAAAAGGAAGTCCTGCAGCACCGTGACCGCATGAGAAAACTGCTGGTCACCTACGGTTGCTGGAACGAGGTCGATCACAAGGCCTTCGCCGAGCGGCTCGAACGCGATGAGATCACCTGTCACGACGGCGCGGCCCTGCCGGCGGAATTGCGCGAGCGGTTGCTACGCGAGACTGAACGGCTCGCGCTGGTCCAACGTCAACTCGCCACGCTGGAGGGGACATTGCAAGAGCTTCTGCCGGTGCCAGTGCGCGAGCGCATCGATCACCTGACACAACTCAAGGGCATTGGCCACATTGGTGCATCGCGTCTAGCCCTCGAACTCTTCTGGCGCGAGTTCAGCAATCGGCGGCAGGTCGGTGCGTGCGTCGGCCTGGTGCCCCAGCCGTACGACAGTGGCGAGAGTCGGGTAGACCAGGGCATTAGCAAACAAGGCAACCGATGGGTTCGCACGCAGCTTATCGAGACCGCTTGGCAGTGGCTGCGCCATCAGCCCGGCAGTGTGCTCACGCAGTGGTTCAACCAGCGCACCCAAAGTACGGGCCCCAATCGTCGGGCACGGCGGATCGCCATCGTCGCAGTGGCGCGGCGACTGGTAATTGCCCTATGGCGCTACCTGAAGGATGGCGTCATTCCTGATGGTGCACAGATGAAACCGGCTTGAGCCATATTGCAGGCCGAAAGTAGATAGTGAGGGACGCGACAATCGGATCACTGACTGTTGCCGTGGTTGAAGTGGACATGCCCGTCCGCCCCCTGGGTTGCCGACGCAACCGATTCTTAGATGGGGCATGTCACCCGGACAAGGTTCGGGCGCAGCGCGCATGCAGGATAGGGCTGGTAAACCGCCAGCGGATAGAAGGTTGTGAGGTGCTGAATCGTCTCACGAGCGCCACCGGCTTCAAACGCGAACATAAATGTGCTTGTCGCCAGTTGCTGAGCCCTGAATGCAGCGTGCATGTTGGTGAGCGCAATAGCACGCGCTCACCAACAGATGGCAGCAAGGGCAAGGGAGGGGAACTCGCCTAGTCGTTGTAGAAGGAGCCAATAACTTCACGAATCAATATGCGAAACACCTTGACAGCTCCCTGCTCATAGAAGGGGGCGGCGGCGCAGCAATGCGCCGCTGCTACCCGACTCGACCCTCTGGTTGCCCTTATTTTCCGTGCCCATGACGGGAACAAAATTAGTTTCACTGACGTGACCCGACCTTGGAATCGCCCGCCCATCCGCCCTCCCCGCCTGCGTCCGGCCTCCTTGCCGCATTGCCCACGCCGCTGGAGCAGCTGCGACTGCCGTCGGCGCTGTCCGGCGCGGCCGGCAGCAACCGCGCCCCCGCCACGGCCACGCGGATCGCCGCGGCCGACGACCTGGCTGCCGTCACCGCCTGGCTCGCGCGCTATGCCGATAGCGCGGCGACACTCGCCACCTACCGGCGCGAGGTCGAGCGGCAGCAAGAAGCTCGCGCGCAGCCATTCGGACTGGCGCCCCTTTGCCGGGTCGTTGTCGGCCGGCAGCGTGCGCCAGGCGATGGTGATCCTGAACGCCCTCTTCGCCTGGCTGACCGAGGCCGGCTACCTGGCTGGCAACCCGCTCGCGCTCGCCCGCCGCCGGCGCGCGCCCACCAGGCCGCGCATCACGCGCTACCTGAGCCATGATTGGTGGGCGACCGTGAAAGACACCGTCGCGGCGATGCCGACCGCCACCGCGCGCGAGCGCCTGCATGCGGCGCGCTGCCGATGGATACTGACCGTGCTCTATCTGGGTGGCTTGCGGGCGTCCGAATTGACAGCCACGACCATGGGTGCGTTCTTCTGCCGGCGCGATGCCCAGGGCATCGAGCGCTGGTGGCTGGAGGTGACCGGCAAGGGCAACAAGGTGCGCCTGGTACCGGCCTCCGACGAGCTCATCGCCGAACTGGCGCGCTACCGCCGCGCCCATGGACTGCCGCCTAACCCGCAGCCTGGGGAAACGCGCCCGTTGGTGCTGTCGGTGATCGGCCGTGAGACGGGTCGCGAGAAGGCCCTGTCACGCGGGGCCCTGCACCTGATTCTGAAAGCGGTGTTCGGCATGGCGGCCGAGCGCCTGCGGGCGCGCGGGCCCGAGTGGGAAGCGCAGGCCGATGTCCTGGCCAGCGCCTCGGCGCACTGGCTGCGCCACACCGCCGGCTCGCACATGACCGACCAGCAGGTCGACCTGCGTTTCGTGCGCGACAACTTTGGCCATGCCTCGATCGCCACCACCAGCGCTTACCTGCACAGCGAAGAGGATGCGCGACACGCGGCGACGCAGGAGCGGCACCGGATCGGCTGGACCAGCAAGACCTAGGATGAGCCCGCATCGCAACACCGCACAGCGCGAAGCCGTCTATCCGTCACGGTACCATCGAGGCAAGCTCCCTGCATTGCGACTTTCGCTCCCGCCCAAGCGCCACCACCACGCTATTCAAGCCATGAACCCATATCGCTACAGCGACAGTGAAATTGCCGCCGTCTATCGCGTCATCCGGGAGCGTCGACATGCGCCACTTTCGGCCGGACCCGCTCGATCCTGCCTTGCTGGAACGCTTGTTGCACGCGGCGCATCTCGCCCCCAGCGTCGGCTTCATGCAACCCTGGCGCTTCATCCGCATCACTGACAGGAGCCTGAGAACGCAGGTCCACGCGCTGGTCGATGCCGAACGCCAGCGCACCGCGATCGCCCTGGGCGAACGCGAGGACGAGTTCATGCGACTCAAGGTAGAGGGCATCCTGGACTGCGGGGAAGTCCTGGTGGCAGCGCTGATGGATGGACGTGAGCGGCATATCTTCGGTCGGCGCACCATGCCGGACATGGATCTCGCTTCGGTGGCCTGCGCCATCCAGAACCTCTGGCTTGCTGCGCGCGCGGAGGGAATCGGCGTGGGCTGGGTTTCCTTGTTCGACCCGGAACAGCTTGGCCGGCTGCTGCGGCTGCCGCCCGGTGCCCGGCCAGTGGCTGTGCTGTGCCTCGGCCAGGTCGACACCTTCTATGAGAAGCCGATGCTGGAACAGGAAGGCTGGGCCAGACGGCAATCGCTGGACGAGATGGTGTTCGAGAATGGCTGGACCAACCCCAGCTCCCCAATCGCCCCGGGCTGATTATTGATCCGGCAATTGTGTTCTTAGAAAATCACGATGGCCATCATGAAGTCGACCGATATGAGACGCGTTGTCGCGTAAGCCGCGGCAACAAGGGCAACCAGTCCCGGCTGTGCCGGCCACCGACGAGCTGATCGCCGAGCTGCCGCGCTACACCCGCGCCCATGGGCTGGCGCCCACCCCGCAGCCCGGAGAAGCGCGTCCACTGGTGCTGCCCGTGATCTGCCGTGAGACGGGCCGCGACAAGGCCCTGTCACGCGAGGCGCTGCCACCTGATTCCGCTGCCACCTGATTCTGAAGGAAGTGTTCGGCCTGGTCGACCTGCGAAGAGGATGCGCGGCACGAGGCCACCCAGGAGCGGCATCGTATTGGGTGGGTCGGGAAGACGTAAGGCGCACCCGCGTGGCGGCTTGAAGCGGGCCAGGGTGCGGGAAGCCAGGCTGCAACGGAGTTTTCCGCTAGCCTTTCCGAAGAACCCGTCACCCAAGGTACCGCTCAAGATCCGCATCTTCGAGGACCTCCTCCCATGCGCGCTGGACCTCTCCCTGAGCGAGGCTGAATTGCGCGAGGCGATCCGGATCTGGTGTCGCGGCACCCGCTACTGGGCTTGCTTCATCGAAGGCGCATCGCGGGTGGATCTGGCCGGATGACTCCGGCCGCCCGCTACGCGTGCCCGCCTCGAGTCCGGGCTGATAGCCATCGATCGCGCGTGGCCAGGGCCTGGCGGGTCTCCGTGAGTTCCTGGCGCAGCAGCTCGACCCGCAGCTCGGCTTCGGTACGCGCGGCCTCGCTGGCCTCTACCGCCGCCTGCGCCTCTCGCTTGAGACGCACCACCTCGACCGCGCTGGCCGAGGCGCGCGCCGCGCTGGCCACGATGACCGCCCGCGCCGAACAGCTGGCCAGCCGGGTTGGTCAGCTGGACGCGGCGCTGGTAGCGGCGCAGGAGCGCGCCACGACGGGCGAGCGCGCCCACGCCGAGGCGGTCGCCACCATCCAGGCGCGCTACGAGGCGCTGTCGAAGCAGCTGCTGCAGGAGACCGCGCACCAGCGCGACGCGGTGCATGCCGAGCGCGCCCAACTGGCGGCGCAGCTCAAGTTTGCCGAGCGGCGCATTGCCGCGCTCGAGCAGGAGCGCGCGCGCCTCGACGCGGACCTGGCCAGCGAGCGGGCGGCGCGTCAGAGCGCCGCCGGCGAGGCGAGCGCGCTCAAGGCCGTCACCGCCAGTCAGCGCGCCCAGCTCGACGAGCTGCTGCGCGCGACCCTGGCCGTGGCGCCACCACCGACCAAGGCGCGCGCGCCTTGGTCGACGGGCAAGGCGACCGCCAAGCGGTCCGCGCAGCCATGACCCCGGCCGACTGGATCGACACCGCGGCGGTACCGCCGCGCGCGTTGCCCGACACGGTCGAGGCGGCGCTCGCCTACCTGTCCGAGGCGCTGGGGCACGCGGTCTACGCGCACTGGACGCTAGCGCGCATCAAGCGCCGCTACGGCTCGCTGGCCGAGGCCAAGGCCGCGCAGCCGGTCGTGCTCAAGCTGCTGCTGGCGCACGATGGGGCGGTCGAATACTGGGAGCGCGGGCGCCTGCGCACAGTATCGGCAAACCAAGCGCCCAGCCCGCAGACGGTGCTCGCGCGGCTGCTGCACACGCACCGGCGCCGCTTCCGGTCTGGCGCCTCCTCCGGGAAGGAAGCCGCGGTGCCGGCGGCTGCGCAGGCGACGGGGCCGGCCGCGCCGAGTTCGTGGCTGGCTACCCATGGCCCGGCGGAACTGGCGTGGCTCGCCCGCGCCGGCCGCTTCGCCCAGCCGCACGCCGCCGCCAACACGCTCGGCGCCGCCGACGACGCGCAGGCGCTGGCGCTCTTCCTGCGCGAGCGGGCCGGGCGCTCGCCCCACACGCTGCGCGCCTATGGCGCCGAACTGCGCCGCCTGATGCGCTGGTGCGGGGCCCGCCAGCTCGGGCCCCTGTCCGACCTGAAGCGCCAGCAGCTGCTCGCTTACCGGCACGCGCTGCAGCACGGCGAGGGCCATACAACGGGCGCCCGGCCGCCCCGGTCGGAGGCCACGCGCACACGTGCGCTGGCGGTGGTGGCGAGCTGCTACCGCTACTGGTACGACACCGGCTACCTGCACGCCAACCCGGCCGCCGGCCTGTCCGCGGGCAGCCGCGCGCGCCGGCTTCGCCCCGACGCGGCTGCTCCCGCCGGCGCTGCTGGCCGCGTGCGACGCCTGGCTCGACGCGCCGGAGCCTGACGTCGCCAACACCCTGACGGCACAGCGGCGGCGCGCGATCTGGGCGCTGTACCGCTACGCCGGCGTGCGCCTGGCGGAACTGGCCTGGTCGGCCGAGACGGGGCTGCCTCGGCTGGAGGCGGAAGCGCCCGGGCGCTGGACCCTCTATGTCTGCGGCAAGGGGCGCAAGCCCAGGGCCATCCCGCTGCCGACCCCGTGCGTCGCGGTGCTGCGCGCCTACCGATGCGCCCGCGGCCTGCCGACCGAGCCGCCCGTGCACGAAGCGCTGCCGGTGATCCACGGCCACAAGGGCGAAGCACTGCAGTCGGCAGGCCTGTACCGGGAGGTCAAGGCCATCTTTGCGGCCGTGGCCGATGGCCTGCAGGCACGCGAGCCGGCGCAGGCGCTGCTATTGCGTGCGGCGTCGCCGCACTGGCTGCGCCACGCCTATGCGCGCACGCTGGTGGTCGACCACCAGCGTGCCGCTGCCCGCCGCGCAGGCGTTGCTCGGGCACGCCTCGGTGCAGACCACGGCGGCCTACGCCCGAACCGACCTGAGCCAGCTGAGGACCTTTGTGGAGCAGACTTTCGCCGGGCCGTTGCAGTATGAGGATTGAGCAGGCCGAAAACCAGGGGAAGGCTGGCATGGCGAGGGTCGGTCGATTCGAACTGAACGCCGCACGATCATCCGGGGAGCAGTGACCCTACGCTAACACTTGGTCCTGACAGATCTGGCTGTGCGTATCGGTCGAAATCGTCCAGTCCACCTTGGCGACGCGTTTGTTGGTGTGCCACACATGATCGCCAGTCATGTTGATGTGATTCCAGCCGAGCGGCGCGATGTGCGACAGCAGCGCGTCGTCGATTGCGCGCTGCTGTCATACGTTCAGCGAACATAAGTGAGCGTCCCTTCATGGCCGCGTGCTGCGACGACGACAATCGCCCCCTTGCCGCCGGTCGTTGAAACATCAGAGACCCGAGACCATCGAGATCGAAGTGCCGCACTCGGTCCGACGACGACCACCCTAACGTCCGTCGACCCCTTGGTCACCGGCGCTCGCCCGTACCCTTCCGATAGAAACTTGGCGAGTTTCCAGTCCATTTTCTGAAAGATCGCCGAAAACTCGCTGCATCGGAAAATCCGATTCTCTCGGCCACCTGATCGATGGGAAGCCGCGTGTTTTCAAGAAACTCAATGGCGAGCGACCGGCGGACGTCGTTCAGCAGCGCTTGGTACGAGTAGTGATCGTCGGCCAAACGACGGTGCAAAGTTCTGAGCGACATGCCGAGTTGCGCCGCCATCTTCTCTGCAGAAGGAAACACGCCCGGCGTATTCAGGCACGCCATACGAATCTGTCGCGGCAACTCGGAAATGCCGTCTCCTTCTTCGAGAATGCGATCGCACAATTGCTGGCAGATCTGCGCGGTAATCGGATTAGCGTTCGGACACGGACGGTCCAGCACGTTCACGTCGAAATGCCACTCCATGGAATCGGCACCGAACTCCACCGGGCAATCGAACATTCTTTCGTAGTTGCGCCAATGCGGCGGCGCGGGATACGCCATGACCATCCGCTTCGATGGAAATGGCGCTTCCAGTACCCGGCTGAATAACACGGTCATCGAGCTTCGCCAGAATTCGGCGACGAAAGGCAACATGTCGCCGAGCGATGCGAGCCCATGGCTGCTCAGAATGCCGGTATTGCCCTCCGTCGAATAGCTGATCTGCAATACCGCGCCGGCCATCCTGACATTTTCGACGCTGAACTTCAGTGCGTCGCCAAAGGTCGTGCTGCTGACCATCGCATAGCCGTAGATGCCGAAATCGCTGATCCGCTGGCGCGCACCTGCGAGCAATCCCACGTCGGCGCGTGTTGCCAGTCGCAGCGCATTCCGATAAATCGCAATGCGCTGGCGATGCGACATCCGCGCCTGCGAATCCTCCATCTGGCTGGCGTTGACGCCGGTATTCGCAAACAGTTTATCGACAGAAACGCCTTCGGCCGCGAGTTCGGCGGCAAGCGCAGCCAACCCGAGAAGACTCTGCGTGGGCGCGTCCAGATCGGGATGCAGCGGCGTGATCATTTTCGAGGGTCGCACGATACGTCTCACTCCAATGAGTGCCTATGCTCGCATACTTTTCCGCTCGCCGTTGGGCAAGCTTGGCACATTTTGACATGGAAGTTGGCAGGGTTGAACGTCGCCGCGCCGTCACCTCGATGAGATAGTAACCGTCAACGGCACAAGCCGAAAAATAGATGGAGACAAGCCATGAAGCCCTCAGCGAACTTCTACCGCGCACTAGTAACAACCCTGACCGGTGCGGATCCGAACCTTCCGCATGGCGCAATCCGCCCCGTTCACGCCGCAACGCAACGCGCCGCACTAGTCCGATCCGGCACGGCTGCAGCGTAACTCATTGGCATCGGTCACTTCAGCCGGATTCCCCCCACGAATGCAGCGCCGCGAAAGCCGCTCGAAGCGACATCGAGTTGGCGTCTTTGCTCCGCCTGTCGAAACTTGCAGAGAGAACCATGAGCACAGTAAAAATTGAAATGGACGGCGCCGTTGGCATCATTGCCCTCGCCAAACCGCCGCACAACCTGATCGACGACGCGATGATTGGCGATCTGCTCGCCGCGTATCGCACAGCCATTGCCGACGGCGCCCGCGCGATCGTGCTCAAGAGCGAGATGCGGCACTTTTCGGCCGGCGCCGAAATGAGCACGTTCACCAATGGCAAGACCGTGATCCAGCACAGCGAGGAGCAGCTCTTCGAATTCTTCGATGTACTGGAAAACACGCCGGTCCCGACTATCGCCGCCGTTCATGGCGCGGCGCTTGGCGGCGGCCTCGAACTGGCACTGACTTGCGACATGATCGTTGCCGCGGACACGGCCTATTTCGGCCAGGTCGAAAGTATCGTGGGGCTGATTCCGCTGCTAGGCGGTGCTCAACGGCTCGTTCAGCGAGCGGGTGTCGCACGCGCCAAGGAGATTTCGCTGATCGGGCGCCGGCATTCGGCTGAATCGTTCGAACGCTGGGGCATCGTCAATCACGTCGTGGCCGAAGCCGAACTCCTGACGGCCGCCATGTCGTTTGCCCGTCAACTGGCCGCGGGACCGACCAAAGTGCTCAACGGCATCAAGCGGCTCGCGAATCTCGCCGCGAGCGGCGGCGTACACAGCGCCGACCTGGAGCAGATCAATGCCAATAACACGATCTGGCAAACGGCCGACCGCGAAAGAGGTTTCGCCGCGTTCTTTTCGACCGGACCGGGAACCGCCGAATTCAAGGGAGATTGATCATGTCAGCACCGCTCCAAGGCATTCGCGTGATCGACTTCACCCGTGTTCTGGCCGGACCGCACTGCACTAAAACGCTGCTCGACCTCGGCGCGACCGTCACCAAGATCGAGCCGCCGTCCGGCGACATAGGCCGCGTGAGCATGCCGCACATCGGCGACATGTCGCTGTATTACGTGCAGCAGAATGCCGGCAAACGCAGCCTCAGTCTCGACCTCAACTTTCCTGAGGCTCGCGAGATCATGGCCGATATGTGCCGCGACGCGGACATCATCGTCGAGAATTTCCGGCCCGGTACGCTGGAACGATTCGGTCTCGGCTATGAACAGGTGCGCGCATTCAATCCGTCCGTGATCTATGCGTCGCTGAGCGGCTACGGGCAATCGACGACCTGGCGAAACCGTCCCGCGTTCGCGCCGACCGTGCAGGCGGAGTCCGGATTGACGGATATCGTTCAGAACCATTTCGGCGATGCGCTCACCGAAGTCCGTAACGACGCGTGCAGCCACGCCGACATGTACACCGGCCTGCACGGCGTGATCGGAATTCTGGCTGCGCTTCAGCATCGCGCGCGAACGGGTCAGGGGCAGTATGTGGATGTGTCGATGGCCGCCACCATGCTGTCCGTCAACGAACGCCTGGGCGCGCAATTGTCGGAGATCGATACCGAAGGCGAACCGATCATTCTTTCGGCGCCCGATTCGCACATCTTCGATCTGCCGGATGGCCGCCAACTCACCATCGCGGGCAGCCCGATCTACACGCCGATGTTCAACCGCTACTGCGCGATGATGCGTCGCAACGATCTGCTGAGCGACCCGCGTTTCGGCACGGCTCTGCTGCGTCGGCAAAACATTGCCGATCTGCTCGCCGAAGTCCGCGCGTGGATTCTCACCTTCAACGATCTCGATCTGCTCCAGGCCCAAGTGAGCGAAGGCGGCCTCGCGATTGGCGTGGTCCGCAGCGTCAACGAATTCGCCGATTCCGAATGGGTGCAGGAATGGGGTGCGCTGGTCGATGTCGACGACCGCTCCGGCGGCACGACACGCATGCCCGGCGCGCCGTGGCATTTCAGCGAGTCCGAGTTGCCGCAGCCGGGCAGCCCCGCGTTTCAGGGCGAACACAACGCGGAATTACTGGCCGAGCGCAAGCTCAGCGCCGCGTTCATCCAGGACTTGCAGGAACGCGGCATCCTCCTGAGCCGGCACAGCCCCGCGAAGCCGTTCGACTGAGCGCGATACCACACGCACGTGAACGAGCCCGGTCAATCATTGACCGGCTCGCGCCATCACCCGATAGAAACGGGACGAACATGCAACAGCCTTTGAATCAGACTCACGATCCCGCCGCGCGCAGTTGGATCGAGTCCGCGAATGCACCGGCGGCCGACTTTCCCATCCAGAATCTGCCCTACGCGGTGCTCCGTCGAAAGAACACTGACGAAGCGTTTCGCGGCGCGGTCGCCATTGGTGATCAGGCGCTCGATATCGCCGCGTGGGCATCCCGCGCGGGTCTGAACGGTACCGCCGCCGACGCCGCGCGGGCATGCGGCCAGCCCGTGCTCAACGCATTCTTCGGGATGGGACCGTCCGCGTGGCGCGCATTGCGGCACGCACTATTCTCCGCGCTTCACGAACACGCGCCGTCCGACGATCGCGCGGCAATCGAGGCGTGTTTGATTCCGCTAACGGACGTGGAATGCGGTTTGCCCGCGCGGATCGGCGACTATACAGATTTCTACACCTCGCTGTATCACGCGACCAACATCAGCAAGTTGCTCGGCCTGAGCGGCGTGGGCGCCAACTTCAAGTCGATACCGATTGCGTATCATGGCCGGGTGTCGAGCATTGGGTTGAGCGGTCAGAAGTTCGTGCGCCCAGCGGGGCAAATCATGCTTCCCGGCAGCGACGCGCCGATCTTCTCGCCGTCGCTCAAGCTCGACTACGAACTCGAACTCGGCATCTACATCGGACAGGGCAACGCCGCCGGAGAACCGATCGAACTCGACCAGGCCGACAGTCACGTGTTCGGCTTATGCCTGCTCAACGACTGGTCCGCGCGCGATATCCAGGCGTGGGAAATGCAGCCATTAGGCCCGTTTCTGGCCAAGAACTTCGCCACCACCATTTCACCGTGGATCGTGACGATGGAAGCGCTGGCGCCGTTCAGGCTTCCGCTGGCGCGCCCCGCTACTGATCCAAAGCCGCTGCCATACCTGGACTCCGATCGGAACAGGATGGCGGGCGCGATCGATATTCAACTGGAAGTCTGGATGGAGACGGCGCGACATCGCGCCGGCCAGCTTCCGGCCTCGCAACTCTCGCACACCAGTTTCAAACATCAGTACTGGAGCGTCGCCCAGATGGTCGCGCATCACGCCGTGAACGGCTGCAATCTGCGCGCGGGCGATCTGCTTGGCAGCGGCACGGTGTCGGGCCCGGAGAGATCGGAGGCCGGCGCGTTGATGGAACTGGCACGCAACACAAGCGAACCGGTCACGCTGAATACGGGCGAAAAACGCAGCTACGTGGAAGACGGCGACGCCATCATTCTGCGCGGCTACTGCGAGAAACCGGGCTTCGCGCGAATCGGCTTCGGCGAGAGCCGCGGCGAAGTACTACCGGCCAAGGTCTAGCGATTTGCCATTCAGATGTCCGTCACGGACACCATAACGGAGGAGACCCGACATGCAATCGATGGAATCAATCAACGCGGAATTCGAAAGGCAAAACGTGACGAAAGTCGGATCGTCCAGTCCGTCTCTCGTCGAAAGAACGCAGATGCTTTCGCGCTTCCGCAACCGTTTCGTCTGGTCCTTGCTGTATGCCTCGCTGGGCATCTACTTCGGCCTGTTGATCGTCGTGCTCGAGTTTCCCGACGTGATGTCCTTGTCCGTCTACGGCGAGCTCAATCTCGGACTGCTCGCGGTGGTCGTTCAGTTCGTGCTGGTCACCGCGACTTTCTGGGGCTATTGCTCCTGGGCGGAGCGCGCGTACGACCCGAAAGCGTCCGACCTTCTCCGCAACGCATTTGCACAATCGAATGGTGACCGGCATGAATAACTTCATCAGTCATGGCGGACTCAGAATCATCGCCTTCCTGGGATTTATCGGGCTCAGTCTCGTGCTGACCGCATGGAGCGCGCGGCGCTCGCGCGGAATGTCCGGGTTCTTCGTGGCCGGACGCAATCTGTCGCCGTTTCAGAACGGACTCGCGCTGGCCGGCGACTTCATGTCGGCCGGGTCGTTTCTCGGCGTGACGGGACTCGTGTCGCTGTTCGGCTTTGATGGCATCGTCTATCAAGTCGGTTTTATCGCCGGATGGATCATGATCATGCTGATCGTCGCCGAGCCAGTCAGGAATTGCGGCAAGTACACGCTGTCCGATGTCGTCGCGCTTCGCCTGCGCAGTCGCGGCGTGCGCGCGGCCACGTCGGGTTCTTCCCTGCTTATTTCGCTGGCTTATTTGCTCGCGCAACTGGTCGGCGGCGGCGCGCTGGCAAGTCTGCTGCTGCCGATCGGCGCCAATGCCGCGATCGTGCTGATCGGCGTGCTCATGATCGCGTACGTGCTGTTCGGCGGCATGGTGGCGGCCACTTACGTGCAGATCGTCAAGGCCATCCTCGTATGGTGTGCCGGCGCGGTGCTCGTCGTGCTTGCGCTCGCGTATTTTTCCTTCGACGTCGGCGCGTTGTTTCACAAGGCCCGCATCTCGTCGCTGCATCCGGTGCAGTACTTCGTGCCAGGCGGCTACTTCAAGGACCCGCTGGATACGCTGTCGCTCGCGCTTGCTCTCGTGCTCGGCACGGCCGGTCTGCCACATGTGATGACGCGGTTCTATACGGTGCCGTCGGCCGTCGCGGCCAGAAAATCCGCGAAGATCGGGCTGATCGTCATGGTGTCTTTCGCGGCCATGATCATTCTGCTCGGCTTTTCCGCAACGGCAATCGTCGGACCGGCCGCGATTCTCGCGACCAAGAGCTCCGGCAATAGCACCATCATGTTACTCGCGACCACGCTCGGCGGCGGCTCCGGTTCGGCCGGTGGCGAACTCCTGCTCGCCTGTGTGTCGGCCATTGCCTTCGCAACGATTCTCGCGGTGGTCTCGGGCATCATGATCTCGTCGGCCTCGACCATCTCGCACGATATCTTCGGTCATTTCTTCGCGAGTTCTCGCGACAAGGAACGCAGGCAGGTGGTGATTGCGAAGGTCGCCACCATCGTTTTCGGTGTCGCGGCGATGGGACTCGCATTGCTGGTCAAGACCTTCAACGTCGCATTTCTCGTCGGACTCGCGTTCGCTATCGCGGCCAGCGCCAATCTGCCGGTGATTCTTTTCTCGATGTACTGGCGGCGCTTTTCGGATCGCGGCGCGGTGGCGGCGGTACTGGCCGGCACGCTGTCCTCCATCGGCCTGGTATTGATCGGGCCTGCGGTGATCGGCGCGAAAGGCATCATTTTCAAGGACACCACGCCGCCGTTCTGGCTCTCGAATCCCGGTCTCTTCAGCATTCCCATCGGCTTCTTCGCGGGTTGGCTCGGATCGGTCACGACACGCCGTACCGTCGGCGACGATTTCTTCGACGCGCAGCAGCTTCGCATGCTGAGCGGTCTCGGTGCGGAAGCCGCATCGGAACATTGATTCGAAAAAGAACGATAGCGTGCATGACTAAAAGCGCCGAGCGGCAGGGCAATCAACAGCCCTTCATATCGGATAACGGCATCACCTTCGCCAGCTTTCACATGTCTACAGCATTCCGTAGGAAAGCACGACAGATCCGAGCCGCATAAAACCGAGCGCGCGTGCCTGGTCGTCCTTCGACACCAAGTGAACTTCTTCATTTCATCGTATGAGAGGAAAGAGACATGCGTTTGCTTATCGTGGGTGCTGGTTCTACAGGCGGGTATCTTGGAGGGCGACTTATCGAAGCTGGACGCGACGTTACCTTTCTGGTGCGAGCCGCACGAGCCGCACAACTGCGGGAACAAGGACTGCGGATCGTTAGTCCGCACGGCGACGCAACGCTGCGTCCGAAAGTTTGCACTGCCGCCGACATCACCGAACATTACGGCGCGGTATTGTTGACAGTTAAAGCATTCCAACTCCAGGCTGTTTTTAACGACATCGCGCCCGCTATTGGCCCAGAGACAATGATCCTGCCAGTGCTTAACGGAATGCAGCACCTGGAAGCGCTTGCCCGGCGTTTTTCGACCAACAATTTGATCGGATGCGCTTTAAAGGTAGCAACGATCCTGGAGAACGATGGCAGCATCGTGCAACTCAACCCGCTCCAGGATTTTGCTTATGGCGAACTTGACGGCAAGACGACAGCCCGCATCAACGCCCTTGACCGATTTATGCAAGGCGCATCGATCGGCGCGAGGCTTTCTCCTGTCATACACCGTGAAATGTGGGAGAAGTGGATTTTGCTTGCTGGCCTTGGTGCGCTCACCTGCCTTATGCGTGGCACGGTCGGTGAAATCGAGGCGACTGAAGGGGGCACCTCTTTCGTCATGAACCTACTCGCTGAAATTGTTGCGATTGTTGCGGCTGTTGGGGAAACGCCGTCGACTGACTTTGTGAAAGAGGCGCAGCAGCAGCTGACGAGGAAGGGCTCGCCGCTCGCCTCGTCTATGTTCCGCGATCTCCTGAGCGGGCGCGATGTCGAGGTTGAACAGATCCTTGGTGACTTGATATGCCGGGGTGAGCAGGTCGGCCTTAAAGCACCGCTGCTTTCGGCTGCTGCAGTCCATCTGCGCGTCTACCGGAACAAGATTGCCGCGTCCCGCTAGAAATGTTAACCCGATAAACGGGGTTTGAGGTGCAGATTCTCCAGTGATTTGCCGGACACCGGCGGCAGAGCTCGCAGTTCACCCGCCGGCGCGCGGTGCGACATCGGCAAGCGCGCCGGCCAGGCAGGTTTCCAGGATTTCATGGGACAGCGGATCGCCGGCAGGCACGGCGCGCGCCATCACGACCGCGCCGACTGCTTTGGCCAGCACGTTCATTGCCAGCGCGCGCCGCGACTCGTGCGACAGCGTCGCCCGGTCGCTAAGCGCGGCCTCGTAAGTGCGGATCAGGGCTTCGATCCCTTCGCGGAAGACCGCCTTGACTTCCTCCGTCTGGTGGAGCGCCGCATCGCTGCCCAGGCCGGCGATGGGACAGGATTCACCGCGCTGATTGAGGTGTTCGTCCGAGATGTAGCGCCGCAAGATCTTGTCGATCCCATCACCGGGCGTCACCTCGGCGGCCCGCTGCCGGAAGGCGAAGTTCACCGCCTTGACGGCCAGCGCCTCCTTCGAAGCGAAATGGTTGTAGAAGCCGCCATGGGTAAAGCCGGCGTGCTTCATCAGCTCGGCCACGCCGATGCCTTCGAATCCATGCTCGCGGAACAGCCGCGCTGCCGTTTCGACCAGACGATTTCCTCTTCCTGTTCTTTGGCCGTTCGCAAGAGGCCAAAGAGGCTGGCCGCGCCTTCTGGGCCCGCCGCCACCTGCGCCAGGACCAGGATCCGCCCGCCTCGGCCGAAGTAGTCAAGTCGCAGTGGGAGCTGTATCAGGCCTACATGGTGCCGGTGGGCGGCGACAAGCCCTACGCCCACCTGAACGACGCGGCGTGCGCCACGTAACCGGGTCGGTACGTTCGAGCGTGGGCAAGCGACAGAGAATCTAGAAGCGGAATGCAATACCGGCCGCTAGCATGACGGGGTCGAGACGCGCGGAGGCATGGACCGGCACCTGCCCAAGATATCCCGTTGCTCTGGTGCGCAGGATGAATTTCTTAACGTCAACAAAGATTCCAACGTGTTTCGTCAGCCGGTACTCCAATCCAGCCTGGCCCACCCCACCCCACGCATTGCGCGCCTGAAAGTCGGAGACAGCACCGTCGGAGGTGTCGAATATCTTAACGTATGTAACGCCGGCACCCAGATAGGGGTACAGATTGTAAGGAGCAAGCGCCTGAAACTGGTACTGAAGTGTCAATACTGCCGGGCCATACTTCACTTCGCCAAGCTTCCCCACACCTGCTACGGTTCCCGTCCCACTCATTGTCGTTGTAGGCGGTATGCCAACGGTAAAACCCAAAGACACACTTGGCGTTATCCGGTAGCCGAATTCGGCCATGAATGTTGCATTGTTTTTCACGTCCAGGCTTGCTCCTGGGATCAACTGGCCACCTGCCTTCATATCCGCGCCTGCATTGAATGCCGCCCATGCGCCACCCGCACGGATCCACCAGCGGCTGTTATCCGACTGGAGTGTCACATTTTGAGCACTGGTGACCGCTGGAATAATACTAAGCACAACAAAACAACACTTGTATATTTTTATTTTCGACCTTTCCGTCTTGCATTCCATCTTCGTCTCCGTTTATTTAAAATTTATACTCCGATTGACATTGACAATTTGACTTATTGCCACCCCTAGTTTCTTGCGCACGAGCAGTCACAAGGCCTGTCAAACCATCTCGTTTTACAGAAGTCATGCGCCTTCGTAGCGTAGAGCCTGAATTGTGGCGGCAGCATCCACGGTTCGCTGCAAGCCGATCCAGAGCGTCTTTGCGCCGGGCTCGCCATCGCTCTTGCGGCCCAAGAAGCCACCCAGTGATGCAATCAGGCGAATCATTTGATTGAGCGTGGGTGGCTTTGGAGGGCGCGGCTTCTTCGCCAGTAGATAGGCACCCCGTATCTCGTCGGCATCAAAGAACAGCGACGCATCCAGCTCAGGGCAGGTTCTGCCCAGGCGCATCAGTCGCGCAATACGCCACAAGACCACCATGTACAGCACGAGCGCACGTTCGACTCGATCCATGTGCGAGAGCTGTAACGCTTCCACTTTGAAGCCGTTTTTCCATTCCATTAGAAGTACGGCCGGCCAGAGCGATGGTTCGAGGCAGAAGTTGATGAATGTCGAGGGATAAGGGGTTGTAAACCGACGCAGACTCGCGTTTACTCTTGGATTTTCAGAGCGAATGGGCAACGAGGCGGGGGCGTGGGTGGCTGTCAAACCGCGGACGCCGCCTTATTCGAAACTTGCGAATCTCCGGAATGGAATAATTCGTAACGACAATAACTCACTCGGATAATATTATTATGCGCATCTCTATCCGATCGGGGCTGGTGCTACTTCAATCGACGACGCTCGTTCGTCGCTGCCTTTCTGTCGCACATTCACGATCTTGCCGTTTGAGCAGATCCAACGCCACGTCCACAATCATGTCCTCCTGCCCACCGACCATGCGTCGGCGACCAAGTTCGACAAGGATGTCTACCGTTTTTACGCCATACTTATGGGCGGCCGCTTCGCTGTGGCGTAAAAAGCTCGAATACACTCCGGCATAACCGAGCGCAAGCGTCTCTCGATCCACCCGCACAGGACGATCTTGCAGAGGACGGACGATGTCATCGGCTGCATCCATTAACCGATACAGATCGGTACCATGATTCCAACCCATCCTGTCAGCCGCAGCGATAAACGCTTCGAGTGGTGCATTGCCGGCGCCCGCTCCCATTCCCGCCAGCGACGCGTCGACGCGGTCGCAGCCTTCCTCCACGGCGACAATGGAATTCGCAACGCCAAGAGACAGATTGTGGTGCGCATGCATGCCCGTTTCTGTCTTCGGATCCAGCACCGCCTTCAACGCGCGGAAGCGTTCTCGCACGTCTGTCATTGTCAACGCACCACCCGAGTCCACAACGTAGATACAGGTCGCGCCATAGCCCTCCATCTTCTTCGCCTCAACGGCCAGACGATCAGGCGTCGTCATGTGGCTCATCATGAGAAAGCCGACCGTGTCCATACCTAATTCACGCGCGTATTCGATATGTTGTTTTGAGATGTCGGCTTCGGTACAGTGCGTAGCCACCCGGACTACACGTGCCCCGGCGTCGTAAGCGGCCTTCAGGTCGTGAATCGTGCCAATGCCCGGTATCAGCAGTGTCGCGATTTTGGCGTGCGACACCACGTCGGCGACGGCTTCAATCCACTCCACGTCGCCATGAGCTCCGAAACCGTAGTTGAAGCTTGAACCTTGCAGGCCATCGCCGTGCGCGACTTCGATGCTGTCCACCTTAGCGCTGTCGAGTGCTTGGGCGATGGTCCGCACGTGCTCGATCGAGTATTGATGACGGATCGCATGGCTACCATCGCGCAGCGTCACATCGGAGATGTAGATTTTCTTGGTCATGATCTTTCCTGTTGTTAGACAGTGGCAACAGAACGCACGCGCGAGGCCATCGACTCGGCGGTATGCAACGCCGCACTGGTCATGATGTCAAGATTGCCGGCGTACGAAGGAAGGTAGTGAGCTGCGCCCTCGACTTCGAGAAAAATGGAGGTTTTCAGACCGCTCATACGCTGACCAACGCCCGGAATGTTGATGGGCTGGTTTGCCTCTATACGATCAAACTGAACCGCCTGCTTCAGCCGGTAGCCTGGCACATAGGCTTGTACGTCGGCGACCATGCGTTCGACCGAGTCAGCGATTAAGTCCTGGTCAACGAAGTCACTGAGCGTGTAGACCGTATCGCGCATGATCAGCGGCGGTTCAGCCGGATTCAATACGATCACAGCCTTGCCTCTACGAGCACCACCGACCACCTCAATTGCCTTCGACGTTGTCTCAGTGAACTCGTCGATGTTGGCGCGCGTACCCGGGCCGGCGCTCTTGCTTGAAATCGATGCGACGATTTCTCCGTATTGCACCGTGGCGACGCGCGAAACAGCCGCAACCATTGGGATAGTGGCTTGCCCGCCGCAGGTGACCATGTTGACGTTGGTCGCATCGAGATGCGCCGCGCCGTTGACGACGGGAATGCAATAAGGACCAATGGCTGCCGGCGTGAGGTCAACCATGCGGATGCCGGGTTTGAGTGTACGCAGGAAGGCATCGTTCTTGACATGAGCGCTCGCACTGGTAGCGTCGAAGACAAGGTCGATTTCGTCGAATACGGGCAGACGTGCGAGACCTTCGACGCCCTCGTGTGTCGTCGCCACGCCGAGGCGCGCAGCTCGGTCAAGGCCGTCGCTCTTCGGGTCGATGCCAACCATGGCGCCCATCTCGATGTGGCGACCATGACGCAGGATTTTAATCATCAAATCCGTGCCAATGTTGCCGCTACCGATAATGGCAGCTTTGAATTTACGGGTCATGGTGATGTTCCTTGAGTCAGTTTGTTTCGCGTTCGGGTGAACGCCCAAGCCTGTGCGAATGAGCCAGGGTTCATTCCTGCAGATTGCACTCCCACGACGCCGTCTTACTCTTTTTCGAACGCCGCGGTTACCGACCCCAGACCGGCAATGCACACGTCAAATACGTCACCTCCCAGCACCGGCACCATGGGCCCCAGCGCACCGGAGAGCACTGTGTCACCGGCGCGCAGTGGATAGCCGGCCCGAGCCATGACTGTCGCCAGCCACAGTGTGGAATTGAGCGGCGATCCTAGGCAAGCCGATCCAGCACCAGACGACACCAATACACCGGACCTCTCCATCGTCATGCCTGCATGGCGTGCGTCGAAATCGCAGAGCCGAGTCGGCTTGGACCCCAACACATAAAGTCCGGACGATGCGTTATCCGCGATGGTGTCCGTGATGCGAATGTCCCAGTTAAGTACCCTGGAACCCACGATCTCGATGGCTGGCACCGCAAAATCGATGGCCTGAAACAGATCAGCCACCGTCAGTTGATCTGCGTCAAGATCTCGCCCGAAAACAAACGCAATCTCTGCTTCGACCTTTGGCTGAAGTACGTCCTTGAGTACGATCTCCTCGCCTTCGACGCGCGCCATATCGGCAAACAGCATGCCGTAGTCCGGCTGCCCCACCCCAAGCTGCTTTTGTACGGCCGCGGACGTCAGACCGATTTTTCGACCCACGAGGCGGCGGCCTGCCTCCAATGCCCGTCGCGTGTTGATTTCCTGCACTGCATAGGCCAGCTTCAAATCGGTTTCGCCGATTAGAGACCGCACCGGAGGTATGGCCACTCCCTTGAGCTCGGCCTCGTACAGAAGATCGGCGGCTTCAAGTGCTGTGCGGGCTAATGCCGTATCCGGTTGATTCATTGCACCCTTCTCATGAGTTCCTGGTTTCGATGATCGCCGCGCGCGGGATTGCGCAGCAGTGTCTTATATGCGACCGACGAGCTTATGTCCCCATACGCTGATACGGTCGTAGCGGACCACGGACCAGCCGACCTCCACATCGCGAGCGCCCCAGCCAAACTCGACGGCGAAGCCCGATGGCGTCGCCCCATAAAACGAAAACATGTGATCGTTGGTGTGGCGGCCGAGCGTCGTAACGAGGGCACCCTCGGCATCAAACCTGTCATAGGCGAAACCGACATCGTCCAGCCCCTCGCTTTGCAGCATGAAGTGATGGAGTTTTTTCGCCCCCGGCAGCTTTGCCAATGCCAGTGTGTGATGACGGCCGTTGCAATGCAGAAAATAGAGAGTGGTACTCAGCTCAGCGTTGAGCTTCCAGTCAATAATGTCTGACAGCTTCATGCCGATCGCATCGGTATAGAAACTGAGCGCGGCGTCCATATCCTGAACGCTCAGGACATAGTGACCGAGGCCCTGATCCCCGGTTTGAAATCCCGATACGCCGAGCGGAGAAACAAACGGTTGCTCGAATCGCTCGGTTGCACCGTAGTAAACTTCGACCCGGTTTCCGAATGGATCGGCGCAGGAAAGCAACCCGAGCACGCCCCGCTTCGCGACCAAATCGGCACCTTCAACCTTTACCTCGACGCCGTGACTCTCCAGACGTTCCTGCACTCGGTAGAGCGCTTTATCGTCTTCGACCTCGTAGCCCGCAAAGAGATAATCGTCGGAGGGGCCCTGGGTAACGGAGAGCCGCCAGTCGCGTGAATCGGTCCGGAACTGCGCCTGCGCTTCGGTGACAGCGCCCTCCATCGCGCCCAGCTTGCCCGTGACGAACGAGCGCCACGCAGATACATCCGTTACTTCGAATCCGAGATACCCAAGGCGTTGAATGCTCATATCCGTCTCCTGCTTAAGTGAAATGCTTGTCGAGTTGTGCGCCAAGATTCGCGCCGAACAAGCCGCGCACCCCCATGCCGCCGTCATAGTTCAGCACGCTGCCCGTCAGTGAAACGGTGTCCTCGCGCGTCGCGAAGAAGACATAGGCTCCGGCATATTCGTCCGCCGACGCAACGCAACCGGCCGGCAGAGCGGGTCCGAGTGCGTCAGCAAGCGGCACTGCCTTGATGCTCGTATCCTGAAGATTCAACGTCTCGGGGCCGCGCAAATCGGTACCAAGCACGCCTCCCGGCGCGATGCCATTGACGCGGACATGAGGGCCCCACTCGTAAGCGAGTTGCTTGATCAGCCCGATCACGGCGTTCTTGCTGGCGGTATAGAGGACCCCGCCGCCGCCAGCGTAAAACGCGGCACTTGATGCGGTAAAAATCGCGCTGCCCCTGCTTTTGTACAGACTGGGCAGCGCGGCTTTGGCTGCCAGCACATAGCCCTTGACGTTCACGGCGAACATCTCGTCGAAGGCCTCGTCAAGGCGGTCAGCAGGGATCTCCACCAGTTGAGTCGAGAAATCCCAGACGCCGGCATTGCCGACCAGACAATCGAGCTTGCCGAACGCCTCCGTGCAGCGCGCCACGGCTTCCTGATGACTATCGAGAAAGCGCACGTCACCCTCGATGCCAATCAGCGCGTCGCCATGACGGTTTCTGAGCTCATCCAGTCCGGACACCGATTTGTCGAGCACCGCAACACGAGCCCCTTCGGCGATGTAGCGATCTACGATTGCCCGCCCAAGGCCGGCGCTGCCGCCAGTAATTAATGCCACTTCGCCTTTCAGTTTCACGCTGCGTCTCCCTGATGTACGCGTAGAAAATCGCGCATGTTGTTCGATAAATCCCCCAACCGTGCCGGCTCGACAGCTGCCCGTGCTTCCACCAGTCTCGTAGCTACGGCGAAGTCCCGCGGCGCGTCCATTGCGACAACGGCCTGAAGCTTCCCCCCCGAAAGACGGAAGAGCAGTGCCGTACCGTCACCCAGGGTTCCGCGCATGATGAACTCCCCCGGCCCTTCGATATCCCCCGCCATCTGCATTCGATACCCGGCAATCTCTGTCCAGGAAACAGGTACCTGCGGCGCGGATCTCGCCTTTCCCAAGATTGCGGCAGCCACCGCTGCTGCCTGCCGTTCGGCATTCAGATAAGTTTCGAGTGAGCGCCGCCCGCCGTCACGAAGCGGCCAACTGGCTACATCGCCAACCGCAAAAACACCTTCAGCAGACGTTGCACCACGGTCATCCACGATGACGCCGCGGTCGCAGATTAGACCGGCCTGCCGAGCCAGTTGGTCAGCGGGTTCGGCGCCGATGCAGACGAGCGCGTTGTCGGCGGTAAAGCGGCGCCCATCACTGGCCGTCACCGCTTCGAGCTGCTGCGCTCCGGAAAATCCGGCTACGCCGGTACGCAACTCGACCTGCACTCCCATCGCTAAAAGCGCCTCGCGCAGCCACGCCCCCACACGCCGCCCCAGCACCCGAACCAGCAGCTCGTCTGCCGCTTCCAGGATGGTCACCTCCAGCCCGAGTTTCCGAGCAGTCGTCGCGACTTCGCAACCAATCAGACCGCCGCCTACGATGACCAGCCGCGTTCCGGCCGTCCAGCTTCGACACAACGGCTGCACATCGTCATAGGTTCGAAGCGAGACGACGCCGCGCAACTGGTTTCCTGGAAGCGGCAATCCTCGCGCACGACTGCCCGTCGCGAGCACGATGGCATCCGCGGCAAGCGTCGCCCCGTCCTCGAAGCCGATCCTGCGAGCGCCTGCGTCTAGGCTGCTGACAGTCCGTCCGGTCAGCAGCTCGATGCGAGCCTCATCGAACCATTCGGACTCGGCTAGGACCGGAGGCCGCTCCAACAGTCCACCCAGCACCGCCTTCGACAGCGACGGACGATCGTAGGGCAAATACGCCTCGCTTCCGATTAGCGAAATACGACCGTCGAAACCATCAGCGCGCAGCGCCTGCGCGGTCGAAAAACCCGCAACGCCATTGCCAACGATTGCGACATGGGAAGTCATTGCTTCACCTCGCCAGCTTCAAGGTCGACATGCACCCCGCCCGCGTCCACCTTGATCGGAAAGATCTTGAGCGGCTTGCAGGTCGGCAGGGCTTTCACCTTTCCGGTCCGCACACAAAACTTGCCAAAATGCAGCGAGCACTCGATCACGTCGCCATCCAGGTAGCCATCGGACAACGCCCAGTTCCCATGCGTGCAAGTGTCCTGCACAGCAAAGAATTCGCCGTCGACATTGCAGACCATCACCGGTTCCGGGCCGCCCTCGTGGCGTTGCATCTCGCCCGGCGGCAGATCCGACGGCTGCATGATGTACGTCCATGCCATACTTTTGTCCTAGAAAAAGAAGCTGAGATTGTTGGCGAGAATCGTGCTCTGATCGATCAGGATGGTCCGATTGACGATTTCAAAGCCTGCGTCGGCGTCCGTGCGGCGCAGCGTATCGCGCCGCTCGCCCGCGAAAATATCGGTTTGGCGTTCCAGGCGATTTCGATACACGATGAAAGCACTGGAAATTTCGTACTCGCCGGCGGACGCGCCATTGAGAATCATCACGTTGCTGATGAGATGGCGAGTACGTGACGCCGGATTTTCCGACCAACCGACGTCCGAGACGATTTTTCTCAACCGCCCTTTCATCGTCGTTGCGTCTTCATCGAAATGCGCGAACTCGTTGGCTCTCGAATATTCCTGGGCTGCATCACGCATGATCCGCGTTGTGCGGATCGGCATGAAATATCGGATGTCTTTCGCGAGCAGGGCAAACCACTCTTCAAATCGACGATCATTGAGCAGCTTGGCTTCCCAGTAGTAAAACTGCTCGATTTCGTGCTGTAGCTCGGGCGAAACAGGTACCGGCTTCCTGGTGAAGATGTCGGCTTTCTTGACGGGATCAGACATGACCATTCCCTCTGAATTTCTAATGGCAGGATCGCTGGATCAGACAGCGCTCAAGACCTGACTCCGGCCATCAACCGGCCGGCCTCGAGCCGAGGCATTAACTGACTCAGCGCGTAGCGTTCAGTGCGGCCCAATCCGGGGAGATCATCATCCGCATCCATTGGGTGTAAAGCCCGCGCGCGGCTTCTTCGCTATAGACATAGCTAATCCGCCCGGGGTATTCGGGATCATCTTCCGTGACCTTGCCAAGCCCCATCTCCATATTGAAGGGACGACTACGCGCCTTGGTACCGCGCAGGATATGCTGGATCTCAACCCAGTTTTCTCCGTCGTCCTGCTCGAATACCCCCCCTGCCGAGAAGGTACGCAACGACTGGCGACGGAACTCTTCCTTGATATCGTCGGGTGCGTCTGCATCGACGATCGTGAACGCCCAGACTTCCACTTCGTTCGGCCCGCGGGGATGCCATGCGCGAATCGTGTTGATCCCGGGGAGGAAGGAACAGGTGGGAAAAACGGTCATATGCTGCGCCATGACCCGGGTCCCACGCTCAACGCTGCCCAGTCGTTGAGCAGCCTTCTCGGCCGCGGGACCTTCGGTCCAGTAGCTCGCGATCTTCGGCCCCGAAATGGCAATCAAAAGATTGGGATCGCCAAGATAGAAGCCCGAACCGTGCCCCCCCCACTTGGCGCGGTACTGCTTGCCGACCGTCGGCGGCGCAAGGTCCGAAAGCTCAATGCCGTCGGGTAAGCCGGCGAGAATGCCGGACAGGTGCGAAGTCGTGCCTGCGTGATACATGTCGCTGCAGAACTGTTCCGCCGCGAATTTCCAGTTGCACGGAATAACCCACTTTTGCACACCTGGAATCGCTTCGGTACCTGCCTCGGTGCGATCCAGCATGTGGTCCATATAGAACGTGGCATCGCCCAGATAGGTGATCAGGTCGGGGGCCTCGTTGTCCCAATTGGCGAAAATCAACCCCTTGTAAGTGTCGACACGCGCTTTCAGTGGGCTCCACTCTTTCTTGTCCAGACACGGAAGGGCTTCCGCTTCGAAGGGGACGTTGACCAGATTGCCGCCCGTGTCGTAGGCCCAGCCGTGGTAGCTGCACGTGAATGCCTTAGCGTTTCCGGAATCCGCGCGGCAAATACGCATGCCGCGGTGACGGCATTGATTCAGGAAGACAGCAATGGTGCCATCCTTCTGGCGTACGACCAGAACCGGGTCCTCTCCCATATAGTTGGTGATGTAGTCCCCCGGTTTGCTGATCTGGCTTTCGTGCCCGAGCAACAGCCACGATCGACCAAAAACCCGTTCCAGCTCGAGCTGGTAGAGATCTTCATCGGAATAAATGCGCGGATCGAGGCGCCCGATGTCGTCGCGCACCAGTGCCTGAATGTCGCTATCCCGCCATGTCTTGCTCAGCTTGATAGGGTGTGTCTCGTTGTGACTCATTGTCTCCTCCGGGGTTACTGTCAACTTACCGCTCATCGCATCGCTTCGAAATAGCCCAACGCGCCAATTTCGGAATCACTCTGCGGAAAGAAAAGCCTCGACCTGGCTGATGAATCCTCGTGTCTGCTCGATCTGTACCCAATGCCCGCATTTGCCGAAAACGTGCAGTTGGGACGACTTAAGAAGCTGATTCAGTCGAATCGACGTTTCCACCGGGATCACTCGGTCCTCGCGACCGTGCAGTAGCAGCGTCTCGTGCGGGATGGACTGGATCTCGTGGTCGGGGATTGACAGCTCATCGAGCCGCTGCTGCCTCGGGCTCGGGAACATCGCAGCAAACGACTCCTGATGCCCGGGTCTAATACTTGCTTCGTAGCGCAGCTTGGCCAAATCATCCGTGATCCGGCTGCGGTCATAGGAGAGGTAATCCAGCACGACCCGCATATTGTCCACGGACGGTTCATAACCCCATACAGCCTCAAGCCCCTCGGTAATCTCACTCTTGGGGCCACCGCAACCCATCAGCACCAACCGGCGAACCCTTTCCGGGAATTTGATGGCGAGCGCGAGCGCTACGGCACCGCCGAGTGAATTGCCAATCAGATCCACACGATCGAGTTCCAGCGCATCCAGAACTCCAACCACGTGGTCCGTCCAGGTTTGAAGGCCGTACGAGATTCCTGCCGGCCGCTCGGTAAACCCAAAGCCCACGAGGTCCGGAGCAACGACTCGCCGGGTCTTGGACAATTCCGGGAGCAGCGTTCTCCAGTTCGCCCAGGCCGTTACGCCTGGACCCGAGCCGTGAAGCAACACTACCGGTTGGCCGCTTCCGGCATCGTGAAGATTGGTGTCGATGCCCCCAGCGCGCACCGTGGCGCCAATTTCTGCATTGGTGTTGCCCATCTATGAACTCCAGTTAGGAACTTTGGACTTGCGAGGGGTGGAGAAGCCAGCAGCGCAGTACGCTACCGACATCGATGCCGCGGGACTTGCGTGCAGGCCCCCGCAGCCACCTCCCAGTGAGTCACCACAAAAACGTCTTCTATTCAAAATATCGTTATTGATGTACAATGACGTTATTATGAGTGAGCAGACGTTTTTTGGAATCCGTGAAAACCCGATGATGCCGAAGTCCCCGTGCCACGCATGGAGGGCTGCCGCTAGCGTTGCCAATCGAGTCGCAGTGCTCCATGATTGACATGTGAAATAGCTCGAAACATAACAACGCCGCCGGCTGCGGCGAGGTCGGCATTCGTATGCGCGGCTTGTGGCTCTGACTTGGGCTGATACGTCTCTGCATAGCTGTGCCGCAGTTACCGATTGATCGCACACCGGACCAACCTGACTGCTGTCCAACGAAGCGGAGAAAAGCGGTGACTCAGCAAAACTCGGGAGTTTTTGAAGAAATGAGCAACTTAGCCAAGATGACCAACGGGTCGCGGGCGGACTTTGGTCTCGGTCTTAAGGAAGGGAAGGCGTCCACTGCCATCGAATCAACCTATGCTATTCTCAGGGACGGCATAATAAAAGGCGTCTATCCTCAGGGCTCAAAGTGCCACCTCGACACCCTGAAAACATCTCTAGGCGTCAGCGGAAGTACCTTACGCGAAGCATTGACTCGCTTGATCGGAGACGGTCTCGTCAGCGCCGAGGGACAGAAAGGATTCACCGTCACCACCATGTCACTGGCGGATCTCGATGACCTTACCAATGCACGCATCACGCTGGAAACAACCGCTCTCATTGAAAGCATCGAGACGGGTAAAGGCGACTGGGAAGACAATCTCGTCCTCTGCTTCCGTAGGCTCAGCCGGATCGAAGAACGGATTAACATCGACCCGGCTGGGAGCTTTAACGAGTGGGAGATGCGTAACAAGGAATTTCATGAGGCACTCGTCGCGGCATCCCCGTCCAAGTGGCTTGCGAGGTTCAGGGATGTCTTGTTCCACAACTCGGAACGTTACCGTCGGCTATCTGCCACACAAGGTCCTCCGCCGGCCGTAGTGCATGCCGAGCACAAGGAAATATTCGAAGCCGCCATGAGCCGTGACACGGAGCGGGCAGTTTCGGCCTTGGCTGGCCATATCCGTCGATCTGCAAATGTCATTCGGTCTCGCGGGCTGCTGAATGATCCAGAAAGTTGATTCGTCCTTGGACAGTCGTTGAATTTGCGGCGCGATGACCATCATCCGGTCGGTCAGTACGGCGCCGTCTTATTCCACAGGCTGCCTCGACACTGAGACCAATCGGACTCCTCTCTATTCGCCAGTGCCGATTCCAACGCGTGAGCAAAACGCTGAAAAGCATCCAGGGTTCCATGGACGCTTCGGAACTCGGTGCGACCGATTCTGCCGTCAAGTACGACCAGCATTCCAGCATCCGCCGCCAATTCCAGGATGTTCATTCCGGTTCTCCTGAGATCGCCCGACTAGCGACCCATCGCTTATGCTGCAAGCGGGTAAGCGCGCATCGCCGGCGTGCTCGCCTTTGCCGGGAACACGTTCCACGAACCGTCATCGTGCCGGAAGAAAACAATGGTCAAACCTCCGTCCGGCCGCACCACGCCGATGCGCACGTAGCGCCTTCGATCCGATGGTGTGCGACTGAACTCCATCACGCGTACGGTCATCACCGCAGAGTGCCCAAACCACTTTGCGACCAGCGATCGCAAGCACATCTCTCCGGAATCCATCTCGCTCTCCTTCTCACCGCGGCGCCACCGTGTCCCGCCAATTCGTGGCCGGAACATTGCAACGTCTTGTCGGTTGCCGTACCGACAACTATAGGTTACGCAACCTATAATGCAACCTCTTATTTTGGTGATTGAGGGTAAACGATACCGACCAGAACGCGGCATGATTGAATCATTTTGGGTGTCGATGTTTGGCGAAAACCGGTTTTTCAACCTATACTTAAGTCAGGTTAGATAACCTATTAAGTGGAGCGATTTCCGAAGAAACCGCCGCAGTCGCAGCGCCGACTCGTCAACGCGATGCCCGGAAAGCGCAGAACCGCACCGTTGATTGTTGTCGCACAGGGCAGGCGCGCCCCCACGGACCGTTGCCAGACGCGAACTTTGCGCCGAACAGCGAGACAGTCAGCGCCTCAGAACGGAGTGCACGTGAAAAAACTGACCCTCACTTCCGCAGCGATATTTGACCCACGAACAGCGGCGCCCGCGAGACGGCGCGGCAATCGGGAGAGTCGGGTGCCTGAGATCATCGAGGTATCGATCAACGTGCTGATCGCGGCGGGTTACGCGGGGTACACGATCAACCGCGTGGCCAATGATGCGGGCATCCGCTTGAGCACGTTACAGCACTATTTTTCGACCCGTGAAGCGCTGTTGCGCGCCACGCTCGAAGAGGTCGCAAAACGATACTTCGAGCGCTTTCGAGGCTTGGCCGAAAACAGAAACCGCTCCCCGCAGGCGCGGCTCGAAGCGATCATCGACGACGCTTTCGCCGAGTTTGCCAAACCTGGGATGCCGGCAGCGCTCTTCGAAAGTTGGGGGTTGGCGCTGCATGAACCGTTTGCGCGCGATGTCGTTGTAGAGGTACAAAAGCAGTTCACGAGGCTATTTGCGAACCTCGTCGGCGAACTCAATCCGGAACTGTCGATGGAAGAACGCGAATTGCGCGGTACATTGATCGTGTCCAGTTGCGAGGGCCTGGTTATTTTCCTTCGCTGGAGTGACGACAGCCCCTCGCAACTGCATGCCTTCCGCAAGGCTGTCAAGGTCGTATGGAGTGGCCTCGGCAAGGCTGACGAATGAGCACGCGCGAGCTGCTGTTATGAGTCTGTGGTCCGCGATGCTGAGAACTCACTGCCCAAGCCCGCGCGGTTGAAAGGCGCCCCTTGCCGCGGGCAGTACGACACGGCTCTGAAGGTGCCTAAGTTCGGGAAGTAGGTCGTATTCCTTACGCATCGTCCCAACGTGTCGTGTGCCAGTTAATCGCTTAGACAGGTGCGGGGCGCCGTTCACCACCAGTACACGCCTACTTGATCGAAGCTAACGGCAAAAACAACGCCAATGGATCGTTCGCCAGTTGCAAGGTGTACGGAAATTTGCCGGGTCATGCCTCGTCACCCGCCGTATTTGGGGTACTTGAGAATTCGGCAAAAATCGCACGCTACGCCGCCTCATTCCCTGGCACGCGTGGTGCCGCGAGCAGACGGCGGCGTCGGCGAGCATTTGCCCAACGCGCGCATCACCTTCGACAAGTTCCATGTCGTGGCTCACGCTTCGGCAGCGGTGGACAAGACCCGGCGTATCGAACAGAAGACCGATCCAAGCCTCAAAGGGCTGCGCTGGACGCTGCTCAAGGATCGCGACGGCTTGCCAGCCGCACAGCGTGCCGATCTCGATGCGTTGATCGCCAACGTCACGACCAAACGCACGGCACGTGCCTGGCTGTATCGCGAGCAGTTGCGCGACATCCTTGAGCGCAAGCAGATCAACGTTGTTTCCGCAATGCTCGAGCAGTGGTGCACAAACGTCATGCGATCCAAGGTCGAGCCAATGAAGGAGGTCGCGCGCATGATCCGCAAGCATTTCGACGGCATCGTTGCATGGACCCAGACGCGCCAAACCAATGGCTTCCTGGAGGCGCTCAACGGCCTGTTCCAAGCCGCCAAGCGCAAGGCCCGCGGTTATGTGAGCTTCAAAACCATCCTGATCGCCGGAAAGCTCGACTTCTCCGAGATCAACCCGCATGCCGCATAACCCACTCAATTTTCAAAAGAGCCCCTAAACTGTTAGGTAGTCTAGGTGCGTGCAGGGGGCACAACTCTGCACACATCTCGCGCGTGAGGTGCAGCATGCTTACCAATTGCCAGGTGTTTTCTGACGCCACTGAGTTTTGCGTGCGCGGTGTGACGCTCTCCAAGAGGGATGATCCGGAGACATTGCGCGAAAAATTCGCTCGCGTCATTGTCGACGATATGTATCAGTTCGTCGGATTGCTCGATGTCAACGGCATGATTCTTGAGATCAATCGGGCAGCCGTCGAGGGTTTCGGCATTCAAATGGATCAGGTCAGAGGAACGCCATTCTGGGATGCTGATTGGTTTGGTGTCTCGCAGGAGACCAGAACCGCGGTACGTGAGCTTATCCGGCGTGCCGGACAAGGTGAATTCGTCCGTTGTGACTTCAAAGTCTACTCGCGGTTGGCGCCCGAAGAGACGATCAGTGTCGATTTCTCGCTCCTGCCCATTCGAAATCACAAAGGCGAAATCGTTTTCCTCCTCCCTGAGGGACGAAACATTACCGAGAAGAAGCGAGCCGAGGCGGAAATCGCCAGGAAGAATCAGGAATTGCGGGCGAGCCACGAGTTAATCCTCCAACAACGCGACGAACTGCAAATCCTATACGAGAAGATCGTCGCGGAGCAAAGACTCTCGGAACGACTCTTGCTCAGTCTATTGCCCTATCCAATTGCCGAGCGGCTGAAGGCGCGACCCGATTTTGTTCCAGGTGAGATTCCGGAGATTATTGCTGATAGTCTGCCAGAGGTAACCGTGTTGTTCGCAGATATTGTTGCCTTTACGCAATTTTCCTCGGGGATGAGTCCGGAGCGGCTGGTCGGCATCCTCAACGAAATCTTTACTGATTTCGACGTCATTGCAGATCAGTACCGTCTCGAAAAGATCAAAACTATTGGTGATGCCTACATGGCGGCTGCGGGCTTGCCTGAGCCCGCATCAGACCACGCAGTTCGTGCGGCATGTATGGCCATAGATATGATGGACGCACTGCATCGCTTCAATCAACGACGAGGCTACGACCTGCAGATGCGCATCGGCATCAATAGCGGCGCCGTCGTTGCGGGCGTAGTTGGCAAGCACAAGTTTATCTATGACTTGTGGGGCGATGCGGTGAATACCGCAAGCCGAATGGAATCGCACGGCGTTGCCGGACGAATACAGGTCACGGATACGACGCGTCGTCTGCTAGGTGATGCCTTCGCGTTTGAAGAACGGGGCAGGATCGTGGCGAAGGGGATGGGAGAATTGCACACATGGTTCCTGTGTGGGCCAAGTCCGCGTCGGTCGTCACATTGGGGAGACCAGGTGATGCCGGCGCTTCCGAATGCGGAGTTCCATGGCTTGGGGTTTCCGAGCCTGGACCGATGCGGAAAACGGTAGGTCTACACGCTGAGCGGCCGCGTTGGCCGATGAAGGAGTGTTGGTCTTTACCGATGACCGGTTACGAGGCTGAGCCGACGCCTGAACATCCGTCAGACGGCCATGTGAACGGCGGCTTGTGGCCGGGAAGGGACATAGGCTGGTGTTTCCCCGGCGGCTGGCGACCCTTCTCCCCCATTGGGTATCGAGTCCGCCGGGATATCCCAGTCGCTGGTCATATTATTTCATGAACGTGAAATTATACGCCGCAAGCTGATGAACGGCTGATATTCCAAGGACCGACCCTCATGAAGCTCTTTGTATGGTTGTAGGTTTAGCTTGGCGATTAATTGCATTTTAATCTCGCCACGTGGGCGGGCAGTGGTTTGTGGAAATATTGTATGATGCTTGTCATGCGAAACATCCCACTCAACAGCAGAACGGCGGCCAAAGAAGCCTCGCACGAACGCATTGTGTCCGCGGCGGCGCGGGCGATCCGTCGTAGCGGCTACGACGGCACTGGCGTGGCGGACATCATGCGGGAGGCGGGCCTGACTCACGGCGCCTTCTATGCGCATTTCACGTCACGCGAAGCCATGCTGGCAGAGGCTGCGGATCGGGCGTGTGCCGAGTCCGCCGCGGCAGCAGCGAACGCCGTTGCCAGCGCACCCCACGGGAGGGCCTTGGAATGCATGCTTCGCACCTATCTGTCCCGGGAGCACGTAGAGCATGCGGAGATGGGATGTCCCCTCGCTGCCCTGGGATCCGAAACGCCGCGTCAGGCTCCCGAAGTGCGCCGGGTGGCCACCCGGCACCTCAAGGAAATGATCGATCTTGTCGCCCGCCAGTCCCCTGATTGGGGGCAACCCGATGCCCACGAACAAGCACTCGTGACCATCGCCACCATGGTTGGCACTCTGCTGCTGGCTCGGACAGTCGACGAGCCAGCGCTGTCGGACCGCCTGCGTGAAGCAGCGCTAAAGCAACTCCTCCCCGTCGATTCCTGACCCCCGGTGATGGTGGCGACGCGCGCTCGCTCGCCTTTACATATGATGCGCATAATACGAGATGAAAACAACGACTCTCCTTTTTTGGCACCACGTTGAAGCGCTGTGCGTAGTGCATACCCGCGAGTTCTCGAATCCCACACGCTGACGCCAGGGCGCACCGTCGTCGACGTCAACGCGTGAGCCCCCTCCCCCAAGTCCCATCTCATTCACACCATGAACCTCAACTTCAGCAATTTCCCGACCCTATCCGCACGTGTCTTCGAATGCTTTACCTTGGCCGCAGCGCTCACGGCGCTGCCAGTCTGGGCCGGCGAGGCATCGCCCGCTGGCCTGTGGAAGAACGTTGACGACGTCAGCGGCAAGCCGCGAGCACTGATCCGCATCACCGAATCGAACGGAGTTCTGCAGGGCAAGATCGAGAAGGTGTTTCGAGGTCCGACCGAAGACCCGAATCCGAAGTGCGACAAGTGCGAAGGCGCGAACAAGAACGCGCCGGTCATTGGGTTGGTGATTCTGAGTGGCCTGACGAAGGACGGAGAGGAGTATGTCGACGGCCAGATTCTCGATCCGGACAACGGCAAGGTCTATCGCAGCAGAGTCCATCTGATCGACGACGGCAAGAAGCTCAGCGTGCGCGGCTATATCGGCGTGCCCATGCTGGGCCGTTCGCAAACCTGGTTGCGCCAGGAATAAGGAATAACCATGAAGGCTTTTGTTCTCGATCGATACGGAAAGAAGCGTGCGTTGCGGTCGGCAGACATGCCAAGCCCGGAATTACGCGATGGCGAGGTCTTGGTCCAAGTCCACGCCGCCGGCGTGAACCAGCTGGACTCCAGGATCAGGGATGGCGAATTCAAGCTCATACTGCCCTATCGCCTGCCGCTGATCCTGGGCCATGACGTGGCCGGCACCGTGGTCAAGGTCGGACCTCGCGTGCGGCAATTCAAGCCAGGTGACGAGGTCTATGCCCGGCCAGATGACTTCCGCATCGGCACCTTCGCCGAATACATCGCGATCAAGGAAGAATCCCTGGCGATCAAGCCTAAGGCGCTCAGCATGGAAGAAGCTGCCTCCATCCCTCTGGTCGGCCTGACGGCATGGCAAGCGCTGATTGAAATAGCGAAACTGAAGAAGGGGCAGAAGGTCTTCATCCAGGCGGGGTCCGGCGGCGTCGGAACATTTGCCATTCAGTTGGCCAGGCATGTTGGGGCCACCGTAGCCACCACGACGAGCAGTGCCAATATTGACTTGGTAAAGAGCCTCGGGGCAGACATCGCCATCGACTACAAGAAAGATGATTTCGAGAGGCTGCTGCAGAACTACGATGTGGTCCTGCACAGTCAGGATGCCGCCGCGCTGAAGAAATCGCTGCGCGTGCTGAAGCCCGGCGGAACACTTATCTCCATTTCCGGCCCTCCTGATCCCGCCTTCGCAAAAGGCATTGGAGCTCCGTGGTTCGTGAATCTCATCGTCCGCCTGCTGAGTTCCCGTGTGCGAAAAAGGGCCGCCCGTCGTGACCTTAGATATTCCTTCCTCTTCATGCGAGCCAGCGGGCCCCAGTTGCGCGAGATCACCTCGCTCATGGACGCCGGAGCCATACGCCCGGTAGTGGATCGGGTCTTTCCGTTCGAATCGACCAACGAAGCCATGGCCTATGTCGAAAAGGGACGCGCCAAGGGCAAGGTCGTCGTCAAGATGAGATAAGTCCTGTCCGCGATCGCGAAATGCCGGCATGCTTGGCATTGCCACTAAGCCACGTGGCGAACGGCGCCAGGCGGTGGGCTAACGCCCTTTTTTGTCCCGAGGTTCGCCGCGCCGGTCTATGCCTGCACTGCCAATCAGCCGGCTGCGGCGCCGGGTTGAATACCCCCGGACTCAGCTCGCGCTCCGCGCCCTTGCCTTTCTACTGCGCGGCGCAACTGATCGCGCTCCCAGCGAACTTGCCCAGCCGGCTATTGCTGCGGCGGCGGAAGACTCGGCGCTCTTGCGATCTGCATCCAGCCCGACAATCAGGTTGACGCACATCGGCACAAGGACTTCGGAGGCTGGATCGGCGAACGCCACGAAGTAGCCGCCGAGTTCGAGCATGATGAACCCGTGCAACGTGCTCCACAACTGCGCGGCGATAAGATCCGGATCGATCTTGCGAACGCAGTTGGTATCCACCAGACGTGCGCATTCCCGGAGCAGATAGGAGTAAGACGCGGTGAACGCAGCTGACCGCTCTTTGGACTCCGATGCTGGTGTGCCTCGCGATGGGCTATATCTGCCGTGAATCGACAGCCCGAACATCAGGTCGTACAGATGGGGGTTGCATCTGGCGAAGTCTCGGCATGCCAGAGCCATCGCACATAGATCGGTCATTGGATCGTCCGTGATCGCAACCCGCGCGAAGATCGCCGCCTGGCGTCCAAATCCCTCGTCGGCCACGGCCTGAAGAAGTTCCGGCACCCCACCAAAGTACGTGTAGACCCCCATCGTCGACAGCCCCGCTTCGCTTGACACCGAACGGGCTTTGACTTCGGAAGGCCCGTTCGCTGCGAGCAGGCGGATCGCTGCCTCAACGAGGCGGGTGCGTGCGTCAGGGAAAGTCCTATCCGTGGCCATCTTGCAAAGTCTCCATAACAGCGTTATGTTACCACAATAACAATGTTATTTACCTCGGCGAAGTGGGTTGGCAGTGGCAGCTCGGTTTGCCCCGCCGGCTGCTCACCGCAGTCACGCTCCCCCGCCACTTGAGAACGAAAGGAATCAGAGATGACGAAGACACCACCGATGCCCGGGCGCCTTGATGTGGAAGCCCGCGGTTCTGTACTTATCGTACGCCTGGACGGCGGCCCGCTTGGCTTGATGGGTCTAAACATGGCCAATGAGCTTGCGGCCCTCGTGAACAAGCTGGAATCCGACATGGCCGTCAAAGCGGTGGTCCTCACCGGAACTCATCCCGGGCGCTTCATCGGCCACGCCGATGTGCGTTGGCTGCAGGAGGGCGGCAAGAGCATCCCGAAGGTCGGGCGCGGCGCCGCGTCAGCGATTGCCCGCGTCGCCAAAACCGTCCGCGCGATGCCACCACTAGCGGCCGCGGCATCCGTAACGCCGCTAGAGGGCGGCATGGAACTGGACCAGCTGCACGACACCTTCCTGCGCATGAACCGCTGCGGCGTCCTCTTCATCGCGGCACTGAATGGATCCGCTCTGGGTCTGGGGAGCGAGCTCGCGCAGGCCTGCGATGTGCGCCTCATGGCGGATGGCGACTTCTTCATCGGCCAGCCCGAGGTGCTCCTCGGCATCCTTCCCGGTGGCGGCGGCACGCAGCGACTGACACGTCTGGTCGGCGCCCATCGCGCACTCATGATGATGCTCGAGGGCCGGCCTGTGCCGCCCGCGAAGGCGCTCGAGATCGGCTTGATCGACGAAGTTGTGCCTGCTAACGCATTGCTGGACCGCGCCCTTGAGATGGCCGGGTACATGGGTTCGCGTCCCCGCGACTCGATCGCTGCCATCAAACGCGCGGTTTACCTCGGAGGATCGATGACGCTCGACGAGGGCCTGCATCTGGAGCGCACTGAGTTCATCAAGATTGCCCCTTCCGCGACCGCGCAATCGCTGATGGTCGGCTACCTCGATCGCACGGCACGGGACGGCGACCTGCCGCTCTACGCGCCTGCAATCTACGACGAAGCTCTCGCTGGCGGCCGCTTCCCCCTGCAGGACAGCGGAGTCCGGAAATGAATGCCCTGACCCATTCCCCCGCCGCAGCCGGTGCCTTCACCCGGCAGGATGTTCGCTTCGACTCGGGCGAAACCTACTGTTCGGCCTGGCTCTACCTGCCTGTCGGCGTGGAGCGTCCGCCAGTCGTTGTCCTCGGCCACGGCCTGGGTGCGATTCGCGAGATGCGCCTCGATGCTTTCTCGGAGCGCTTCGCCGGCGCGGGCATCGCGACCCTGGCCTTCACCTACCGCTATTTCGGCGACAGCGGCGGCCAGCCGCGGCAGTTGATGTCCGTCAAGCGCCAGCTGGCGGACTGGGACGCTGCGCTGGCCTTCGTCAAGCGCCGCGCCGATGTCGACGGCAGCCGCCTCGCTGTCTGGGGCAGTTCGTTCGGCGGTGGTCATGCGATCACGGTGGCCAGCCGGCATCCCGAGCTGCTGGCGGCCGTCAGCCAATGTCCGTTCACGGACGGCCTGGCCTCGGCTGCCGCGCTGGGCCTGACAGGCACCCTGAAGGTCGCCCCGGTCGTCCTGCGTGACCTCGCCGCCAAGCTCGTGGGGCGGCCGCCGGTGATGGTGCCTATCGCCGCAGCGCCAGGCCAGCCGGCCCTGATGAACGCGCATGACGCGCTGCCGGGCTATCTGGCGCTGATGCCGAAGGGCGTGCGCTTTGTCAATCATGTAGCCGCGAGAGTGATTCCTGAGATCGGCACCTATCGCCCCGGGCGCTCCGCCGCCAAGGTGAAGTGCCCGATCCTGTTCTGCGTCAGCAACACCGATACGGTGACGCCACCGGGCCGGACCCTGGCACTCGCGCGCCGCGCGCCGCGGGGCGAGATCAAACGCTACGACGCCGGCCACTTCGACTTCTACATGGGCAGCGACTTCGAGCAACTGGTGTCGGACCAGACGCGCTTCCTGACCAAGCACCTGCTCGCGCCCCGATGAGCGGATCCGAGCGTTCTTTTACCTTCGACTACCTGGAGTGAACAACGATGCGACTTTCCATGCTTACGGACTCGCGCTCAGCCTCGGCGCCGGACGCGCCGTGCATCGCGGATGCCGACACCGCCTTGTCCAACCACGAGTTCCATTCTCGCGTCCTCGCTGCGGCGGGCGCCTTTGCGTCCCGGGGTGTCGGCAGGGGCGATGTCGTCGCCGTCATGCTGCCCAACCAGGTTGAGTTTGCCGTGGCGATGTTCGCCGCCTGGCGCCTGGGTGCAGCGGTGACGCCGATCAATCCTGGCCTCACCGTCAAGGAGGCAAGCCATCAGATCACCGATTCGCGTACGAAGCTGCTTGTCAACAGCAGCGGCGAATCGGTCGTCGCGGACGTCCCCGCCATGCCGGTGGCGGCATTGCAGCATGGGACGCCCCACGCGGGCACACCAGCCGACGACCCGGCCGCACTGGCGCTGCTGATCTACACCAGCGGCACGACCGGCTTGCCCAAGGGCGTGATGCTGGACCACGCCAACATCGAGGCCATGACGGACATGGGGCGAAAGGCGCTCAAGGTCACGGCCGCTGATCATTGCCTGCTGGTGCTGCCGCTGTTCCATGTCAATGGCATTGTGGTGAGCATCCTGGTGCCGTTGTCGGGTGGCGGGCGCGTCACCATCCGGCGGCGCTTCGACATCGAGACCTTCTTCGGCGACATCGAGCAACTCCGACCGACATACTTCTCCGCGGTGCCGACAATCTACGCCATGCTCAACGCCCTGCCGCCTGCTGTGCGGCCAGACACCGCGAGCCTGCGCTTTGGCGTGTGCGGCGCGGCGCCCGCGCCGGCGGAACTGCTCAAGAACTTCGAAGCGCGTTATGGCTTCCCGCTAATCGAGGGTTACGGGCTGTCAGAGGGGACCTGCGCCTCGACGTTGAATCCCGTCGACGGTCTGCGCAAGCCCGGTTCCGTTGGTCTGCCATTCCCGGGGCAACGCATCGCGATCGCCGACACGCACGGAGCGCATCTGCCCCCGGGCGCCACGGGCGAGGTACTGGTGCAAGGCGCCAACGTCATGCGCGGCTACCTGGGCAAGCCCGAGGAAACGGCGAGAACCGTTGTCGACGGCTGGCTGCACACGGGCGACATCGGTCGAATCGACGCGGACGGTTACTTGTCCATCGTCGGTCGCACAAAGGAAATGATCATTCGCGGCGGCGAGAACATCTATCCGAAGGAGATCGAGGACGTCCTCCACGACTTCCCCGACGTGCTGGAGGCGGCGGTGATCGGTGCGCCCCACGAGACGTTCGGCGAAGTCGTCATCGCCTACGTCGCGTTCCGAGCGGGGGCCACCGCCACGTCGGAAGCGTTGAACGAACACTGCGCCGGCCGCCTGACACGCTACAAGCGCCCTGCGACGATCCATATCGTTGACAGTCTGCCGAAGAATGCAATGGGCAAGATCGATAAGCCGAAGCTGCGCGAGCTGGCTAAGGGGCGGGGATGAGCGCGAATCACAGGCCGCGCGAAGGCAGGCCGGCAATCTTCGTGACAGGCGCAGCCTCGGGCATAGGCCGCGCCTGCGCCGAACTCTTCGCGCGGCGCGGCTGGTTCGTCGGCGTCTATGACGTCGACACGGACGGCGCCCAGGCGATCGCAGCCACTTTGGGGAAGGACAACGCCGTCGCTGGCGCAATCGACGTTAGCGACGCTGACGCGTGGCAGCGAGCGCTTGCCGAGTTCTGGGTGCACAGCGGCGAACGGCTTGATGTGCTCTTTAACAACGCAGGCATCCTTGCACCGGGGTCATTTGAGGCCGTGCCCCTGGCGCGGCATGAAGCGATGCTGGCAGTGAACGTGAAAGGGATCATTAACGGGTGCCACTGTGCCTTTCACTATCTGCAACGCTCCCCAGGCTCCCGCGTGATCAACATGGCCTCGGCTACGGCAATCTACGGCCAGCCGGAACTGGTGACCTATTCGGCTACGAAGTTTGCCGTGCGAGGTTTCACCGAGGGGCTCGATCTCGAGTGGAGCAAGTTCGGCATTCGCGTCAGCGACATCTGGCCGAGTTTCGTCAAGACCAGAATGGCAGCGAGCTTTGCCCAGATCGCCAGTGCCAGGGCGCTGGGCATACGTCTTGACCCCGAGGATGTCGCGGCAGCCGTGTGGGCCTGCGCGGTGGCCAAGCCACGATTTCACAAGACCCATTGGACGGTCGGCTTGCAGGCCTCTCTTTTGGCCTTCGCCACGCGTATCGCGCCGTCTGCACTCAGTCGGCAAGTTGTGCGGTATCTCGCCCGATGACCACTGAATGAGCGCCAGCAAACGACATTCCAACGTGAGCGATTCAATGATCGTGTGTTGAATCGCAGATCGTCAACTGACAAACCCTGCTCTATTCAGAATTCCTTTATCTCTCTGGGAAATTAATTTCTACCGCCCGTGGCATTTCCTACGGCGGAAATAAAACACAAAAAAGCCACACAAGGAGACAGAAATGCGATGCAAGAAATATATTTATAAAGTTTGTGCAGCGCTCGCCTTTTCGGTATGCAGCGTAGCTCATGCTGATGACCTGGAGAACGTCATAAAAATCGGCTATGCCCGGGTCAATTTAAATACTAAGTCCGGTGAGCTAACAGGACCGCCTGGCACTACCCCGCCTGGCCTTGGCTTGGGAGTCAAGGACTTGGACGTCCTCGCCATGAGCTACGAGCGGCGTCTTTCCCGCAACTGGGCGGTTCAGTTTCAGGCGGGAGTTCCCCCAACCCTTACTGCTGTTGGCGCAGGGACAGGCCAATCGGTCGGGACCGTGGCGACCGCCCGCATCTGGTTCCCGACCGTTCTGGCTCTCTACACCTTTGCCGACGTACCTGTTATCCGGCCATACATTGGTCTCGGCGTTACCTACACATTCTTCACCGATCAGAAGTCGAGTAGCGCCTATACATCCGCATTTCAAGGTACCAGTAGTTCCATTCACCTGAAAGGCTCCTGGAGCCCCTATGCAAGGGTTGGCTTCGAATATCAGCTTGACAAGCGTTGGATCATCAACCTCGAGTATTCCAGCTTTCGAATGAAAACTGTTGCGACTGTTGTTACGCAGACGCCCGGTATTGGCGCCATCTCCCGGCGCGTCGACATTAAGGGGTACCCGCAGATATTCGGCTTGACCGTTGGGTATAAATTCTGACGACATCATCTGTTTAAGCCTTCCACCATGTCGAGCGTAAATGAGTGCCGTAATCTGACGGTAAAAACTGCAATACCAACTACGATTGCTGCTGTGACCAAGATTTCATTTGACTTCGATTGGCTCGTGATTGGCTCGGGCTTCGGTGGGAGTGTCTCGGCCCTTAGACTTGCGGAAAAAGGTTACCGCGTTGCCGTCTTCGAACGCGGTAGGCGCTATCGCGACCAGGACCTTCCAGAATCGGCTTGGCAATTCGGCAAGTACCTGTGGGCACCACAGTTCGGCTTGAATGGCATCATGCGCATGTCGCTATTCCGGCATGTCTTTTTCCCAAGTCAGTCCGGCGTCGGGGGCGGCAGTACCGTCTACGGGGGGGTGTTGTACCGCGCCAAGCAAGAGTTCTTCGAGAATGTGCAGTGGCGCGGGCTTGGTCGCTGGGACCAGTTGCTACAACCGCATTACGCTACGGCCGAACGTATGCTCGGCGTCATGACGGTGCCATTCGATTCGCCGAACCAGCAATTGGCTCGAAGGCTTGCACAACATTTCGGGACAGAGCGCACTTTCACCCGGGCCCCAACTGGGGTGTTTTTTGGCGAGCCTGGCAAGACCGTCAAGGATCCCTACTTCGGCGGCGAAGGCCCCGACCGAACAGGGTGCACCCGCTGCGGCGCGTGCATGGTGGGCTGCCGAGTAGGCGCGGTAAATTCCCTGGTAAAGAATTACCTGTGGTTCGCGGAGAAGCGAGGTGTACAGATACTGGCTGAACGTGAGGTCGTTGATGTGACCCCGCTCGGTGCAGCCGACGGTAGTGAAGGCTACCGTGTGACCACCCAACGCCCCGGCGGGCCTTGGCTCAGCAGCGATCGCCAGACTCACACCGCCCGCGGCGTGGTCTTCGCAGGAGGGTCGCTCGGCACCAACGAATTGTTGGCCAACTGTAAGCACACGGGTTCGCTGCCCCTCATCAGCGACCGACTCGGCGAACTGGTGCGTACCAACAGCGAATCGGTTCTGAACGTGCGCCTGCCCGAGGACCGCAAAACCTGGAATGATGTCACGGCCAGCAGTAGTGTGCATGTCGACCAGGACACCCATATCGAGTTTCTGACTTACGGCCGTCACGCCGACTTCTTGAGTTTGCTTTGTACGATCCTGGTTGGCAAGGGCAATTGCTTGACGCGTCCGCTCAAATGGCTGGGCAACATCTTGCTGCACCCTGTGCAGTGGCTTAAGTCGATGTGGCCGGTGGGCTGGAGCCGACACATGGTGATGCTACTGGTCATGCAGCCGCTGGACAATGCGATCAGGCTGCGTGCCAGGAAACGTTGGTTCGGTCGAGGCTACCGCCTCGTGACCGAGCAGAATCGCGACAAACCGAACCCGACATACATCGAGATGGGTAATCAGGCCGCTCGGTGGCTTGCCCAGCATACCGGCGGCATTGCCCAAAGCAACGTGCTAGAGGCGCTTGGCAACATCCCGACGACAGCCCACGTACTGGGCGGTGCCGTCATCGGCGGCGATGCCGCGAGCGGGGTGATCGATCGTCATTTGCATGTTTTCGGCTACAAGAACTTGCTTGTGTGCGATGGTGCCGCGGTGCCGGCAAATCCTGGTGTGAATCCTGCGCTGACGATCACTGCGCTTGCCGAGTATGCGATGGCACAGATTCCCGCAGCCGTGCCGGCAACTTTGCCGGATTCTCTAATGACGCGCTGAGGACGTCCCCCTTCCTCCCCAAACTGCAGACCGCAGAGCGGAACGCAACGTTGGTGATCCTCCGCGGGTTACCCTAGACTTTCCTCATCGTCGTGCGATTGCACGGCATTCCAGAGAGCCATTCGGGGACAGGCCTTTGGCAGGCCCGTGCGTCACAAGTGCGCGGGCCGGCTGCAAGCGCTCGCGCATGAAATCGACCACGTGCGACGTCCAGACCGACATGGAAGTCCAGCCACAGGTATGCAAGTCCGATTTCCATCTTTGACTTGCGAGGCAAGGCCGCCTTCATATCCGGCGCATCAAGCGGCATCGGTCAACTCACCGCGCGTATGCTGGCAGAAGCAGGCGCAGCCGTTGCCCTGGCGGCTCGCCGAGCGGATCGTCTTGAAGCGGTTGTTGCCGAATTGAGGTCGGAGCGCCACAAAGCCTGCGCAGTAGGACTCGACGTCACCGACCCGTCGACCATCGAACCGGCATGGCGCGAAGCCGAGCATCAGCTCGGCCAACCGATCGACATCCTGTTCAACAACGCCGGTGTCATCTACATCGAGCGCTTTACCTCCCAGTCATACAAAGAGGTGTCCCGCACATTCGACACCAACCTGAAAGGCGCCTTCATGGTCGCCCAGGAGGCCGCATGCCATATGTCGACGCGCGATCAGGGCAGCATCATCAATATCGCCTGATCGTCGGGGCGCGCGCTGGCGACCAGATGTCGAGCTATGGCGCATCCAAGGCCGCACTCATACACCTGACGCACATCATGGCCCTTGAACTCGCGAGGAAGGGTGTGCGCGTCAACGCCTTGGCGCCGGGCAACATCCAAACTGAGATTCAGTCGGAGTTCACCCCCGTCGACGGCGGACAAGTCCTTAGCTGGGTGCAAACAGAAACTCAAACTACAACGTGGAGACAGACATGAATGCGAAATCGCGCCGCTGCTACGCGGCCATGCTCGGCACGGCATTTCTTGCCTTGACCCAGATTTCCTTTGCCGATCAATACCCTTCTCGCCCGATCAAGGTCGTGGCCCCATACGCGGCTGGCGGAGCGATCGATATCGTTGCGCGCACGCTGGCAGAGCCGGTGTGCCGCGCGCTTGGACAACCCATGGTTGTCGACAACAAGACCGGGGCGGCAGGCAATCTCTGAACACTTCACCAAGGAGCGCAAGCACTACTGCATGATGGCAAACAGGTTGGACCGGGACGAGGTGAGTCTGATTAGACTGCTGAACTTTTGATTTCGATTGTTAGCTAAGACCCCCCGTGCGGCCTCGCACCCGTTGCCAGCTCGTACAGGGCCTTGACGGTGATCGGCGCGCCGGCGGCGCCGACCGGTTGGCCTAGAGGGAGATGCCAGAACGGTTCGGGTTGACCTTCGCCGGATCGAGCCCAAGCGCTTAATGGACCTGCTTTTTGCCGGCCTGTAAGTATTCCGTCAATCCTTGAAACCACATCACCTCAACAAAGTCGCCACTGAGGACAAGATCTTCTTTTTGCAGAGCTGCCAGAAAGGCCTCTTTGCTATCCTTTGCAGACAGGATCGCAAAACCCTTGACGGCATCTCTGAAAGTCATGGTGAACTTTGGGCTCGGAGTTAGTCCTGCAATAGAGCTTACCTTTCCGTCTCTTATATTGAAATGACGGCCGATCCCGTTAAGCGTTTGCATTTGAAATACCAGCTCTTTTCCCTCTATATATTTTGCACATGCGGGGTTTTTTTTGACTGCGCTTTGCAGTAACTTTGTCAGTGCCCACAATAAGAATTTGAACTTTAGCATAATAGCTTCCTTTTTTCATTGCGCACAATTAAAATATGACCAAATCAATTCTGCGAATCTCTGTGATTTTCACTCGCCGAGAAACTGAACGGCATGCTTCAAGAAACGCTCGGGGTACTGGAATTGAGCTGCATGGCCGGCGTCGGGATAAATGAATAGCTGCGCATTCGGAATGTTTTGTGCCATGTACCAAGAATTGACTGTTGGAACCATTACATCATTGACGCCATTGAGGATGAATGTCGGCTGCTTGATTAACCGCAAATGAGCGAAAGGCTCTTTAGGGTCCAATTTTGGCAAGTAGTACATGTTTGCCTCGATCTGGGCCTGTATCACCGCTGGGGAACTGGGTGGATCTTGATCCACGCGCTGGTGTCGGCGTGTCCAGAAGTCCCGCCCGGCCTGTCGCGCGGCCTCCGACCGACCGAAAAACAGAAAGAGGAAGTCCTCCACCGTTGGAACCGGGCGCGGTGCCGCCTCCAGCACACCAGGTTCTGAATCCGGATTGCCGCCCCGGGGTCCTGTGCCGAGCAGCATGAGCTTACGGACCAGGTCAGGATGACGTCGCGTCAGATCCTGGGCCTGAAAACCACCGAGCGAGAAACCTAGAACATCAACCTTGTCAATACCAAGTGCTCGTATAACCGCGGCTGCGTCGTCGGCCATATGTTCAATTCGGGTGCGTGGCTTACCAGAAGAGGATGCAACACCGCGACCGTTAAAAAGGATCACCTCGCGCCCTGCCGCCAAGCCGTCTGTCATGAGCGGGTCCCAATGATCCATTCCGCCACGGAAGTGTTGGAGGAAGAACAATGGCGGCTGGTCAGTAATCGTAGTGTTGCCCCAGCGGCGATAGGCGAATCTATCGCCATCGACTTCCACGAAGCGCGTTGGAGCGGTGAAGTGTGTATCGGTCATGTTGGAATCCTTATGAAAATGCCAGGTATGAATATGAAAGGCCGCTATGTTCGGTGCGACATACCGAACATGAGGTCTTTGCCTAAAACGTTCTCCTCGCCCTTCCGGCCACCTGCGGCGATTGCGCGCCCGGGCCAGAGCTTTCCTCAAAGCCTATCGAGCAGGGAACTCGAGCGCCGTTTTGCTCGATGCGGTGATTTGCGGCCGCAGCCGCTTGCAACTTAGGCATGAAGTCAGCGCTTTGTGTGAGAACGCGAAATAATGTCCACGACGTACGCTGCGAAGTCGGTATAGCGACAACCAAGTGTAGAGAGGGGGCCAACGATCACGCCCGCATCCGCTTGGTGCGATAGTTGCCCCAACTGCTATTCACCAGGCTCTTGAGAAAGGCCATCAGGCCGCTTTCGTTGGGGCGGGGGTTGCCACCCTCGGCAATGCGCCTGAGCTGCCGCGTGTACCACAGGACCTCCATGATGCCCATGCGGTCCACCGGTTTGATGCCTGTGGTGATCGGCCGCACGCGCTGCGAACTGTCGCTCCCTTGCAGCAAGGCGGCGGGCGCGTCGGGGTCGATGGCCAACAGCCGCGCCAGGCCGACAATGTCGAGGGCACCGGAACGCAGCGCAGCGTTCATGCCATCGGCAGTGCGGAAGCCGCCGGTGACCATCAGCGGCACTTGGATCTCTGTACGCACTTTCTCCGCGAACTCTAGGAAGTACGCTTCGCGCGCTGCCGTGGAAGCCTTTTGCGGCTGTTGGAAGCCACCGCTCATGGCCGGCGCCTCGTACGTGCCGCCAGAAACCTCGATCAGGTCGATGCCGGCCTCGACGAGCGCGTGGATGGTGGCCATCGACTCTTCTTCGGTGAAGCCGCCGCGCTGGAAGTCGGCTGAGTTGAGTTTGATGCCCACCGGGAAATTGACGCCGACCTGGCGACGGATCTCGGCGTAGACGGCCATCACGAAGCGGCGCCGGTTTTCCGGGTTTCCGCCCCATTCGTCGGTGCGATGGTTGTGGTGAGGGGACAGGAACTGGCTGATCAGATATCCGTGGGCGCCGTGGATCTGAACGCCGCTGAAGCCGGCCTTCTTGCAGATGCCAGCGCTGCGCCCAAAGCGCCGGATTATGTCGTGGATCTCGGCGGTAGTGGCTTCGCGCGGGGTCTCAAAAAACGCCGCCATGTCTTCACGAAACGGGATAGCTGACGGCGAGAGATTGCTGACGTTCAGGCCCTTGGGCGACTGCTTGCCGGGATGATTGAGCTGCACCCACAGGGCTGCGCCCTGGTCGGTGGCCGCGCGGGCCCATTGTTGCAGGATGAGCAGATCGGATTCGTCCTCGATCACGACGTTGCCGGGTTCGCCTAGCGCGCGGCGGTCGATCATCACGTTGCCGGTCAGGAGCAGGCCGATGCCTGAAGCGGCCCAGCGGCGGTACAACTCTACGAGCTTGGGTGTCGCATGGTTGTCGTAAGTGCCCAGCGTCTCGCTCATGGACGACTTCGCGAGACGATTGCGGAGGATGCTGCCATTTGGCAGGCGCAAGGGCTGGTTCAGCAGGCTGGAGTTAGATGCAGACGGATTGGCCATGGGGAAGTACTCGGAAAGATGGTTGCAAGGGGCGATTTCGCAGGAATTTGCGACATCGCGTGCTCGGTCAGCGCGGTGATGGTCAGGCTGGGGTTCACACCAAGGTTGGAGCTGAGCATCGAGCCGTCGCAGACCAGCAGGTTCTGATAACCGAAGACGCGGTTCTGAACGTCCATCACACCGCGCTCGGGAGAGTCCGCCATCGCGCACCCGCCCATGCAGTGCGCCGTCGTGGGGATGTTGAACAGGATCTCTGTCAGCAAGGTCGTAGGGATGCCGCCCAGCGCCTTTGCCCCCTTTTCTACAAAGGTATTTGCCTCGGGGATGAAGGTGGGAATCGGGCCGCCATCGGTGCATAGCTGCTTTCCAAACGGCCAATACCAGCGGCGCTTGAACTGCATGTTGATAAAAGCGTCCACCGTCTGCATCACCACGAACAAGACGGTCTGGCGCGCAAACCCGAAAGGATTGTGCACACGCATCGCTTTCAGCGGATGGATCAGCAGCGTCCATAGCCAGGTAAAAATCCGCGTCCATCCGGCACGCCCGCCGGACAGCAAGGTCATCATCAGGCCTGTCGCGTCCGAGCCTTCCGGGTAACGCACTGCACCGATGTGCGTACGCTCGTCAATATAAACGCCGGCGCCGCCTGCCACGCCTGGCGACATGCTCTTGTCGTTGGCTGGAAAGCGCACGCCGACGAGGGACTCGGCGTTGGTGCGCACGCGCTTGCCGAGGTCACCGCTAATGCGCGGCAGGGAGCCGCTCTGCTTGAGCCGGAACAACAACTCCATCGTGCCCAACGAAGAAGCGGCAAATACCACACCGCGGCAGCGGAAACTGCGCCGCTGCTTGTCGAACCAGGCGGTCGAACGCTCGGTGAAGACCTCGTAGCCGTCGCTGCCGTCTTCCTTGCCGTTGAGCGGCCGCACGTCGACCACCTTGGTTTCGGCAAAGACCTGAGCACCACGTTTTTCCGCCAAGTAGAGATAATTCTTGTCAAGCGTGTTCTTGGCGTTGTGCTTGCAACCCACCATGCAGCCGCCGCAACCGACGCAAGTCCCGCGCTCCGGACCTTCGCCGCCGAAGTAGGGATCAGGATAGGTCTTGCCGCCGGCCTCGCCCTTTGGCGCAAAGAAGGTCGCTACACGGCCGCTGTGGAACGTGTTGCCCGCGCCTTGCAAGTCCGCCATCTTCTTGAGCCGCAGATCAGCCTCGCCCAGAATCTTGTTCTCAGTCACGCCCAGCATTCTTTCCGCCATGGCGTAGTACTGCGGCATGATGCGCTTCCAGTCCTTCAGGCCAGCCCAGGAACCCTCGTCCCACACTTTCTCGGGTGGAACCAGCAAGGCGTTGGCGTAGGTGATGGAGCCGCCGCCGACCGCGTTGCCACTCAAGACCATCACGTGACGGAAGATGCGCATGTTGTAGAAGCCGAACATTTTCAGGCCAGGTCGCCACATCCAGCGCCGCGCGTTCCAGTTGGTCTTGGGAAAATCCTCAGCCGTCCAACGCCGGCCCATCTCCATCACACCGACGGAATATCCCTTTTCGGTCAGCCGGCAGGCGGACACGCTACCACCGAAGCCCGAGCCGATGACGATGTAGTCGAAATCGTAGGAAGCATTCATTGCGGGCACCTTGAGCCCGCACCGGTGGTGCCATCAATGTGGGCATCAGCGTGCAAGATGTTCATCGTTTGTCTCCGTTTTCCTGGTTTGGTGGTTCGAACATAGGGAACCGAATGTCCGCCCTGAGGACAGCTTGCACCGTGATGGACCGGCTCCTCCATGGTCCGACTCTGGGGGGAACCGCAGTCCTTGCTGGTATCCAATTGACACTCACAGGACAACTACTTATCTGCCCAGTGAGCGCGACTATCGATGTCGCATCGCCAACGAGAACTCGCTCCTTATCCGCGAGCACAAACGCAATCATCTTCGACGCTCGGTCTTGGGCGGATTCGCCGACATGCACCATTCAGGGTCCGGCTGTCGCGCCACCCGGGCGGTCAGTCAATGTTGCGAAGCTCTCGTCGAAGGATCTTTCCCACGGTTGATTTCGGAAGTGCGTCGACGAAATGGATAATCTTGGGCACCTTGTAGGCCGCCATGCCGGCACGACAGTGCGCGACCAGAGCTTCCCCAGTCACGTCGGCCCCGTCCGCCTTGATGACGAACAGCTTGACCGCCTCTCCTGTCCTTTCGTCCGGCACGCCGATGCAGGCGCACTCGGCGACCCCGGGAAATGTGGTCGCGACCGCTTCCACTTCGTTTGGGTAAACATTAAAGCCCGAGACGAGAACCATATCCTTCTTGCGGTCAACGATCTTCAGGAATCCCTCGTCGTCGAAGATGCCGACATCACCAGTTCGGAAATAACCGTCAGCGGTAAACGCTTTTGCGTTTGCCTCGGGCTTTTCCCAATATCCGGACATCACCTGCGGTCCCTTGACACAGATCTCTCCGGACTCGCCGATGCCGACCTCCCTATCTTTGTCGTCCAGCAGACAGACATCGGTGGAGGGCACCGGCAAGCCAGTGTTACCGGTGAAGTCGCTAATGAACTGCGGGTTAAAAGAAACGATAGGTGAAGTCTCCGACAACCCGTAGCCCTCGCGGATGAAGTTGCCCGTCACCGACTTCCACCGCTCAGAGATAACGTCAATCACCGCCGCCCCGCCGCCGGCGGAAAACTTCAGTCTCGACCAGTCCACCTCCGTCAGGCGTGGATGGGCGGCCAGCCCGGCGTACAGCGTATTGACACCCGCAAACACTGTCGGCCGAGCGGCCTTCAGCACATCGATGCACACACCGATGTCTCGCGGGTTGACCACGAGCCAGTTTTCGGCGCCGACCGAGAAGTAGGTCAGGAAGTTCACCATGAGCGCGAAGATGTGGTACAGCGGGATCGCGGTCACGACAACCTCCTCGCCGGGCCGCTGCGCATCGGGCATGAAGGCCTTGAACTGCTCGATGTTGGCAATGAGATTACGGTGCGATAACGCGGCGCCCTTCGAAAGCCCGGTCGTACCCCCGGTGTATTGCAGGAAGAGCAAATCGGTGCCGCTCACCGTCACCGGATCGAATTCGAGCTTCTCGCCCAGGTCGATCGCTGCTTGTAGAGTGATTCCTTCGCACAGCGACTCTTCGATCGCAGGCCCTGGAATCGCGGCGCCGTCGTCGCCGGGACCGGCCGTGATCACGTTCCTGACGCGCGTCTTGCCAACCACTTGCGCAAAGGTGGACGTTGAACTGCTGTGGACGACAATCACTTCGGCGCCCGCGTCGTTAAGCTGATGCTCGAGTTCTCGCGCCGTGCATAGCGGATTGACGTTAACCTGGATGCCACCGATTTTTGCGATGGCAATGAAGGCTATCGGAAACGACAACACGTTCGGCAGCATCACGGCCACACGATCACCTTTGTTCACGCCGACCACTTTCTGCAGGTAAGCGGCGAACGCGGACGAGAGGCGGTCGACGTCCGCATAGGTGAGTGTCCGACCGGCGGCACGGAAGGCTGGCTTGTCGGAGAACTGGCACATTGCACCCTGCACCAGCGCATTCACGGAAGGATAGCGATCAGCGTCGATCTCGGGGGGGAGCGAACCGTACGACTGGATCCAGTGTCTTTTGCTCATTTGGGTCTCCATAGTCCGCTGCTGCAGGGCCTCCCGCACTCGGGCACGCTAATTGTGTCGTGCCCGCTTGGTGGGAAACGTCGGGCGAGAGTCGCCCGAGGCGAAGGCGCACGATGCGAAGGCGCACGATGCGTGGACCTCGCGCTGCGGTTACGCCTGCACTATACTCTTTGTATAGCTACATTGCTACACAAATGATATAGTTAAAACGTGACGGGCATCGTGGGACTCAAATCGGGAGAAAAAGCATGGCCCCGGCTGCCCCCCCATGCCTGCGCCGCTACATCACCGCAAGGAAAACGACCGGTACGGCCGTACTATCGATGTGGATGGACACCTGCACCCGTCTTGAGACCAGATCAGGTGGAGCGTCATGGCCAACATCGCAGGGGCCCCACCATCGTCATTCCAGTAGTGGCCACCCGCACTGACTTACCCCCTGGCGTGCAGGTCATGGGATCTAGCCCCGACGACCTGACCACCATCGCGTTTGCGTGGCGGTTTTCCCGCCTGGTCGGTGACTGTCGCGTTTTGCCCCGCTTCGCTTGAGCGGGGCCTTGTACAATATGGCATGCCAAACAAAACCTACGGTCAAATTTGCCCAATGGCCCGGGCGCTGGATGTCCTGGGGGATCGGTGGACGCTGCTCGTGATCCGCGAACTCCTGCTGGGTCCGAAGCGGTTCAAGGATCTGCTGGCGATCCTGCCTGCCATGGGCACAAACCGGCTGTCCGAGCGTCTGGCCATGTTGGTGGAGAGCAATGTCGTCCAACCGACCACGCTGCCAGCGCCCGCCGCGGCGCCAGCTTACGAACTGACGGAATTGGGCGAGCAACTGCGCAAACCGGTGATCGCGCTTGGTCTCTGGGGCCTGCGCCTGCCGGTCGACGAGCGCATCGATCCGTCGAGTGCCCGTGCGGAGCTCATCGCACTGTGCCTGGCGGGTTCGAGCGATCCGGCGTCAAGCGCCGGTTTCCAAGCGTTGTACGAGTTCCACGTGGGGGCAGAAGTCTTCCATGTCCCGGTGAGAGACGGGAAGGTGCTGGTGCGCTCCGGTCCCAGCGCAGAGTCCGCCGACGTCAAGATACAGTGCGACATGGAAACGTTCATGGCGCTGGCTCTGCGCCAGATCACACCAGCACGTGCGCTCCGCGAGGGGCGGGCAACCCTGCTACAAGGAAGCCGGCAAGCATTCACGCAGGTATTCAAGGTTCTCGAATACAGGCCCTGAGGCCTTCGGCCGCCCCACCGGCCTTCACTAGGCGAATCGCGCCGGCCGCGCGTGACAAGCTTGTGAGTTGTTCTACCGCGCCGATATTGTTCATTTCGGTGACACCTCGGTTCACCATTGGTTCCAGTTTCGTGTAGGCCGCCCACCGTCGCCGGATGCGCTGCCTCAAATGCCCAGGGAGACGCCAGGCGGCAGGCTGACGCCATGCCGGTTCAGAATTGCGGCGAAGGCCGGCGACCGGAACGAGACGGGTTCACCAAGAAACATGCAATCGTGTTGTATGCCAAGCACAAAGCCGAAGATCTCAAATTCGAGCTGGACTCTATCCACGGTTCCAGCGACTTCTCCCAAGGCCGCAGCATCGCGCAATTGCTCGTTCAAGCAAGCTCGCCAGGCTTCACCGCAGACTTCATCGCATTTCGGATCACGTCATTCGGCCGACTGGCACACTCAATGGCGCCACTCAGGATCAGACAGCCGCCCTCCCGCAGCACGTAGTTGCGTAGCCACATTTCGAGAATGCAAACCAGCCGCCGGATCCCCTTTGGCGCGGCGCGTCCGGCCGCCTCTGCGTCGCGCAGTAAGGTGGAAGAGTACTCGACCAACATCTCGGCAATCAGCTCGGTTCGCGACTCAAAGCGCTCATAAAACATACTCTTTGACAAGCCGAGTTGTCTGGTGACATCAGTGACGGAAAAGTTCTCAAGTCCACGAGCTCGCGCCAGACGTGTTGCGACACGCAACACATTCTCTCGCGCGGACCGAGCCGGCGCCGCGGCCCTGCCTCTCAGACCACTCAGACTGAAAGCCAACATTGTCCTCTGCGTTCATCTGGCGTTGCTCGCTGGCGAGCCAGCGGCATCGCGAGACTGGTCTTAGTTGCCTGCATCATCTGCCTCGGCGCATCGAGATTCCGTGAAGTACACGTTCGTCGCATAGGCGATCGTCCGCTCTGCGACAAGTAATCTGATGCCGTACTCGACGATGGGACCGGATATCCAGGCTGGAAGGAAGAGGCCAACGCAGTTACGCTGCGTGGACGTGATATCCCACCGTCAACGAGAGCGGCGAAATTGGATTGGCGCGAACGGTCTCCGAAGCCGTGGGAGCTGCGACAGCGAATCAGGGGCGTCAACGGGCAGCCGATAGGCTTCGTGCTGGTTAGGCGAGGCCCGTCATGGTGTCAAGCACTGAGAAAGGTCAGTGCCTTGGGCACAAAATTGGCGTGATGCTGGAAAATCCCGCCATGCCCGGCGTCTTCGTAGATGACCAGTTGCGAGTTCAGAATGCGGCGCGCCATATCGGTACTGTTCACGGTGGGTACCATGATGTCGTTATCGCCATTTGCGATGAGTACCGGGATCCGGATGCTGCCGAGGTCCTGGGGTGCCTGCCGGGCCCACGCATTGATCGCCTTCAACTGCCGCAGGAAGGCGCTGGGCGTGGGGCCCTTGTCCCGATCGGCCTTACGCTCCTTCAGCCTTTTCAGGAAGGCCTTCGCGGCTTGGCGGCCATTGGCCGTGGAGGTGAAGAACAGGTAGTACTTGGGATCCCGCAGCGTCAGCAGGCCCTTGATTATCAAGGGCCACGAAACAGGACCCACCTTGTCGATGCCTTTGCCACCTGCCGGACCTGTACCGGTAAGAATGAGCCTGCGCACCAGCCCGGGGGCTTTGAGAGCGATGTCCTGCGCCACGAAACCACCAAGGGAAAAGCCGAGCAGATCGACCTTCTCGAAGCCCAGTGCACCGATCAGGGCAATTGCATCTCGCGCCATTTCATCGACCGTCACGGGGGCTGTTCCGCCCGAGGCGCCGATTCCCCGGTAGTCGGTGGCGATGACACGATGCCTGCCGGCAAGGCCATCGACGATCCGAGGGTCAAAGTTGTCGAGGACCGCGCCCCAATGGTTGAGAAGGATCAAAGGCACTCCACCGCGGGGCCCCAGATCACGGTAGGCAAAAGGAGTCCCTCCGACATTGATCGACCTATTCGCGGTATTTGCGTAGGTCGTATCCGATCCAAGGTGTTTGTTGGAATTGGTCATTGCTGTGGGGCGGGATTTCTTGGATAAGAGGGACAAAGGCCTGCCGCCAGGGCGAACCGACGGTCATGCGTTCACATCGACGACGGTGCGCCCCCGGACTTTCCCTTCCAGTATCCGCGCCGAGATTCCGGGCACCTCGGCCAGGCCAACTACCTGCGTGGTGCGGGCGAGCTTGTCCAGGCCCAGGTCGCGCGCCAGCCGCGCCCACGCCTGCAGCCGGATATCCTGCGGTGCGTTGACCGAATCGATGCCGGCGAGGATGACGTTGCGCAGGATGAAGGGAAGGACCGATGCGGGCAGGTCCGCGCCCTGTGCCAGCCCGAAAGCCGCGACCACGCCGCGATACCGGGTCTGCGCCAGCACGTTGGCCAGCGTATGGCTACCGACGGAATCAATGGCGCCAGCCCAGCGCTCCTTAGTGATTGGCGCGCCCGCTTCGGACAGGGTGCGGCGGTCGATGATCTCCGCCGCGCCGAGGCTGCGCAGGTAGTCGGCCTCCTCCGGACGCCCTGTCGAGGCGATCACGCGATAGCCCAAGTCTGCCAGCAGCGCGATCGCGACGGATCCGGCGCCGCCATTGGCGCCGGTCACGAGGATGTCACCGCGCTCGGGTGTCAGGCCGCCGTGTTCCAGCGCCAGCACTGACAACATCGCGGTGTATCCGGCCGTACCGATGCCCATGGCGTCCTTGGTGGAGAAGGCCTCCGGGATCTTGACCAGCCATTCGCCACTCACGCGCGCCTTTTGCGCAAACCCGCCGTGGTGGGTCTGGCTCAGTCCCCAGCCGTTGGCGACCACGCGGTCACCAACGGCGATCCCGGGATAGGTGGAGGCTTCCACGATGCCGGCGAAATCGATCCCCGGGATCAGCGGAAACTGGCGAATGACCGGTCCGCGGCCGGTGACCGCCATCGCGTCCTTGTAGTTCACCGTCGAGTACTCGACCGCGACGGTGACGTTGCCCGGCATCAAATCCTCTTCATTGAAGTCGACCAAGCTGGTCGAGATCGAATCACCTGTCTTGGTGGCTAGCAGTGCTTTGAATGTCATGGGTTAAGCCTCGTTTTCGAGAATGAGCGGCAAGCGATACCGCAGGATCAGCTACCGTCAAGGCGCTGTCCGATAGCGCTCTGCGGCATGCGTCTGCCTGATCTCCGAAAGCAGGTCTTGCCGCGAGGCTTCGAGGGTGTACCAGCGTGCAGCGTCGTGCAGTGGCGGGATTGTCACGGGCTCGCGGCGATCGAAGCCGACCAGCGCCGCATCGACCAACTCGCCCACTTCCATCACCTCGGGTAGCGTATTGAGGTCTATGCCGGCACGCTCCCAGATCTCCGTGCGGGTGGCCGCAGGAAGCACAGCTTGGACATAGACGCCCTTGGGCGAAAGCTCCAGGCTCAACCCCTGAGAGAGGAACAGCACGAAGGCCTTGGTCGCGCCGTAGACCGACATGCCGTATTCCGGCGCCAGGCCCACCACGGAGCCGATATTGACGATCGCGCCTTCACCGGCCGTTGCAAGCCGCGGAGCGACCGCGCTGGCGAGCCGGACCAGCGCGGTGGTGTTGAGCGCGACGAGCCGCGCGACGTCGTCGGTCGTCTGCTCGATGAAGCTGCCGGCTTTGCTTGCTCCGGCGTTGTTGATGAGGATCCCGATGCGGGCGTCATCGCGCAGACGCGTCTCGACGTCGGCCAGCTCGCTGGATTGTGTGAGGTCGGCCTGGAGGATATCGATGGCGATGCCATGGGCTTGGCGCAGACGAGCCGCCAGGGTTTCCAGTCGCGCCTGGTCGCGGGCGACCAGCAAGAGGTCATGGCCGCGCTGTGCGAAGCGCTCGGCGTAGGTGGCGCCGATGCCGGAGGAGGCGCCTGTGATGAGGACAGTGGAACGGGTGGTCATGTGTTGTTCTCTTGAATCGTTGAAGCCATGTCGGAAAGCACGATGCGCAGCGGGGCCGCGGCTGTGCGTGGCCCCGCCAGACTGATCAGGCGCTGGCTTCGGCGAGGGTCGAGTAGTCGATGTATCCCGCGGCACCGCCGCCGTAGAGCGTGGCCGGATTGAACGCCGCCAGGGGCGCGCCAGTCTTCAGCCGCTCTACCAGGTCGGGATTGCCGATGAACTGACGCCCGAAGGCAAACAGATCGGCCTTGCCCTCGGCGAGCCGGGAGGTGGCCAGTTCCAGGTCGTAGCCGTTGTTGGCGATGTAGGTTCGCTTGAAGCGCCGGCGCAGGGAGGCGTAGTCGAACGGAGCCACGTCGCGCGGGCCGCCGGTCGCACCTTCCACGACATGGATGTACACGATGCCCAAAGCGTCGAGCTGGTCGACGAGGTAGTCGAACTGCGGCTGCGGATCGCTGCTCGAAATGCCGTTGGCCGGCGAGACCGGCGAGATGCGGATGCCGGTGCGATCTGCGCCGATCTCCTCCACCACGGCCTGCGTCACCTCCAGTAGCAGCCGCGCGCGATTCTCGATGGAACCGCCATAGGCATCCGTGCGAACGTTGGCACCATCCTTGATGAACTGGTCCAGCAGGTAGCCATTGGCACCATGGATTTCGACGCCATCGAATCCCGCGGCGATGGCGTTGGCCGCGGCCTGGCGGAAATCGTTGACGATCCCCCGCAGTTCGTCGAGTTCAAGCGCCCGCGGCTCGGACACATCCACAAAGCTGTTGTTGACGAAGGTCTTGGTTTCAGCGCGGATGGCCGAAGGCGCGACAGGCGCGGCGCCGTTGGCCTGCAGGTCGACGTGCGAGATGCGCCCGACGTGCCATAGCTGCAGGAAGATACGCCCGCCCTTGGCATGGACGGACTCGGTGACCTTGCGCCAGCCGTCGATCTGCGCCTGCGTGTAGATGCCGGGCGTATCCTGGTATCCCTGTCCCTGCCGCGAAATCTGCGTGGCCTCGGAGATCAGCAGGCCGGCCGACGCGCGCTGGCTGTAGTAGGTGGCGGCGAGCTCGCTGGGCACGAAGCCGACGCCAGCGCGGTTGCGCGTCAGCGGGGCCAGGACGACCCGGTTGGAGAGCGTCAGGGAACCGAGGGTGTAGGGCTCAAACAGAGTCTTGTCGGTCATGTCTTCTTTCTTCCACATTATTTGATGATCGTTGTTGCAGTGCACGGCAGTGCACTACTCCTCCAGGGACTGGATGGTATGCGGCGATAGGCGAATCGGTCGCCATCAACTTCAATGCAACGGGTCGATGCTGTCACATCGGTATCGCTCATGACCCAAGTCCTCACAAAAAGTTGGCGAATCCTTATGATGATGGTCGTAATCAATAACGTCAAGCTCTTTGATGATGACTGACATCAATGTATGCTAGCGGCCTGACGGTTTGTTGGTGCTAAACAAGAGAGGCATGTGGATATGAGGGTCACCAAGGCGCAGGTACAGGCGAATCGGGCGCACATCGTCGAGACCGCCTCCATTCTGTTTCGTGAGCGTGGCTATGACGGCGTGGGCGTGGCAGAGCTGATGGCAGCTGCCGGCTTCACCCATGGCGGGTTCTACAAGCATTTCGGGTCCAAGGCAGACCTGATGGCTGAAGCGGCCGCACAGGGGCTCTCACACTCAGCGGCGCAGACAGTTGGCGTAGACGTTGCCGAGTTCGTCAAACGCTACGTTTCCCGGGATCACCGAGACGCCCGCGGCGACGGCTGCACGATGGCCGCCTTGTGTGGGGATGCTGCGCGTCAGCCAGAGGCGATCAAGGCCACGTTCGCGGCCGGGATCGAAAGCCTGCTGGCGGCCCTTGATCGCGAAGGCACCACGCTGGGCGGTCTGAACCAGCGCGAGGTGCGCGCAAAGATGATCGACATGCTTGCCCATGCGATTGGCGCGGTCGTGTTGTCGCGGGCCTGTCCGGACGACTCCCCGCTGGCGGACGAGATCCTGAAAGTATCCCGCCGGGCAATCCTCGCATCACTGGCTCCGTAAGCGGCTCGGGTCAACTAATGTTGCGTTTCGGTCAGTCTCGAACTCAAGCGCGAGCTCGCGCCCTGAACAGCCTGGATACAGCCGTGATGGGAGCGAAGCTCTGCAATCATTGTTCTGGAAAAGGAGTCGTCAATGGAGGTCGATCAAGTTGTTGCCCGGTGGGCAGCTGAAGAGGAAGCAATTCGTGCTCGTTTGAGGGCGCCCGATGCTGAGCCCCGGGAACAGATCGCCGGCCGATCTGGCATGGAGGTGTTCGAAGCGATCTTTGCCGGAGAACTGCCGCCCGCCCCTATTGGCGACACACTCGACTTTGTGCCGATCCACATGGAGCCCGGCGTCGCCGTCTTTCAAGGCCGACCCCAGCGCAGGCACTACAACCCTCTAGGCATCGTCCACGGCGGCTGGTTCGCCACGTTGCTCGACTCGGCTGTGGGTTGCGCAGTGCATTCGACCTTACCCGCCGGTAAGGCTTACACCACGCTGGAGCTGAAAGTCAACATGGTGCGCGCCTTGACCGACGGGGTACGGCTGGTGCGCGCCGAGGGCAAAGTGATTCACGCGGGTCGCCAAGTCGCCACGGCCGAGGGGCGGCTCGTCGGCCCCGACGGCAAGCTGTATGCACATGCGACCACGACGTGCCTGATCTTCGATCAGCCTGCAACCACTTTGGGAAATTCTCAAGGCCAAGCCTGACATCGTGCTCTGCACCCCGGTCCGGACACCGATCGGCTCCTATGGCAGCGCGGTGAAGGACCCTCCGGCGCCCGACCTCGGCGCGGCGGCAATCCGCGAAACTCTGCGACGCTCCGCTGGCCGGCGACATCATCGATACCGTCGCGCTGGGCTAGGTGATCCAGGCAGGGGCCAGGATGAACCCAGCGCGACAGGCAGCCATCGGCAGCGGGCTGCCGGTGCAGGTGCCAGCGCTGACCGTGAACCGGGTGTGCGGATCGGGCCCGTAAGCAATTGCCAGTGCCTCACTCGAAATCGCGGCGGATACGCCTCGGTCGCGGTCGCCGGCGGCACGGAGAACATGGACCAGGCGCCCTATCTGGTGCGGGTGGGCGCTAGGTACCCGCATGGGCGCCGCGCCGATGCTCGACAGCATGCTGCGGGACAGCCTGATGCGTTCAGCGGCCAGCACTCGGGCTGGCATACCGAGGATCTCGTCCGCCAGTACGGCATTACGCGGGAGGACCAGGATCGCTGGGCCGCGCGCTCTCACCAGCGCTTCAGTGCCGCGCAGGCCGCGGGCAGTTCGACGAGAAAATCGTCGCGATCGAACTCGCCAGCCGCAAGAGGCCAGTGAGCTTTGCCAAGGACGAAGCCAATCGGCCCGACACGAAGGCCGAAGCGCTCGCCAAACTCAAGCCAGTGTTTCGCAAGGGCGGCACGATCACGGCCGGTAACGCGCCCGGGCTCAACAGCGACGCGGCAGCGGTGATCGTAGCAGAACGGGGTTTCGCGGAAAAGCTCGGGCTGCAGCCATGGGCGCGACTGATTTCCCATGGCGTGGCGCCCGTCGAGCCGGGCCTCTTCGGCCTCGGCCCGGTGCTGGCCGTCCAACTAGCGCTGGAACGCGCAAACTGGATGCGCTCGGACGTCGAGCGCATCGAGATCAACGAGGCGTTCGACGCGATCACGCCGGCCTGCCTGCGCCGACTCGAACTGCCTGAAGACATCGTCAACGTCGAGGGCGCTCCATCGCTCACGGCCATGCCATCGGGAACAGTGAACCTGGATTCTCCAGACGATAAATGGGGCCATCGCGATTTCCTTGGTCCTCTGACTTCGCAAGCCGCGCGCCTGCTTCCGATGCAGGCGCAGCCTCTCAAGAGGTCGCTGCGCCCGCTGCCAGTCAGAGAGATTCTTCCTGCGTGGCGAACGGCGCGATTTGCGGATGCCCCTGAGCATAGCGCTGGAACGCGCCGGAACCGACGAGGTAGCCGGTTTCGGCACGGTATGCACTATTGCCTTAGGCCTTGACGATGGGTTTGTGCGATTGAACGCCAAGCTTCAGCCAGTCGATGGAGGGCTCTCCAAACGAGGAGGCCTGCTGGGGTAGGATGCCTTTGCGGGTGGAGAAAGGCCGTCGTCAATGCACTGCTTGATCGCGGCCAGCGTCCCGAGGTCCAACTCATCGGCGTAATCCACGCCAAAGTGCTGCAGCCATTTTTGAACAGGGCTGCGCGCTCGCTGTCGGTGCCGGCGCCGTTCTTCTCTCGCGGCAGAGAGTCCCGGGGTTGAATCGTATCGGGCATATTGCTCTTCACTCCTCGTTCAAAACACCTTCGATATCAGCGCTGCCCAACGTTCTCAAACGCGGCGCCGTCCCGACGCCATCGCTGCTTGTTCCCTGAGCTTCAGAGCGTGTGTCCAATGCCCAAGAGGACGCCGGTTTCAGAGACCTTCGTGCCGAATCCGGCCGTACCGGTTCCCAGTCATGCCGGCCGACTACGTTTCGGACACCAAGACAGCTCTGCCCGTAATTCCCCCACGACGAAGACGACCAAGGACGTCGTTCACAGCACAACAGTCAAACTTAGATACCTGCGGCAGCACAATCATTCCGTCCTGCGCAAGTTGAACCAGGGCGCGGAGTTCCCTCAGATTTCCGACATAGCTGCCTTGGATGCACGCCGCCTTAATCGGAATGAGCGGCAAAGGCCATTCTGCGCTGCCCCCAAATAATCCGACGATAACGATTCGTCCGCGCTTACCCAAGCAATCGAGTGAAACGCGGGCGCTCTCCGTACTGCCGACGCAGTCAATGACCAACTGGGCCGGCCCGCCAAGTGCCCGTGTGATGTCCTGAACAGTGGAATCGGCACGGCCGTTGACGGCGGCGATCGCTCCCGCGGCACGCGCGGCCTGCAGCTTGCCTTCGTCAACGTCCACCACAACTGCGCCGCGCGCGTCCAAGCTCTTCAGCAAGGCGATGGCCATCAGGCCCAAGCCCCCCGCTCCTAGTACGAGCACGGGAGAGTCCTTAATAGCGTCGCCCAGCTTCGCGATCGCGCTGAAAGCCGTCAGACCAGAACAGGCCAGCGGCGCAATCGATGGAGCATCCAGGTTGCCAATGTCGATGAGGTAGCGAGGATGAGGAACGAGAATGTGATCTGCATATCCGCCATTACGATGCACTCCGAGGAATCGCGGTTGAGCGCAAAGGTTCTCGTCGCCTTCGAGGCAGACAGGGCAATCTCCACAGCCGATCCAGGGGTACACAAGGTAGTTTCCTGACAATTGGAGCTTGGCATCTGGGCCAGCAGCTACTGGCGTGCCAACAGTCTCGTGGCCGGGAGTGAGGGGCAATTGCATGCCCCGATCTTTGAAGTCCAACAACCTTCCAGCTCCAAGGTCGAAACCTCCATCCTGGACGTGGAGGTCGGTATGGCACACGCCTGCTGCGACAACGCGGAGCAATACCTCGGAGCCAACGGGCTTCGGCAACTGCTTGGCGATAAGCGCGAGCGGCTTCCGAAACGAGACGAGCTGATGGGCATTCATCTCGATCAATCCAGACGGATGTTGCCCTCACGCGCCATGCGAGTCCAATGATCGCCGTCGGCACGCATGGACTTTGCGAACGCATCAGGACCTACGCTCGTGGGAATCATGCCGAGCGACTCGATGCGGGACGCGACCTCAGGGATGCGCATAATCCGCGTGAGTTCTGCAACATACTTTCGAACGATGTCTTGAGGGGTGTTTGCCGGCAGAAACACTCCGAACCAGCCCACAGACTCGAATCCCTCGAAGCCGAGTTCCTTAAACGTCGGAACATCAGGAAGCGACTTCAGCCGGCGATCGCCGGTAACCGCTAGGACGCGCAGGGCCCCGCTGCTGACAAACGGCTGGGCCGATCCGATGTCAACGATACCCGAAGTGATCTGGTCTCCAAGTAGGGCCTGAATTTCCGGTGCGCTGCCCTTGAACGGAACGTGTACAAGTTCCATCCCCGCGCGCCGGCTAATCACCGTCCCTTGCATGTGGGCAGACGTCCCGTTGCCATTGCTGCCAAAGCTGTACTTGCCCTGTGCCTCCTTTGCTTTCGCGACAAACTCCTGAAAAGTCTTCACCTTTAGAGAAGTGGGAATGGCAAACAGATTCGGAGACTTGGCGACCTGCATTACCGGTTGAAGGTCACGGTACACGTCGTAAGGCAGTTTGCTATAGAGTGCAGGCGCCTGAACCATGAACGTATAGCCCATCAATGCCGTGTATCCGTCAGGACTGGCTTTTGATCCCGCCTCGATTCCGATGATCCCACTCGCGCCAGCGCGGTTCTCAACTACGATGGGCTGCTTCCAGGACTCAGCCATGTACTTCGAGAGCAGGCGCGCGAGGGTATCGGCTGCACCGCCTGCAGAAGCCGGCACGATCATTCGGATAGGCTTGTTTGGAAAAACCTCAGCAAAAGCTGCAGTCGGGGCAGAATAGGCCACAGCCAACATGGCGGCATTGGCCACGTGCTTCATGAGATTCAGCTTCTTTATCATTTTGTCTCCTAACGTATCTTTGTTGGGGCCATCCGAATGACGTCAAACTGTCCCGGTCACAGGCAACGAAACACCATGAATAGGACTCGCGGCATCTGATGCAAGAAAAAGCATGACTGCCGCAAGCGCCTGTGGATGAACCCACCGGGCTGGGTCGGCGCCGGGCATTGCCTTCCGGTTCTCCGGCGTATCCAGGATGCTGGGCAACACGCAGTTGACATTGATGTTGCTGTCGCGTAACTCGGCAGACATGGCCTCTGTCAAGCGGATCACTGCGGACTTCGCCGCCGTGTAAGGCCCCATACCTGCGATGCCTCGAAGCGCGCTCGATGCGCCAACGTTCACAATGCTGCCTCGCTTACGTTCCAGCATTAAGGGAACGACCGCATGTGAAGCCTCCATCATTGTCCGAACATTGAGGCTGAAGAGATGTTCCCATTCAGCACGGTCCGTTTCATGAACGAGGGGCCCACAACTGAATCCACCTGCCGCATTGCAAAGAACGTCAATCTGGCCGTACCGTTCCAGGCAGGCGTCGATCACTGCCTGAACCTGTCCCCTGTCCGTCAGGTCGGCGGCCCACGCAGCATGCGACCTACTATCGTCCCCGTAGGCCTCCTCGAGCTTCATGACATCTACGTCCAGCAGCGCGAGGCTGTAACCCGCTGCTGCAAACGTTTCAGCAATCGCCCGACCGAGGTTCCCGGCAGCACCGGTAATCACCGCCACCCGCGGCATCGTTGCTTCTCTTGTGCTCATGCTTGCACCACTAGCTTCTTGACCAGGTACGAATCGAGTCCTTCGATTCCACCTTCGGAGCCGGACCCACTTTCTTTGACACCACCGAATGGCGTTTCCGGCGTCGAGACTGAAAACGTGTTGATGCCTAGCATGCCGACCTCGAGTACGTCGCTGAGATCATTTGCGCGCCGCAAGGACTCCGTAAAGGCGTACCCCGCGAGGCCATAGGGCAATGCGTTGGCCCGATGCACCACCTCATCGAAATCCCGGAACGAAGTAATGCCGGCGATAGGTCCGAACGGCTCTTCGCTCATCAACCGTGCCTCATCTGGCAGATGACCAACCACTGTGGGGGCAAAGAAGTTCCCTGCCCCCGCGCCAGCATTGCCACCAGTCACGATGGTTGCATCACGCTCACGTGCATCCTCTACAAAGCTGTGCATTGCCGTCGTTCGCCGAGGATTCGCGAGCGGCCCCATCTGAGAGGACGGCAGCAGCCCGTTGCCTACAGCAATTTCGCCTGTCAAGGCAGCAAATCTACGGAGAAACGGGGCGTAGATCTTGTCATGGACAAAGAAGCGAGTCGGCGAGATGCAAACCTGGCCAGCATTCCGGAACTTCGCGGCCACGCACGCCTGAACGGTTCGCTCCACGTCGCAGTCGGCGAACACGATGACAGGTGCATGTCCCCCCAGCTCCATCGTCACGCGCTTCGTGCCATCTGCCGCGAGCTTTGTGAGCTCCTTTCCGATGGCAGTTGAGCCGGTGAAAGACACCTTGCGGATCGTCGGTGAGCTAATGAGATGGCGAGAGACTTCCGCAGGCGCCCCAAATACAAGATTGAGCACACCAGGTGGCAGTCCCGCATCATGCAGCGCCTTGACCAACTCCACACAGGTACCAGGCGTTTCCTCAGCAGCCTTGATGATAATCGAACAACCGGCTGCCAACGCACCCCCGATCTTGCGGGCAGGCGTTACCGCTGGAACGTTCCACGGAGTGAAGGCTGCAACAGGGCCTACCGGCTCCTGCAATACCGTAAAACGAATACCGGGCGTGCGAGATGGAACTACACGCCCATAGGCGCGCATTCCCTCCTCGGCATACCAGTCGAGAATGTCGGCGGAAAGCATGACTTCAATGCGTGATTCCGCAATGATCTTTCCCTGCTCCAGTGTCAGAACTTCGGCGATAGTCTCGCTCCGTTCCCTCAGGAGGTTCGCGGCCCTTCGCAGGATGTTGCTTCGCGCGTGCGCCGTCATACGGCGCCAAACCATAAAGCCGCGAGAAGCCGAGTCAAGGGCAGCATCCAGGTCGTCGGCGGTCGCCAAAGGAAGAATAGCCAACTCTTCGTCTGTCGCGGGGTTATACACCGGCTGGCCTGACCGCTCTTCCGCAGTCACCCATCGACCATCGATGTACAGCCCCAAAGCGGTATAGCGTGGGGCTTCCATTTAGGCGCCCCAGGAATCAAAGTTCCGGATGACTTCACCGGCACGTTCACTTCCCTTTACTACGCCCGACGCGTCAGCAACCTTGCTGCCGTTCACCCATACGCCAGCCACACCAATCGAGTCCGTATGCAGCCGTGAGTTTCCACCGGGCAAATCGGCGACTTTGTAGCGGGCGCTGCGGCCTACAGTCTTTGGATCGAACAGCAGCAAATCGGCGAAGTAGCCCTCACGAACCAACCCGCGCTTTGGGATGCGGAAGATCTTGGCAGGCTTCTCTGTGAGTTCATGGATTGCCTTTGTCAGCGGCAAGACCTTCTTGTCTCGCGACCAGTAACCCATGAAATGCAAGCCGAACCCGGCGTCACAGATGAAGGTCAGGTGGGCTCCAGCATCCGACAGCGCTACAGAGGCGGATGGATGCACGACGAGCTTTGCGATAGCGTCTTCATCAGAGTTCAGCAGCATGGCTGTGAACTCCGTCTTCAGTTCCTCGGCGAGTCCCAGATCCAACAGCCATTCCAACGGATGGACACCCGCTGCAGCGGCAAGCTCTGCGACGTTGTGGTGTTCGTATCGCTGGTGCTTAGGGTCTTGTACCTTCAGCACCTCGATCTTGTGCCATTCGCCGTTGAACAGTCGGCGCACGCCCGCTGGAGGATCTTCGATTTCATTGCGCACCGCCTCGCGGAATTTCGGGTCGCTGAGCAGCGTCTTGAGCTCGGCGCCTTGCAGCTTCATCGCAGGTTTCCAGGCCATGATGCCCTCGAACGGATAGGCACCGGCCAGCGTAAAGTCGTACGTGATGGGTGTGCAAGCAACCTGCCCCCACATGTCTCGTCCGCGAGTTCTGGCCTCACTAATCTGGGCCAGATCATCAAAGACTAGGTTAGGCAGCGTAGAGTTGTGGAGCAGCGCCGCAATCATCATCGGCGCCCCGGTGTCGGCGGAGACGCTTTCCAGAAACGGGACATCGGCGAATCCACCTTTAGTGATCATGAACACGCCGCGACCATCTTCGGCCATTGCCTCAATCAACGTCTTGAACTCATGCTTGTCGGCCATCCGAGAGGGCATCGGGATACCACCCCAACCGTGGTGCTGAGGGGAGTACGAGGTCGAGAATCCCACCGCACCAGACTTCATGGCGTCGCGAACGATCTCGGCCATGCGGTCCACCTCCTCAGGCGTGGCCTCGCGCTTGGAGGCATCGTCGCCCAGCACGTAGTTGCGAAGTGCAGAGTGACCAACGAACGCGCCCACGTTAATGGCAGTGCCGCGCTCCTCAATCATCCGCAGATAGCCAGGAAAGTCTTCGAAATCCCATTGAACGCCACTCTTCAGCACATCTAAAGACATGCCCTCGACCTGCGTCAGATTCTTCATCAGCAGCTCGCGGTCGTTAGGGCGGCACGGCGCGATCGTGAAGCCACAGTTGCCGATCAGTACCGTGGTCACGCCCAGTGCCGACGACGGTTTCAGCATTGGATCCCACGTGATCTGCGCATCGTAGTGGGTGTGCGAGTCGATGATCCCCGGCATGAGCGCCATGCCGGTACCGTCCACTTCTTCTTTGGCACTGCCGCAGATATCCTGGCCGACGGCGGCAATCTTTCCGTCTTTGACGGCTACATCCATGCGCTCCCGCGGAGCCTCACCGGAACCATCGTAGAGCGATACGTTGCGGATGATCAGATCCATTGCTGTCCCCTATTTGTAGTGAGTTGAATAGCTGGCGTTAGCCGGCGACATGTTGAAGTGCTAGTTGCCCTGGAACGACGGCGCGCGCTTTTCGAGGAACGCGGAGACGCCCTCTCGGTAGTCTCGGGTCTGCCCAAGCTCCCGCATGGAATCTCGTTCCAGATCCAGTTGCTCATTCAGGTCATTTGACAGGCTTACGTGAATGACGCGCTTGATATGCGCGTGCGCGAGCGGCGGCCCGTCCTTCAGTTGATCAACCACGGCGGCTACGGCGCTGGCGAACGCGGCATCTGGAACAGCCTTCCAGATGAGCCCCCAGCTCTGGGCCTGGACTGCAGAGAGCCGGTCCCCAAGCAGAGACAAGCCCATCGCACGAGCCTCACCGACCAGTCGTGGCAAGAGGTACGTTCCCCCCGTGTCGGGAAGTAGATTTAGTTTCACAAAGGGCTGGAGGAAGAATGCTGATTCGGCCGCCATAACGATGTCGCAGGCAAGAGCCATGTTTGCTCCGGCACCGGCAGCCACGCCGTTGACTGCGGCGATAACGGGAATTGGTAGCGCTCGCAGTCTGCGGACGAGAGGACCGTAGAGGCGATCCACGGTGTGACCTAGATCTACTTCACCATCCCCGGACATTTGCCCCTCGGACAAATCTTGTCCTGCGCAGAACGCCCGACCGGCGCCTGTAAGCACCAGTACTTTGGCGTTGCTCCGGCCTTCCTCGAGATAAGTAAGGACGTCCGCGAGATCTGCATGCATCGCCTCCGTGAAGCTGTTCAGTCGAGCGGGCCGATTAAGCGTTACCCGTGCACATCTGTCGGTGACCTCAAACAGGAGATTGTCGTAGTCAGTTTTTGTCATTGCGACCCTCGGTACTGTTCATTACGACAAGTGCGTCCGCAGCAAATGCACCTTCTCCCCTAGCCAGGACCAGAACAGGATTGAGTTCAATGCTCTGCAGGTTTGGCCCTACGGCAACGGCCAGGGAAGAGAGTTGGACGAGAGTCGATGCCAGCGCATCGATGTCGCGAGGCGGCTTTCCTCGCGCCCCCTCAAGCAGCGGAATGCCCCGTATGCTTCGCACCATCTCCACAGCCGTCGGATAATCGACCGGACACCGATGCAGCACGACGTCCGTCATCACTTCGACGAGGATGCCGCCCAATCCGAACATCAGTACCGGCCCGAACAACGGATCACGATGAACGCCGACGATGCATTCCATGGCGTCATTAACTTGGCGAGCCACGAGCACGCCATCGATATGAGCGCCGGGCGCGAAGGAAGCCGCCCGCTCGATCAGCAAGTCGACCCCAGCGCGAACGTCGTCGCTGTCTTCGATGTTGAGGAGAACCCCACCAATTTCCGACTTGTGCGCGATATCCGGGGACAGAATCTTCAGAACGACGGGATAGCCCATGCGCTCGGCTGCTGCCACAGCGGACTCCGTGTCGACGGCGACCTCCTCAAGCACGCACTTGACGCCCGCATCCGTCAGCCACCGCTTCGCCTCGGCCTCATTGAGCGTGGCACGCGGTAGCGCGGGCGACGTTCCATGTGCTTTGCCTGTCTTGAGCAGTGGTTTGGCAAACGCATCGCCAAACTTGCCCATCGCCTCTATAGCGACGACAGCCCGCGTCGGGTCACTGAACACGGTGATTCCCGCTGCTTCATATCTATCCGTACACTCGCTCGAGCCGATTACCGACATCGCGAAGAGACGATCGGGGTAGCGCTCCTGAACCTGAGAAAGCTGGCGCAGCAATTCCGGGGCGACCGAAGCCGTACCGCCGGCCTGGGTAAAGAAGTTCAGAATGGACTTGTAGCCGCCTTGTCCAACAATCGCTTCCGCGAACTTGCCAACTACCGGCAGGTCGTTCAGCACTTGTGCTGTGCAGTCCACCGGGTTCCGTACCGAGGCGAAGGGAATCAACGCTTTGAGCTGCCGTTGCGCAGACGTGGGCATCTCTGGCAAAGGCAGCCCAAGATCTTCGCAAGTATCACTAATGAGAACGCCAGCGCCACCGCTAATAGAGAGTACGCCCAAGGTATTGCTCGCCGGATAGATACGGCGCGTTGCAAGGTGCGCGATGTCGAGGAACTCTTCTGCCGACCTCGCACGAACCACGCCGTATTCGGCCAAGACCGCATTAAGGACGGAGTCGTCCCCAGCGATGGCCGAAGTGTGAGACTGCGCGGCGGAGCTGCCCACAGCGCTACGCCCGGTCTTCATCAGGACCACAGGCTTTCGTGCCGCGTGGGCGGCTTCAAGCGCGGCAAGAAAGGACGCAGCGTCTCTCAAGCCCTCGGCGTAAACCGCGATGACGTCAGTCTCCGGGTCTTGCACGAGCCATTGCATCGCCTCACCCAGCGTCACGTCGCTTTCGTTGCCCGTCGTAATGCATACGGGCACGCCGATACGACGCTCACGGGCCGAAGTAAAAATGTGCGCTGCGAACGCACCAGATTGGCTAGCGATGCCAATCCTCCCTGCCAGTGGCCATCCACTTTCGAAAGATGTGGAGAAGGTGGGGTAATAACCAATGCGCTCGTTATAGAGCCCCATGGTATTGGGGCCCAGCAGCCGCATGCCATGACTCTTTGCAAGCGCGAGAAGGTCCTGCTGAGCGCGCATGCCCTCTGGGCCTACTTCCGCAAAGCCTGAGCTGAATACCACGGCGGAACGGACGCGGCGCTTGCCGAGCGTATCAATTACGCTCGGGACGTGCGCCGCCGGCACGGCGACAATGGCCGTGTCAGGGGCGTAGGGCAGAGCCTCCACGCTCTCGTAGGCCGTCAGGCCTTGAACAGTGCTGCGTCCGGGATTGACGGGAAGTATATCGCCTGAGAACCCCCGCTGCCGCATGTAGGCAACGGGCCTGCCCCCAATCCTCCGAGGATCGTCCGAAGCGCCAATGACTGCAACGGAGGATGCCGCTACAAGGCCATCAAGCGCCATGTTGGTGACGGCAGTCATGCTACTGCATCCTCGTTCGCACGACGCACCGGACCATCGTATTCGATCTGGTCCAGGGTGATCTGGCGCCAGCCCGGCTCACGGACCGATTCTTCGAACGCATGCGCGAACAGTCCGGCAGTACGCGGCACCACGATGAACGAGCGAGCCAGTCGCCAATCGAATCCGAGATCCGAGATAATTGCGCCAATTGCGGCATCAATATTAACTAGCAGCGGGCGACCCGTCTTTGCGACCAGCGCGCTCTCCAGAGCACGTGTCATTTTGATGTGGTTACCGGCGAGGCCATACTCCTCCGCCAGCCCGAAGAGCACCTTGCCTCGAGGGTCACCCGACGGATGCTGCGGGTGACCGAATCCGTCCAGCCGCTTGTGCGTACGGACGAACTTCTGCGCTACTTCATCGTAGTCCCGGCCGGACTGCTCTGCTTCGAGCACCAGCTCCTGGATATAGCGAGAGAATTCCTGCCCGGCACCGCCATGTACGTCGCCAAACATCATCGCGCCGGCTGCCACCGAGCATTGGATGGGCACGCCTGCGGCCTGCACGAACCGAGTAACCGTAGACGAGGGCGAGATGCCGTGTTCCGCGGAACAGATGAAGATAGCATTGATGATCTTCGATTCATTGCCCTTCGGGAGCTCGCCCTTGTAAAGCAGATAGACCAGGGCGCCAAAGTCGATTTTTCCGACCAAGTCCTTCAGGACGTCGTAGCCACGAATCATCATGCCCTCATCGGTGGCCTCTGCGATGGCGGTGCGCCAGTACTTCATCTTGGTGGGCTCGGTCATGTCAGTCTCCTTGCTGGTCAGCGTTAGTTTGCAACTCGGTGGGATGCTCGGCATCACGGAGAGAACAGTACAACTGCCTATTGCAGGCGCCGACGCCCACGTACACAATGTGGACGTTTTTCCGAAGCTGCCCTCGGCCTACAAGGGCATTCCAATGGTGAAAAGTGCCTGATGAGTGACTCAAAAGACGACTCTGGGAGGGGTACGCAGAGCCTGGATCGAGCGATCGGATTACTGAAGGAGGTGGCGGCGCATAGTCGCCGCGGACTGAGAATTACCGACTTGGTGATGACGAGCGGTATGGAGCGACCAACCGCTCACCGAATGCTCCAATCGTTGGTAAAGCATGGGTTGATAAGCCGGCTCAAGGGCTCCAAGCGATATGTGCTGGGAGACTACTGCCGCGAACTCGCCGCAGCGTTCGCAGATCGCTCTGATCTTCGGTCCATCTGCGAGCCCGTGCTTCGGGGCATTTCTGAAGAGACAGGGAATAGCTCGTTCCTCATCGTGCGCATGGGGATGGACTCTCTATGTGTCGCGCGATCGATCGGAAGTTATCCAATTCAGGTGTTGGCCATGAAGGTTGGCAACCGACAGCCTCTTGGTGTCGGCGCCGGAGGCTTGGCGATCCTTGCAACCTTACCCAAGGACGAACGAGAGGAGTGCATCAGAAAGAACGCGCATCGTTTGTCCGGCTATGGCGCGCTCACGGTTTCAACGCTGCAGGCGATCACCCTCGCGACCATAAAGAGAGGCCACGCGGTTATCGGACACTACAGCGTCCCTGGAGTCATTGCAGTCGGCGTTGCATTGCGCAATAGCAGTGGCGCCGTTGTTGGCGCTATCACCACCGCATCTTTGGACAGCCGCATGTCTCGCGCAGAGCAACAGCGTTCGTTGCTTTGCGTTGAGCGGCATGTGCAGGCCGTACAGCAGCAGCTCGATACGCTTTCGTGAAGAGAAGTAATCGTGAGTCTTCCGCAATTTGTGTGACCGCCATGAGCAAAGGCTTCGGTGATGTCGTAGCGTGGGACGATCGTTGTTCTCCGCCGCTGTTGAAGATCGTCATTCGTGCGAGCCACGCTCAATATTCATGCGACCGTAGCATTTTTACGCTCAGCATTCGTGCGACTGTATCTTTCCTATGCGAAACAAGGTCCCGGTGGGGCGTTGCGTGCGCTCTTCGAAGCAGTTGATTAAAATTACCAAGGTAATAGAGATTCCAGTACCGTGAACTGTAGTAATCGCTCGCAGTACGTTTTCGTAGTAATGTTGGGTCTTCCGCAATTTGTGTGACGACGGCGAACTGGCGTGGAGGCTCCTGTCGCGTGGAACGGCCGTCGTCTCCATCGCCCCCACCACCATTCTTCTGCTTTTTCGTGAACCAGGGCGAGCCTCGTCGGCCTCGCCCTGGCCCCACGAGCTCATTCCTCTGCGATGGCGAACGGTCTAGCGGGTCCAGTAGGACAAGGCGGGCCGATTCAGCTTGGCTTCAAGACCCGCAGCCGCAGAAGCTCGATGTTCGCGCGCCCATACATCTGACGCTTGAGGAACTTGAGCCGGTTGACGTGACCCTCGGTCTGGCCATTGCTCCATGGCAGCTTGAAGGCCGCACGCACAGCCGGTAAGTCGGCGCGCAGGCTTTGCGCGAACCTGCGCATTTCCGCAGCGTCGCAGCGCGACAGACGCTTCAACCATCGATCGAACTGCCGCGGACTTCGCCGGTGCATAAGCCCGAGAAACTCGCGCGCGAGGCTGCGGACCTCGCCCACCACGGGCTCGATCTTGCACAGCGCCTGCACGAAGCGCTCGTGGTCCGCGTTCCTGGGCTCCGCGACCGCGAGCTTCCTCCATCCTATAAGCCATCCGAACACGCGCCGGGCCGACGGGCACGGCATCGTGCGCACGGGTGCCTGGAAAAGAGGCTTCTTGCCCTGCGGAAAAAGGAGGCGAATCACGCAATTCCGAACGGCGGCGCGACTGCCCGTGTATCCTCGCTGCTTGAGTTCCCGCCAGATCAGTTCAGGAAAGCGACAGCCCTGTGCGATTCGTTCCTCGATATCGCTGAGATAAGGATCTAAAGGCGTCGGACCCCGCGCCCTGGGTGCGCGCTCGGGGAATGCCCCCGCGGTGATGAAGTTGCGCACGGTTCGATGGTCGATTGAGAGCTCTTGCCCGATTCCTTTCATCGTGCCGCCTTGGGCGTGTAGCGCCATAACCCGCTCGTACAGCTCCACCCGCGAGGCGCGTCGCTGATCGCTCAGACGCTGCCATGACCACAGTGAGTTGCGGCTCAGCTCCCGCTGCCGGCCCAGGGTCACGCCACGGACCTCGACTTGCTGCGCGGCTTGGCGCAGTTGCGGTCCGAGTCGGCACAGCAGTCTCTCGACGTTGTCGCGCAGGTTGCAAAGTAGATGCCAGCGATCCGAGACTTGCGTGGCTGCCGGCAGCGCGATGTCGACCGCCTCGGAGTAGGCCCCGGCCCGGTCCCTGGCGACGATCTCGATCGATGGGTGCGCACGCATCCACGCGCACGCATCCACGCGGCCACCGCAGTTCCTTCCCTGCCAGCGAACACTTCGATTGGCTCACGTCGCTCCAGGTCGACGATGATCGTTCCATATTGGTGACCGCGCGCGATCGCCCAGTCATCGATGCCGACGACCCGCGGTCGTGGTTTGCGCTTGCGCTCAGGAGCTCTGCGCAATTCCCGCAGCACGGTGTCGGCACTGGTGCGCAAGCCCAAGGCCTCAGCAAGCCGGGCGGCAGCCTCACCACCGAGGGCGTGGCCCAGCGCGTGCAACGCCCGAGCCTGCGATCGCGTACGACGTTGATACCGCCCGGCCAGGGCGTGGACGTTCTCGGCAAACGTACGACGGGGGCAATTGGCGTTCGTACACTTGAAGCGACGCACTTCAATAGCGAGAACGACCCGCTGCTCGAGCATTGGACGTTCTTCCAGCTTGCGCACATAGCGGCCGTGGATTCGGTGACTCCAACTATGGCAGGCAGGACAAGGTGCCGCGCGAACCGTACTGCAGGCTTCGACAGTGATGGTCTCCCCGCACGCGTCGCTAGAGACAAAGCGCTTACCCACACGAGCGAGAATACGATCGATCCCACCGAGAACTTGGCTCATGGTAACAACGAACATGGGGCCAAATCGGCCTGAAATCAAGCCCTCGACGCGGCCGTCACACAAAGTGCGGGAGACCCAGAATTGCTTCGTTCTACGTCATCGCTCCCTGATTTCTTGAGCCTCCTCGCGCAACAGCCAGTCAGGAACCCTTTCGGCAACGGGATATTTTCCGCCCACCGCAAAATCCACTTCTGCGATGAGCTCGCAGTCTTCGCCCAGGCGAATCGTCAGAACAGGGAATATCCGGGGCGCAGGTGGCAACTCGACCTTGCGGACAGACAGTACATCGCCCATGCCGAAGTACATAATCAGCCCGGCAACCCCGCTTAGGCTCGCTTCCAGACCTGTCCGGCTTGCAGTGCGGCCAGCACCGAATCAGTATGCTCGCCCCTCAGGGGCACCGGCCCTGGCTCGCACAATTGGCCGTCGAAGCGCGGCGCAGGCGACGCCTGCAACTCGCCGTCACGCTCGAAGTAGACGCCGCGCGCGAGGTTATGCGGATGCCTAGCCGCCTCTTGGGGGCTCAACACCGGACCGAAACAGGCGTCAGTCCCTTCAAGCACTCTGCACCATTCGGCACGCGTACGGCCAGCGAAGATATCGGCAAAGTGGCGGCGCATCTCCGGCCAGCGCTCCCGGTCCCACTGGCGGGCAAACTGCGGTACGTCTTCCAGGCCGAGTTTTTCGAGCAGCAACGCATAAAACTGCGGTTCGATGGCACCCACCGTGATGAACTGGCCATCCGCGCAGCGATAAGTCGCGTAGAAATGCGAACTGTCGTGCACGTTCTCGCCGCGCGCGCCAACCACCAGGCCCGCCTTGCGGGTAGACAGGAGCAGCGACATCAGGTGCGCGGAACCGTCCACGATCGCCGCGTCCACCACCGTGCCCCGCCCGGTTTCGCGGGCCTTAAGGATGCCGGCCAGGATCCCCACCGCCAGGTAAAGCGCGCCGCCACCTATATCGCCAATGGCGGTGATGGCCGCGGACGGCGGTTCGGCGGGGGAGCCATTGTAGTAAAGCGCACCGGACAGGGAAATGTAGTTGTTGTCATGGCCCGCCGACTGGGCCATCGGTCCAGACTGGCCCCAGCCGGTCATGCGCCCATAGACCAGGCGGGGGTTGCATGCCAGCAGTTCGTCCGGACCCAGCCGCAAGCGCTCCATTACGCCGGGCCGCATGCCTTCGATCAGCACATCGGCATCCTCCACCAGTTTCAAGACCAGCTCCCGACCCACGTCGGTCTTCAGGTCTGCTACCACTGAGCGCTTGCCGCGGTTAAGTACGAAGCCTTCGGCGGGCTTGTCGCTGCTTGCGGCATCGCCTCGCTCGACGGCGATCACATCGGCGCCGAGATCGGCCAGATGCATGGCGCAGAACGGACCAGGTCCAATCCCACAGATTTCCACAACCCTGATACCTGAGAGCATGATGATTTCAGTCTCCATTTCCTGTTATTCCGGACCTACGGGCCAGCTAGCGCCCGTTCTTCCGCTTTCTCACTATGAGCGCACGATCAGCTCCCGACGGATTTCATTAGCGCCACCGTAGATGCGTTGCACGCGCGCGCCGACATATGCTCGCAATGGGTGTTCCAGCAAGTATCCGTATCCGCCAAGAATCCGCACGCACCTGTCGATCACCTCTCACTGCCGCTTGGATTGAAGCCTAGCCAACCATGCTGCCGTCAGCGTTGATCCTCAGCCTATTTGCCTCGCGCGTCCTTCCCAGAACGGCTTCCGCAATTCGATCTTGAGGACCTTCCCGGTTCCGGAAAGCGGCAGTGCGTCGCGAAACTCAATACTCCATGGACTCTTGTAGCCCGCGATCTCGATCTTGCAGTGCGCTATAAGTTCTGTCTCGCTGACGGACTCGCCCGGCTTACACACGACCACTGCGTGGACCGACTCGCCCCACTTCTCGTTCGGGATGCCAATCACGGCACAGGCTGCCACTGCAGGATGCTTCGCCAGCGTATTCTCCACCTCGGCCGAATAGACGTTTTCACCACCGGTGACGATCATGTCCTTGACGCGATCGACGATGTAGAGGAAGCCGTCATCGTCCATCCATGCTGCGTCGCCGGTATGCATCCAGCCATCGCGCACGGCGATGGCGGATTGCTCGGAATTGTTCCAGTAACCGGCCATGACGGTCGGGCCGCGCACGGTCACCTCTCCCACGGTGCCGCGTGGCACCTCCCTCCCGTCGCCGTCGACGATACGCACCTCCGCCACCGGCACCGGCAGACCCGCTGAACGTAGCTTGCCGGCCTCACGCCCGTGCCCGGCGTGGCACCACGCTGGCAGGCAACTGACCACAGGCGACAGTTCCGTCATGCCGTACAACTGCGCGAAACGCGCCTGGGGCATGGCCGCGAGGGCCCGGTCGAGCAGCGGGCTGTCGATCGGCGCCGCACCATAGAGCACCAGCGACAGGCTCGACAGGTCGTGCGCACCGAACTCCGGAGCGTCGAGCAGACGCTGGATCATGGTCGGCACGAGGAAGATCTCGCTGCCCCGCTCTTCCGAGATGGCTCGAAGCACCGCCGCCTCATCGAAGCCCGGCAGGATGACCTGCTTGCACAGCCGCAACATCAGTTGCAACGTGAGGCCGATGCCGCCCACGTGGAACATCGGCGCTGCCTGGATGCCGACCGCGCGCTCGGGGCGGGTGGCGGCCGCCACGGCGGCGAGCGCGTCGATCGCAAGGTTGGCGTGGGTCAGCATCACGCCCTTCGGCGTGCCCGTGGTGCCGCCGGTATACAGGATCGCCGCCAGGTCAGCGCCGCCCCGCTGTGCGTCTCTGACCGGGTCCGTCTCGGCGAGCAGCCACTCGTAGCCAAGCATGCCGGACGGCACTGGACCGTCGCCCACATGGATCAGCGTTTGCAGCGACTTCGATTGCGCGCGCAGATCCCTGGCGATCCTCGCGAAGGCATCGTCGACCAGGAGGATGCGAGTGCCGCAATCGTCCAGCGACCACGCCATCTCGCGCGCCGTCCAGCGGACGTTGACGGGGTTCACCACGCCCCCGCCCCACCACGCGCCATACAGGTACTCGACATAGCGATCAGAATTCTGCGCGAGCATGCCGACGCGGTCGCCGGGACGCATGCCGAGGCGCTGCAACGCGCCGGCCAGTCGCGCAACGCGGTCGCAAAGAATCGCGAACGTGGAACGCCGTTGCCCCGAGACCAGCGCCTCCGCCTGCGGGCACTGGCGCACGGCCTTGTGCAGGGGCTGGGTCAGGGACATGCCGATGCCGGCTGGCTCAATCCGGGAAGCCATATGTGTCGATCCTTTGATCCGCTTTGAAGTCACATCGCGTGGCAGGCGCCGAGCCTGCTCACCGTCCCAGGAATACGGCCGGCCGCCGCTCCGCAAAGGCGGCGCATCCCTCGCGGAAATCGGCGGAGGCGGCGAGCAAGGACTGCGTATCCGCCTCCCACGCGAGCATGGTGTCAAGCGACATCGGTACGCGCGAGAGCACTGCCTTGGTGGTGGCAATCGTAGCCGGGGGCGCCTTGGCCAGCCGCAAGGCCCGTTCCCGCGCCTGTTCCAGGACCTGCCCCGCTTCGGTCAGTACGTCGACCAGTCCGAGTGCCCTGGCCTGTGTGGCGGGGATCGGATCGCACAGCATCAGGATTTCACGGGCCGCGCCCATACTCACACGCTGAGGCAGCGACCACAGCAGTCCATAGTCCGGCGTCAGCCCGAGACGGCCGAAGGCTGCGCAGAAGGTGGCATTGGCGTCGGCGAACACGAAGTCCGACGCCATCGCGAGCGAAAAGCCCGCCCCAAACGCAGCACCCTGCACGGCAGCCACCACGGGCAGGCGGCCGCCGATCATTGTGCGCACCACCTGCTGGCCGATCTGCATGTTGCGGCGCATAACGAGGCCCGAGACATCCAGTCCGCCCACGTCGCCGCCGGAGCAGAAATGCGCGCCGCCGGTGAGCAGCACGGCGCGGCAGGCGTCGTTGTCCTGCAGGGCGGCCAGCGCACGGGCGAGTCCTTCGTAGAGTTCGGGTGTCAGCGCGTTGCGCTTTGACGGCACGTGCATGGTCAGCGTGGCCACGCCATCGGCCAGTTCAACCTTCAGGGCGGGGGAGTCCAGTTCCTCGATCAGCATGTTTTGTTCTCCTGTCACCGTCAGAGGCCGCTCACCAGATGCCCGCCATCGACGGCCAGCACCGCCCCCGTCATGTAGGCCCCGGCCTTCGATGCGAGGAGCCAGAGCGGACCGAGCAGGTCGTCCGGCGTGCCGAAGCGGCGTTGCGGCACGCGGCCCATCAGCTTCTGGCCGGCATCGCTGGCGAGGAACGCCTCGTTCAACTCGGTGCTGATGTAGCCGGGCGCCAGCGCATTCACGCGGATGCGGTGCTTCGCCAGCTCCAGCGCCAGAGATCGCGTCAGATGGATCAGCCCGGCTTTCGAGGCACAGTACGGCGCCACACCGCCCGCCACCCGTACCCCGGTGATCGACGCGACATTGACGATGGAACCCGGCCTTCCGGCGGCGACCATGCGGCGCGCAGCCTCCGTCGCCACGAGCCAGGCACCCTTCAGGTTGGTGTCGATCGCCGCGTCCCAAGTGTGCTCGTCGTGCTCCAGCAGCGGACGGGTCACCGCGACACCCGCGTTGTTCACGATCAGATCGACGGTGCCGATCTCCGACTCCATCGCGTCGAACGCTTCGCGCACGCTGTCCGCATGCGTGACGTCCATTTCGACAGCCAGTGCCCGTCCGCCGGCATCCCCGATCTTGCCGACCAGGGCCGTCAGCCGGTCGAGACGCCGCGCCCCGACCGCGACCGTCGCCCCGCGAGCCGCGAGGAACCGGGCGAAATGCCGCCCGAGTCCGCTTGAAGCGCCGGTTACCAGCGCCACTCGCCCTTGCAGCGAGAACTGTTCGTCGAATTCCCTGCTCACCCTTGTCTCCCCGTTATTCGAAGTAGCGGCCATTTCGTTCGGCCAGTAAGACCATGCCAGCGGTCGGCCTGTACAAGTCGCCCAAGTCCGCCAGGCGCTCGCAAGCCGCCAGCACCTCCCGGGCACCGAGCGCGTCGGCGTGGTGCAGTGCACCGCCAATCTGGCGCGGGAAGCCGAGCCCGAGGACCAGGCTCATGTCAATGTCCGCAGCGGACGCCGCAACCCCTGACTCAAGGCAATGTGCCGCCTCAATTACCATCGGCAGCATCATTCGGGCGACAATTTCCTCCGCGTCCATGGCGCGGGTCCCACCGGGCTGGATCATGGCAAGGAGCGCATGGGTGTCGTCCGCTGGCGACTTCACCGGCCTGCCCTTGTCATCCCGGACATAACGGTAGAAGCCGACCCCGCTCTTCTGCCCCAGCCGGCCAGCTCGCGCCATCAACGCGACCGCATGCTCGCCGTCAATCTTCAGGCGCGACGCGTAGCCTTTGCCGATGACGTCGATGACATGCGACGCCGTGTCCATCCCCACTACGTCCTGCAGATATGCCGGCCCCATTGGCCAGCCGTATGCCTCCATCGCCTTGTCGATGGCGACGAAGTCGACGCCGTCCCGCACCAGGCGCAGAAACGCCAGGATATAGGCGGTCAGGATGCGATTGACGAGGAATCCCGGACAATCGGCCACGACTACCGGCGTCTTGCCCAAGCGGCGCGCGTAGTCGACTACGGTGGCGACAGCCGCCGCCGAGGTTCGCTCCCCCCGAATCACCTCCACCAACGGCATGGACGGCACCGGGTTGAAGAAGTGCATCCCGACAAAGTTCTCCGGCCGCTTCAGGTTCGCCGCCAAATCGGTGATCGACAGCGACGAAGTATTCGAGGCCAGGACGGCATGCGCCGGCACCAGTGCCTCCACCTCGGCCAGGACACCACGCTTGATGCCGAGGCTCTCGACCACGGCTTCCACCACGACATCGACCGTCCCGAAGCCGCCGTAGTCGAGCGTCGGGACGATGGACGACAGCACGGCCTGTGCCGCCTCGCCGGTCATCTTGCCGCCGCTGACTTGCTTGCCCAGCAGTCGGCCAGCCTCACGCATGCCCAAGTCGAGCGACGCGGCAGTGATATCCTTCATCACGACCGGCGTGCCGCGCAACGCGCTCTGGTAGGCGATCCCGCCGCCCATGATGCCGGCGCCGAGCACGGCCGCACGGCGCACCGTAGAGGCTGCCGCCTCCTGCCCGTTCTCTTTCCACATCTTTTCGCTCCTTACTCTGAACCGCCGCCGGCATGGCGGAGAATCTGTTTCGCAATGCTCCAGCGATGCACTTCCGAAGGACCGTCGTAGATCCGGAATGCGCGCATGTCGGAGAAGATCCGCGCCACGATCGTTTCGTGCGTTACGCCTTGCCCGCCGAGAATCTGCACGCAGCGGTCCACCACGCGCCACTCGGCCTCAGAGCAGATCACCTTGGCCAGGCTGGATTCGCGGCGTCCCTTCCCGCCCTGGTCGAGTACCCAGGCGCAATGCCAGATCGTCAGGCGCGCCGTATGCAGGTCCATCTCGTTGTCGGCCAGCATGAAGCCCACGCCCTCGTGGCTGCCGAGCGGCTTGCCGAACGCGTGGCGACGCGCGGCGTAATCCGAGGCAATGTCGTGCGCGCGGCGCGCCTGCCCCAGCCAGCGCATGCAGTGTGTCAGCCTTGCCGGCGCGAGGCGGATTTGCGCGTAGCGAAAGCCTTGCCCGACCTCGCCCAGCACGTCGGTGGCGGGAATCCGCAGGTTCTCGAAGCGAATCACGCCGTGACCGCCTGTGAAGCACGCATCCAGCGCGTCCATCGTCCGCTCGTGGATAAAGCCGGGGCGGTCCGTGTCGCAGAGGAACATGGTGGCGCGGCCGTCCTCCATGCGCGCCATGATGATCGCGTACGAGGCGCCGTCCGCGCCGGTGATGAACCACTTGCTGCCGTTGATCACGTAGCCGTCGCCATCGCGCACGGCCGTCGTCTGGAGCATGGCGGGATCGGAGCCCGCCCCCGGGGCCGGTTCCGTCATGCAGAAGCACGAGCGGATCTTTCCCTCGATTTGCGGCTGCAGCCAGCGCGCCTTCTGCGACGGGGTCGCGACGGCTTCCATCAGGTGAATGTTGCCCTCGTCCGGCGCCGCGATGTTGAGCGCCGTGGGGCCGAGAGTAGAGTAGCCCGCCTCCTCGAACACGATCGCCTTGGCCAGGTGCGACAGCCCCAACCCGCCCGACTCGACGGAAGCATGGGGCGTCAGCAGGCCGGCATCGCGTGCCCTGGCAACGAGTTCAAGGCGCAGCGATTCACTTGGCCCGTGGGCCGTCTGCCGGGGATCGCGCTCCAGCGGAATCACCTGCTCGGCAATGAAGCGCCGCGTACGCAACTGCAGCGCCTTCAGATCATCGGAAATTTCGAAGTTCATGTCAGCTCTCCAGAGCAGTCAGGTCCCGACCATCGACCATCGACCATCCAGGTTGGGCGATCGTCATGCCTTCTTCCTATCGTCCAGGCCAAGGCTGCGCCCGATGATTTCCTTCATGATCTCGTTCGCGCCGGCGAAGATGCGCGAGACCCGTGCGTCGGTGTACATCCTGGCGATCCGGTACTCCTCCATGTAGCCGGCGCCGCCGTGCAACTGCACGCAGGCGTCGATCACACGGTTCTCAAGTTCGGTCGCCAGCAGCTTCGCTTCCGACGCGACCACCGCCGTCAGTTCGCCGGCATTGGCCTCCATCACACAGTGGTCGACGAACGCCTGCGCCGCGTCAAGCTGCGCGCGCATGGTGGCCATCTCGAAGCGCACGTGCTGGAACGTGCCGACCGGCTTGCCGAACGCCATCCGTTGCCTGACGTAGTCGAGCGTCAGGTCGAACGCCACCTGCGCATGCGCGATCGAGCCGATGGCGACTTGCAGGCGCTCCTCGGCCAGCAGCTCCGACATGTAAAAGAAGCCCCTGGCCGGATCGCCGAGCACGTTCTCCTTCGGGATCCTGACGTTGTCAAAGAAGAGTTCCGCCGTGTCCTGCGCATGCAGCCCGATCTTCTTCAGCTTCCGCCCTCGCGTGAAGCCGGGCATGCCGGCCTCGACGACGAACAGGCCGATGGCGTGCCGGCTCCCGGGGTCAGTGCGGGCGGCAACGATGACGAGGTCCGCCTGCGTCCCGTTGGAGATATAGGTCTTCGCGCCATTGAGCAGCCAGTGGTCGCCCATGTCCTTTGCGCTGGACTTCATGCCCGCGAGGTCGCTGCCGGCATCCGGTTCCGTCATGGCGATGGCGAGGATCTTCTCCCCCCGAATGGCCGGCGGCAGGAAGCGCGCCTTCTGCGCCTCCGATGCGAATGCGCCCAGGTACGGCGCGACCACGCGCGAGTGCAGGTTGATGTAGAAGCCAATGTCGCCGTGGCGGACGTTCTCCTCGTACAGGACCTGCTCGTACCGCAGGTCCTTCAGGCCCGGCCCGCCATAGGCCTCCGGCGCCCACATCAGCAGGTAGCCCTGTTCGCCGGCCTTGAGGAAGGCGCTGCGGTCCACGAAGCCCTGTTCGCGCCAGCGCGCGGTATGCGGGCCGATTTCTCCCTGGAAGAAGCGGGCCACACTGTCGCGGAAGGCATGGTGATCCGGCTCAAAATGCGTGCGTCTCATGGCGTTCCTCGCAAGGGCTTACTGCACGGGACGGGGGTGGAACCTGTCGTTCGCGCCGGCGCGGCGCCGCAGCCAACCGGAAGGACGGAAGCGCGCGCCGTGCCGGTCGGCCAGCCGGTCGCATTCGGCGACGAATGCTTCAAGGCCCATCGTCTCGATCAGCGACAGCGTGCCCCCTGTCCACGACGGAAAGCCGATGCCGAGCACGGCGCCGACGTCGGCGTCAGCAGCGCTCGTCACGACACCCTCTTCCAAGCAGCGCGCGGCTTCGAGCGCCTGGATGCAGAGCAGGCGGCTTCTGACGTCTTCCACGCTCGGCTGGACGACCTGCACCGGATAGAGATCGGACAGCCCGGTCCACAGGCGCTTTCTGCTGTCGTCCGGATAGCTGTAAAAGCCCTTCCCGGCCTTGCGCCCCAGGCGGCCCAGGGTGTTGAACTTCTCGATGACGGGTTGCGCATGTTGCCGCAACGAGGACGCCGGCAGGCCATCGGCGACGGCCTGGTCGATTACGCGCTTCTGCAAGTCGAGTGACACTTCGTCGGTGACGGCAAGTGGGCCGGTTGACATGCCCGCCTGCTTAGCCGCGTTCTCGATCAGCGCCGGCGCGATGCCTTCGGCCAGCATCGCCATGCCTTCGTCGATATAGGCGCAGAACACCCGGCTGGTGTAGAAGCCCGGGCTGTCGTTGACGACGATCGGCGTCTTACGCAGTTGCCGGACGAAATCGAGCGCGTGCGCGAGCGTTGCAGGTGCCGTTTCCTTGCCGACGATGACCTCGACGAGCGGCATCCGGTCGACCGGCGAAAAGAAGTGGATGCCGATGAACTGCGCCGGCCGGGCGCTTTCGCTTGCCAGTCCGGTGATCGGCAGCGTCGACGTATTGCTCGCAAAGACCGCGGACGGCGACAGTACCGCCTCCGCCTTGCGGATGACATCGGCCTTCACTTCCCGCTGTTCGAAGACGGCCTCGACAACCAGATCGCAGCCGTCCAGCAACGCGAAAGCGTCGGTTGCCCGGACGCGTGCGGCGATCTCTTCCGCAGAGACATCGGTGAGGCGGCCCTTCGTCACCTCCCTGGCCAGCAGTCCGGTGCAACGGGCCTTGCCCTTCTCGGCGGCAGCCAGGTCCACATCGATCAGCACGACCTCGATGCCCGCCACGGCGGCCGCATGTGCGATGCCGCTGCCCATCATGCCAGCGCCGACCACGCCGAGCTTGCACACGGGCTTCGGGGGAATCCCGGCGGGCCGCGCCGCACCCTTCTCGGCCGCCAGCTTGTTGACGAATAGCGTGCGCATCAGGTTTCTCGCCACGGGGCCGGAGAGCAGGGTGGCGAAGTAGTTCACCTCGACGCGAAGCGCGGCATCAATCGGCAGTTGCGTGCCTTCGTAGACGCAAGACAGGATGGCCGCAGGCGCGGGGTAGTTGCCGCTGTGCCGGCCATGCGAGGCCGCCACGCCCACGCCGAACGTCGTCATCGCGTGCGGCGCCAACGGGCCGGCGCCGCCGGGTACGCGGAAGCCCTTGACGTCCCACGGCTGGCAAGCGCCGGGATTGGCGAGGACCCACGCGCGGGCCGTAGCGTAGAGCTGATCCGCCGGGACGATGGCATCCACCATACCGATCCGCAGGGCCTCCGCCGGTTTGACGTGGCGGCCCTCCAGCAGCAGCGGCAGGGCGCGCTCGATGCCGATCAGCCGGGGCAGGCGCTGCGTCCCGCCCCCGCCCGGCAGCAGTCCGACCGTGACCTCCGGCAGGCCGACCACCGCCCTGGGATCATCCACCAGCACGCGATAGTGACAAGCCAGGCATAGCTCATAGCCACCGCCTAGCGCCACGCCGTTGATGGCGGCGGCGACGGGCTTGCCGCAGGTCTCCAGGTCGCGCAGGATCTTCGACGCTTGCAGCACCGAATCGCGCGCCATCTCCGCCGTGACGTTGCGGTCGTATGCCGTGACGAAGTCCTTCAGGTCCGCGCCGGCAACGAAGCCGCCGCGCTTGCCGGACGTGATGACCGCGCCGCGAATTCCGCCCTGCTGGCGCACGCGCTGCACAACCTCGGCCAAGTCCGCGACCAGATCTGGCACGAAAACATTCATCGGGCGATCGGGCACGTTGATGCTGACGCGCGCGACGCCTTCGGCGTCGACTTCGAAATCAATGGTATTCATGGTGATGGCTCAGATGCGTTCGATAATGGTGACCGTGGCCTGGCCCGCGGCCGCGCACAGCGTGACGAGGCCGGTGGTCAGGTCGCGGCGTTCCAGTTCGTCGAGCAGCGTGCCCAGTAGGATCGCGCCCGTTGCCCCCAGCGGATGGCCGAGCGCGATCGCTCCGCCATTCACGTTGACGCGGTCATGGGGAATGTCGAAGGTCTTCATGTAGGCCATCGGCACGACGGCGAAGGCTTCGTTGATCTCGAACAGGTCGATGTCCGCGATGCCCATGCCCAGCCGGTCCAGCAGCTTCGATGTGGCCGGCATGGGCCCACCGAGGCTCAGCAGCGGCTCCGACGCGGCCGATACATAGCCGCGAATCCGCGCGCGAGGCCTGATCCCACTGTGCTCGCCGAACTCGCGCGTGCCCAGCAGCACCGCGCAAGCGCCGTCGACGATCCCGCTGGAATTGCCGCTGGTATGGATATGCTCGATCGCCTCGACGTACGGATAGCACTGCTGCACGACGGCGTTGTAGCCCGCCTCGCCCAAGCTGGTGAAGGACGGCTTGAGCCGGGCGAGGTCTTCGATCGTCGTGCCCGGACGCACGGCCTCGTCCTGCGCGAGAACGGACTCGCCCAGCAGGTCGCGCACCGCGACGACCGATCGTTCGAAATAGCCGGATGCGCGCGCGTGCGCGGCGCGTCGCTGGCTTTCGACGGCAAACGCATCCACGTCGCTGCGGGAGAAACCCCACAACGTTGCCATCAGGTCTGCCGCGACGCCGTTCGGGATATAGGGATAGCGATGGCCGATCCGGGGGTCTGTATAGTTGGCGCCGCCGTCGGACCCCATCGCCACCCGTGACATCGACTCCACGCCGCCGCCGACCACCGCCTGCGCCTGTCCGGCACGGATCAGGCTTACGCCCTGATTGACGGCATCCAGCGCAGAGGTACAGAAGCGGTTCACCTGATAGCCGGGCAGGTGTTCGCCATACCCCGCATTGAGGATGGCCGCGCGCGTCATGTCCGCGCCCTGCTCCCCGACAGGCGTGACGATACCCAGTCCCACATCCTCCAGCTCGCGGGTATCAAGCCGGGTGCGCGTCTTCAGCGCCGCAAGCACCTGGCTGGCCAGTTCCACCGGCGTGATGGCATGCATCGCGCCGTCCGCACGCCCACGGCCGCGTGGCGTGCGGACGTGATCATAAATATAGGCTTCGGTCATGGTGATCTCGATGAGTACGTGAGTACGCGGCGCGGGTGTTCGTCCCGTTCACGGGACGGACGCGGGCGCCCTTAGGAAAAGAGGATGGCGTCGTCCCGCACCGCGAAGTCGCCATCACAGGCACGGATGGCGGCCAGGCATGCGTCGGCTTCGGGCAGGAGGCGGTTGAAATAGAAAGCCGCGACGACGTGTCGGGCCTGGAAAAAGGGATCTCCCGCAACGGCCCGCGCGGCGCACGTGGCAGCGGAACGGGCGAAGAGGTAGGCGAAGGCCAGATGGCCGATGATGCGCAGGTAGTCCGTGGCCACCGCGCCGACCAGATGGGGATCGCTTGCCGCGCGTGCGGAAAGCACCCGGCTCAACACCTCGACGTCCGCCGCGAGGCTGCCTAGCCTTTGTCTCATGGGCGCGGGCGCCGTTTGCCCGCCGGGCGATGCCAGCCACGCGGCGATCAGGTCGAGGAATACACGCAAGCGGCGCCCGTCGTCGGCAATGACCTTGCGGCCCAGCAGGTCGATGGCCTGGATGCCGTTGGAGCCTTCATAGATCTGCATGATGCGCGCGTCGCGCACAAGCTGTTCGACGCCGGTCTCGACCATGTAGCCGTAGCCGCCATGCACCTGTATCGCGAGGTTCGCGCAGGCCGATGCGTTGTCCGTCAGGAATGCCTTGGCGACTGGCGTGAGCAGCGCCACCAGGTCTTCGGCGCGCTGACGGGCGTGCGGGTCCTCGTGGTGCGCTTCCACGTCGAGCTGAAGCCCGAGCCAGTATGCGAGCATGCGCCCGCCTTCCACCCACGCCTTCTGCGTGAGCAGCATCCGGCGGACTTCCGCGTGGGCGATGATCGGTGCGGCTTCAGTGGCAATGTTCGCGGCCCTGCCCTGCCGACGCTGGCGCGCGTAGGCGATGGCCGCCTGGCTGGCCGCTTCCGCGATGCCAACGGCCTGCACCCCAACGCCAAGCCGGGCGGCGTTCATCATCACGAAGGCATTCGAGAGACCGCAGTGGGGCGCTCCGACCAACCAGCCGACCGCGCCGTCGAACTGCATCGCGCAGGTGGCGCTGCCGCAAATGCCCATCTTGTGCTCGATGCCGGTGACGCTGACGGCATTGCGCACGCCAGGCCGTCCGGCCGCATCGGGGATGAACTTCGGCACGACGAACAGCGACACCCCGCGGCTTCCCGCCGGCGCACCGGGCAGGCGTGCCAGGACCAGATGGACGATGTTCTCCGCGAGGTCGTGATCCCCGCCGGAAATGAACAGCTTGGCACCGCCGAGTCGCCACGTGCCGTCGCCGGCCGCTTCGGCGCGGCAGCGCACCGTGCCGAGATCCGAGCCGCTCTGCGGTTCGGTCAGGCACATCGTCGCGGTCCACTCGCCCGACACCAGCTTCGGCAGATAGAGGCGGCGCAACGCTTCGCTGCCGTAGTGGCGCAGGGTGTGATACGCGCCATGCGCCAGCGCCGGATACATGCTCCACGCGGGACAGGTGGCGTTCAGGAACTCGTAGAGAACATTGTTCAGCAGCGACGGCAAGGCCTGCCCGCCATCTTCCGCGCGGCAGGCCAGGGCCGGCCAGCCTTGCTCGACGAAGGCGCGATACGCCGCCGCGTAGCCGTGAGGCGTCCGGACTTCACCGGCTTCGAGCACGCATCCTTCGCGGTCGCCGCGCGCGTTCAACGGCGCGACAACATCCTCGGCGTAGCGCGCCGCCGCGCCAATGACCTGCTCGCAGGTGTCCGCGCCGAGCCCGCGATAGGCCGGCAGGCCGGATAGCTCGCGGTCCACATCAAGCAGTTCGCGAAGGATGAATCGAATCTCGCCCAGGGGCGCGACGAAGGAGCGCATCTCTGTGTCTGCCGCGTGGTCGCGGACCAATGGTTCGATGAGGTGAGATGCATTCTCGGGGCTTACCGATTCCCGGTAATCGTCTTATCCGACGTTTTGACGCGCGATCGATGCGTCAGCGATTTGCCTGGCGCGCACGCTCCAGCCCGAGTTCCGCCAGCGCCGCCACCTGCAGACCATTGCGGATCGAATCGTCCGACGCCGCCATGCCGTCGAGCGCCCGCTTCAGCACTCCCTGCAGGATGGCTGCCATGCGGAAGAGGTTGTAGGCGAGGTAAAAATTCCAGTCGCCCGTCACCGTGAGGCCCGTCGAGGCGAGGTAGCTGTCGCGGTATGCGTGCATGTCCGGAATGCCGAGAGCGGCGAGGTCCAGGCCGCCGAGTCCGCGAAAAACGTCGGGCGGAATGTCCCAGTACATGCAGAGGTAACTGAAGTCGGCCAGCGGATGCCCGAGCGTCGACAGTTCCCAGTCGAGGATGCCGAGGACGACAGGCTCGGTCGGATGGAAGATCAGGTTGTCGATGCGGAAATCGCCGTGGACGATGGACACCGGCGGCGCGTCTTCCGGCGGGATGTGCGAGGGAAGCCACTCCATCAGTTCGTCCATCGCGGCGATCCGGGCGGTTTCGCTGCTGCGGTACTGCTTCGACCAGCGCTCGATCTGCCGCTGGAAGTAGTTGCCGGGCTTTCCGAAATCCGACAGCCCCGCCTCCCCGGGTTTCACCCGATGCAGGGCCGCCAGTGCATCATGCATCGCGTGATAGATGGCGGCACGCTCCGCCGGCGCCATCCCCGGCAGCGACGGATCCCAGAACACGCGCCCCTGCAGGCACTCCATGACATAAAAGGCACGTCCGATAACCGCCTCGTCCTCGCAGAGCGCGTAGACCTTGGCCACCGGCACGTCCGTGCCGGCCAGCGCGCGCTGTATGCGGAATTCGCGTTCGATAGCATGCGCCGACGGCAACAGCCGCGCCTTCGGTGCCGGCTTGCTGCGCAGCACATAGGTGCCGGACGGCGAGGTCAGGCGGTACGTCGGATTCGACTGCCCGCCCTGGAACCGGGAGACGCTGACGGGACCGCGGAAACCGCTGACGTTCTCCTCCAGCCAGCGCTCCAGCCGGGCGGCATCGAGATGGAATGTCCCCTGGGCAGCCTCACCGGGGCGCGAGCCGTTGTGCAGAGTCATGATTCACGGATGGATTGGACACGAGCGGCAATCGTATCCGCGAAGTGGAGGGCGAAAGCGGCTCTGGTGCGATGTCCAGCGCAATATCGTCGTTTTCGACGAGTCAGCGGAGCCGCCGGGGGAACACTGCCCGATCGCTGCGCGCTACAATCACTACGCCCCCTGGCCCTGCTCTCCGCCTCCCGGAGCATGCCAGCGAGGCCATAACTATGATTACGAGACGTCCCCGATGCGCCCCTCCCCTGGCCCATTCGCTACCAATTCCGCCGCCAATTTCGCAGCCAAGCTCGAACAGCCTCCCGTCACGCCCGATCAGGTCGCGCGCCCTGCCCTGTCCAGCCTGATCTGCAATGCCAGCATCGCCAAGCTGGTGCTGCTGCGCGCGCCGGCGGGCTTCGGCAAGACGACGGTGATGAACCAGGCTCGGGCCTGCCTGGAGCAATCGGGAATCGAAACCGCCTGGCTCACCCTCGACCAGCAGGACAACAGCCCCGAGCGCCTGCTCAGGGGGCTGTCGATGGCGGCGGCGAATCTTTGGCCGGACCGCCGGGGCGCGACGACGCCGCTCGAAACGATCGAGATGCTTGCGTCCCACCCATCGCCGCTCGTGCTGTTTCTCGATGAATTCGAGGTGATCCACGATCCGGACGTGCTCAAGCTGCTGCGCGAGATCATCGACCGCCTGCCCCGGCGCAGCCAGATCGTCGTCGGTTCGCGCAGCGTTCCCAACCTGGGCCTCGGACGCCTGCGCGCCCGTGGCCAGCTTCTGGAGATCGACGCCGAGCAACTGCGCTTCACGCTGGACGAGACCCGGGAGTTCATCAAACAGCATCGGCTCGACTCGCTGCCGGCGGAGGACGTATTGCGCCTGCACGCCAAGACCGAGGGCTGGGTGACGGCCCTGTGGCTAGCGTCGATTACCCTCGCGCAGCACGGCGACGAAGGCAAGTTCATCGAACATTTCTCGGGGTCGAGCCAGGCGGTGGCCGATTTTCTCGCCGAGGACGTGCTGTCGCGCCAGGCGCCGGAGGTCCGCCAGTTCCTGCTGCGCACCAGCATCCTGAAGCAACTGAATCCGGCCCTGTGCCAGTCCCTCTGCCCGGCGCACAACAGCGCGGAGATGCTCGAACATCTCGCCTCCACCAGCCTATTCCTGACTCCGATCCCGGGCGAGCAGCATGCCTATCGCTATCACCATCTCTTCGCGGACTACCTGCGCTCGCAACTGGCGCTGGAACTGCCGAACGAAGTGGCGCGGCTGCACCTTACCGCGTCGGGCTGGTACGAGTCACACGGCCGGCCGGGGCCTGCCATCGACCATGCCATCGATGGCGGCGACCATCCCTACGCGCTCAGCCTGTTGTCGCAGCACGCACCCGATTTCCTGAAGCAGGGCCGCCTGCGGCTGCTTGCGCGCTGGTTCTCGCAGGTTCCGGAGCATCTGGTCGCGGAGCATCCGCTGCTGCTGGTCACCTGGGCATGGGCCATCTGCTTTACGCGCGGTCCGCGCGATGCGTGGGAACTGCTCAAGCGGTCCGGCTGCCTCCACAGCGGCGACGAGACGGTAGCGTTCAACGTGAAAGTGCTGAGCATCTTCCTGCTCACCATGACCGACCGCTTCGACGAGGCCTTTGCCGCCTGCAAGGAGATCGTCCCGAGCCTGCCCACGGGCCTCCCGTTCGCGGACTCGGTGCTGATCAACTGCATGTCGCACCTCGCCGCGACGCTAGGCGATCAGGAGGAATCGCAGCGCCTGACGGCCCTGACCCGCAGCGCCTATCCGGACAGCGCCTTCAACCGGATGTACTCCGACTGCCTCGAAGGCGTACTCGACCTGCAGCAGGGTCGGCTGCGCCATGCAATGGCGCGCTTTCGCATGGCAGTTGGCCCCGACCAGCCCGGCGGTGCCACACACAGCAACGTCAATGCCTGGGCCGCGGTACTGCTCGCGGACACCATGTACGAGACGAACCAGTTCGACCAGACTGAGCACCTGCTCAATATCCACCTGCCGCTGGCGCGCGACCTTGGCCTGCCGGAGCGCCTGATTAGCTGTCACCTGATCCTCGCCCGCATCGCCTTCTGCCGTGGCGACATCGACCAGGCCTTCCAGCACCTGATCCAGCTCGAATACATCGGCCAGAACCGGCAGTTGCCGCGCCTCATCGCCACGGCGCGGCTGGAACGGTCGCGGCTCCTGCTGCTGCAGGGCAACAGCCTCGGTTCGCGCGTCGAACTGGAGCGTGCCAACGACCAGGCGGTCTGGACGTGGGTTCGCAAGCACCGGCAGGTCGTCCACGACCTCGACTACATTGAACTGGCCCAGATGCGCTGGGAGATGACCTTTGGCGATGCCGCCGCCGTGGCGCGGCGCCTGCTCGACGCGTTCCGCGAAGCCCGCCAGCGCGGCTTGGGCCGGCGCGCGTTCAAGCTGGAAGTGCTGCGCGCGCTGGCCACTGCGAAGTCGGGAGACCTGGGCACCGCCACCACGCTGATGTCGAAAATCCTGCTGCTGGCTTGCCAGGAAGGTTACGTGCGCCTGATCCTCGACGAAGGCACTGCGGCGGCGCAGTTGATCCAGCGTGTCTACGCGACCGTCTCCGGCAGCGACGGCCCGCGCAGGGATCCCATCTTCGTCGACTACCTCCAGCGCTTGCTCAAGATCTGCGGCCCGGTGGAGGCCGACGAAGATGCCAGTGGTCCGCAGATCGTCGAGGCCCTTTCGCGCAAGGAGGTGCGTGTACTGCAACTGGTCGCGGAAGGCTATTCGAACAGCGCAATGGCCGAGAAGCTGTTCGTCTCCGACAGCACGATCCGTACCCACCTGCGCAATATCAGCGCGAAGCTCCAGGCGCAGAACCGCACGCAGGCCGTGGCAATCGCACGGCGTCTTAAGCTCATGCCCTGATCCGGGCGCCGTTACGCCGAGCCTTGTGCTGTCGCCCTGCCCGGTGGACGGCCTCCCGCTCAACCCTTGTCAAAGTGGCGCTCGAGGATGCGGTAGAACACGGGAATCTGGGTCTCCAGCCCGCCATAAATGAGTTCCTTGATCGCGCCGGACGCGAGCCCCACCTGCGAGATGCAGGCCGCTCGGAAGTCCTCGTTCCCGAACACGTTGACGATCATCTTGTAGGACTTGCTGAATAGTTCCTTCGCCTTGTCGTTGTCGGCCGCGTCACGTGTCAGCATGAAGTATTCGACCGTCGACTTCCCGGCGGCCACGGGCTTGATGATCATCACGCTGACGTAGTACGGACTGGTCACCACGACGACGTTGGGAAACGCCACGTAGGTGATCGTCACGGTCTTGTGGATGCTCTCGCCAGGTGCGTCCAGCATCGACGGCTCGAAGTTCGCCTTGCCCGATACCTGCCGGATGTGATCGCCGAGCTGGCTCGGGACCGTCGGGACATCGGCAAACAGCGGGCCGACGGTGGCGGCGTGCAGGCGCTGGACGTGGTAGCCCTCCAGGAATGGCTCGATGACCAGCTTCCAGTTGGCATCCAGATGGAAGGTCTTGTGGCCGTACAGGTGCAGCCGGGGCAAATTCAGCGCCTCGAAATCGGCCAGCAGTTCGTCGTTCAGTTTGGAGAAGTCGGGCGAGGCGGCGGCGTCGAGCATCACCCAGATCAGGCCGCCGGCTTCCCGGCTCGCGAGCGGGGCGAGTCCGTGGTCTTCCTTGCACAGCCCGGCGAACACTTCCTGGCGCGGCACGCCGACCAGCCTGCCGTCCAGGCTGAATGTCCACGCGTGGTACGGGCAACTGACCCGCGCGGCCTTGAACGCATCCGTGCGCTCAACCACTTTCGAGCCCTTGTGCTGGCAAGCATTGAGGAACGCCCTGACTTCGCCCCCGCCATCGCGGCTCAACAGGATGGGCAGGCCATACGCCTCCAGCGCCAGGAACATGTTGTTCTCCGGCAACTGGACCGACAGCGCGACCGGCATCCCGAACCGCTTGACGATCGACGACTGCTCCAACGCGAAGTGCACCGGGTCGACGAAGATCTCCACGGGCCGGCGTTCCATCACGCTCACATGCGTGGCCTGGTCGTGTGCCGGGATGCGGCGGATGGCCTCGATCTGGCTCGGGCTCAGCGACTCGATTGCCTGGACAGTCCTGCCATGCGACTGCGCGGTGACTTCAGCGGCTTGCTGGTTCATGCTGGTTTTCCTCAAGACTTTTGGACGACAGTGTTCAGGTCGGGAAACGGCTGGTGGCCGGCATTGAAATCCTCCATGCGCTGCAGCGCGTGCGGACTGCGCAGCAGTTCCGCGAAGGCGCCGCGCTCCAGCGTCATCCCGGCGCCTTCGTCGGCCTCCCGCGCCGCCTGGTTCAGCCTGACGAGATGGGCCAGCGCGCCCGGCGCCCGTCGCGCCAGTTGGCGCGCGACGGCGCGCGCATGGGCCACGGCATCCGGCACGAGGGCATGAACGAGACCGATCCGCGTCGCTTCCGCCGGTTCGACACACGTCCCCCGCAGCAGCATCTCCAGCGCCCTGGCATGCCCCACCGCCCATCCCAGCCGCTGCGTACCGCCGCCGCCGGGAATCAGGCCCAGTTCGACTTCGGGCAGGCCGAGGCGGTAGTCGCCGTTCTGCGCATACCGCAGGTGGCAGGCCAGCGCCAGTTCCAGGCCGCCGCCCATGCACCAGCCGTTGATCGCCGCGACCGAGATCCGCTCCGGGCTGGCGAGGCGGGCCGTGCAGCGATGGAACCCCGACTCCGTCGGCGGTGCCTGGGGGCTGAAACGGAGATCGCGCTCGACAAGCGTGCGGCCGCGCCGCGCCAGCACGCCAACGTCATAGTGCCGCACGAACACGCCGGGATCGTGCCCCGTCACGATGACGATGCGGATGTCGGCCTGCGCGTCGATCAGGTCGAACGCTTCGAGAAATTCCCGCTCGCTCTGTGCATCGAAATAGCCGTGCGGCGGATTGAACAGCGCAAGCGTCGCGCTCGATTCGTCGCGGGACAGTTCGACGCGCGTTCCACGGAACAGGCTGGCAGGTGTGGGTTGTGTCATGTCAGTCGGCACAGGATCGATGCTCAACGCACGCGCGGCAGCGTCGCGACCATGTCGCGGTACTTCTCGCGCAGCGCCACCTTCGACAGCTTTCCGGTCGCCAGGCGCGGCAGCGGTTCGTCCGACAGCACCAGGTAGCGCGGCACCTTGTAGGCGGCCAGCCGCTCGTTGCAGTGGGCGATGATCTCCTCCACGCTGATCGCGCGGCTCGCATGGACCACGGCCAGCGGCGTCTCGCCGAACTTCTCGTCCGGCGCGGCGATGACCACCGCTTCCTCGATGTCGTGGAACTGAAGAATGACGCTCTCGACTTCGGCAGCCGAGATGTTCAGACCGCCGGAGATGATGATGTCCTTCTTGCGGTCGACGAAGGTCAGCAGTCCGTCCTCGTCGAGCACGCCGATGTCGCCGGTGTACAGCCAGCCATCGCGGATCACCGCCGCCGTGGCCTCGGGATTGTTCCAGTACCCCAGCATCATGCCCGGGCCGCGCAGCACGATCTCGCCGGGCTGGCCGGGCGGGCAGAACTTGCCGTCGTCACCCATGATCCGCAGGTCGGTGAAGATGCCACCGCGTCCGCATTTCTCCGGCGAGTCCACCGCGCGGTCGGCCGGCATGACCGTCGCATAGCCGCCGATCTCCGTTTGGCCGTACATCTGGCGGATGATGACGCCCTTCTGCTTCCACGTATCGAGCAACGCGCGGCTAACCGCCGCGCCGCCCACCGTCACCAGGCGCAGGCTGCTCAGGTCGGCCTCGGCAAACCCGGGGCAGGCGGTGATGCGCTCGGGGAAGATCGGCGCGCCGCAGAACACGTTGATCCGGTCCTGCTGGATGAGGTCCAGCGCGCGCTGGGCATCGAAGGCCGGCTCCAGGTAGAAGGTCGACCCGGCGGTCATGTATGTGACGAGCTGGACGAAGCCGGCGGAGGTGCTGAGCGGCGCACAGGTCAGCGCACGTGCACCCGGCGCGATGCAGCCGGGGAGATGCAGCACGAACTCGGCGACGGCGTTCGCCATCGACCGGTGCGAGTAGGCCACGCCTTTCGGCCTGGCCGTCGACCCGCTGGTGGTGATGATCGCGACCGGGGCGTCGGGCAGGAGGTCCGGCAAGGCGGCGTCGCCGCGCATCTGCGCAACCTCCGCAATGTCCACCACGGCGACATCCCTGCTAGCCAGCTTGGCGCGGTTCGCCGCGTCCGCGAACGCGCGGGCCGGCGTGGTGTCCGCGAAGACCTCGCCAATCTCGTGCGCGGTCAGGCGCGTGCTGACGGGCAGCACGATGGCACCCGCCCGTATCGCCCCAAGGATGAGCGCACAGTAGTCGATGGAATTCCCCGCGCAGATGGCGACACGGTCGCCCGGCCGGACGCCCATCTCCACCAGCCTCGCTGCGATGCGGTCGCCGCGGTTGTCATACGTGCGATAGGAGATTGTCTCGCCCAGCACATGGATCGCGACTGTATCCGGCGTGTTCCTGGCCCACCAGGAAATTGCGCTGCTGAAAGTCAGACTCATGCTCGTTTAGCTCCGCGAAGAATGATCGGTCATTGCCTACGCGCCCGCCGCCGCGAGGCGGCGCTCGACGAACTCGTAGAACAGCGGAATGTTGGTCTCCATTCCCCCATAGGTCAGTTCCCGGATTGCCCCCGATTCGATGCCGCACTGGGAGATACAGGCCGCGTGATAGTCCTCGTTGCCGAACACGTCGAGGATCAGTTCGAACGAGCGCGCGTAGAGTTCCTTCGCCTTGTCGTTGTCCGGCGGCGTGCGCGTCAGCATGAAATACTCCACCGTGGATTTCGCCGGGCCGTTCGGCTTGACGATCTTCACGCTGATGTAGTGCGGGCTGGTAATCACCACGGTATTGGGGAACACCATGTAGGCGAAGGTCACGGACTTGTGGATGTTCTCGCCCGGCTTGTCGAGCACCGACGGCTCGAAATCCGCCTTCCCCGACACCTGGCGGATATGCTCGCCGAGCACGTCGACCACATTCGGCAGGTCCGCGAACATCCCCGCCACCGAGTTGGCGTGCAGCCGCTGGATGTGATACGGCTCCAGGAACGGTTCGAGCACGAGCTTCCAGTTCGCATCGAGTTCGAAGGTCTTGTGGCCGTATAAGTGCAGGCGCGGCAGGTTCAGCGCCTCGAAGTCGCTCACGAGGTCGTCGTGGATATGGCTGAAATCCGGCTCCACGTTGCGATCCAGCACGACCCAGATCAGGCCACCGGCTTCCTTGCACGCGAGTTCCGCGAGCGGGTGGTCTTCCTTGCGCAGGCCGGCGAACACTTCCTGGCGCGGCACGCCGACGAGCTTGCCGGTCGCGCTGAAGGTCCAGGCGTGGTACGGGCAACTGACGCGGCCGGCCTTGAATGCGTCGCTGCGCTCCACCAGCAGGGAGCCCTTGTGCTGGCAGACGTTCAAGAACGCCTTGACCTCGCCCGTGGCGGTACGGCTCAGCAGGATCGGCAGGCCGTAGGCGTTGAGCGCCAGGAACATGTTCGGCTCAGGCAGTTGCACCGACAGGCCGACCGGCACCGGCAGCCGCCGGAAGATCGCGCGTTGCTCCTGCTCGTAGTGCGACGGGTCGGTAAAGATGCCGGCCGGGCGCCGCGCGATGGTGGATTCCACCTCGTTCCTGTCATGGGGAGGAATGCGGCGTATGGCCGCGATCGCGCTCGGACCGAGCGACTCCAGCGTCGGCCTCAACACCCGGATGGCATCCGTGCCCAGCGTGTTGTCCACGTCATTCATCTCTGACTCCTTCCTGAATCTCGCTGCAAAGTTGCTGTGGTTTCGGTTGCGTCGCCTGCCCGGCAGTCCCGTCTGCATTCTATGGACCCGCCTCGCTGCAAAAAATCGTCGTTTTCGACATTTCTCGAATCGCGCCGCGTGGTCCGTCGGCCCCCCCCGAAATCGTCTCTTACGACGACGACCCCCTTTGCCCCGGCCCTCTACGCTTCCGTCGTGCCATCTTGCGGAAGCAGATTCTCCGAACACTCCTTCGCAAGATGAACCGACCTACCGAACATTTCCAGCCAAGGAGCAATATGTCCAACCTGAAACAGGACATTAGCGTCAATGCGGCCGTCGCTGAGACGATGATCTCGCATCTGATGAACGAGACCACGGACCTGGCCGACCGCGACATCCACGTACCCGTCGAGCATTTCGTGAGTCCGCTGCGCGCCCAGGCCGAGATTGACCTCATGAAGACGCTGCCGTTGCTGGTGGCGCACCGCAGCGAGCTGCCGAATCCCGGCGACTTCATCACCCGTGACGTCTTCGGCACGCCGCTGCTGCTCTCGCGCCAGAACGACGGCTCGGTGCAGGCCTTCCTCAATATGTGCAGCCACCGAGGCGGCCGCGTGGAAACGGGCGAATCCGGCAACCGGCGCGTGTTCACCTGCCGCTATCACGGCTGGTCGTACGACGCGAATGGCGGCGGGCTGCGGGTTGTCCCCTACCAGACGTCGTTCGACCCGATCAACTTCAGCACGCACGGTCTGGACCGGATCAAGACCGAGGAAGTACACGGCCTGATCTTCGTCGACTTCTCGAACAACCAGGCACGCCCTGTTGCCGACTACCTCGGACCCGAGGTGGAAGCGCAGATCGCGCCGTGGTACCTGGAGGATTCGACGATCCTGATCGAGAAGTCCTATACGCTCGACATCAACTGGAAGCTGCTGATGGACGGCGCCATCGATGTGCTCCATCCGCAATTCCTCCACCCGGGCGGCGTGGCCGAACTGGTCGAGACGAATGTCGGCGTGTTCCGCAGCTACGGGCGACACGGCCAGCACTTCAGCTCGCGCAAGAAGCTGCGGGAACTGGCGAAGAACGGCGACGCGAGAAACCTCGGCACCAAGTACATCGCCTCCAACCTGGTCATCTATCCGAACACGATGATGATCGCGGCGCCGGAGCACGTCGAATTCTGGACCGTCTGGCCCACCGAGAATCCGGCGAAGGCCACCGTGCAGATCCGCTTCCTCGTGCGCAAGAACATCCTCACGCCCGAGATCGAGCGCCGCGTGCGCAAGAGCTGGGACATCCTGGAGAACGCCGCCTCGACCGAAGACTGGCCGATGGAGGAATGGATCCAGCAGAACGCCACGGCGCGCCCCACCGGCACCTTCCGGTATGGCCGCAGCGAGTTGTCGGCCCAGCACCTGCACCGCCAGCTTGCCCGCGATCTCGATGGCAAGGAACTCTGAGCGCCCCACCGGGCTTCACCACATCACGGCAAGACGGAGTCTTCATGTCAGGATATGACTTTCTCAACGGCGTCCGCGTGCTCGAAGTCGCGCACCTGGGCCCTTCGAGCCTTGGCGGCTATCTGGCCGACATGGGCGCCGAGGTCATCAAGATCGAAGGGGTCGATGGCGACCCCGTGCGCCACAGCAGTTCGCCGGCGATCGGCTCGCCCGACGGCGTCAGCTTCCTGCACCTGCGCTGGAATCGTGGCAAGAAGAGCGTCGGCCTGAGCCTCAAGAGCCCGGGCGGCGCGGAACTGTTCCGCAAGCTGGCGGCGAAGTCGGATGTCGTGATCGAAGGCATGCGGGCCGGCGTGCTGGACCGGCTGGGGTTGGGCTACGAGGACCTGCGCGCCGTTGCGCCGCACCTCGTGTTCTGTTCACTGTCCGGGCTGGGCCGCGACGGTCCCTACCACACGCTCGGCTCGCACGGGCCGTCCTTCGATGCCTTTGGCGCCCTGTCCTCCACCAACCCGCATTCGCTGACGGCAGCAGAACGCGAAACTTCCAACTTCGCGCCCGTCGGCATGCATGCGATGGGCCTCAACGCCGCGCTTGGAACGCTGGCCGCCGTGTTGCGGGCCAAGCGTACCGGCCACGGCGCGCTGATCGAGGTCACGGGTGCCGAGTCAGCGGCCCACTGGCTTCCGGAAGGCGTCAACACGGTGCTCAATGAGGGCGTGCTGCATGAACGCCCTGGCTTCTACAACAGCGCCGGTCGCATGGCGCTGTGGTCGCGCCTGTGCGCCTACGAGACGCGCGACGGCCAGAAGCTCTTCTTCCAGGGGATGTACGAGAAGTTCTGGCAACGCTTCTGCGCGCTGGTCGACCGGCACGACCTGCAGGCCCGCTACGAGTCAGGCAAGGATCCCGCCGACGTCGACGAGGAGATCCACGGCGAACTCGCGAAAATCTTCCTGACGCGGGACTTCGACGACTGGATGCAGTGCTTCCTGGAACACGACATCCCCGGCGGTCCGGCCAACTCGCCACGGACGCTGGCCTCCGACCCCCACTTCCTGGCGCGCCACAATACCTACGAGATGGAACATCCCGGCGTCGGCACCCTGACGCTGACGGGCACGCCGGTCAAGACGCCGGGCCAGCCGTTCGCGCCATCGGCCGCGCCGGCCCAGTGGGAACATACCGACGACGTGCTGGGGAACCTGCTGGGGATCGGCGCGGACGAGGTGAAGCGTCTGCGTCAGGCCAATACGGTCTTCTAGCCACGCCACCCTCACGGGGTGAACTACGAACAACACGTCGTCATGGAACGACATGGAGGAGAGACATGAATCTGGCTCGCTACGCCGACTACTGGGCGCGAATGCGCGGCGAATCGCTCGCGGCGGTCTTCAAGGAGCACCGGTTGTCCTGGGCCGACCTCAATACGCAGGCCAACGCAGTCGCCGCCGCCTTGCAGCAGGCGGGGATCGGCAAGGGCGATCGCGTCGGCTGCCTGCTGAACAACTGCATGGAATGGGTGGTCACGTTCGTGGCCGTGCTGCGGGCCGGTGCCATCCTGGTGCCGCTGAACCCGCGCTACGGCAACGGCGAGTTGTGCGAGATCGCCGCCCAGACCGACTGCACCGCCCTCGTGTCGGTTGCCGAGCACGTCGGCCGCATCAATCCGAAGGTGGCTGGCCGCGTGGCTGACAGCGGCGACATCCACATCTTCCCCATGAAGAGCGACGCGGCGCCCATTTCACTGCGCGAGGCCGTCGCGGCCGGTGGCATTCCGGTGCCGGTCGAAACGGCTGCCGACGATGTCGCCGTCATCACCTTCACGTCCGGCTCCACGGGACTGCCGAAGGGCGCGATGCTGACCCACCGCTCCATCGAGGCGCACGCGTCGAGCGTGTTCAAGGTATTCGGCTGGACCAACGACGAACGCGTGCTGCTGCTCGCGCCGTTCGCGTTCACGGGCGGACTCATTTGCGTCTACACCCCGGCCTACATCATCGGCGGCGCCATCTTCATCGAGGAAACCCTCGACGCCGAGCGCGCCCTGGCCATCATCTCGCAGGAGAAGATCACCGGCCTGACGGGCGTGCCTATCCTGTGGGAGCGCATGGCCGCCTCGCCGGATTTCGCCGCCGCCAACCTCGGCTCGCTGAAGACCGCAACCACGGGCGGCGCCCCGGTCGCCGAGGCCTTGCTGAAGCAGTACACCGACAAGGGCGTCTGCGTGCGCCAGACGTACGGCTGCACCGAGGCCGGCGGCTGGATCGCCGTGCCCAATCCGCGCGACGCGATCGCCAAGCCTTGGTCGTGCGGCTGGGCCAGTCCGACGCTGGAGTATCGCGTGGTCGACGCCAACGGCCGCGCCTGCGCCGTCGGCGAAGCGGGCGAAATCCTGCTGCGCGGCGAGCAGATGTTCCGCGGCTACTGGGCCAATCCCGAGGCAACCGCCGAGGCGTGGACCAATGGCTGGTATCGCACCGGCGACCTGGGCAAGCTCGACGAAGCGGGCTGCCTCCAGATCGCGGACCGCAAGAAGAACATGGTGATCTCGGGCGGCGTGAACGTCTATCCCGCCGAGGTCGAGCGTGCGATGAGCGGGCTGGACGGCGTCGCAGAGGTGGTCGCCTTCGGCATGCCCGATGCGACCTGGGGCGAGCGGGTGGTGGCCGTCGTCCACGGACAGGAAGTACTGGATCCCCAGAGCATCCTGAAGGCCTGCCGGACCGCGCTGGGCGCATACAAGACGCCAAAGGAGATCATCATCAGCAGCAAGCCCCTGCCGCGCACGAGCACCGGGAAGGTCCCGCGCAACAACCTGCCCCAATTCTATGAAACGCTGCACGGAGAGACCCGTGCCGTCGCCTGACCTCCACCGTATCGGGAATCGACCATGAGACTGAAGGACAAGGTCGCCATCGTGACCGGCGCCAGTTCCGGGCTGGGACAGGCGATGGCGCTGCGCTTCGCGCGTGAAGGCGCCCGGGTGCTGGCCGTGGCCCGGCGCGCCGACAAGCTCGAGGAGATCGCCGCCAGGGCAGCCGACTATCCGGGGGGCGTGGTGCCCTTCCGGGGCGACATGCGAGACAAGGACGACATCCGCCGGATGGTGGCGGTCGCCGTGGAACGCTTCGGCAGGCTCGACGTGCTGGTGAACAACGCCGGCATCAACGACGATTTTTCTGCCGTCGCCGACATGAAAGAGGAACTCTGGCACGACGTCTTCGCCCTCAACCTCGACGCGGCGTTCCTCGCCTGCAAGTTCGCCGTCCCGCACCTGATCGAACGCCGCGGCAACATCATCAACATCGCCTCCATTGGCGGCACCGAGTACGGCCGCTCCGGCGTGGCGTACACCGCCTCCAAGCATGCGCTTGTCGCGATGACCAAGCACACGGCCTTCAACTACGCCCCCACCGGCCTGCGCTGCAACGTGATCTGCCCCGGCCCCGTGGAAACGCCCATGGTCCAGGCGGCGATGGAGCAGGCCGCCAGCATGAACCGCGACGGTGCCCGGCGCGCCAACTCAGGCATGAAGAACCTTGTCCGCATCGGCGAGCCGGAGGAGATCTCGAACATCGCCTGCTTCCTCGCGTCCGACGAGGCCAGCCTGCTCAACGGCGCGGTTGTCGTGGCCGATGCCGGGTGGACGTCGTACTGAGCGACGGCTCCGGCTTTTTCCTGCAATACCCGAAGGCGCAGCCGCGCCTTCGTCCTCTCCCGCAACACCAGGCGCCCCGCGCCCCGGCCATCGGAGCGATGCCCGGGTTCCTCATCCACGGCGCCATCCCCACACCCGAGGAGCCAAGCATGTATTTCAGTCCCGAACGGAACCAGTGGTTCACCGAGCGGCTTTTCGCCCACGTGCGCGCGGGCACCACCGACCAAGCGGCGGGCATGATGGAGTACGACCTGTCCATGTATGCCGATCCGAATATTGCCCGACAGGAACGCGAGCGCATCTTCCGCCGCCTCCCGATGATGACCCTGCTGAGCTCGCAGCTACCGGAGGCCGGCGACTTCGTGACGGTGCGGCTGAACGAGACCAACGTGCTCGTGACGCGACAGCCGGATGGCAGCGTGATGGCCTTCGTCAACGCCTGCCGGCACCGTGGTGCCACCGTCGTCACGCAGGAGAGCGGCAAGCGCCGCCTGTTCAGTTGCCCGTATCACGGCTGGAGTTATGCCCCCGACGGGAAGCTGAAGGCGATCTCCTTTCGCGAGACCTTCGGCCAGCTCGATGCGCCGCGTGATCTCGTCAGGCTTCCGGTGGAGGAGCGCCACGGCTTCATCTGGATCGTGGAAGACCCAGCCGGCAGCATCGACATTGCCGCGCATCTCGGTCCCGGCATGGACCGGCTGCTCGCCGACTACCACCTGGAGCAGTTCTTCTGCTACCGCACGCACGAGCTGGAATTCCCACAGAACTGGAAAGTGATGCTGGAGGGCGTGCTCGACGGCTACCATGTGTCGTTCGTGCACGGCGACACGATCAAGCCGTACTTCTACCTCAACATGATGGTGATCGACGACTTTGGGCATCACCACGTCACGGGCACCCCGCGCCGCACAATCGACACCATTCTTGACCAGCCGCCCGGCAGCAAGCCGCTGGACGATTACGCGGTCTTCGGCAACCTGGTGTCGCCCAACACGACCTTCGTGCTCCATCCGCACCACATCGAGCACTGGACGCTCTATCAGGACACGAAGGACCCGGGCCGGTGCCGCGTCCAGCTACGCATCCTGACCCGCACCCGCGGGCACGACGAGCGGGGCGAGGCGATCATGGCGAAGAACTGGAGGATTGCCGAAGCCGCGATCGTCAACGAGGATGTACCGGTGGGCAACAGCATCCAGTCCTCGGCGGGCCATCCTTTCGGCAGCCCGGTGCTCCTTGGCCTCAACGAAGTGGGCAACCAGGTGTTCCATCGGGCCTGGCGCCACTATATGGGTGTGTGAGACGCCCTTGAGCGCCCTGAGGTGCGACGGCAGGCGCGCTGCCGCCGTCGCACTGGCTGGTTCAGTACTGCGAGACCGGCAGGCGGACCACCAGCCCGTCGAGCGCCTCCGTCACCTTGACCTGGCAGCCGAGCCGGCTGTTCGGCGCAGGGTCCACCACGCATTCGAGCATGTCCTTCTCCATGGAACTGGCCGGTCCCACCTTGTCGATCCACGCGTCGTCAATGTAGCAATGGCAGGTGGCGCAGGCGCCGGTTCCGCCGCACTCGCCAATGATGCCCGTGACCCCGTGATTGACGGCCTCCTGCATCAGGCTCAGGCCCGGCTTGGCCGCCACCTGCGTGGCCGTGCTGTCGTGGGCAATGAAAGTAATCGAGGGCATGAAATATCCTGTTTCGGTCCTGTTTCTTCTGTTCTCGCTGCCGTGGTGGCCTCAGAAGCAGTCCTTGATGTCGATCGATTCGTCGGCAATGCGCGCCATGTCGGCCGAGCGGCCTTCCGCCAGGAAGCGCTTCGTCACCATGAATTCCTTCGCGCGGTTGATGCAGTCGGCCGCGATCAGCCTGCCTTCCCGGAAATAGAAGGCGGAGAAGCTCCGGCCTTCGCTGGCGCTGCCGCGCAGCACGACCTGGTCGTAGCCCGTGCACAGACCTGCGATCTGAAGCTTGAGTTCGTACTGGTCGGACCAGAACCACGGCAACGCGCGGTAGGGCAAGCCTTTGCCGCACAGGGCCAGGGCGGCGGTGCGCGCTTGGTCCGTGGCGTTCTGGACGGATTCCAGCCGCAGCCGGCGGCCGTAGATGGGGTTGTGGTGGTTGCTGCAATCGCCTACGGCGAAGATGTCGCGATCGCTGGTCGTGCCGAATTCGTCGACGAGGATGCCGTCGTCGACCCGCAATCCGGCCGCCTCGGCCAGTTCCGTGACCGGCACCACGCCGACACCGATGATGACCGCATCGGCGGGAATAGTCCGGCCGTCGCGGAGGCGCACGGCCTGCACGGCTTTGACACCCTCGATACCGGCCACCACGGCTTGCGTGACGATCTCGACGCCCTCCTCCGCATGCACGCGGGCATAGAAAGCCGACACCTCCGGCGCCGTCACCCGCTGCAGCAGGCGCGGCATGGCCTCCAGCACCGTCACCTGCATGCCCGCGGTGCGCAGCGACGCCGCCGCCTCCAGGCCGATATAGCCGCCGCCGATCATCACGACGCGCTTGCCCGCGCCGATGGACTGCCGGATACCGCCCACATCCCCGACGGTCCGCAGGCAGTACACGCCGGGCAAGGACGCCCCCGGCACGTCCAGCTTGCGGGCGCGCGCGCCGGTCGCCAGCACGAGCTTGTCCCAGGACAGGCTCGTGCCGTCATCCAATTCCACGCGCTTGCGGCCGCGATCCAGCGAGGCGACCCGCACCCCCAGGACGGTCTCGACCCGGTTCTGCACATAGAACGCCTCCGACCGGATCAGCAACTCGTCGCGGGACTTGTCGCCGCACAGGAAGCCCTTCGACAGAGGCGGCCGGTGGTAAGGCAGGATCGGCTCATCGCTGACGAGCGTGATCGCGCCGCTCCAGCCTTCCTGTCGCAGGCTCGCCACCATCTGCGCCGCGGCGTGACCGCCGCCGACGACTACGCAATGATCTCCACTCATGTTCCGTGCCTCGTATTTTTTCTCTGTGCTGCTGTCCGGGCCTACTCGCCCTTCCACTGCGGCGCGCGCTTCTGCGCAAACGCCAGCGGACCCTCGCGCACGTCGTCCGACCGGAACAGGCCGGCCACCGCCGGATAGCGGTTCTGCCGGATGTAGGCATCCGCCATCGTCGGCTCCGCCAGGCCTTTGTTGACGATCTCCACGGACGCGCGTATCGACATCGGGCTGCAGGCCATGATCTCTGCCGCAAGGCGCCGGGCCGCCTCCATCAAGCCGCCCGGCGAGGTGACCTGGTTGACGAAGCCGAGCGACAGCCCCTCCTGCGCGCCCACGCGCCGGCCGGTCAGGATCATCCCCATCGCCTGCTTCAGCGGAATCTGCTGCGGCAGCCGGAGCAGCCCGCCCGCCAGCGCGGCAAGGCCGACCTTCGGTTCCGGCAGGGCGAACACCGCATTGTCGGCGGCGACGATCAGGTCGCACGCCAGCGCGATCTCGAAGCCGCCGCCCATCGCCACGCCGTTCACTGCCGCGATCACCGGCTTGGTGCGGCCGAAGCGGGCAGTCAGGCCGGCAAAGCCGGTCAGGGGCGGCTCGATGCTTTCGCCGCGCGCCATCGCGGTAGCGGTGAACTTGAGATCGTTGCCGGCGCAGAAGGCACGGTCGCCCGCGCCGGTGATGATCGCCACCCATTGCGACGGGTCGCGGTCGAACGCGTCGAACACCTCGGCCAGTTCCGCGTTGGCGGCCGGGTGCAGGCAGTTCATGGACTCGGGACGGTTGATCATGACGATCGTCAGGTGGCCTTCGCGCGTCACGCTGCAATACCGGTGCGGCAGTTGCCGGCGATCGCGCGGTTCGGCGCCGGCTTCCCAGACGGGCAGGCCGAAGGTGTCGATCCGCACGTGCCCCATGCTGCCAACGGCGGTGCGCGCGGTGGAGAGCAGCAGTTCCATCGAGGCACCATCGTCCGTCATGACTTTCGCCATCACGCGCTGGTTGGCGGGCGTGCGTCCGATCACGATGCCATTGAGCGGCTTGCCATCCCGCGCGTACTGCACGGTATAGGTCTCGACGGTGGCCGGGCCCTGGTAGTCCTCCACCAGCGCCGGCACCTCGCCGCGCGTGCGATCCGCCTCGTCCTGCACGGAATACTCCAGCGCCAGCGGGGCGGCCGGCGGCTGCATGCTGACAACCAGCGTGTGATGCTTGTTGACATAGCCGCCCTGCCCGTACAGCAGGCCGACCTCGCCCGGCGCCGCGCGCAACGCGCGCACCATCGCGCAGATGGCGTGGCCCATGTAGTTGTTCAGGGGGCCACCGAAGAAGGTCAGGCCGCCGGTCACCGTCGGCACATGTCCGGCGGGATCGAGGCCCAGCGTGCGCAGCGCCATTTTTGGCACGACCGGGAAGCAGCTATACAGTTCCAGCTTGTCGAAGCGGCGCGCATCGCCGCCGACGAACTCCGTCGCCCGACGCAGCACCGCCGCCTGCGCGGTGCTGTGCGCGTAACCGTCGCGCAGCAAATAGTCTTCCGGCTCGCACGCATGCGCGCCGCCCCAGATATGCACCATGCGGTCTTCCGGCACCCCGGCGGCACGCGCCGCCGCAAGGCTCGTGACGATGACCGCCGCCGCCTGGTTGACCTGTGGATTGGCCACCATCAGCTTCGGATAGGGCCAGTTGATCAGGCGGTTCTGCTCGCTGACCTCCGCGATGGCCTGCGCGTCCGGCGCCTTGCCGATCCACGCGGACGGATTCGTGGCCGCCACGCCGGCGTACTGCGCCCACAGGCGGGCCGACTCGGCCTGCGCCTGCTGCGGCGACTGGCCCCATGCCGCCTGCACTGCCATCTCGTACAGCGGGTAGACCTGCGCCGGGTCCATCACGCGCAGGCGCTTCGCCACGCGACTCATCGCGAACCGGCTGGAGGGGAACTCCACCGCATCGTCCTTCGAGACCAGCGGGCTCCAGTCCAGCTTTACCTTGTCCTTGCGGGCCCGGGCGCGGGCATGCATCGCCTCGCCCCCGACGATGGCGGCCACCGCCTGCTCGCCCCGCGCGATGCGCACGGCGGCTTCGTGGACCAGGCGGGTCGGCGTCTCGCCGCCAATGCTGGCGTTGACCTTGCGCGCCGGGTCGATGCCGAGGCGCTGGCAAAGCTGCGTGACGGGGTCGGCATAGCGCCAGCTCACGAAACCGACGACTTCGATGGATTCGACGCGGGACAGCAGCGCGCCGCCACTGTCGGCCTCGGCGGCGCGCAAGGCTTCCGCCATCAGCGCCAGCGGCTCCTGCGACTGCGCGGGATCGGCGGGCCGGTCGACGAACTCGCCGACGCCGACGATCACGGGAATGTGCTCAGGCTTGTTCATTGACAGTGCTCCATTCGGTCAGGCCGTCCAGCGCTTCGATCCGGACGCCATCGGCCAGCAAGGGGTTGATCTCGAGCGATACGAGGTCCGGGCCGAGGGCGAGGGCCGCCTGGCCGATGTCCACCACGACGCGCGCCAGCGCCTGGCGGTCCACGGCGGCGGCGCCACGGAAGCCGTCTAGCAGCGCGCGGCCGCGCAGTTCGTCGAACATCGCCAGCGCATCCTGCTCGCTGATGGGCAGCAGGCGCATGCTGGTGTCCTTGAGCGCCTCGACAAAGACGCCGCCGAGACCGACGACGATGGCCGGGCCCCATTGCGGGTCGTGCAGCGTACCGACGAACAGTTCCACGCCCGTGGTCCGCATGGGCGAGACGATCACGCCGCTGATACGCGCCTCCGGACGAGCCGCGCTGACGGAGGCCATGATCCGGTCGTATGCCGTGCGCACGGCATCGTTGCCGCGCACGTTGAGCACCACGCCGCCGACTTCGGTCTTGTGCGCGATGTCGGGCGACAGGATTTTGAGCGCGACCGGCTCGCCGAGGGAGGCAGCCACGCGCACGGCCTCGTCAGCGGAATCGACGATGCTCGCCGGCACGACCGGCACCCCCTGGGCGGCCAGGTAATCCAGCACCTGCCGCTCGGTGGCGGGACGGCCGCCGGCAACCTGCGCCGACGCCGCGACGACGGCCGCCCTGGTCTGGCGCGCTTCCCATTCCCCCCGGCGCAGCAGGTGCCCGATCGCGCTCAGGCAGTGGCGCACGCCTCCGCCCGAATACACGACGCCGCACTCCTCGGTCAACGCCCGCGCATCGGCATTCACCGCCGAGAACGTGCTGCTCATCATCAGGCACGGCTTGCCGGTGGTCTTGAAGCCCTCGCCGACATGCTTGATGAACATCCGCGCCGCACCGCGCTTGTCCTCCTTGAGCGGCGCCTCGAACATGAAGCCCAGGATGCCGACCGACGCGTCACCGGCCAGCGTCGCCAGCGTGCGCGAAATCAGTTCGGGCTGGAGCATGGCGGCGCCCGTCAGGTCGAGCGGGTTCGCGGGTGTCGCGAGCGCGGGCAGCGTCTCGCGCAGCGCACCGGTGGTTTGCTCCGCGAGTTGGGGAATCGGGATGCCGCCGGCTTCCGCCTGGTCCGTCACGATTTCGCACAGGCCGCCCGACATCGCCGACACCGCCAATCCCTTGCCCCGCACAGGACCGAGCCGTGCGAACAGGTCCGCCGTCACGACCAGTTCCTCCATCGAATGCACGCGCGAGATGCCGACCTGGCGGCACATCGCGTCGAAGACGCGGTCGTCGCCCACCAGCGAGCCGGTATGCGCCTGCGCGGCGCGGGCGGCGGCCTCGCTGCTGCCGACCTTCAGCACCACAACCTGCTTGCCGGCGGCGCCGGCGGCCTTCACGGCATCGATGAAGCGCGCCGGGTTGCGCACCGATTCCAGGAACAGCGCGATCGCCTTCGGTTCCGGCAGCCGCGCCAGGTATTCGATGGCGTCGGCCACGTCGATATCCGCCTCGTTGCCGGTGGAAATCATGTGCGTCAGGCCAACGCGCTGCTGGTAGGCGAACTGCTCCAGTTGGCTCGCCACCGACCCGCTTTGCGAGACGAGCGCGACATTGGGATTCGCCATTGGCCGGCGCAGCGGCGTGGTCCAGATCGGCGTGCTCGCCACGAAATTGGCGAAACCGAGGCAGTTGGGCCCAAGGATGCGGATGCCTGCCGCACGTGCGGCGTCCGCCATCCTGCGCTGCCGGTCGGCGCCGGATTCGCCCACCTCGGCAAAGCCGGCCGACAGGATGACCGAGCCACACACGCCGGCCTGCTCGAGATCGTCGAAGACCTCGGCCATCTTCGATTCCGGCACCATCAGCAGCGCGGCGTCGATTTCCTCGCCGGTGGCGGCGCAGCTTGTCGCTGCCGGCGCACCGAAGAAGGTGCCGCCCTTGGGGTTGATGAAATGAAGCTTGCCTGAAAAGCCGAAGCGCATCAGGTTGTCGTATGCGGCCGTCGACCAGATAGACCGTTCAGTCGCGCCGACCAGCGCGATCGAGCGCGGGTTGAACAGCCGTTCGAGCGAGGCTTTGGTTTGGGGGCGGGGTGCTGTAGCGTTTTGCACTTTATGGCTCTCTGTTGCGGATACGGGCGGGCACGCCGGTGCTCACCGGCGGTCATTTGGCGGTCAATTGGCTTCTAGGGGCTTGAGCGCAGCGCCTGCCTGCGCCCTGGCCGGAACTTTCTTCAGCAGGAAGTGCGAAAGGCTCGGGATCAGGACCAGGGCGCCGACCATGTTCCACAGGAACATGAAGGTCAGCAGGATGCCCATGTCGGCCTGGAACTTGATGGGAGAGAACGCCCACGCACCCACGCCCGCGGCCAGCGTGATGCCGACCAGCGCGACGACCTTGCCCGTGAAGCGCACGGCGCCACGATAGGCTTCCGCCAGGTCCGCGCCCTGACGCATCAGCGTCAGTTGCGCGCTGACGAGGTAGAGGGCGTAGTCCATGCCGATGCCCACGCCCAGCGCGATCACCGGCAGCGTGGCCACCTTCACGCCCATGCCGAGCTTGACCATCAAGGCCTCGCACAGGATGGAGGTCAGGATCAGCGGCAGGATCGTCACGACCGTGGCGCGCCAGCTACGGAAGGTAATCATGCAAAGCACGATCACCGACAGGTAGACGAGGACGATCATGGTCCGATTGGCCTGCTTCACGACGATGTTCGTGATCGCCTCGATGCCCGCCGAACCGGCCGCCGGCAGGAAGCGCACGTCGGCGCGGTCGTGGGTGGCGGCAAACTGCTCGGTGGCTTCCAGCACGCGGCCGAGGGTGTCAGCGCGGTGATCCGTCAGGTAGGCCACTACCGGAGTCACCGAGCAGCTTGAATTGACCACATCAGGATTGGCGTCCTGCGCGCGCAGCACCGCCGTGTTGACGAGGTTCTGGTTATGGCTGACCGAAATCCACTTCGGCGCCGCCTCGTTCAGCCCGGCCGAGACGTTGGCGACGGCGTCGGCCAGCGACGTAGTCGTCTGCACGCCTTCCACGTCGCGCAGGGTGGCGTCCAGGCGGTCAATGTCCATCAGTACCTGCGGCTTCAGGCAGCCGTCCCGCTCGGACTTGACGATGACCGCGAACTGGTCGGACGACAGCCCATAGTGCGAAGTGATGTAGGCGTTGTCGAGGTTGTAGCGCGAGTTCGCGCGCAGTTCCGGCGCCCCCGGGTCAAGGTCGCCGATCTGCAGGTGCAGGCTGACGACGAAGCCGCCCAGGGCCAGCGCTGCCGCAGCCAGCACCGTCGGCAGGGCCCAGCGGCGTTCGGTGAAGCGGTCGAGCAGGTCCCACAGCTTGCCGAGGCCGCGCCCGGAATCCGTCGCCTCGTCGCTGCGCAGGCTGTGCTGCGCCGCCCGGCCGCTCACGCCCATGTACGACAGTAGCGTCGGCACTAGGATCAGGTTGGTGAACACAAGCATGGCCACGCCCAGGCTGGCGGTGACGGCAAGGTCGCGGATGACCGGGATGTCGATCACTGCCAGCACAGCGAAGCCCACCACGTCGGCCATCAGCGCGGTGAAGCCGGCGAGGAAGAGGCGGCGGAACGTGTAGCGGGCGGCCACGTACTTGTCCATGCCGCGGCCCACGTCCTGCATGATGCCGTTCATCTTCTGCGCGCCGTGCGAGACACCGATGGCGAACACGAGGAAGGGCACCAGCATCGAATACGGGTCCAGCTCGTAGCCGAACAGCCGCACCAGCCCGAGTTGCCACACCACCGCCACGACGGAGCACGACAGCACCAGCACCGTGCTGCGGACGCAGCGGGTATAAGCGTAGATCAGTCCGGCTGCGATCGCCGCCGTGAAGGCGAAGTACAGCATCACCTCGCGCAGGCCCTCGATCAGGTCGCCAGCCAGCTTGCCGAAGCCGACCACGTGGATCTTGATCTTGCCGGGCTTGCCGGGGACGAGGCTAGCCGACTTGGCGCGCAGTTGGCTCTCGATATCGCGGCCGAGCCGGCCGTAGTCGATGCGTTCGCCGGTATCCGCGTAGCGATCCAGCAGCGGCACTACGATCATGCTGGAGCGCAGGTCGTTCGCAACCAGGGTGCCGACCAGGTTGGCGCGGCCGACGTTGGTCCGCAGGTCGGCAATGGATTGCGGCGAGCCGTTGTAGTTCGCCGGCAGGACCGCGCCGCCCCGATAGCCTTCCTCGGTGACCTCGACCCAGCGCACGCCCGATGTCCAGATCGACTTCATGAAGGGGCGATTGACGCCCGGCAGGAGGAACAGCGTGTCGTTGACCGCGCGCATCGCTTCGAGGTACTCGCGGTCGTAGATGTCGCCCTCGGTGTTCTCGACCACCACCCGCAGGTTGTTGCCCAGCCCGCGCAACTCGCCGCGGTTCTCCAGGTAGTTGCGGATGTAGGTATGGGTCTGCGGGAGGAGCTTGTCGAAGCTCGCGTTGACTTCCAGTTTCGCGGCCAGGAAGCCGAGGACGACCGTGATCAGCACCGCCAATGCCAGGACCCAAGGGCGGTGATTGAAGACCAGGCGTTCCAGGACGTTGCCGGATTTGGGATCGAATGCGGAAGTCGCTTCCGTCATCGGTGCATCCGTTCCATTCTGCTGTACATGCATGGGCGACCTCATTCCGATTTGATGCTGTTGCCAGCGGACATCGCGCCCGCCACCGTGGCGACCGGCTGGCCGGCCGCACCCGGCGCGACCACGCGCACGCCATGCGCGCCGGTCAGCAGCAGTTGCCCGTCGCGGGTTTTGCTCACGCCGAAGACTGGCACCGGGCTGCCTTGTGCAAGACGGTTCATCTTGTTTGTGGCGGCGCCCGCTTCCAGCAGTTCGCCGGCCGCGCTGGTCAGGATCAGGCGGCCGCCGGCCAGGAAAATCCCGCCGGTCAGGTTGCTTTGCGTGCCGGTGTCCAGGCGCTCCCAGCTTTTGCCGGCATCGCGGCTGCGCAGGGCATTGCCCCGGAGACCGAACACGGCAACGTCGTCGCCATTGCCCGCAATGCCGAAGAAGGTGCCCGGATAGGGCGTGGCCACGCGCTCGAAGCGCCCGGTGGCCGGGTCCTGCTTCAGGACCAGTCCCTGCTCGCCGGCTATCCAGAGCGTGCCGGCGGCGCTGGCGAGGCCGTAGAGATGCATGTTCTGCGGGTTGTCGATCTGTTCGCCGATCGGGTGCCAGTTGCGGCCGCCGTCGTCGGTGCGCAATGCCAGGTTGTACGCGCCGATGGCGATACCGTGCGTGGCGTCGGTGAAGCGCACGTCGAACAGCGGACGGCCCGGGCCGTCGGCCTTGAAGAGTTCCGCTTCCTGCAGGTCGCGGCGCGCGCGTTCGTCGCCGGCGTCCGCCGCCGGCTTGCTGTGCTTGATGAGCAGGTCCGGCAGGGTGCGGCCGTCGAGTTGCCGCTCCCAGGTCAGACCGCCGTCGTGCGTGTGAAGCACCACACCGGCATGCCCGACCGCCCAACCCTGCGTGGCCGTCGGGAAATTCACGGCCAGGAGGTCCGTCGACACAGGCACCTTCGCCTGCTTCCAGTGGGCGCCGTTGTCATCGGAGGTCAGCACGACACCCCGCCTGCCGACCACGACCAGCCGGCCGTCCGGGGTGCGCGTGGCACCCACCAGCATGGCACGCTCGGCATTGACGCTCATCCGCGCCGGCTGGTCCAGCGGGTCCAGGAAGACGTTTGGCGCGGCGCTTGCCAGTTGAGCGCCGAGGAGCGTGGCCGCGGCAAGACCTATCCTTATCGCTGGATACATGAAAGACCTCGAGACGTTTGTGGAGCGAAGCGATGCGGGAGATTCGGGGAGCGGTCCGGTCAACCGGGTTGCACCGGACCGCTGCTGCGTGGATTGCCGGCAGGTCAGCGTCCGCTGCGCGCCTGCATGGCGTCCGGCACGAACTTGGAGTTGGCGTGCGGCTTGTCGAGGATGAACCAGCCGAGGTTGGGGCCGTCCCCCGCCGCGGAGGCGATGGCATAGGCGCCCGTCGACAGGTCATACGTCCAGTACGGCCACGACCACGGCACCTGCTTGTCGTAAAGCTGGGTCATGCCCATGAAGGTGCCCTTGTAGATCTTGCCCGCATGGTCGTACATGTCGGCCACGCCGGCGCCGGACCAGTCTTCGTCGATATAGAACACGCGCTTGCTGTAGACGTGACGGGCGCCCGGCTTGAGCGTGGCTTCCACCACCCACACCCGATGCAGCTCCCAGCGCACGAAATCCGGATTCATGAACTTCGGTCCGAGCAGTTGGTCGCTCTTGACGTTGAAGTGGACATCGTAGGAGCTGTACGGGATGTACATTTCCTTCTTGCCGACCAGCTTCATGTCCCAGCGATCCATCTTGCCCGACAGCATGTAGGCGTCGTCATAGACCATCACACCACCGGCCGAGGCAATCGGCGTGTCATAGGAGATGTCCGGCGCGAGGCGGACGCGGCGCGTGCTGGCCGAGTACGCGTAAGCGCGGCGCGGCTTGTCCTCGAAGTCGGTGTTGTCCTGCCACACGTTGGCGTCGCCCACGGCGCGGGTCGGGCCGGTGAAGTTCAGCGCCATGCGCAGGAAGGACTGGCGGTCGACGTTTTTCGGCCAGTCGGCCGGCCAGTTGTACGGATAGTCCTGGTCGTACTGCACTTCACCGGACTGGACGATCTTGCCCGTGCTGTCCACGTAGATGTTGCGCACCCAGCCCTTGGCCGCCGTACCGACGTAGCGCAGTTGCTGGTTGTACATGACCTCCAGGCCGCTCTTCGGGATCGGGAACGGAATGCCGCCGTCGGCGCCTTCGACCGCCATGCCATCCTTCCCGAGCTTGGCCGTGGTGGCGTTGTGCAGGGTCTTGTCGAGGAAGAACTGCGGCCAGTTCGCCGTGCGGTGCGTCTTGTAAACGTCCATCCGGTAGTCGGGGAAGCGCTTGAAGAGGGCCTTGCTGGCCTCCGAGAGCTTGTCGCCGTACTTGTCCATGTTCGCAGCGGTGATCGTGAACAGCGGCTTCTCGCTGGCGAACGGATTCACCCACTTGCCCGAGTCCTTCTTGAAGCCGGAAGGATCGAGGTTGGTCGGCAGACCGCCATCGTAGACAGGAATGGTCCCGTCCTTGTTGGCGGCCTTCTCGGCGCCGACGGCAGTCAGCGTCGAGCCCAGTTGCTTCGCCTGGTCGGCGCTAACGGCGGCATGCGCCGTGCCGGCAATCAGCGCCAGCGACGCGATGGCGGCGATCTTCGATCGTAGTTTCATGTTGTCTCCTTCTCTCTGCACGTCAGAACGACGTTTGATAAGTCAGCATCAGGTTGGCCTTGTCGTTGTACGGCGCCCCCAGCACCAGACCGCGCGCGGGGTCCGTCTTGCCGTGGTAGTAGTTGAACGACAGGTCGATGAAGTGACGCTGGTACACCGCGGCGGACAGACCGACCTTCACGGTCTGCGCGCCTTCGAAGCCGCCGCTGTTCGTCGGCGCCGATCCCTTGAAATTGATGGAGTAGAACAACGGCATCGAGAGGTCGACGCCCGGGAACACTTGGGTCCACGTCGGCGTAAAGGACACGCCGAACGTCCAGAACGTCCGCGTCGAGCAGCCCGCGACGATGTCGGTGGTGGTGCACCCGGCCGCCGCATTGCCGTTGCCGCGATAAGCCGCCGCGTTATCCGTTACCTTGACCAGACTCGTCATGGCGAGTTCGGTCGCCAGCGCTGCCGACGAGAACACCGGCGACTGGCCGAACGTCTTGACGCCATTCAGCAGCGCATGGAATGTTTCGCCGCGGGCACCGTAGGAGTCGGGCCCCGCCTGGCCCCGGCTGTTCAGCGGCATGTTGGTGCGGTACGAGACCTCGCTGCCAAGCGAAACGCCGCCCACCATCTTCGCCAGGCTCAGGCCGTACAGGTTGACGTCGCGTGCATAGACGGCGCGGCGCAGGCCGGTCGTCGTATCGAGCTGCGATGCCCAGGGGTTCTTTTCGTCGAAGTTGCGGTAGTACATGCCGATGGTGCCCTGGTCGAGCCAGTCCGGCCGCCACCGCGCCGACAGGCCGATGTCGCCGCCCTTCCCGTTGACGGCGCCTTCGCGCCCCACGTTCGGCCCGAGCAGGATGGTGTCGGCGGCGCCGAAGTAGGTGCCGCCTTCTGGCAGCCGGTTCGTGGCCCAGCTAAAGGTGTACTGCCCGGCAACGCTGACCTCGTCCGTGAGTTGCGCGATCGCCGACATCTGCCAGACGGGCAGCGCGGTTTCCTTGGCCGAGGCGCCCGGATTGGCCACGGCCTTGTTCGAATCAGACGGTGCTTGCGAGTAAGCCACCGAGTTGGTGCTCCCGAACAATCCCTCGCCCCAGATCACTGCATGCTTGCCGAGGCGCACATCGACCGGGACCGTGCCGACGTCCGCGCGGCCGAAGACGAAGGCGTCGAGGACTTCGCCCGACGGGCCGCGGTAGTACCGAGTGACCGGCGACGTAAAGCGGTCGTTCACGTATGCGGACGGATTGTTCGTATGCGCGGCGTTGCTGCCGTAGGAGGCGTCGTACCAGGCGGCAGTACTGACGCGCGCGCCGAACTCCTTGTACCGCATGTCCAGTTCGCTCAGCCAGTCGAGCCGGTTGGTGAAGAAGTCACCCTTCTTGAAGAGCGAGTTGCTCTGATCGAACGGGAAGCCGGCGGCATTGTTGATGCTATTGCTCGCATTCTGCAGGCGGTTGCCGAGGCTGTAGCGCAGTGTGTTGTCCCAGCGCACCTTGACGTCCGATTCGCCGGTGTCGAACTCCATCGACAGGGCCGGCACCGCGACCATCACCAGGGCGCCTGAAAGCGCAATCCGCAGGCCGGCATTGAGACGGCGACTGCCGCCCATTCGCCGGCAGCCATCACCTTCCTTTCTGTTCACCATGTCTCCCATCACTTTGTCTCCCACCCTTTTAAATTCGATTCCTGTGCAGACCGCACATTTCTGAATTCACTTCTTGTCTCTTTCCGGACTATTTCCGCGATAGTGCAATGGCTATCGATGCGAGATCGCGGGTAATGCTGGAAGTAGGTTACTGAGGGATGGCGCGTCAAACGATCGTCCCTTTCGACGATTTCCCGCGCGTGCAACAGGGTGGGGATGAACGGTCGACGACGTGGCGAATTACTTCGCTTCCGTCAAGGTGTCTGGCGGTCGTAACACTCGTCGTTTTCGACGATTTCTCGCGGTGACATGGGAATTCTCGATACGGGGTATTCAATCCGACATAGGATTCGGAATCCGCGGCAGGTCTGGATTTCCGCATTGCCGTGAAGCACAATTTCCACCATTGGAGACAGAACGATGAACGAGCCATCGCTGATCAACCATCGGCCATTCGACGGCGTGGTCCAACTGACGATCAACCGGCCATTCGCGATGAATGCCGTGACAGTCGAACTGGCGGATGCGCTGGCAGACGCGCTGCGCGACGCTGCCTCCGACGCAACGGTGCGCGCCATCGTGCTGACCGGCGCGGGAGAGCGCGCCTTCAGCTCGGGCTACGACATCAAGGAAATGTCAGGCATGGACGCCGACGCCATGCTGCTGGCCACCATCCATCGCTGCCCCGTCATACGGGCCATTGCCCGGCATCCGAAGCCGGTGATCGCTGCAATGAACGGGTTGGCGCACGGCGTGGGCGCGCTCTATGCGATGGCGGCCGATATCCGCATCGCGTGTCACGAAGTCAGCTTCCGCGTCGCCGCCGCGCTGCATGGCGCGGCCGAGGGCGCCTGGCAGCTTCCGCATATCGTGGGGGCGGCGCGCGCCAAAGAAATCCTGCTGACCGGGCGAGTGGTGGGTGCCGAGGAGGCACTGGCGATCGGGCTGTACCACGAAGTCGTGCCGCGCGAAGCGTTGTTGCAGACCGCCCTGGAGAAGGCGCGGCAGATCGCAGCCATGCCTCCGATCGGCACGCAATGGGTCAAGCGCCTGATCGACGAGGGCATCGGCCACAGCCTGGATGACCAGTTCCACGCCGAGCAACTGGCGCTGGCCACTGTCATGCGCCCGCTCGGCGGCCGGGAGACGTTCGATACATTCCTGAGTAAGCGACGCGACTGAGTGCAGTGGCGCGCCCCATGCATTCGCACGGGCGCGCTTGTCGCGCCTCCGGCTACAGCGTCTGGCCTGGCCGAAAAAACGTCAGCACGTCGGTGACCGAATCCTTGTCGAAGCGGCGCATCGTGGCAAGCCGGACCGCCTCCCCATAGCGCGCCGCCTGCGAGCCATAGCATGTCCCCTCCGGCGGTCCGGACAATGCCGCCTTCATGCCAACCGTGGCTTCCATGTCGATCTTCTGTCCGCGTGCCACGAACAGCGCCTTCTGCATGACGAAGTAGTGCTCATGCTGGTCAGCGGGGACATTGGTGCGCACCCACGACATGAATCCCCTGAACACGCTCAGCCCCCGGCATGCCTCCGGCGCCACGATTCGCTCGTAGTTCTCCATCGTGAAGTTCAACGTCGGCACGCCGTTCACGCCCAGCGTGGCAACGACCATTTCGTCGCCCTGGCTGTCTGGCACGACCACGTCGTAGCGACGATCTTCCCTGCCATGCCAGGCATGCGTCGCGGCCAGGCAGAACATGTCGAACATGTGCGTGCATTGCTGGCTGGCGTCCGTCTGGCGGGCAATGTCGAACAGGCTGTCCGACAGCCGGCTGCCCACCATGACCTCCAGCGCGTTACCCGCGCCCGCGCAACTGGTGAGCGGCTGCCGGTGCCACGCGCTGCCGACGCTGGTCACCACGCCATCCTGGTGCGTCAGCGATATCTGGAAGGCGTGGCCAATGTCCTCCATCGCCAGGCAGACCTGTCCCGGTGATGGGGTGCTGATCTGCAGGGACCGCACGTAGACACCGTTTCCGTACTCCGCCCGTTGCGGCATGGTTCGCAGGCTTGCGTCAGTGATCATCTTGGTTCCGGGAACGTCCGGCATGAGGGGCACAGAGGGCATAAGGGCTATGCAGACAGCTCGGCCGCGCCGTGATCGAAGCTCATGTGGCGGCGCAGGACAACCGGCTTCCCGCCATGCAGACGCTTAACCATCCAGTGCGCCAGGGCCGAATCGAGATGAGTGGTGTGGCCGGGGAACCAGTCGGCAAGGTGCGCGACAAAGTCCCGGCCGATGGCGACGTCCCCCTCCTGCACCAGCGCCAGCACGTCCCGCGCCGACTTCAGGACGGCCGCATGCTCGTCGATATGGCAATCGCGCGGCGGGAAGTCGTGCTGGACCATGAGCGCGTCCTCGGCATCGAAGTGCTCCTTCAGGTGCTCGTGGAGGCGCGCCAGGCCGTCCGCGAGGTCTTCCTCGGCGCATTGCGACAAGGACGCGATTTGCGCCACGAATTCGCGATGCACCGCATCCATCGGCTCGTAGCCAAGGAGCAGGTTGTCATTCCAGGCCAGTTCGTCAACGTGCTCAGCGGACATCTTGTTCTCTGTCAGGGGGACGGGTGGTTTGGAGTCGCGCCGTCAGCGCACTTTCGGCAATGTAAGGTGCGCATCGGCGTACTGCTTGCGCAATTCCGGCTTGGAGATCTTCCCCGCGGCGAGGCGGGGCAGCGGCTCGTCGCGGACCGCGACGTAGCGCACCACCTTATAGTCGCTAAGATGCTTGCAGCAGTGGGCGATCAGCGCCGGTATCTCGATGCCGCCCGGCGCGTAGATCGCGGCCATCGGCGTCTCGCCGAAGCGCTCGTCCTTCGCCGCGATCACCGCCACCTCGTCGACCCCCGGGAATTCCGAGATCACCCGCTCCACCTCCGCCGCGGAGATGTTCATGCCGCCGGAAATGATGATGTCCTTGATGCGGTCGAGCATGGTCAGCAAGCCGTTCTCGTCTAGCACGCCCAGGTCGCCCGTGCGCAGCCAGCCATCGACCAGCACCTGCGCGGTGGCCTCCGGATCGCACCAGTAGCCGACCATGACCGCCGGTCCCTTGATGACGATCTCGCCCGGCACGCCAGGTGGACAGAAATTGCCGTCGGCGTCGATCGTAGCGATGCGCGTCAGCGGCATGCCACGCCCGCATTTCTCCGGGAACTTGACTGCATCGGCAACGGGATTGATGGTGGCGCAGCCGCCGGCTTCGGTCTGGCCGTACATCTGCTGGAAGACCAGCCCCCGCTGCATCCACGCTTCCAGCAGTTGGCGGGAGACCCGGGCGCCGCCCGATTGCAACATGCGAATCGACGACAGGTCGGTCGAAGCGAAGGACTCGCACGCAACCATGCGCTCGAAGAACACCGGCACGCCCATCAGGATCGTGATCCGGTCAGTCTCGACGCGCCGCAGAGCCTTGGCCGGGTCAAAGCTGTCCTCAAAGTAGGCAGTGCCGCCATACACCAGCATTTCGGTCAGCACGTAGTAGCCCGCCGAGGTACACAGTGGACCGAACACCATCACGCGCGGGTGCTCGACCGCCCGCGCGGCTGCAAGCGCGAGGTCCGCGAAGCCGCCGAGCATGGTGCGGTGGCTATAAACCACGCCCTTCGGGTATCCCGTGGAACCGCTCGTGCCAATGATGACGACCGGCGTGTCGGGACCGATCGCCGGGTCGCGTGGCCGGCCCGATGGCGTCGCGTGACGAAAGCGGCTGATCTCGTCCAGCGGCAGGATGCCGATGCCTGGCGCCGTCTCGCCAATGGCGACCGCATGTTCCGTCCGATCCCGGTCGTGGAAGATGAAGCGGGGCTCATAGCGGCCGACGACATGGCTCGCCTCGCTAAGCGTAAAGCGCGGGTTTACCGGCGCCAACAGGCCGCCCGCGCGCATTACCGCCTGCGACATCACGCACCATTCGAGACTGTTGGTGGCATAGATGCTGACCCGATCGCCGGCCTGCAGTCCGAGCCCGATCAGCCAGTCACACGCAGCGTCCGCCCAGGTGCCAAGTTCACCATACGTCACGCGGTCGTGGCTGGTGACAATCGCCAGTTCGTCCCGGCGTTCCGTCGCCCACCATTTGATGGCATCGATCAGCGTACCGTTCATAAATCTCCTCTCAGGCCCCGGTTCACCAGGTGCTTTCTATTCAATTCCAGCGCAGGATCAGGCGGATGCCGCCTCGGCCTGCCGGCTCGACCATGCCTTCTGCACCTGCTTCGCGGCCTTGAAGGCGGGACGCTCCTGCAGGCGCGCCCAGTATGACAGCACCGCCGGCGGCAGGTCCGGTTGCAGGCCGACCAGCCGGCTCAACAGCAGCGCGTAGCCAACGCTGATGTCCGCCGCGGTGAAGCGGTCGGCCACCAGATAGTCATGCTGCTGCAACGCCGATTCCACGAGGGCGAGGCGGTTGAAGAAGAACTCCCGATAATCCGCCACGACAGCCGGCTGGCGCCTCTCCGGCGGCTCGAAGTATGCGTAGCGCATCAGCGTCGCCAGCGGCGTGGTGAGCGACGCCTCGCCGAAGTGCAGCCAGTTCAGCCACTGGCCGTAGTCTGCATCGTCGCGCGCCACTGCCAGGCCACCCGACGGATAGCGGGTCGCCAGGTACTCCAGGATCGCCGCCGATTCGTTCAGCGTCGTCGCGCCATCCTGCAGGCAGGGAACGGACCCAGTCGCATTCACCCGCAGGTACTCCGGCGCGTGGATCCGGGGCGGGAAATCCATGATCTTCGCCTCGTAGGGCAGCTTCATTTCCTCCAGCAGCCAGAGGCAGCGGAACGATCGCGCGTCGTTGCAATGGTACAGGGTGATCAAGTTCGTGACTCCTTCTTTCTGACGGATTTGCGGGGAAGTTCGACGGAATTAGAGCACGGCGCCGCCGCCGGCCCGATCGTCGAAAGCGACGATTGCCAGTGCCGAATGCACAAACCTAAGATGCCTCCACAACGCAAGTGGAGTGCCGCCGGCCGCTGCCCGTGAAGCGCATCCCGCGTCGCCTTTCCCCGAGGGGGGCCCGCGCCGCCTGGCGCACCACATTGATCTTCCAGAAGCGAGGATTGTATGGATCAGAACGAGATCCTGATAGACAAGAGCCGACCGGGCGTCGCGGTGCTGACGCTGAACCGCCCCGAACGCCTGAACGCACTCAGCCAGCAGACAGTCCGCCGGCTTTCCAACGCACTCGACGAACTGTCCCGCGACGAGAAGGTCAGGGCAATCCTGCTTACCGGCGCGGGCCGTGGCTTCTGTGCCGGATGGGATCTCTCCAGCCCTCTGACCGACAGTTCCGGCGAGCCGATCGAGGCGCCGGCCTCAGTGACCGACTACTACCGCGGGCAGCAACTGTTCGCCGGCATGGTCCGCCGCCTGCGCGCAAGCCCCAAGGTCATCATCGCCGCGATCAACGGCGCCGCCGTGGGTGCGGGCTTCGCGCTGACGCTGGCGGCCGACATCCGGCTGGCGTCCCGATCCGCCGCGTTCCATGTCGGCGCGGTGCGCATCGGGCTCACCGCCGGGGAATGCGGCATCAGCTATCACCTCCCCCGCCTCATCGGCGCTTCGCGCGCGTTCGAGATCATGCTGTCTGGTCGCCCCGTGCAGGCGAGCGAGGCGGAGCGCATTGGCCTGGTAACCGCGGCGGTCGATGACGACCAACTGCTGGAGCAAGCCCTGGAGACCGCCGCCCTCGTGCTGCGCAACAGCCCTTATTCGACCCATCACACCAAGCAGCTCATGTGGGCCAACCTGGAAGCCGGCAGCCTCGATGCGGCGCTGGAAGTGGAGAACCACGCCCAAGTGCTGGCCCTGATGACCGAAGACTTCCACGAAGCGTCCCGCGCCTTCGCCGAGAAGCGAACGCCGGCATTTACCGGCCGGTAAGGCCGCCCCTCTGAACCGATCAGCCCGACTCGATGGAGACGCAAGCATGGACTTCTTTTCCGATTACACCCTCACCATTGGCGGCAAGGCACGCGCGACGGCGCGCAGCCTTGACGTGAAGAACCCCGCGACCGGTCAGCCGTTCGCGGCCGCGCCGGCCGCCTCGGCACAGGATCTCGACGACGCCGTCGCCGCCGCACAGGCTGCGCTCCCGGCCTGGAAGGCGTTGCCGATCGCGGAACGCCGGAACGTCATCAACGCGGCGGCCAACGCGATCAAGGCGAACGCCGACGATCTGGCGCGCCTCTTCACGCTGGAACAGGGCCGCCCGCTGGAGGCCGCCCGTCAGGAAATCCTGTTCGGCTCGTTCTGGCTGAAGGCCGTGGCGAAGCTAGACCTGCCGGTCGAAGTGGTCGAAGACACGCCTGCGCGGCGCGTAGAAATCCACCACGAACCGCTCGGCGTAGTCTGCGCGATCGTGCCGTGGAATTTCCCCTTCCTGCTGGCCACGTGGAAGATCGGCCCGGCCTTGCTCGCCGGCAACACGATGGTGATGAAGCCGTCGCCCTTCACGCCGCTGCTAGCGCTCAAGCTCGCCGAGCTGTGGCGTGAAATCCTCCCGCCCGGCGTCTTCAATGTCCTCTCCGGCGGCGACGAACTCGGCCCACTGATGACCGCCCATCCGGGCTTCGCGAAGATCTCGTTCACGGGTTCGACGGCCACCGGCAAGCGGGTGATGGAAGCCGCCGCGCGCGACCTGAAGAGCATCACGCTGGAACTGGGCGGCAACGACGTGGCGATCATCATGCCGGACGTCGACATCGACCAGGTTGCCCGGGAAATCTTCCACGGCGCCTTCTACAACAGCGCGCAGGTGTGCGTGGCCACCAAGCGCCTGTACATCCACGACGATATCTACGACGCCCTGCGCGACCGGCTGCACGCACTGGCACTGGAAGCGAGAGTCGACGACGGCATGAAGCCGGGCACCCACTACGGCCCCGTCCAGAACGAACCGCTCCATCGCCGCCTCCTGGGCCTGATCGACGAAGCCCGCGCCGAGGGCCTGACGCTGCTCACCGGCCGCGAGACGCCCGACAACGGCGGCTACTTCGTCCCGCTTACGCTGGTGGACAACCCGCCCGAGCATGCGCGCGTCGTGGCCGAGGAGGCATTCGGCCCGGTCCTGCCGCTGCTCCGGTTCACGGACGTGGAAGACGTGATCCGCCGCGCGAACGACAGCAACTACGGCCTGGCCGGCGCCATCTGGTCGAAGAACGTCGACAACGCGGTAGCGATTGCGAAGCGCCTCGAAACCGGCACGGTCTGGATCAACCAGAACTTGCAGAACGCGCCGCACATCCCGTTCGCGGGGCAGAAGGAGTCCGGCATTGGCGTGGAAAACGGCATGGAGGGGCTGAAGTCGTTCACCCAGATCAAGTCCATTTTCATTCCCAAGGCACAGGCCTGAGGGAGTGTGCCGCAAGGATCGACGCCGGCTGCCCGATAGCCGGCCAAGGAGAAGCAATGAGTGTGCAAGAGCCCGCGCTGCGCTGGCAGCTGAAGCGCCGTCCGAAGGGCGCCATCGAACCGGAAGACCTGGAACTCGTCGCGTACCGGCCGGCACCGTTGGCCAATGAGCAGATCGAGGTCCGCAACATCTACCTCTCACTCGACCCCACGCAGCGGATCTGGATGAGCGACCGGGAGCAGTATCTGCCGCCCATCGAAGTGGGCAGCGCGATGCGCGGCACGACGGTTGGCGTGGTCACGGACTCCCGCTCCGGGCGCTTCAAGGCCGGCGATCTCGTGCAGTTGGGCCTAGCCGGCTGGGAAACACTCAGCGTCACCGATGCGCGCATGGCGCGGCCCGTCAGCCCCCTGCCGGGTGTGCCGCTGACGGCCACGCTGAGCGTGCTGGGCGCCACCGGCCTCACCGCCTGGTTCGGCATGACGCGCGTGGGACAGGTCAAGGCCGGCGACACGGTCGTGGTCTCGGCCGCCGCCGGGGCGGTCGGCTCCGTTGCCGGCCAAATCGCGAAGCTGCGCGGTGCACGCGTGATCGGCATCGCGGGCGGCAAGCAGAAATGCGACTGGCTGACCGGCGAACTCGGCTTCGATGGCGCCATCGACTACAAGCGCGAAGATGTCGGGGCAGCGCTCGACCGCCTTTGCCCCGACGGCATCGACCTCGACTTCGAGAACGTGGGCGGCGCGATCATGGAAGCCGTCTACACGCGCATGAACACCTTTGGCCGCATGGTCCTGTGCGGCATGATTTCGAGCTACGAAAAGGATGGCCCGGTGCCGGGACCGGCCGACTTCTCGCGCATCCTGATGCGGCGGCTGCGCATCGAGGGATTCGTCGTCGTGGATCACCTCCCGAAGGCGAAAGAGGCGTTGGCCGAGCTGGAGCCCTGGGTGGCCGGCGGTCAGATCCAATGGCGGGATCACGTCGTGCCGGGCATCGAAAACGCGCTGGAAGCGATGCAGATGTTGTTCTCCGGCAGGAATGACGGCAAGCTGCTGGTCGGCATCACGCAGGAGTCGGACGGGAGGGCCCGACCATGATCAAGATCGTCTTCTGCCTCCGGCGGCTCCCGTCCCTGAGCCGGGCGGAATTCCAGGCCTACTGGCGTGACATGCATGCGCCGCTCGTCGCGGAACATGCGCCGACACTCGGCATCGAGCGCTACGTCCAGTGCCACACCCTCGACGACGCCACCTTCGCCAGCTTCTCGCGCAGCCGTGGCGGCCACCCGCCGTTCGATGGCGTGGCCGAACTCTGGTTCTCCGAAGTGCCGGCCGGCCCCGTAGAGGAGCGTCGGCGCGCCAGCCAGATCCTGCTAGATGACGAGCACCGCTTCATCGACCTGCCGGCCTCGCCGATCTTCTTCACGCGGGAACATGAAGTGCTGAAGGATTTCATCGACCTCCGCGCGCGGCGGTGAGCGTTGCGCGCCTGTTTGCCTGTGTGCCGACCGTGTCGGCACATTCCACCCCCGCCCAATCCCGACCCGACATGAACACACCCGCTGGAAAAGTCTTTGTGATTACCGGCGCCGGCCGCATGCGCGGCATCGGCCGCGCCACCGCCCTGCGTCTTGCGCGCGACGGCGCGGACGTTGTGGTAACTGCCCAGCGCCGCAATCCCGCGAGCTTTCCCGAACACGAGCGCGCGGCGCAATGGCGCGGGATCGAATCGCTCGCCGAGGAGATCAGAGGGCTGGGCCGCCGCAGCATGGCGATCGAATGTGACGTGACGCGCGGCGCCGACGTTGAATCCATGATCCACGCGGCCGTGGAAGGCATGGGCCGCATCGACGGCGTGGTCAACAACGCCGGCGTCCCCAGCGGTGCGGGCGACATGCCGATCGTTGACCTCGATGAGGCCGAGTGGAAGCGCACGATGGCCGTCAATCTCGACGGTGTGTTCCTGGTATCGCAGGCCGTCGCGCGCGTGCTGATCCGCCAGGGCGAGGGCGGCGCGATCGTCAACCTGTCCTCCGTGGCCGGACGGATCGGCATGGCGAACTACGGCGCCTACAGCACCACCAAGTTCGGCGTGATCGGCCTGACGCAGCAGATGGCGCAGGAACTGGCGCGGCACGACATCCGCGTCAATTGCATCTGCCCCGGGTTGACCGACACCGACATGCTGGACGGCACCTTCGGCCGCTCCGCTGCCCGCTCCGGCAAGGCATTCGACACGATCAAGAGCGGCAGCGTGCGGGGCGTCCCTATGCGGCGCCAGGGAATGCCCGACGAGCAGGCAGCGGCGATCGCGTTCCTGCTGAGCCCGGATGCGTCCTACATCACCGGCCAGGCCATGAACGTCGACGGCGGCATGCGCATGGACTGAGTCATCGGGAGCGATCGTTCCGTTCCCGGCAAATTTCACGACCGCTATGGTTGTAGCGGCCTTCACAGGAGATTGACCATGGAACTTCGGTGGAGCGACGCCGAACTTGCCTTTCGCGATGAAGTCCGAGCGTTCATCCAGGCAAACCTGACCGACGAGCTGCGCGACGCGGGCCGCCACATGACGAGCGTCTATGTTGACCATCACGCCTCGATCACCTGGCAGCGCAAGCTGTTTGAAAAGGGCTGGGGCGCCCCGTCCTGGCCCGTGGAGCACGGCGGGTGCGACTGGAGCGTCGCGCAGCGCTACCACTACACCCGCGAGCGCCTAACAGCCGGTGCACCGCCGGCCCCGCTAGGCATCCACATGTGCGGCCCGGCGCTGATCCGCTACGGCACCGACGCACAGAAGGCGTTTTTCCTGCCGAAGATGCTCACCGGCGAGCACTACTGGTGCCAGGGCTACTCCGAGCCCAACTCCGGCTCCGACCTCGCCTCGCTCCAGATGCGCGCCGAGGACGACGGCGATGACTTCCTCTGCAACGGCTCCAAGATCTGGACGACCCACGCCAACGTGGCGAACTGGATGTTCTGCCTCGTCCGCACTGAGAAGTGCGAGCGTCCGCAGCGCGGCATCACGTTCCTGCTGATCGACATGGCGAGCCCGGGCATCACCGTGTGGCCCATCGTCGCGCCATCGGGCGAGCACATCCAGAACCAGGTGTTCTTCGACAACGTGCGCGTGCCCAAGGCCAATGCCGTGGGGAAGATCGGCGATGGGTGGGCCGTTGCGAAATACTTGCTGGAGCATGAGCGGGGCGGCACCGCCTACGCGCCCGATCTCCAGGTCAGGCTGGACCGGATCGCCGCCTTCGCCGCGACGGTCCCGGGCCACGACACCTCCGCTCTCATCGACGACCCGGCCTTCGCCCACAAGCTCGCCGCCGCGCGCATCCGCGTGCACGCGCTGGAGTTGTATGAATTCCGCGCCATGTCGGAGGCGGCGAACGGCGGTTCGCCCGGCCTCGCGGCATCGGTGATGAAAGTCGTCGGCACCGAACTGAGCCAGCACGTGACCGAGCTGGCGCTCGAAGCTGCGGGCGACTACGGCATCGCCTATCAACCCCAGGCCACCCGGCCCGGCGGCCCGGTGGTATTGCCGTTCGGCGCCGGGCCGCATGTGGGCCCGGCCTTTGCCGCCATTGCCCCGCTGCACTACCTGAACGACCGGGCCGGGACGATCTACGCCGGCTCCAACGAGATCCAGCGGAACATCATCGCCAAGGCAGGGCTGGGCCTCTGATGACGCCCGGCATCGCACGCAACCGAGATCCGAGACACCCATGCACTTCTCGCTGAACAACGAACAGACACTGCTGCGCAACAGCCTGCGGGCGTTCCTGCGCGACCGCTATCCCTTTTCCTCGCGCAAGGACGCCAGCCAATCGGACAAGGGCTGGCGCCCCGACATCTGGCGCGCGCTCGGGAAGGAGCTTGGCATCCTGGGCGCGGCCCTTCCGGAAGACGTGGGCGGCAGCGGCGGCGGCCCGGTCGAGAACATGATCGTCATGGAGGAACTGGGCCGGGCCCTCGCGCTGGAGCCGTTCGCGGAATCGGTGGTGATGGCCGGCGGGTTGCTGCGCCGCGCCGTGGGCCAGCGCGCACGCGACCTGCTCGCCGCCGTGCTCGCCGGAGACGACACCGTTGCGGTGGGATGGAACGAGCCTGGCGCACGCTTCGGACTTGCAACGGTCGGCACGCAGGCACGGAAGCAGGGCGACGGATGGTGTCTCGACGGTCACAAGGTGGCCGTCATCGGCGCGCAGTGGGGGTCCAGCCTGATCGTCACAGCCCGCAGCGGCGGCGCCGCGTCAGACCGTTATGGCATTTCCCTCTTCCTCGTCGAGCGCGAACGTCCTGGCGTGACGCTGCGCGAGTACCACACCATCGACGGCCGGCGCGCGGCGGACGTGGTTCTCGACGGCGTGATGCTTCCCGCCGATGCGCTGCTGGGCGCTGAGGGCCAGGCTTTTGACCTCATCGAACGCATCGCCGACGAGGCCGTGGCGGCGCAATGCGCGGAGGCGGTCGGCCTAATGGAAAGGATGCTGGAGGACACCGTCGCCTATACCCGCCAGCGCGAGCAGTTCGGCCAGCCGATCTCGTCCTTCCAGGTCCTGCAGCACCGCATGGCGGACATGATGATCCAGGTTGAACTGGCCCGGTCGTCGGTCTACGGCGCGACGTTGAAGCTGGATGCGGAACCGGCCGAACGTGCAAGGGCGGCGTCCGCCGCGAAGGTCACGACCGATCAGGCCTGCCGCTTCGTCGGCCAGAACGCCATCCAGCTTCACGGCGGCATGGGCATGAGCGACGAGCTTCCCGTCACGCATTACTTCAAGCGGGCCACGGTTCTTGGCAATACGCTGGGCAGCGCGGACTTCCATGTCCGGCGTTTTGCGGGATTCGAGCGCGAAGCGGCTTGATGTAGCCGGAAAAGAGAGGGGGCGCCGTGGCGCCCCCTTTTTGCATCACAGATTGTCAGCCCCGAACACTGCCGAACTGACTGTCGGCGCTCCAGGCCCGCCTGTCATCAGACAGATCTTCGCATCCGGCACCGGATTGGCCGACTCGCCGCGCAGTACCCGCACCGACTCGATGGCCGTGCCGATGCCATGCACGAAGCCGTGGGCAAAGTTCCCGCCCGAGGTATTGACCGGCAGTTTCCCGGTCGGTGCGATCAGGTTCTCGAACCGGATCTCTTCGGCGACGTTCTCGTACGTGCAGAAGCCGTGGTCGATCAGCGACATGACACCCTGCGCGCTGAAGTTCTCGTAGAGCTGGATCACGTCCACGTCCGCCGGCGTCAAGCCCGTCTGCTGCCACAGCCTGCGTGCAACCGGCTTGAAGCCCGCGGAGGCGTAGTCGTCGTCATTGTCGAGCAGGTCGCCCCACCCTTTCGCCGTGCCATTGGCCACGCCCAGCAGCCGCACCGGCTTCTTGCGGAGATCCCGAGCGCGCTCGGTCGAGACAAGCAACAACGCACCCGCGCCGTCGTTCTCGCGCGAGCAGTCGAACAGCCGGAACGGCTCGGCAATCCAGCGGCCGTGGCGATACACATCCAGGTCGAGATCCTTGCCGCTGGCCATCGCCTCCGGATTGCGGGAGCCGTGGTAGTAGGAGGCACGGACCAGTTCCTCGGCCACCGACTTCGGCACCTTGTGGTGCTCGAACATCCGCTGTGCCCGCAGCGCGCAAAGCTGCGCGGGCGCCATCAGCCCGGCGCTGATGCAATGCGCGTTGAGGTGGTGACGCATCACCGCAGCCGACAGGCGTCCACTGTTGTCCTGCACCAGCGCGCGGAACACCACCACCGCCGAGGCCTGCCCCGTCGCAATGGCCGCCGCCGCGATGCCGAACGCCGCCGCGATGCCGCCGCCGCCGCCGCCCCAGACCTGGGAGTTGAAGCATAGCTCCCTCGTGCCCAGGTCCGACATCAGCCGCACAGGCTCGTTGTTGTCGTCGCCATACGCGACAAACCCATCCACGTCCGCCGGATCGAAGCCGGCATCCTCGCAAGCGTCGACAATCGCCCTGACCAGGACGGCCTGCTCCGGCATCGGTGCGCTTCCGCGCTTGTACTGCCGCAGGCCCAGCCCGGCCACCGAGACGGACCCACAGAATTCATTCGGATTCATCACGCCTCCCGTTCCGATTCGTCGCCCACGGGCGTCCACTTCAGACCATGCACGGCCTCACCCTCCCATTCGAACTGCCAGGGCTCGGCCGTTACGCGCTGCCCGATCCGGACCGGCAAGCCGGCATCTGCCATCACGCCATTCAATCGTTTGCCTCCCGCACCGTCGAGTTCGACGATCACGCTCACATACGGCAAGCCCTTCGCCTGCCAGCCGAAGTCGTGCCAGGTGCGGGTCCACGTGAAGATGCGGCCGCGTGGCGCCACTTCGTGCCAGCCCTGCTCCCATGACCCACACTCGCCGCAACGCCAGACCGCCGGCCAGTGCCACGCGCCGCAGCCGCTGCATTGCTGCATTTTCAGACTGCCTTCCGCGAGCGCGTTCCAGTACTCGGCGTCCGCTCCCAATCCTTTCATTCCAGCCCTCCACGAAAATTGATGTCAGTCGTCCGTCGCCCTCGCCGCGTGCCCGCTGCGGCGATGGCGACGAGGGTCAGAGGCGTTCGACGATGGTGACGTTTGCCATGCCACCGCCTTCGCACATGGTCTGCAGCCCGTAGCGCTTGCCGCGCTGGTGCAGGGCGTGCACGAGGGTAGTCATCAGCTTGGTGCCCGAGGCGCCCAGCGGATGCCCCAGCGCAATGGCGCCGCCGTTGACGTTGAGGCGCGCCGGGTCCGCGCCGGTCTCCTTGAGCCAGGCCAGCGGCACCGGCGCGAAGGCCTCGTTCACTTCAAAGAGGTCAATGTCGTCGATCGACAGCCCTGCCTTCTTCAGCGCGTGCTGCGTGGCGGGGATGGGCGCTTCGAGCATGATGACCGGATCGTGGCCGATCACCGACAGATGGTGGATGCGGGCAAGCGGCTTGACGCCGAGCGTCTTCAGGCCACGCTCGTTCACGACCAGAATGCCGGTCGCGCCGTCGCAGATCTGGCTCGCGGATGCGGCGGTCACGCAACCGCCTTCCTGGATCGGCTTGACGCTGGCGATGCCTTCGAGCGTGGCGTCGAAGCGGATGCCTTCGTCCACGCGGTGCATCTCGCCGTTGGCGCCACCCTCGGCCGTGCGCACGTCGACGGGCACGATCTCGCTGTCGAACAGCCCTGCCTTCGTTGCGGCAATCGCGCGCTGATGGCTTTCGAAGGCGTAGGCGTCAAGCATCTCGCGGGACAGGCCGTACTTGTGCGCGATCATCTCCGCGCCGGTGAACTGGCTGAATTCCACGCCCGGATAGCGGGCCTGCACGGCGGGGCTGACATAGGTGCCGAAGCCGTGCTTGAACGGGAGCGAGCTAGGCAACCCCATTGGAACTCTCGACATGCTTTCTACGCCTGCCGCGATGACCACGTCCATCGTGCCCGACATCACGGCCTGCGCCGCAAAGTGGATGGCCTGCTGCGACGAACCGCACTGGCGATCCACCGACGTCGCGGGCACCGATTCCGGCAGGCGCGAGGCCAGCACCGCGTTGCGCGCGATATTGTTGCTCTGCTCGCCGGCCTGGCCGACGCAGCCGAGGATCACGTCCTCGACCAGCATCGGATCGGCGTCGGCGCGATCCAGCAGTGCGTTGAGGACCTGGCCTGCCAGGTCGGCGGGATGCCAGCCCGACAGTCGTCCATTCCTGCGCCCGCCGGCGGTACGTGCGGCGGCGACGATAAATGCTTCTGCCATGTCGATGTTTCCTTGAGGAGACCTGCGTTCTTTGGAGGGCATGGCACGAAAGATGTGCCATGCCCGCACTACCTGAGGCCGTAGGCCATCAGCGCGGCGCCATGCGGATCGCGCCGTCCAGGCGGATGCTTTCGCCGTTGAAGTAGGTGGTCGTCACCATCATTTCGGCCACGGCGGCAAACTCGTCGGGATTACCGAGGCGCTTCGGGAACGGCACGGACGCCGCCAGCGCCGCGCGGACATGCTCCTGCGCGCCGGCCATGAGCGGGGTCTCGAAGATGCCCGGCATGATAGTGTTGACGCGGATGCCTTCGCCCATCAGGTCGCGCGCAATCGGCAGCGTCATGCCCACGACGCCGGCCTTGGAAGCCGAATAGGCGGCCTGGCCGATCTGGCCATCCTGCGCCGCCACCGACGACGTGTTGATGATGATTCCGCGCTCGCCGTCCTCCAGCGGATCGAGCGACAGCATGCCGGCCGCCGACAAGGCGAGGCAGCGGAAGCTGCCGACGAGGTTGATCTGGATGATCCGGTCGAAGGCGTGCAGCGGGAAGTGTTTGGGTTCACCCGTCTCCTTCTCGCGGCTCGCGGTCTTGATGGCGTTGCCGGTGCCGGCGCAGTTCACAAGAATGCGCTCCTGTCCGATGGCAGCCCGCGCCTTGGCGAAGCCTGCGACCACGTCATCTTCGGAGGTCACGTCCACCCGGCAGAAGACGCCGCCGAGTTCCTTGGCGAGCGCTTCCCCCTGCGCTTCGTTCAGATCGAACAGCGCTACCTTCACGCCCCGGGCAGCCAGGCGGCGCGCGGTCGCCGCGCCCAGGCCGGAGGCGCCGCCGGTGATGACAGCGGATACGTTTGAGTCGAGTCTCATTTGTCGGGTCCCTGCTTGGTGGTTTGGGAAAGTTGCCGGCACGGTCCGGCCGCTCGTGGACGGCAGCCCGGTGCGGGGCGGATACGTCGTGGCGCGGAGAAGGCCGGGGACGGGCGGACAGCGCAGCTTGCAGGAAAGTCTAGAGACGTCCGCGATCATGCAACATCGTCGGAAGTGACGATAAATTGGGCACCGAACAACGTGGGCCCTGCGATCGCCCAGTGTGTTGAAGAACCCATCGCCCACTGAAAACGGGCCGAGATTTCGAAAAAATGACCTCTCAGATCAGCCGGTATCGGACGATCGTTACTCGGTTGGAGGTTTGGGTACCCCTGAAATCTCCTGAGAAACGTGATAACCGAATTTTTCAACGCAATCTGGCGGAAGCGGTCAGTCGCTAGCGCCTTTTGCGCCGCAAGATGCAAGCGCCGCAGGGTGGCCTATATTGGGTCGGAATAGGACCGGGGACCAATGTTGGAGAAACGTGATGAAAAATACCCTTTGGTCAGTAATAGTGGCGCTTTCGGCTTTCCCCGCGGGGCTCGCGGCAACAGACGCCATCGCCCAGAACAACTCCGTGACTGTCGTCCCCCTCACTGCCACGACGCGCAATGCCGGACATACCGCGCAGGCCACGCTGGCAGCGCAGGGCGACCAGACGGCAATCACCCTTCTTGTTGGCGGTGTGCCCGGCGAGGTGAATGCCCCTCCCCATCTGTACGCGTTTATCTACCGCGGCACCTGCGCGAGCCACGACACGAAACCCGCGTACGATCTGAATCGCACTGTGCTGCCAGACAACCTGCCTGGTAATGGTGGCGTGTTAACACTATCGAGAAGAGCCCCAGCCATATTGAGTGAGCTCAGGGGAGGCGGATATACGGTCGTGGTGCGGACTAGCCCAGCGGATGGCAATTTCGATATTTTCTGTGGAAGTATCCGGGCAAGCTGACGCAAGCGTGGCGACGCTTGGGCCGCGTCATGTTGTGGCATTTGTGGCATAGTTCCAATGTGATCGCGTCGAACGACCGCCCCGAGGCGCCACTAGCGAATCCAATCCGTGTCGCTTGACTTGCCGGCCGACTTGCTCGGCTCCGGCAATCGTCGAATCGGCCGACACTGTCAAGTTGGCGCTAGCCAGGCGATAGGGAGTGTTAAGAACCTTGGGGTTCGGCTTCGGTGGAGTGTAGTAAGCCTCGCGAACCGTACTGCGGGCTTCGACAGTGATGGTCTCCCCTCGCGCGTCGCTGGAGACGACGCGCTTACCCACACGGGTGAGAATACGATCGATCCCGCCGAGAACTTGGCTCATGGCAACGATCAACGTGGGGCCAGATCGGCCCGAGATCAAGCCCTCGACGCGGCCGTCACACAAAGTGCGGAAGACCCATCTTTACTACACTTCACGTTACCGGACACCACGCAAGACTCAGTACGCGGCTGCTGGCTAAGCTTTGCCGCGGTCGCCATCTCAGGCGACTGAATTCCATGCGCTTGCAAGGCGCAACCCTCGCAGAACCCGCCGTGCGGAACTACCGGTTTGCGCTGCATTGATGGTCATGCGAAGCGTGGTCAGGCCGACACCACGGCCTCACGCGACTGCATCAACGCCGATGCAGTGCTACGAGCGTCCTCATTCCGTCGCGATGACAAGCCGCGATTGCCCCCATCGATGCGCGCCATCCGGGACGCTGAACGGCGCCCGTTCCATCGGTGCTTTAGGGCCAGCGATGGGCTGGAGCAGAGGCACGCCGTCGTACTCTGTGCATGCGTTGCCGGGGCAGGACCACTCGCCGCGGATGGCAAAAGCACTCGCTCGACCACCCCGGCGCATCGCAGGCGCTGGCGATGGAAAACGCGATCGCGGCAATCGAGGATGAACTGGCTAAGGTGCCTGCGAGCGTGCACCGCATCGCCATCGCCAGCGACGACCCCAACGTGCATGCCATCGCCCGAGCAGCCGGGGTTAGTGCAGCCGCGACGTCCATCGGACGCGATGCGGTCGAACAGGTTTTCGCGCCCCAATCAGCGGTGGCACTGGGCCGTCCGCCATCGTTCGAGACACTGCCTGACGACCCGTCCTTCATCGCCGCGCTGCTGTTGGTGCGCGAACTCATGCACCACCTCGACATCGCTTCGATCCACATCGACGAACGCGGGCAAGCCGGCAGCAAAGGTTGACCTTGGCAGTACCCTCACACGAGACCCATCCAAGAGCGCGAGACAGGCTTCCCAGTGCACAACCTGATGAAAACTCGAGCAGGATGCCGTGGACGCGGCCGAAATCGATGGTCCTTTTGGCTTAGAGACCATTTCAAGTGCGACACGGGTCTAAAGACCCCGAGGGGGGCTGTTAACCCTTTCGGCAAGCTGTTAACCTTGGCCATCTGAACAACTGGAACCAAGGGATGGGTGCGCCGATCATTGATGACGAGCTGTGGGCTTTGATCGAACCTTTGCTGCCGCCTCCGAAGCCGCGACGCAAGAAATATCCAGGCCGCCGCCCGGTTTCGGACCGGGCTGCACTGAACGGCATCCTGTTCGTGTTCAAGACCGGGATACGCTGGTGCGACCTGTCGACCAAGTTGGGATTTGGTTCGGGCCCGACCTGCTGGCGGCGCTTGCGCGACTGGCAGAAAGCCGGCGTGTGGGACCGACTGCACAAGCTGCTGCTCGCGAAGTTACGCGAGACCGGCCAACTCGATTTTTCACGAGCAGCCGTCGATTCGTCCTCGGTGCGAGCCGTTGGGGCGGGCGAAAAACTGGCCCGAACCCCACGGATCGCTCGCGACCCGGTTCGAAGCATCACATCCTCGTCGATGCAAATGGCGTCCCCATCAGCGCAATCCTGACCGGCGCAAACCGCAACGACGTCACCCAATTGCTGCCGCTCGTCGATGCCATTCCGCCGATTCGCGGCGTACGTGGCCGACCGCTTCAGAAGCCCAAAGTCATCTACGCCGACCGCGGCTACGACTCCGAACCGCATCGCCAGAAACTTCGCAAACGCGGCATCTAGCCGGTGATTGCAAAGCGCCGCACCGAGCACGGCAGTGGTCTCGGCAAATTTCGCTGGGTGGTCGAGCGCACTCATGCATGGCTCCACAACTTTCGTCGCCTTCGCATTCGCTTTGAGCGTCGGGCCGACATTCACGAAGCATTCCTCAAATTCGGTTGCTCCCTCGTCTGCTGGAACATTTTCAGGCGTACGGAGCAGTCTTTAGCGGGTAAGAGAGCAGCGTCGCCGCCGCCCCCTCCCCAAAGAACCGTACGTGCGATTTTCACCGCATACGGCTCAAGCACAGCGTGAAGTACCGTTGCACGCGATACCGGTCTTGCCATCCTGCACAAGTCCTTCGCATTCGTCATATCGTTGGTTCCTCTCACGGATGAGATTAGGGCGCTGAACCGCAACAAGGCAGCCTCTTCCAAGCTTCCCTACATCGAACCTCAAATACTGGTCTGCGACAGCCGCACTTCGCGGAAGTCTGCACCTTTTCAGGTCAGGGCAAATCTTGAACCCCTATATGAGCCATTACGGCTCACCATTCGCTTTCTCCGCGTTCTCATACCCGCTCCCCCAACAGCTCCTCTCGCGAGTCACCTGCCGTTGCCCCGATACACTGAAGTCACGGCGAAGGATCGGGCTTACCACGTTCCCACTCTTGCCGACCCGTCATTACGACGAGCCTATCCGGTTAGCACCTGTCTATTCCCCGATGGCGCCTTGACGACGTGCCTCCATTTCAAAGGGAAGCAACCGGCCATTTACCGTTTTGGTCAGAGCCTGTCAGCAGCTTTGGCTCTTCGAGACTAACGAGGATTCCAACGACAGTTCACTTACGTTGTGCGTACGGAACTTGCCTAGCCTTCACACCGCGCGGCTGCTGGCAGTGTCGGCCGATCTTGTCGCCAGGATGGTCCGTCTGTTGAGAAGTACATTGTCCCCGGAGCTTCACACCCGACGGTTACCCATCGCGCATGTCCAGGTAGGCAACTGCTGGTCGCACAGCAGGTCACAGCTTCAACTTCAAATACTCAGATTCTTGTCGAATGTGACAAGGCAAGAATGAGCTTTGCCATCCCTACTTCATGCCGCTTGACGCGCGGCGGACGGCGACACGTGTCGCACAGCGGGTAAGAATGGTCTCTTACTTAACCATGCCGAAGGGCTCTGATACAACGTGCTGATTGGCGTTGTTTCATAGCAGCGCAACCAACTCCGGCACCACAGTCTTCAGGTCACCCACCAGGCCGTAGTCGGCCACCGAGAAGATCGGGGCTTCGGCGTCCTTGTTGATCGCGACGATCACCTTGGAGTCCTTCATGCCGGCCAGGTGCTGGATCGCGCCCGAGATACCGACGGCGATGTATAGCTGCGGCGCGACGATCTTGCCGGTCTGGCCGACCTGGTAGTCGTTCGGCACGAAGCCGGCGTCCACGGCGGCGCGCGAGGCGCCCAGCGCGGCGCCCAGCTTGTCGGCCAGCGGGGTCAGCACCTTGGTGTAGTTCTCGCCCGAGCCCACGCCACGGCCACCCGAGACGATGACCTTGGCGGCGGTCAGTTCCGGACGGTCGTTCTTGGCCACTTCGCGCGAAACGAACTGCGACACGCCTGCGTCGGCCACGGCCGGCAGGTTTTCCACGGCGGCCGAACCACCTTCGGCGGCGGCGGCGTCAAACGCGGTGCCGCGCACGGTGATGACCTTGACCTTGTCCGAGGACTTGACGGTCGCGATGGCGTTGCCGGCGTAGATCGGACGCTCGAAGGTGTCCGGGGCGTCGACCTTGGAGATTTCCGAGATCTGCGCCACGTCCAGCTTGGCGGCCACGCGCGGCAGGATGTTCTTGCCGTACGGGGTGGCCGGGGCCAGGATGTAGCTGTAGTCGTTGGCAATGGCCAGCGCCTGCTCGGCAATGTTCTCGGCCAGGCCGTCGCCGAAGTAGGCGGCGTCAGCCAGCAGCACCTTCGACACGCCAGCGATCTTCGCGGCGGCGGCGGCAGCGGCGGCGGCGTTGGCGCCAGCCACCAGCACGTGGACATCGCCGCCGCATTGGGCAGCTGCCGTCACGGTGTTCAGCGTGGCGGCCTTGATCGATTGATTGTCGTGTTCAGCAATGACGAGTGCAGTCATGTTCTATCTCCCCCGCGCTCAGATAACCTTGGCTTCGTTCTTCAGCTTCTGCACCAGCGTCGCGACGTCCGGCACCATCACACCTGCGCTGCGCTTGGCAGGCTCGACCACCCTCACGGTCGACAGGCGCGGCTTGACGTCCACGCCGAGGTCTTCCGGCTTGACGGTATCGAGCTGCTTCTTCTTGGCCTTCATGATGTTCGGCAGCGTGACGTAGCGCGGCTCGTTCAGGCGCAGGTCGGTCGTCACCACGGCCGGCAGCTTCAGCGACAGGGTTTCCAGGCCGCCGTCCACTTCACGGGTCACCGACGCCCGCTTTTGTCCACCCTCGTCGGCCACGACCACCTTCGAGGCGAAGGTCGCCTGCGGCAGGCCGGCCAGCGCGGCCACCATCTGGCCGGTCTGGTTCGAGTCGTCGTCGATGGCCTGCTTGCCCAGGATCACCAGTTGCGGCTGCTCCTTGTCGATCAGCGCCTTGAGCAGCTTGGCCACGGCCAGCGGCTGCAGGTCTTCGTTCGACTCCACCAGGATGCCGCGGTCGGCACCGATGGCCATGGCCGTGCGCAGGGTTTCCTGGCACTGCGCCACGCCGCACGACACGGCGATGACCTCGGTCACGACACCCGCTTCCTTCAGGCGGACGGCTTCTTCGACGGCGATTTCGTCGAACGGGTTCATGCTCATCTTGACGTTGGCCAGATCCACGCCGGTGCCGTCGGCCTTCACCCGCACCTTCACGTTGTAATCCACCACCCGCTTAACTGCGACGAGTACTTTCATTCTTGCTCTCCTGTCAGGTGCCCCGGGGGGCAGCTGCAGCGCCCCCAATGTCTGCTTAGCTGAATGCGGCGATGCCGGTAATGGCACGTCCAAGTATCAGTGCATGAATATCGTGCGTACCCTCATAGGTATTGACGACCTCCAGGTTGACCAGATGCCGCGCCACGCCGAACTCATCGCTGATACCGTTGCCCCCCATCATGTCGCGCGCGGTACGGGCGATCTCCAGTGCCTTGCCGCAACTGTTGCGCTTCATGATGCTGGTGATCTCGACTGCCGCCGTACCATCGTCTTTCATCCGGCCCAGCCGCAGACAGCCTTGCAATCCCAGGGAGATCTCGGTCAGCATGTCTGCCAGCTTCTTCTGAATCAGTTGATTGGCGGCGAGCGGCCGGCCGAACTGCTGCCGGTCAAGCACGTACTGGCGCGCGCGCTGATAGCAATCCTCTGCGGCGCCAAGCGCGCCCCACGCAATGCCATAGCGGGCACTGTTGAGGCAGGTGAACGGCCCCTTGAGGCCACGCACTTCCGGAAAGGCGTTTTCGTCGGGACAGAAGACTTCGTCCATCACGATCTCCCCGGTGATGCTCGCGCGCAGGCCTACCTTGCCGTGGATCGCAGGCGCCGACAGGCCCTTTGCCCCCTTCTCCAGGACGAAACCGCGGATCGCGCCGGCGTCATCCTTGGCCCAGACGACGAACACGTCCGCAATCGGGCTGTTGGTGATCCACATCTTGGCGCCAGTCAGGCTGTAGCCTCCGGGCACCTTGCGCGCGCGCGTCACCATGCTGCCGGGGTCGGAACCGTGATTGGGCTCGGTCAGCCCAAAGCAGCCGATCCACTCGCCGGAGGCAAGCCTCGGCAGGTACTTCTGCCTGGTGGCTTCATTGCCAAATGCATGGATCGGCACCATGACCAGCGAAGATTGCACGCTCATCATCGAGCGGTAGCCGGAATCCACGCGTTCGACTTCGCGGGCGATCAAGCCGTAGCTGACATAGTTCAGGCCCGTACCCCCATAGGCCTCGGGGATCGTCGGGCCCAGCAGGCCCAGCGCGCCCATTTCGCGGAATATGGCGGCATCGGTCTTCTCATGGCGGAATGCGTCCTGGACGCGCGGCAGTAGCTGCTCCTGGCAATACGCGTGAGCCGCGTCACGAACAGCGCGCTCATCGGTATCGAGCTGCGTGTCCAGCAATAGCGGGTCATCCCAGCGGAAGGCCTGGCGCGTGGCGTTGGCATGCATTGGAGTCTCCTGGTTGAGGTGTTGTGGGCCGGTCGAATTCCATGGACTCGCGTGGGTCGACCTGCACCCGGAAGCCGTGGGTTTCCGTGCTCTGGCTGGCTCAGTCTCGATCCATCAGCGCGCGGCCGATGATCAGTTGCTGGATCTGCGTGGTGCCCTCATACAGGCGCAGCAACCGGACATCCCGATAGAAGCGCTCGACCGGAAATTCGTTGATGTAGCCGGAGCCCCCGTGCACCTGCACGCCGCGATCCGCGACCCGGCCAACCATTTCCGTGCAGAAGAGCTTGCAGCACGATGCACGCATGCTCACGTCCGGATCGCTTTGCCCCGCGGGCTTTGCGTCATAGTGCAGGGCACAATCCTGAACCATGCTCCAGCCGGCATAGAGCTCAGCCTGACTGTCGGCAAGCATAGCCTGGACCAACTGAAAGTCGCCGATGCGCTTGCCGAACTGCTTGCGCTCGCGCGCATAGCGAACCGCTTCGTCCAGGATGCGCTGGGCCATGCCGCAGGCCACGGCCGAAATATGGAGGCGTCCGCGGTCCAGTACCTTCATGGCCGTCTTGAAGCCCTGTCCCGGCTTGCCGCCGATGATGCTGGTAGCCGGCACCCGGACATTCTCGAGGATGACGTCGCAGGTCTTGGTGCCGCGCTGTCCCATTTTCTTGTCAGGCTTGCCCAGGCTCAAGCCGGGCAAGTCGGCCGGCACGATGAATGACGAGATGCCGCCAGCACCCGGGCCGTCGGTGCGCGCCATCAACGTGAACGCGCCGGCACGGGGTGCGTTGGTGATGAAGCGCTTGCTGCCATTCAGGATGTAATCATCGCCGTCGCGCTCGCCACGGGTTTTGATCGCGGCCGAGTCGGATCCGGCGTCCGGCTCCGTCAGGGCGAAGGACATGATCAGCTCGCCGGTGGCGACACGCGGCAGAATGGCGCGCTTCTGTTGCTCCGTGCCGTCCATCAGGATGCCCTGGGACCCGATCCCGACGTTGGTGCCGAAGACCGACCTGAAGGCCAGCGCCGTATGCCCGATCTCATAGGCGACACGGCATTCCTGGCTCATGGACAGTCCAATGCCGCCGTATTCCTCCGGAATCGACAGCCCGAACAGGCCCATCGCCTTCATGTCCTCGACGATGTCGTCGGGCACGTCATCAGTCCGCTCCACCACATCTTCGGCGGGAATTAGCCGCTCGCGGACGAAGCGCTGCACGGAAGCGAGCAAGAGCTCAAAGGATTCGCTATCAATGGCCATGGGGATACCCTCTAACTCTCGTCGTCTGAAATCAGCGGTGACCAAACACGGGCTTGCGCTTTTCGAGGAAGGCATTCATGCCTTCGTGCGCGTCCTCGCTCGCAAATCGCGCGTGCAAATGACGCCGCTCAAACAAGATGCCCTCGCCCAGCGAGGATTCGTAGGCCCGGTTGACCGACTCCTTGATTGCCATCAGCGCGGGCAGCGAGTAACTGGCGATCGAGTTGGCCAGGGCAAGCGTTTCCTCCATCAGCCGCGCGTCCGCGACGACGCGTGACACCAGGCCATAACGGTCTGCCTCGACGGCATCGAGCTGGCGCGCCGACAGGCACATGTCCATCGCCTTGGCCTTGCCGATCGCGCGCGGCAGCCGCTGCGTGCCGCCGGCGCCGGGCAGCATGGCCAGCCTGATCTCTGGCAGCGCAAACCGGGCGCTTTCGGCGGCGATGACGATGTCGCACGATAGCGCCAGCTCGCAGCCGCCGCCCATGGCGAAGCCCGCGACCGCGGCGATGACAGGCTTGCGCACGCGGCGAATGGTTTCCCAGTTGCGTGTGATGAAGTCGCTGCGGTAGACGTCCATATAGGACCAGTCCGCCATCGCGGCGATGTCCGCACCCGCGGCGAAGGCCTTGGCTCCGCCGGTAATGACGATCGCACCAATGCCATCGTCGGCGTCGAGGTCCAGCAGCGCCTCGCCCAACCGGTCCATCACGGCATCGTTAAGGGCGTTGAGCTGCCTGGGCCGGTTTAGCGTGATGATGCCGACGCGGCCGGTGCGTTCGACCAGTAAAACTTGCTCTTCCATGTCAGGGGGCCTTTCAAAGGGTGCCGTCTTGCAACATTTCGCGCAGCCGGAACTTCTGGATCTTCCCGGACGGCGTGGCGGGCATGGCATCGCGCACGACCAGCCGTTCGGGGATGTACTGCACTGCGACTTTTTGCGCCTTGAGGAAATCGACCATCTCGGCGAAATTGAGGCCATGACCTGGCTTGGGCACGACTACCGCGCACGCACGCTCACCCAGGCGCGTGTCCGCGTAGGCGACGATGGCGACCTGTGCCACCGCGGGGTGCTTATAGAGCAACGCCTCGATTTCGAAGACGGGGATGTTCTCGCCACCACGGATGATGACGTCCTTGTTGCGCCCACTGATGCGGATATAGCCGTTGGCATCCATGCTGGCCAGGTCGCCGGTGTCGAACCATCCCTCGGCATCCGTGCCATTCCACTGCGGCCGCTTCAGGTAGCCGCCGAAGTTGGAGCACGAGCGCACGACCAGCCGTCCCACTTGCCCCGCAGGCGCCGGCTCGCCGTCAGCTTCAATGATTTTTAGCTCCACACCAGGCAACGGGCAGCCGTCGGTGGTGAAGGCAAGCCGGTCATCGTCGTCGAACTGGATCAGCGTGACGGCGCCGTTCTCCGTCATGCCCCAGGCCGACACGATCTTGCTGCCTAGCACCCGGCGTGCCTGTTCGACGAGCGGGCCGGGGATGGGGGCGCCGGCGCACAGGAAAGTCCGCAGGCTCGGCACGGCGCTGCCGCTTGCCTCGACATGCTTCGTGAGGTCCGTCAGGAATGGCGTCGAGGCCATGGTGAAGGAGACACCCTCGGCACGAATGACGTCAATGGCCTTCTTCGGTTCCCAGATGTCCTGCAGGACCACACCGGCACGAAGCATGACCGGCATCATCAGGCCGTACATGAAGCCGGTCTGGTGCGCCATCGGCGAGGCCATCAGGATCACGTCGTTCTGGCCCAGGTGCAGGCGCTGTGCGTAGGCGACGATGTTGGCCATCAGGGTGTTGGACGAGTGCATCACCCCCTTGGGCTCGCCGGTGGTGCCCGAGGTGTAGATCAGTTGCGTGATGTCGTCGGGACCTGGCCGGTCGCGGGTCAGGATGGCGGTGGTGTCGGGATCGTTCTCCCATTCCGGCGTCGTGAGCAGGGCGTCGAAGGCATCGGGGCCCACGCCGTCGACGACGACAATGCGCTGCAGAGAGGGCAAGTCCGCTTGCAGCGTACGGGCCATGGTCTCATGATCGAAGCCCCGGAACGATTTCGGCACGATCAGGACCTTGGCCTCGCTGTGCCTGAGCATGAACGACAGCTCGCGCTCGCGGAAGATATGCATGAGCGGATTGAGCACCGCCCCGATGCGCGAACAGGCCAGGTACAGCAGGCTGAACTGCCACCAGTTTGGCAACTGCATTGCCACCACGTCGTTGCGCCCGACACCCAGGCGCGCCAGCCCCACGGCGATCCGGTCGGCCAGCACCGCCAGTTCACGATAGGTGAAGCGCCGCACTTCGCCGGTTTCCAACCGCAGCGCAGTCAGGGCGAGCTTGTCCGGACAGGCCGCCACGCAAGCGTCCAGGTCGTCGTTGATCGTGCGTTCATGCCAGTAGCCCTTGGCGATGCTCTCTGCGCGGCGCGGTGGCAGCAGCACGGCGTCGAATTCCATGGCGTCTCCTTTGTCGTAATGGGAAGCGTGCGGGTCAGACGGGTACTGCGTTGCGGCCGGCACGCGTGCGGGCGATGATGGTCTTCATGATCTGGGCGGTGCCGTCACCGATCTGGAAGCCCAGCACATCGCGCAGGCGCTGCTCCATCAGCCCGCGGTCATAGCCGCCATGCCCGTGCATAAGCAGGCATTGGTGCACGACGTCGTACGCGAGCTTCGGCGCCCACCACTTGCACATGGCCGCCTCGGCGCTGTGCGGCGCGCCGTTGTCCTTCAGCCACAGTGCCTGCAGGCACAGCAGGCGCGCTGCCTCGACCTGGGTATCGAAATCGGCCAGCGGGTGCGACACCCCTTGGAACGCGGACAGCGGTTTGCCAAACGCCTGCCGCTCGGCGACATAGGCCCAGGTCTCTTCGAGCGCCACGCGCGCGACGGCCAGGACTTGCAGCCCGATCAGCGCGCGCGAGAAGTCAAAGCCTTGCATCACCTGGACAAAACCCTTGTTCTCGTCGCCGAGCCTGTGATCCACCGGAACACGCACGTTCTCGAAGAAGATCGACCCGCGGCCGATCGCGCGTTGTCCGTGGCAGTCGAAACGGTTGGTGGTGATCCCGGGGAGGTTCATCGGGACGAGCAGCGCTGTGACGCCGTGCGCCGCCGATTCGGGCGTGCCGGTGCGGCCGAAGACCACTGCGGCGTCGGCCTGGTCGGCCGCCGAGATCGAGGTCTTCTCGCCATTGATCACGTACTCGTCGCCGACCCGCTCGACGCGCAGGCGCAGGTTGGCAGCATCCGAGCCGCCGCGCGGCTCGGTCAGCGCGATCGCGAACAGCGCTTCGCCGCGGGTGAGGCGCGTGAGCCAGGGCTCCACCACTTCGGGCTTGCCGTGGTGCGAAAGGATCTGGCCGTTCAGGGAGGCCAGCAGGTTAATATAGGAAAGACTCAGGTCGGCCCGTGCCACCTCCTCATGGATCACGCCCGCGGCAAGGCAACCCAGGCCCTGGCCGCCATACTGCTCCGGCAGCTCGGGGGCGATGAAGCCCATTTCGCCCATTTCGCGCATCAAGGTGCGATCGAGCACGCGAGTCTGGTCACGCTCCTGGTAGCCCGGCGCGATGCGATCGGTGGCGAAGCGCCTGGCGTGGTCGCCGAGCGTCACGAGGTCTTCATTGAGATACGGGTTCATGTGCTTGTCTCCTGGATGAGCGAGCCCGAGGGCGCACGTTCGCTGCGTGGCCCTCTGGCATAAGGGGAGGTGTGGGATCGACCGGTGTCCGCTGTTACTTCGCGTACTTCCGGAACTCGGGCTTGCGCTTTTCCTTGAGCGCTGCCACGCCTTCGCGGGACTCTTCGGTGTCGTAGTACAGCTTCAGCGCGTACATGCCCATGCCCGCAATGCCGCTCTGGTGTGCCGTGTCCATGTTGAAGCTACGCTTGGCGATGGCGAGGGCGGTCGGGCTGCGTTCGCAAAGCTCCTCACCCCACTTCTGCACTTCGGCGTCGAGCTGGTCGTGCGGCACGCACGCGTTGGCCAGCCCCATTGCCACGGCTTCCTGTCCCGAATAGCGGCGGCACATGTACCAGATCTCACGGGCCTTCTTTTCGCCGACGACGCGCGCCAGAAAGGCGGTGCCATAGCCGGGATCCACCGAGCCCATCTTCGGGCCCACTTGGCCGAAGATCGCCTTCTCCGAGCAGATGGTCAGGTCGCAGATCGTGCACAGCACGTTGCCGCCGCCAATGGCAAAGCCCTGTACGCGCGCGATGACGGGCTTGGGCACGTTGCGGATGGCGTCGTGCAGTTCTTCCATCGGCAAGCCGATGGTGCCGCGGCCATCGTAGTTGCCGTCGTGCGCAGACTGGTCGCCGCCGGTGCAGAAGGCGCGGTCGCCGGCGCCGGCCAGCACGATGGCCCCGACGCTTTTATCGTAGCCAGCCTTGTTCAGGGCCTTGATCAGTTCGTCGCAGGTCTGGCCGCGAAACGAGTTCATCTTGTCCGGCCGGTTGATGGTGATCCAGGCCACGCCGTTGCGGTTCTCGTACAGGATGTCTTCGAAATTCATTGCATGCTCCTCTGGTGTTGGGTGGTATCAGCCGTTCATCGTCAGGCCGCCTGAGACGCTCAGGACCTGGCCGGTCACAAAGGCGGCGTCGTCGCTGGCGAAGAACAGCACGGCGCCGGGCAGGTCGTCCGGCTGGCCGATGCGGCCCAGCGGGATGGAACGCGTGAATGCCTCCATCAGCTTTTCCGGGTTGCCGGCGCCTTCCTTGTATTCAGCGAACAGCGCAGTGTCGGTCGGGCCGGGGCACACCACGTTCACGGTGATGCCGTGCCGCGCGTGCTCGCGCGCGATGGTCTTGGAGAAGGAAACCAGCCCGCCCTTGCACGCTGCGTAGACGGCCTCCCCGGAGGAGCCAACCCGCGCCGCGTCGGACGCGATATTGACGATGCGCCCCGTCTTGCGCGCCGCCATGCCGGGCAGGACCGCGTGGTGCATGTGCAGGGCACCGGTCAGGTTGATGGCAATGAGCTTGTCCCACTGCGCCGGCTCCGTCTTGGTGAAGGGCTTGAAGACATCCCAGCCCGCGTTGTTGACCAGCACGTCGATCGGGCCCAGTTTCGACTCGGTTGCCGAAACGGCGGCCTCCACGCTGGCGCGGTCCGTGATGTCGCAAGGGATGGCCTCGGCGACCCCGCCGTCGGCCCGGATGGAGGCGGCCACCTTTTCAGCCGCATCGAGGTTCAGGTCAAATACCGCGACGCGCGCGCCTTCCCGGCCGAAGCGGCGGCACGTTGCCCCGCCGATACCGCCGCCGCCGCCAGTGACCACTACTGTCTTGCCTTCGAATCGTTGCATGATGCCTCCAGTTGTTTGTCATGGCTCTGCGTGTCAATGTGCACTTCAGTGCTCACAACATAAGTAAATATATTGACCTATACTAGGTGCAAGCGTTGCCGTTGGCAAGCCCAAATTTTGGAGATGGATTATGGAAAACCCTGCTGTTGAGACTTCGCCAAGGATCGAGCTTGCCAACAGGCTGTTCTTTCGCCTCTACCAATGCGCAAATATGTTGCACAAAACGGGAAGCCGGGCCGTGGAAGAGGAAGGGCTCACCACCCAGCAATGGGCGGTTCTGGGCGCTCTGTCGCGAAGGCAGGCACAGGGCGGCATGAACATCGGTGATCTCGCTCGCTACCTGATGGTGACCCGACAGAATTTGTCCGGGCTGATCAGCCGCATGGAGCGCGATGGGCACGTGTCGATCGCGCAGGACGCACAGGACCGCCGCTCGCGTATCGTGACGATGACCGAGTCGGGCCACCATGTGTGGCATGTCGAGGCGCAACCCAAGATCCGTATGTATTACCAGCGACTCCTGGCGGATTTCTCAACCGACGACGTGACGCATGCGCTGCATTACCTGCTCAAGATTCTGGAGAACATGCGAAGACTTGACGCCGAGTGGGTAGGCGCGGAAGACGATGACACTGCAGTGGCATAGTGGATGCCCCGCGGGTTTCGCTGTCAGTGCGCTACGCGAGCGCTCCCCGTTTGTGCCAGTCCCAACATGAACAAAGGAAAGTTGGGTCTTCCGCACTTTGTGAAGGGCGCGCTGGCGTGGAGGATGTTGTAGCGTGGAACGACCGTCGTCTCCACCGTCCACCACCGCCATTCTTCTTATTGACGAACGTGGGCGAGCCGGCCAGCCGGCCGCACCCCCTGAGATGGCGATCGGACCAGCGTGTCCAGCAGGACAAGGCAGGCCGGTCGTTCAGTTTGGCTTCAATACCCGTTCGCGCGCCATACATCTGGCACTTGAGGAACTTGAGCCGGTTGACGTGACCCTCGGTCTGGCCATTGCTCCATGGCAGCCTGAAGGCCGCCCGCACAGCCGGTAAGTCGGCGCGCAGGCTTTGCGCGAACCTACGCATTTCCGCAGCGTCGCAGCGCGACAGACGCTTCAACCATCGATCGAACTGCCTCGCACTTCGCCGGTGCATGAGCCCGAGAAATTCCCGCGCGAGGCTGCGAACCTCGCCCACCACGGGTTCGATCCTGCACAGCGCCTGCACGAAGCGCTCGTGGTCCGCACTCCCGGGGTCCTCAACGGCGAGCTTCCTCCATCCGACAAGCCATCCGAACACGCGCCGGGTGGACCTCACTACACCCACCTGCAGGGCCGGTGAATTGCGGTGAACAGCGATTGCGAGGTCTGTGAATAGCGGGATTGCGTATGGGCGCGAGACGCGGATGGGGTGATGGATGGCGCGAGTGAGGCATAAGTTCTGATCTCCCTGCATAGCTTGTCTGACTTTGCCAAGTCCCGTTGCTCAGAGGTTGCTCGCCCGCCCTGCCCTCAGACAATCATGCAGGGCTCGATTCGAGCGCCGCTTGACGTGCCCAGGATACCGCGCTCAAGCGCGCGCTTAGGCTTAGTAAGGCAAGCCCACGTAGTTTTCGGCCAACGCGCGACAGGCGGCTTCCGAACCCACGAGATAGCCAAGCTCCGCCTGCTGGATCCGCACCGAGAACGCGTCGGCATCCGGGAACCGATGCAGCAGCGAGGTCATCCACCACGAGAAGCGCTCCGCCTTCCAGATGCGGCGCAGGCACTTCTCCGAATAGCTGTCGAGCTCACGAGGGTCGTTCTTCTGATAGCGCTCAATCAGCGCATCGGCAAGATACAGCACATCGCTCGCCGCGAGGTTCAGACCCTTGGCACCGGTGGGCGGCACGATATGCGCGGCATCCCCTGCCAGGAACAGGCTGCCAAAGCGCATCGGCTCGCAGACAAAGCTGCGCAGCGGCGCAATGCTCTTCTCAATCGACGGTCCTGTCACTAGCGACTCCGCAGCCTGCGTGTCCAGCCGGCTTCGCAATTCATCCCAGAAGCGCTCGTCTGACCAGTCTTCCACGCGCTCGCTGGATGGCACTTGCACGTAATAGCGGCTACGCGTGCGCGAGCGCATGCTGCACAGCGCAAAGCCGCGCTCGTGGCCGGCATAGATCAATTCTTCGGACACCGGCGGCGTGTCGGACAGGATGCCCAGCCAGCCGAACGGATAGACGCGCTCAAACAATTTCGTCGATCCCGCAGGCGCGCTCTGCCGGCTCACGCCGTGGAAGCCATCGCAGCCCGCGATGTAGTCGCATTGGATTTCATGCGTGATGCCGTCCTTGCGGTAACGCACCAGAGGTCGCGTGCCATCGAAGTCATGCAGGCTGACATCTTCGGCTCCGTAGATTGTCGGAATGCCGCCGGCCTGGCGGGCTGCCATCAGATCGCGAGTGACTTCGGTCTGGCCGTACACCGTCACGCGCCTTCCGGTCAGTGCATGTACGTCGATGCGGTGACGCTGCCCATTGAACGACAATTCGATGCCCTCATGTGGCAGGCCTTCGTCATGCAAACGCGCCGCCACACCCGCGCGCTCCAGCGCGTCCACGGTCACGCTTTCGAGGATGCCGGCGCGGATGCGGCCCAGCACGTACTCCGGGCTGCGTTGTTCTACGATAACGTTGTCGATACCCGCCCGGCTGAGCAACTGGCCGAGCAGAAGGCCGGCGGGGCCGGCGCCGATGATGGCGACCTGAGTGCGCATGGCTTGTCTCCGTGTACTTTGCCTTGATGGAGAAACGATAACCGCCCGCCCGCACTTGCCGGAATGGACAGACCGAACGAAGAGCAGGACAATCCGAACACTTCAGATAAATAATTGCCGTGAAGCCAATCTCGACCTACTCACTGTACGGCGCCCTCCGAACCTCTGTCGGATCAACTACATTTCGAATCCATCGCGGAACGCAGCAGGCTCCATGGATGGGAGATCGAGCTTCATCGGCATGAGCGTTTCCTGCAAATTCTGTACATCCACGCCGGTGGTGGTGAAGCTCTGCTGACTTTGCGTCCCGAATCACGCCGGCACGTTGCTCGACCATGCGGTCAATCACAGACGATGCAAGTTGAAGACGCCCCGAAGGTTGACATCAATAACGTCGTCGAATTGCTGGACGATGTCTTTTGCAACCTGGCGTCCCGTGTGATGCCTGCATTATTCACTCAGCTGTCGATACGTGGAAATTGACTGATGACTTTCGCAACCATGCCGACTACAGCGTCATGATTTGAAGACGTCAACGGTGAAACCACCGCGGTATCGCCTACCTTGCGGCAGGCGTGGTTCGCGCCGGAGGGGAAGGGCTGTTGCCGATGGCAACTTGCACGAGAGATTGAAGTGGTCGGCTTTGCCGTCAACCGCCGTCGCATCGTGACAGAGAGCATTAGCCGCAGCGTTACCGCGCCCACAGTTCGCTAAGGTGCTCGACCGACTCAAACCCAACGACGTGCTATTGATCTTTCCGTAAATCATGACATCACCACAACGTTGCCTGAACCCAGCACGCGGCGATGATCGAAGGCCGGTGTTGAGCGCTTTTGAGCTTGTTGCGGGCGACGGTATGCAACTCATT
>NZ_QKWJ01000110.1 GCF_003353055.1 Cupriavidus lacunae
TATTCGCCGCAACTTGGATGGAGTCCTGCTGCGCGGTTACTATCCGGGCCTGGACGTGGCAGTGAATTCGTCCATCAAGGCCGATTATAGGTGTGCAGTCTCTCCCGCCGCTTCATAGCCAACTCGTCCCCCTCACCCAAAGAAATCACATCCCTCTTTCATTTACACCTCGAACCACCACAAACCGATCTTGCTATAAGGCGAGGCTCCTTATAGGTGGTGTTGGTGGTTCGGGCGGAGGTGCTTGCCGTTTTGCGTGGTTGGCCGTTCGACCCTGCTACGCACCCTGTCCGGTGCCTACGTCGACGGACTATTGGACGAACCCGACTTTAGGCTATTGGNAAGGCACTGGCACGGAGTGCGTCGCTGCGCTCGCACGGCGTTCTCGTAATGCCGGGCCGAAGGCGCAAATCAGGACGTGGTCCGCAGCTCTGCCACGTTAGGGCCGGCGCGAAGCGCAGCCGAAGGCGTCCCTCCGCCGCGGTGGTTAGCAGGCTGCCAACCGCCTAAAGTCGGGTTCGTCCAATAGTCCGTCGATGTGGGCACAGACAGGGTGCGTAGCAGGCCCGAACCACCAACCACATCGAACGGAAATCACCACCGCCCGAACCACCAACACCGTGGAATGGGTGGCCAGCCGCCAGAGGCGACGCGCTTTTTGGTTACTTTTTGTCGCTCGGACAAAAAGTGACCCGCCCAGCAGGGCGGAACCAGGCGCTTAAACCTACGACAACATAGCAATAACCCCCACCCCTCAACTCACCCGAAACCCCACCTTCAACGTAACCTGATAATGCGCAATCTTCCCATCCGTAATATGCCCACGCGTCTCCACCACCTCGAACCAGTCAATGTTCTTGATGGTTTCACTAGCCTTGGCAATAGCACTCTGGATAGCCTGGTCGCAGCCGTCGGGCGATGAGCCGACGATCTCGACCAGCTTGTAGGTATGGTTGCTCATATCCCTCTCCTTGGCAGGCGGACCCGCGGGGGTTAGATCCATCATAGGCGCCGGGCACGGCTAGCCCAAGGATCGCGCGGTGGCATGCCGATGCTGCACCGCGTGCGTCCACGTGCAGATCCTGTTACACAATCCCCCTTTGCCAGTGGCGTATGCGACTGCTACGCTGCGGACCCGCCCCGACAGCATGCGGCGCGCGGCGCGCGCATGCTGTCATTCACCGACGCAAAGATCCGCCGTGACATACCGATTCATTCGCCGGGCCGTGCTGGGCCTGGGCCTGGCCGCCGCCGTGTCGGCCTTCACCTCGTTCAGTCCCTTCGCGCTGCTGGCGCACGCCCGTTCGGCTTCCACCTTCGACCAGGTGTCCGAAACCATCGCCAACAGCATCAGCGAGACCTTCAACGAGGCTGTCGCCAATCACTTCCCCACGCGCACCGGCAAACCGTCACAGCCGACCCAGCCGGCGCAGCCGCCGGATGCGAAGCCGGTGCCGAGCAAGCCCTTTGCCGACGGCAGCGGCTACACGCTGTGCTTTGTGCCCGATGGCGCGAGTTGCCAGGCGCTGCTGGTCAATGCCATCCGCAGCACGCGCCATCGCCTGCTGATCCAGGCCTATTCGTTCACCAGCGCACCGATTGCCGAGGCCGTGGCGCAGGCGCACAGGCGCGGCGTGGACGTGCGCGTGATCCTGGACAAGAGCCAGCAGTCCGAGCGCTATACCAGCGCCACCTTCCTCAAGCACGCCGGGGTGCCGGTGGTGATCGACAACAAGCCCGCGATCGCGCACAACAAGGTGATGGTGTTCGACGACCAGGCAGTCTTCACCGGATCGTTCAACTTCACCAAGTCGGCGCAGGAGCGCAATGCCGAGAACGGCATGCTGATCCGCGGCGATGCCGCGGTGGTCAGGGCCTACACCGACAACTGGAACAAGCGCTACCGGCAGTCGCGGGCGTACTGACGGCCGCGGCGGTCGGGCGCCCTGCCCTGCATGAAGCGGCGCGCGGTGGCAAACTTGCGGGTTGGCGCGGCGGCAGCCGCCCGTTTCCTGTGCAAAGCCTTTCCGGAGAGCCCTTCCCATGACAGCCATTCCCGACAGCCAGTGGATCCGCGTCGACACCAACGCGGGCAGCTTCGATGCCTACCTGAGCCTGCCGCCGGCAGGCGTGAAGTCCGGCGCGCCGGGCATTGTTCTGCTGCAAGAGATCTTCGGCGTGAACGAGCATATCCGCGCCGTGGCCGACCAGTATGCCGCCGACGGCTACGCGGTGCTGGCGCCGGACGTGTTCTGGCGCCAGGCGCCGCGCGTGCAGCTGGGCTACGAAGGCGATGACATGGCACGCGCCATGGCGCTGCGCAAGGCGGTGGACGTGCCGGCCGCGCTGGACGATATCGCCGCCACGGTGCAGGTGCTGCGCCAGCACACCGGCGCCGGCAAGGTCGCCGCGGTGGGCTATTGCTTCGGCGGCCTGCTGGCGTACCTGAGCGCGGCGCGCGGGCTGGTGGATGCGGCCGTGCCCTACTACGGCGGCGGCATCCAGAGCCAGCTGCAGGAAGCTGCGAATATCCGCGTGCCGGTGCAGTTCCACTATGGCGCGCTCGACGCGCATATCCCGCCCGATGCCGTGCAAGGCGTGCGCGACGCGATGGCCGGCAAACCCGACAGCGAGATCTTCGTCTATGAGGGCGCGGACCACGGCTTCAACTGCTGGGCGCGCGGCTCCTACCACCAGCCCAGCGCCGCCCTGGCGCACGGGCGGGCGCTGGTATTCCTGTCGGGAGCGCTGTAGTCCCACCCCGAGACGCCGCCGCCTTGCCATGGCCGGGCGGCAGCCTTTATCCTCGGCGCTTGGCTTCAAGACTTGCTGGACCCCAAACCATAACAATGGAGACCACCATGCAGTCAGAGCAGCAGCGCACCCTGCGCAACACCATCCCCGACGCCATTGCCCGCGCCGTGCGGCGCAACCCGGGCAAGACCGCGATCCGCTTCGGCGAACGGGCCTGGACCTACCGCCAGCTCGATGAAGCCGCGGCCCGCGTGGCCGGCGCGCTGGCGCAGTGGGGCCTGCGCCCCGGCGATCGCGTGGCCGCCTTCGGCAAGAACTCCGACGCCTATGTGCTGCTGTGGCTGGCCTGCCTGCGCAGCGGCCTGATCCATGTGCCGGTCAATTTCTCGATGACGCGCGCGGAGGCCGAGTACATCGTGACGCAATCGGGCGCCAGCGCGGTCTTTGCCGATCCGGCGCTGGCCGATCGCGTCGACGGCCTGCCCTGCAAGGTCAGCGGCACGCTGCACCGCGGCACGGCTCGCGATGTCCTGATGGCAGCCGCCAACGGCCCCGTCGCACCGGTGTCCGAAGCGCTGACCGACACCACGCCCGCGCAAATCCTGTACACCTCGGGCACGACCTCCGCCCCCAAGGGCGCCGTGCTCACCCATCGCGCGCTGCTGGCCGAATACGTGAGCACCATTGCCGCCTGCGATATCCGCGAATCGGATGACTCGCTGGCCGCGCTGCCGCTGTACCACTCGGCGCAGATGCATGTCTTCCTGATGCCGCTGCTGCTGTGCGGCGGCACCACGCTGATCGCCGACAGCCCCGAAGCCGGCTATTGCCTGCGCACCATCCACGCCGAGGACATCACCAGCTTCTTTGCGCCGCCGACGGTGTGGATCGCGCTGCTGCGCCATGCGGACTTCGATCCGGCGCGGCTGGGCTCGCTGACCAAGGCCTACTACGGGGCCTCGATCATGCCGGTGCCGGTGCTGCTGGAGCTGCAGCAGAAGCTGCCGGCGCTGCGCTTCTACAACTGCTACGGCCAGAGCGAGATCGGGCCGCTGGCCACGGTGCTGGGGCCCGACGAGCATGCCGCGCGCCCGGCGTCCGCGGGACGGCCGGTGCTGAACGTCGAGACCCGCATTGTCGACGAGACCATGCGGGACGTGCCGCCTGGCGAGCTGGGTGAGATCGTGCACCGCTCGCCGCAGCTGCTGACGCAGTACTGGGACAAGCCGGAGCAGACCGCCGAGGCCTTCGCCGGCGGCTGGTTCCATTCCGGCGATCTCGGCTACCTGGACGCCGAGGGCTACCTGTATGTGGTGGACCGGATCAAGGACGTGATCAACTCAGGCGGCGTGCTGGTATCGAGCCGCGAGGTGGAAGAGTGCCTGTACACGCATGGCGCAGTGGCGGAAGTGGCCGTCTTTGCGCTGCCGCACCCGAAGTGGGTCGAGGCGGTGACTGCCTGCGTGGTGCGCAAGCGCGGCCATGAGGAGACCAGCGAGGAAGCACTGATCGCCCATGCGCGCGATGCGCTGGCGCCGTTCAAGGTGCCCAAGCGCATCGTGTTCGTCGCGGACCTGCCGCGCAACACGGCGGGCAAGCTGCTCAAGCGCCAGCTGCGCGAGGATTACGCGCAGCTGTTCGGCACCGACTGACGCAATCAGTACGGCACGGCAACGCCGTTCTCGATCTTGACGCGGTCGCCGATGCGCATCTGGTAGGCGTTGGACTGCGTCAGCGTCAGGTAGGCGTTGTCGCTGGTGCGCACGCGCACGCGGTAGGCCGTGGCCGAGGATCCGGTGTGCTTCTCGACCTCGTTGCCAGCCACCGCGCCCGCCACGGCGCCGCCGATGGTGGCCACGGTATTGCCGCGGCCGCCGCCGACTTGGTGGCCCAGCAGCCCGCCCACGATGCCGCCGACCACGGCGCCCGCGCCGCTGGTCGAAGGCGCCTGGCCGGGCACCACCTCGATTGCCTCGACCCAGCCGTAGCGCACGCCGTAGGCCTGGTTGCCGTAGTTGTTGCCGTAGCTGCCGTCGGGGTAGGACTGCTGAGGATACGACTGCTGCGGATAGGAAGACTGCGGGTATTCCTGCTGGGGATAGCCTTGCTGCGGGTAACCCTGTTGCGGATACCCTTGCTGCGGATAGCCCTGCTGCGGATAGCCCGATGCCTGCGGGTAGCCCTGCTGCGCCGGGTAGCCGCTGACGGTGGTGCTGCCGCCATAGCTGCTGCTGCCGTAGCCGCTGGTGTTATAGCCACCACCGTAGCTGCCGCCGTACCCTCCGCCATAGCCGTTGTCATAGCCATACGGCGTGGCACACCCGGCCAGCGCACCGGCGCCAAGCACCGCAAGCACAACCGAACGAAGGGGGATGGACATGTCAGGACTCCTGCGCGCTGCGCGTGTTGGGGAATGCGCGCGAGTCTAGGGCCGCCGGCGTTCAGCGGGTGTCACCGGAGCTTGTGATTGGTAACCGCCTGTAACCGGCTGTGGCGCCGGCCTGCGGGGGCTCAGCCGCGCTCGGGGCCGTCGTCGTTGAACTGAGTGATGCGGGCTACACGAAACGCGCCCCGCAGCGATTCCAGCTCGGTCCGGTGCAGCATCGCCAGGCGGTTCAGGTAGCGCTCGCCCTTGGCCAGCAGGTGCACCTGCACCACGCGGCGATCCTCGGGGTTGAGCCGGCGCTTGACCAGCCCCGCCGCCTCGCAACGGTTGACCAGCGCCACCACGCCGTGCTGCTTGGCCTGCAGCCGTTCGGCCAGCTCGCCGACCGAGGCCCAGTCCTTGTCGGCACAGCCGCGGATATGCAGCAGCAGCAGGTACTGCTGCACGGTCAGCCCTTCCTCACGCGCGGCGTCTTCGGAAAAGCGCAGGAAGCGGCGCAGCTGGTAGCGGAAATCTGACAGTGCCTCGAAGTCGGCCTTGGTAAGCGGTGGGGAATTCCGTGACGAGGCGGACTTGCTGGGCATAGGTGGGCAAAAAGCGCGAAAAGGAAAGTGGGCGCGGGGGCAACGCGCAAGCCCCGGCAGGCGGCCGAAGCCGCAACCGGGGCGCTCGCAATTATAGGGGCCGCGCAGCACGCCGCCAGCGCCAGCCCGGCCAGGCCGCGTCGGCGCAATCCGGTTTGCGCCGTGCGCGCGCCCGGCTATGGCAGAATCTGTGCGGTTGCAGACACCTTCACCCGTCACCGGAAAACGCACCGATGTTCTCGGAAATCGCTCTCTTCCTGCTGGATACCGTCTTTACCCTGTTCGGCATGGCGCTGTTGCTGCGCGTGTGGATGCAGCTCACGCGGCTGCCCACGCGCAACGCGGTCTCCCAGGGGGTGTTCCAGATCACCGACTGGCTGGTGCGGCCGCTGCGCCGGGTCATCCCGGGCGTGGGCGGCATCGACTGGGCCACGATAGTGGCCGCCTGGCTGACCGCGGTGGTGTTCCTGGCGCTGGTCGCGCTGATCAGCGGCCTCGACCTGCTCGGCTTCCTGCCCGCCATGCTGCTGACCGCCTTGCTCTATATGCTGAAGTGGGCCATCAGCCTGGTGATGTGGGTCGTGCTGCTGCTGGCGATCCTGTCGTGGGTCAACCCGCATTCGCCGATCACCCCGGCCATCGACCACCTGACCGCCCCGGTGCTGCGCCCGATCCAGCGCGTGGTGCCGCGCCTGGGCGGCTTCGATATCTCGCCGCTGGTGCTGTTCGTGGTTGCGCAGGTCCTGCTGATGGTGATCGCGCGACTGGGCGCCGGCGTGTTCGGCCTGCACTACTGACACACGGCGCAGGGGTCACGCGGGATATTGTCCACAGGCCTGGACAGTGTTTCGCGGTTTGGCCCTTTTTCTGACCAGTCTGAAGTCCTACATTACAGGTCAACGCGGCGCTCACGCCACGCTCCCTGCCAAGAAGGACTACACCATGAAAACCATCACTCAACGCCGCAGCCTGGCGCTTTCCCTGTTGTGCGCCGTCGGCCTGTCGTTCGCCGCCGCCGTCCACGCCGCTGAACCCGTTTCCGACATCGCCCGCCTCGACGGCAGCATCGCCCACGTGGGCAAGGCCGATCCGTTCCTGGACGGCGCCAAGATCGGCCGCGTCGATCCGTACACCGACGGCGCCCGCGTCGGCAAGCCTGACCCGTTCACCGACGGCGCCAACGTCACCGACCGCCGCGACGCGTTCACCGACGGCGCCTGAGGCACAGCAGGTTCCCTTGCCACGGCCCCAGCCGTGGCGGCCCGCCAGCGCCCTCAACCCGCCGGGCGGGCCTCTCCCTCCGCCAGCCCTGTCGCGGCTGCACCCGTTCCCGCCTCAAGTCCCGGCTCGCTTCCCGTCCCGGCTCCCGCCTGCGGCGCCAGTTCCGACACCATCATCGATTCGATCGCTTCCATGAAGGCGCGCACCTTGCGCGGCTGCAGGCGCCGGTCCGGCAGCAGCGCGAACACGCGCAGCGGCGGCAGAGGATAGTCAGGCAGCACGCGCACCAGGCGCCCTTGCGCGATCTCGGCCTCGCAATAAATGACCGACAGCCGGGCGATGCCCAGCCCCGCCAGCGCGCCCTGCAGGCGCAGTTCGGCGTTGTGGGTCTGCATGCGCGGGCGGATCGGCACGGACACGGTCTGGTCGTCGCGGGTGAATTCCCAGACGGTGTCGCCGGGCGTGGTCAGCGTCGGCATATTGGCCAGGTCTTCCGGGCGCAACTGCGGCGGCAGGCTGACCGCCAGCGCCGGCGCGGCGAACAGGCCGCGTTCGACGTGATAGATGCGGCGCGCCACCGTGCCGGAATCCGGCAGGTCGGTATCGACGACGACGAAGGCCACGTCAAACCCGTCGCGGATCGGATCGACCAGGCCCTGGGTGATTTCCACGGCCACATCCAGCGCCGGATGCGCCGCCAGCGTGCGGCAGATCACGCCGCCCAACTGCTGGGCGCCGAATTCATAGGGCGTGGCGATGCGCAGCACGCCCTGCACGCGCTCTTCGCGCGCCAGCGTTTCCTGGCGGATCTCGCGCAGCCGCGCAAACAGCGGGGCCACATCGCGATAGACCGCCTTGCCCGCATCCGTGAGGCGCATGCGCCGCGTGGTGCGCTCCAGCAGCTTGGCGCCAATGGCGGTTTCCAGCCGCGCCACGGCGGCCGAGACGCGCGACTTGGGGCAGTCGAGCTGCTCCGCCGCGGCCGTGAACGTCCCCTGCTCGACCACGCAGCAGAACGCCTCCCAATCATTCCATTGGATTGTTTCGTTCACCGGACAATGTTTCCCTGACAAGCTGTAGTTCTCGACGGCAGGCCTACATTATGCTTGAGCGATGCAACAAACGCCTGTCCCGGCTGGACCGGACGCCTTAGCCCCCGCAGTTCCAGCAGCCCTAGCCCCCGCCACCGCCCCGGCCCCCACGCCCCCGCGCATGCAACTCGCCAGTCACCCGGAATTGGGTCACTGGCGTCTTTCATTGTTCGGCCTGACGCTCGGGCTGGTGACCGGCATCGACTTCTCTTCCACGCTGATGATGGGCGTGGCCAGCCAGCATATCCAGGGCGGCGTCGGCGCCGCACCGGAAGATTATCTGTACGCGATCTCGGCCTACGCGGCCACCGCGGTGCTGATGAATATGGTGCTGGACCAGGTCGCGCGCCGCACCACCTACAAGCGCTTCACCATGGGGTCGCTGCTGGTGTTCATCCTGGGCTCGCTGATCTGCGCCGAGTATGCCAGCCCCACCGGGCTGATCACCGGCAAGGCGGTGCAGGGGCTGGGCGCCGGCGGCCTGTTCGCGGCCTCGCGCATCCTGGTGCAGCTGGTGTCGACGCCGGCCGAACGCGGACCGCTGATGCTGCGCTTCGCCGGCGGCGCGTTCTCGATGCTCGCGATCACGCCCTGGCTGACCAGCATCTTCCTGGACGATATCGGCTGGCGCGCGGTGTTCCTGTTCCAGGCCGGCATTGCGCTGCCGGTGCTGCTTTCGGTGGCGCTGACCTACCCGACGCGCGCCCCGCGCGACCCGCACCCGCCGGTATCGACACTGGACTGGCCCGCCGCCATCGCCGCCGCGCTGGGCGCGCTGGTGTTCCTGCACACCCTGCAGGAGATGCGCTACACGCGCTTCTTCAGTTCGCTGGAGATGCCGCTGGCGGCGCTGTGCGGGCTGGCGCTGTTCGCCTTCAGCGGCTGGCGGCTGTATCGCCATCCGGACCCGTGGATCGACTTCTCGCGACTGGCCGGGCGCCAGTATCTGTACGGGCTGGGCTTCTACACGCTGTATTACGTGCTGTCGTCGGCCTGGTCGTTCCTGCTGCCCTCGCTCACGCAGACCGGCCTGGGGCTGACCTTCCGCACCACCTGCATGCTGCTGTCGACCAGCGGCACGGTGTCGACCATCGGCGCCATCGTCATCACGCTGGGCATGGCACTGGTATTCCGCAAGCGGCGCGTGATCGCCATCGGCTTTATCGTCTACGCCTGCGCGGCGATGCTGCTGTCGCACCAGCTGATGCCGGGCGCGCCGGACTACGCGCTGGTGCCGGTGGTGCTGCTCGAAGGGCTGACGCCGGTGCTGCTGATGGTGCAGGTGGCGTCGATGACCTACCTCGAAGTGCCGGTCGAGGACTTCTCGCACGCCTACCAGTTCAAGAACGTGTGCAAGCAGATCGCCTCGGCCATGGGCACCGGCCTGGCCAGCGTGTTCATGCAGGACGGGCTGGCGCAGCACCGCACCCATCTGGTGGAGCACATCACCCGCTTCAACCCGGTGCTGCAGGCGCCCGATGCGCTGTCCGCAACCGGTCTGGCCAGGATCTCGCTGGAAGTCGACCGGCAGGCCACGCTGCTGGCCGGCATGGACATGCTGCACGGTTTTGCCGTGTTGTGCGTGGTCGCGGCGGTATTCGTGCTGGTGCAGCGCAGCTTCCGGTAAGGCCCCCTCGCCAGTCGGATAACGGTGTGGGAGACAGCATGGCGGCTGCGCTCCGCATGGGGCGTCGCCAGGCCATGTCCGGGCCCGGCACTGGCGCAATCCCGGCATTTCCTCTACCCTTTCGGCCTTTCCGTGCCAATCCGGCGAACCGTGCCGGACTACGTAGATGGCCAGTCCCGCCGATTCCCGCCAGACCCCGACGCAAGCCTCACAGACCGCCGACAGCGCCGCCACGCCCGAAAAGCCGAGCGACAGCTATGTGCAGTCTTTTGCACGCGGGCTGTCGGTCATCCGGGCCTTCAACGCGCAGCACCCCGCCCAGACCCTCACCGAGATCGCCCAGGCGAGCGGCCTCACGCGCGCCGGCGCGCGTCGCATCCTGCTGACGCTGGTGGGATTGGGCTACGTGCAGGCCGACGGGCGCCTGTTCCGCCTGACGCCCAAGATCCTGGACCTGGGCTTCGCCTACCTGACCTCGATGCCGTTCTGGAACCTGGCCGAGCCGATCATGGAAACGCTGTCGCAGCAGGTGCATGAAAGCTGCTCGATCTCAGTGCTGGACGGCACCGAGATCGTCTACGTGCTGCGCGTGCCGGCGCGCAAGATCATGACCATCAACCTGTCGATCGGCAGCCGCCTGCCGGCCTATTGCTCGTCGATGGGGCGGGTGCTGCTGGCCGGCCTGACCGAGCCCGAGCTCGACAGCGTGCTGCGCGCCACCGATCTGCGCGCGCGCACCGGGCGCACCGTCACCGACATCGGCGCGCTCAAGGCCATCGTGGCCGATATCGGCAAGCGCGGCTGGGCGCTCAACGACCAGGAACTGGAAGAAGGGCTGGTATCGCTGGCCGCGCCGATCCGCAACCGCGCCGGCCACACCATCGCCGCCATCAATATCAGCGGCCAGGCCAACCGCACCAGCGCGCAGGAGATGCTGGAGCGCTTCCTGCCGCCGCTGCTGGAGGCTTCGGAGAAGATTTCCGGGCTGGTCGGGCTGCGCACCTGAGCGCAGCCGCGGGGTTCAGACTGCCGCGGGCAAGTCCACGCTGCCGAACTCGGCCGAGCGCGTGCCGTCCAGCGGCCGGTTGCTGGCCCCGAAATACGCGAACGCCACCGACAGCTTGACCCCGTTGGACGCATTGCGGCCGGCGGCATGGAACAGCCGGCTGTCGAAGAACAGCACGTCGCCGCGGTGCAGCGCCAGCGGCTGCGCGGCATCCAGCAGGGGCTGGCTGGCCGGGTGGGCCTCGATCAGGAATTCGGCCGGGTCCAGCTGGCCGGGCTCCAGCTTTGCCTGGTGCGAGCCGGGGATGACGCGCAGCACGCCGTTGCGCTCGTCTTCGTCGCCCAGCGCCAGCCACACCGTCACCAGTTCCGGCCGGGCAAACGACCAGTAGCGCGTATCGCGATGCCAGCCGGTCTGGCTGCCGTAGTGCGGATGCTTGGTCATCACGCAGTTGTGATGCGCCAGCGTGATGCGCGCGGGCTCGCCCAACAGCGCCTGCACCACCGCCACCAGCTTCGGGTCGCTGGCCCAGCGGCGGAATACCTCGTCGCGCCCGTAGGCCTGGCGCAGCCGCCTGACGGTGCCGCCGCCGGCAGCATCGCGCGCGGGCGGCGCGCCCGGATAGCCCAGGTCGGCCTCGAACTCCACCGGCGGCACCGCCGCCGCCAGGTGCTCGCGCGTCACCGCCTCCAGCGCCGCGCATGCCGGCTCATCGGCAAAGCCACGCAGGATCACGAAACCGTTGGCATGGAAGGCCTGCACCAGGCGCGGCAGCGCGCCGGCATCGGCAGACAGGACGGAGGAAGGCAGGTCGGCGCAGGGATCCAGCGAGGTCATTGCAGCAGGCGCGGCACGGGCAGCGGAAAGAGGAATGGGAAGGGCCGCGGTGGCCCGACAGGCTCATGATGCCAGAACCGGCGCAATCTGGCGCAGACGCTGCACCATAACCATGCAGGCAGCCCTGGGCCATCCACGGCTTCCGTACGGAAACAGACGGTGCCGCGTGCCGCCCACGCCGCTACAATGCGTTATTGTCCGATATTCCCTGCAACTACCCCGCATTTCTCACCATTTTGCGCCGAGGCCCAACGTGACTGCTCGCCCACGCATCGTCGCTTCGCTGGCCGAGGCCCAGGCCCAGCTGGGCCGCATTGTTCTTGGCAAGCCGCAGCAGGTGCGGCTGGCGCTGGCGTGCATGCTGGCGCGCGGCCACCTGCTGCTGGAAGACGTGCCCGGCGTGGGCAAGACCACGCTGGCCCATGCGCTGGCGCGCACGCTGGGGCTGCAGTACCAGCGCGTGCAGTTCACCAGCGACCTGCTGCCGGCGGACCTGATCGGGGTCTCGGTCTTTGTCCGCGATGCCGGCGAGTTCCGCTTCCATCGCGGCCCGGTGTTCGCGCAGATGGTGCTGGCCGACGAAATCAACCGCGCGCCGCCCAAGACCCAGAGCGCCCTGCTCGAGGCCATGGCCGAGCGGCAGGTGACCCATGACGGCACCACGCACGCGCTGCCGTCGCCGTTTTTTGTGATCGCCACGCAGAACCCGCTGGAGCAGATCGGCACGCATGCCCTGCCCGAATCGCAGCTGGACCGCTTCACCATGCGGCTGTCGCTCGGCTACCCCGACCCCGCCTTCGAGCGCGTGCTGTACCTGGGCGGCGCCAGCGCGCCGGAGCTGCCCGCGGTGATGGATGGCGCCCAGGTGCTGGCGCAGCAGGAGGCTGCCGCACAGGTGTACGCCAGCCCGGCACTGGTCGATTACGTGCTGGCGCTGGTGCAGGCCACGCGCAGCCACGGCGGCTTTGCCGCGGGGCTGTCCCCGCGCGCCGGGCTGGCGCTGCTGGCCTGCGCACGCGCGTGGGCCCTGCTGGTGCAGCGCGACATGGTGCTGCCCGAAGACGTGCAGGCGGTCTTCACCGCCGTTGCCGCGCACCGGTTGTTGCCCGCCGGCGCCGGCGGCCACGCAGCGGTCGACACCCAACTGGCCGCGCTGTTGGCCGGCGTGGCGATTCCCTGAAGACCATGGCGGCGCGCAAGGGCGTGCTCGGCGGCGCGCCAGGCATCGCACAGCGCCGCAGGGCAAGCCGGCGCCCGACCGGCGCAGCCGGCGGCACCGTGCAGCTGGACCGCCGCCATCTCTATATCCTGCCCACGCGCGGTGGCATCGGCTTTGCGGTGGTGCTTGCCGCAATGCTGCTGACCTCGCTGAACTACAACATCAGCCTCGGTTTTGCGCTGACCTTCATGCTGGCCGGCATCGGCATGTCGTGCATGTGGCTGGCCTACCGCAACCTGCTTGACCTCGCCGTGGCCGCGGGCCCGGTGACGACGGTCCATGCCGGGCAGGATGCCGTGTTCCAGGCGCGCGTCGACAGCCGCGACGCCAACGCGCGCATCGGCATCGAGGCCCGCGTGCCCACGCTGCCAGACGTGGCCACCGCCGTGCTGACGCTCGATGGCAACGCCAGCGGCATGCTGGCCCTGCATGTGCCGGCGGCGCGCCGGGGCCGGCTGGCACTGCCGCGCGTGGCAATCGCCAGCCGTTTTCCGTTCGGGCTGTTCCGCGTCTGGAGCTATGTAGACCTCGAGATGTCGACGCTGGTCTATCCCGCCCCTGAAGCCAATGCCCCGCCGCCGCCCGCCGTGCACCGCCCCGACGATGGCGACGGCGCGCATGCGGCCGCCAGCGCGACAAGCAGCGACGACGGCATCGACCAGCTGCGCCGCTACCGCAGCGGCGACCCGCTGCACCGCATCGCCTGGAAGCACAGCGCGCGCACCGGCCGCTGGGTAAGCCGCACCGGCGATCCGCCGCAGCTACCGGCCCGCTGGCTGGACTGGCACGTGCTACCCGCCGGCATGGAGGCCGAGGCCCGGCTGTCGCGCCTGTGCGCGTGGCTGCTGGCCGCCGGTGACGATGCCGAGATCGGCCTGCGCCTGCCCGGCGTTGAACTGCCGCCGGCGCGCGGTGCCAGCCACCGGCGCGCCTGCCTGGAAGCCCTGGCGCTGTGGCCACAACGGCCTGCCGCTTACCGGGCCGAAGTCCGCCCCGGGGATCGCGCGTGAAGCCCGTCGCGCGGCCGCTGCGGCATGAAGACCATGGCCTGCTGCTGGGCCAGCTGGCGCTGGTGCTGGCGCCGCAGGCGCGCACGCTGCCGGTGGCGGTCAGCCTGCTGCTGGTGCTGTTGCTGGGGTGGCGCTGGCTGCTGTGGCGGCGGCGCGCGCCGCTGCCGTCGCGCTGGATGCTCGGCACGACCGCGATGCTGGTGCTGCTGGTGGCCAGCGCCCTGGTGTGGCAGGACGGCGGCGGAATGGGGCGCGAGCTTGCCGTGGCGCTGCTGGGCGCTTTTGTCATCCTCAAGCTGCTGGAATGCCGGGCACTGTCGGACGCGACGCTGGTCACGCAGCTGTCGTTCTACCTGCTGCTGACGCTGTACCTGTCCGACCAGCCGTTCTGGCTGGCCCTGTACAGCCTGGCGATCGGCGCGTGGGTGCTGCGCAACTGGCTGCTGCTGCACCACCCCGAGGCGCGCAGCCGGCTGGCGATCTGGCCGCTGCTGGGACGCATGGCGCTGCTGGGGCTGCCGTGGGCGCTGGCGCTGTTCGTGCTGTTCCCGCGGCTGGAGCACCCGCTGTGGCAGCTGCCGCAACCGGCGCCAAGGGGCACCACCGGCATCAGCGACACCATGCGGCCGGGCAGCGTCGGGCAGCTGATCCGTTCGCCCGAAGTCGCCCTGCGTGCCGAAGTTGCCGGCCCGCCGCTGCCCGCGGCGGCGCTCTACTGGCGCGCGCTGGTGCTGTGGGAATACGACGGCACCACCTGGCACGCGTCGCGGCAGCGCCGGCAGCAACTGGCGCCCGCGCCAGTTGACGGCAAGGCGGATGGCATCGACATCAGCATCACGCTCGAGCCCAGCCAGCAGCGCTGGCTGTTCGCGCTGGACCGCGGCCAGGCGCTGTCCGCCGGCGTGGATGCCGCCGCCACGCCCGACGGCGAGTTCATGGCGCGCCGGCCGGTGGACCAGCGCATCCGCTACCGCACGCATTCCACGCTGTCGCCCGCGCCCGAATCGCTGACACCCGCCACGCGCCGGCTGGCCCTGAGCCTGCCGCCCGGCAATCCGCGCGCCCGCGCGCTGGCCGCCCAATGGGCGGAGCGTCATGCCGATCCCGGCGCGCGCGTGCAGGCCGCACTGCGGCTGTTCGCGTCGGCGCCCTTCGCCTATACGCTCAGCCCGCCGCCGCTGGGCAGCGAACAGGTCGACAGCTTTGTGTTCGACACCCGGCGCGGCTTCTGCGAGCACTACGCCGGCAGCTTCGTCTTCCTGATGCGCGCCGCCGGCGTGCCCGCGCGCGTGGTCAGCGGATACCAGGGCGGCGAGTACAACCCCATTGGCAATCACTACGTGGTGCGCCAGTCCGATGCCCATGCCTGGGCCGAAGTCTGGCTCGACGGCCGCGGCTGGGTGCGCGTGGACCCGACCGGCGCCGTCGCCCCCAGCCGGATCGAGCAGGGGCTGGATGCGGTAGTGGGCAGAGACGCCGCCGACTGGCGCCCGTCGCAGCAACCGGCGTGGCTGAAGGACTTGCGCTGGGCCTATGAGGGCGCCGTCTACACCTGGCAGCGCTGGGTGCTGCAGTACGACCATGCGCAGCAGCAGCGGCTGCTGCTTGCACTCGGCGCCGGCGTGGGCGCCGGGCAGTTGCTGGCCGGCGTGCTGGGCATGCTGTGCCTGCTGGCGCTGGTGCCACTGTGGCGGCGCCGCGGGCCGGAGGACCCTGTCGAGGCGGCCTATGCCCGCTTCTGCGCCCTGCTGGCCCGCCACGGCTGCGAGCGCGCCCAGGCCGAAGGCCCGCAGGACTTCGCCACGCGCGCCAGCGCGCGGCTGCCGCGCGCGGCCGGCGCGATCGCTGCCGTCAGCGCCGCCTATGTCGGCTCGCGCTACGGCAACCTGGCCGCCGCGCGCCAAGCGCAGGCGCTGGCAGCAATGCGCGCAGGGATTCGCGAGATCGCCGCAGCCTTGCGGCATTAGGCCCCCCGGCAGGATTAGCTTCGTTTGATATAATTACATTTGAAACTATATCGAATGTAATCGATCCGCCGCCCGCGCGGATCGCAACGCCTCCCGCCATGTCCTTTGAGCAACGCATCGACCGCTTCTGCGCCAGCCATCCCGAAGCCCCGCGCGACCTGATCCTGGCCTCCAGGCTGCTGCTGCGCACCGCGCGCCTGCTGCGCGGCCATATCGACCACGCGTTGGCCCCCTTCGAACTGGACATGAGCCAGTACCTCCTGCTGAGCATGCTTGCCGCCGATGAGAACCAGCCCAGCATGCCGTCCGAACTGGGCGCCACGCTCGACGCCACGCGCACGCAGATGACGCGGCTGCTGGACGGACTGGAAGCGCGCGGGCTGCTGCGCCGGCGCGCGTCGGCCAGCGACCGCCGCAGCCTGGAGCTGACCCTGACTCCGGCCGGCCGCCGGTTGCTGGAACGCGCTGCGCCAGTGGTGCATGCCGCCTACGGCGATGCGTGGGCGCCGCTCGGCGCGGGTGGCCTGGCCGGCGCCACGCGCGTGCTGACCCAGCTGCACCAGACCCTGGAGGGGCTGCAGCCATGAATCCCGGTTCACCCTGGCAGCCGCTTTGGAGGCTGCGCGTCAGCATGCGGTGGCTGCGCTGGTTGAGCCACCGGCAGCGCCAGACCCTGCTGATGATGCTGCTGGCACTGGCCACCGGCGTGGAGTTCCTCGAGAACATCATGTTCGTGTTTGCCTCCAGCCATATCGTCGGCGGCCTCGACGCCGACCCGCGCAGCTTCGCGCTGGTGCAGGCGGCCTACGCGGTGGGCAGCATGCTGATGATCCTGAAGCAGCAGTGGCTGTCGCGCCGGTTCGGCTACCGCTACTACCTGACAGGGGCATTGCTGCTGTTCATGGCCGGCACGGTAGTGGCCGCGACCAGCCATGCGCTGCCGCAGATGGTGGTGGCGCGCTTTATACAGGGGGTGGGCGGCGGCGCGCTGTTCACCAGCTGCCGCATCCTGGTCAACGTGCTGTTCGGGCCGACGGCGCGCCCGCGCGCCACCCGCATTTTCATGATCGGCATCTTCTCGGCGTCGGCACTGGGCCCGGCCTTTGCCGCCGAGCTGATCGACCATGGCGTATGGCAGGACGTGTTCTACGGCGTGCTGCCGTTTGCCGCGCTGGCTACGCTGGGCGCCTGGCTGCTGCTGCCGGATGCCGAGCCGCGCGCCGATGCCGGCGGCAGCGGCGGCCCCGCGCTCGGCCCGCTGCTGCTGTTCGGCGCCGCCATCGTGACGCTGCAGGCGGCGCTGACCGAGGCGCGCTTCGACGTGTTCTCGCACCCGCTGCGCCTCACGCTGGTAGCCGCCGCCGGGCTGGCGCTGCTGGCCGTGTTCCTGTGGCAGCAGTGGCACCACAGCGAGCCGGTGCTGCACCTGCGCGCGCTGCGCCAGCCGGTGTACCTGACCGGCCTGGCGATGTATTTCGTCTACTACATGATCAGCAACCTGAGCGGCTACCTGTTCCCGATCTACGCCGAGCAGGCGCTGAAGATCCCGCTGGCCACCACCGGCTGGCTCAATACCTTTGCCGCGCTGGTCAGCCTGGCCGGCATTTTCGTCTACCTGCAGGTGGCGCCGCGCCTGACGCGCAAGAAGCCCCTGATGGTGGCCGGCCTGCTGCTGATGGCCGCCACGGCATGGTGGTTCTCGCAGATGCCGCCCGATGCCGGCCCGCCGGCGCTGGCATGGGGACTGGTCGGCAAGGGGCTGTTCGGCGTGCTGGTGATCATCCCCATCGCCGGGCTGACATTCCGTGCGCTGGGTCCCGATGAATTCGCCCACGGCTACCGCAGCAAGAACCTGATGCGGCAAATCGCCAGCTCCTTTGCCTCGGCACTGGGCGCGGTGCTACTGCAGAACCGCCAGTTCGCCGTGCATGACAGCCTGCTGCACGCGGTGGGTCAGCGCCCTGCCGAGACCGGGCAATGGATGGCCGCGATGCAGGCGGCGCTGGCCGCGCGCGGCTTCGATGCGGCGCAGGCACACCAGGGCGCGCTGGCGCAGCTGAGCGGGCTGATCGAGCAGCAGGCCAGGCTGATTGCCTGCGAGGACATCTATCGGCTGATTGCCGTGCTGGCGCTGGGCGCGGCGGCGTACATGCTGCTGCAGCGGCGGCTGGCTTAAAGCCTGCGCGAAATGGCGACACCGGTCCTGTCAGGACTGAGCTGACTGCAGGTCAGGCTACGGGGCTGCTGCGGGACGACTGCGGTAATCAGGGAGACGCGATGGCACCGCGCGCGAGGCGTTGGCGCGGACGGGTCGCAATGCCGGCTGACGCGGCACCGGCGAAGTACCTGCTCAGAACAGCGACAGCTGGCGCATGCCGAAACCGATGGTCTCTTCCACGCGCGCACGGGCGTGGGCCAGCGAGCCTTCTGCGCCCGAGTAATTGCCGGCGGCCCAGTGGTAGACCACGGGGATCTCGCCGCGCTCGGACAGGCGCACTTCGCCAAGCTTGTCGCCGCGTTCGTTGCGGTAGAAATGCGAGCGGTAGCCACGCTCCCAATGGGGAGCGACCACCTTCTTGCGCCGCCGGGGCTTCGGCGCGGAGCCGGCGCTGGACGTCGTGGACGTCAGTCGCCGCGCTCTATCGGTACCCGGCAGCGGGGCGCGGGTGAAATCCAACTGCATAGACTTCCTCTTTGTCGATTCAGCAGAACCAGGGCCGGCGGGGGCTGCCGCCGCATGCTTCGTGCATCGCAGTCGAGATGATACCTGCTGGCGCGCTTTCTGTAAGCAGTTCGTTGCGCTGAATCCCGCCTCCAATAAGGCTTAGCGGGCCGTATACCCTGCTTGTATACGTGTCGGTATACGTGCAGGTATACGGCCCGCGGAGGCGGCAAAGCCTTGCCGGTTAACGGCTTGCGGACAGTCTGCAGTGTCCGCCGCAAGCCATTGACGTCAGCCCAGATCGAGCGGGATGAAGATGCGCGCATCGTCGCGCTGCACCAGCAGCGCCACCTGCTTGCCCGATTTGCCCACCAGCGTCCTTAGCTGATCGACCGATGCGATCGGCGTGCCGTTGAGCGACAGGATCACGTCGCCCGGCTGGATGCCGACGCGCGCGGCGGGACCGGTCACGTCCTCGACCACCAGGCCGCCTTCGATACCGCTGTCGCGCTTCTCCGCCGGCGTCAGCGGGCGCACTGCCAGCCCCAGCCTGCCGCTGGCCTCGTTGCCGCCACGCTTCTGCGCCACCGCCTGGTCCTTGGCCGTGCCCACCGTTACCGACAGCGTCATGGGCTGGCCCTTGCGGATGACCTTCAGCGAGGTCTGCGTGCCCGGCTTGATATCGGCCACATGCTCGGGCAGGTCGCCAGAATGGTCGATCACGTCGTTGTCCAGCTGCACGATCACGTCACCGGGCTTCAGGCCGGCGCGCGCGGCCGGGCTGTCGGGCTCGACCGAATTGACCAGCGCACCCGCCGGCTTGGGCAGCCCGAACGATTGCGCCAGCGCCTGGTTGACCTCTTGCACGCTGATGCCGAGACGCCCGCGCGTGACCTTGCCATGCGCCACCAGTTGCTGCTGCACCTTGGTGGCCACGTCGATCGGGATCGCGAACGACAAGCCCTGGTAGCCACCGGTCTGGCTGTAGATCTGCGCGTTGATGCCGACCACCTCGCCACGCTGGTTGAACAGCGGGCCGCCCGAGTTGCCGGGGTTGACGGCCACGTCGGTCTGGATGAACGGCACATAGGTATCGTCCGGCAGCGAGCGCGACTTGGCGCTGACGATGCCCGCGGTCACGGTGTTCTCGAAGCCGTAGGGAGAGCCGATCGCCAGCACCGGCTCGCCCACGCGCACCTGCGAAGGATCGCCCAGGCGCACGGTCGGCAGGTTCCTGGCATCGATGCGAATCACCGCCACGTCGGTCTGCGGGTCACTGCCGAGCACTCTGGCCTTGAACTCGCGCCGGTCCGTCAGCTTGACGGTGACTTCCTGCGCGCCGTCGACCACGTGCGCGTTGGTCAGGATCAGGCCATCGGGGCTGACGATGAAGCCCGAGCCCAGCCCGCGCACGAGTTGCTGCTGGCCGCCCTGCGGACCCTGGAACTGCGGCCCGAACCGCTTGAAGAACTGGAACAGCGGGTCATCCGGATCGATGCCCTGCGGCATCTGCGCCGCGGTGCGCTGCGCGCGCGCGGTCACGCTGATATTGACCACGGCGGGCCCGTACTGTGCCACGATGCTTGAGAAGTCCATCGGCATGGCCATGGCGGCCGCCGGCTGTGCCGCCGCAACGACCGGCGCGGGGGCCGCGTATCCCGGCGTGATGACTTCCTTCTGCAGATAGGCGTAGCCACCGCCAAGGGCGGCCAGAGCCGCGATACCAACGGCCGTGCGAGCAATGGTCTGGCGCATCATGTCGTGTTCCTTTCCTTTGAGCATCAGGCGTCGGCACTGTGCGACGCAACACGGTCATGCTAGCGGCCGAGACTTAAAACAGACTTAAGGTTCGGCACACCGACATGCGTGTATGGGTCACTTTCAAAGAAAGAACAAAATTTATCTTGCGCACAATCTAATTGCGTCTAATATATCGACATGGAACGCGACAACGACCCCTCCACCGACTGGCTTTTGCTGGATCGCCAACTATGCTTTGCGCTGTATTCGAGCTCGTTGGCCATGACCAAACTCTATAAGCCTTTACTAGGTGAGCTTGGGCTTACTTATCCGCAATATCTGGTGATGCTGGTGTTGTGGGAGACGGAAACGCTGACGGTCTCGGAACTCGGCGCCCGGCTGGCGCTGGACTCCGGCACGCTGACGCCGCTGCTGAAGCGGCTGGAAGCGGCGCGGCTGGTGACGCGCACCCGTGATGCAGCCGATGAGCGGCGGGTGCTGGTCAGCCTGACCGACGCCGGCCGCACGCTGCGCCAGCGCGCGGCGCGTATTCCTGAACAGATGTTGTGCGCCACGCAGTGCCCGATCGAAGAGATCCAGGCCCTGACGCAGCGCCTGCATTTATTACGGTCGAAGCTTGAACAAGCGCGGACCGATTCCAGCCTGCCGGACTGACGACAGGCATTGACGCCCCCTCGGGCAACCAAACCGGAGCCTTAAATGCAACTCGAAAAAGTCCTTTATACCGCTCATGCCACTGCCACCGGCGGCCGCGACGGACGTGCCGTGACCTCGGACGGCCGACTCGACGCCAAACTGGCGGTGCCCAAAGAGATGGGCGGCGCTGGTGACGGCCTGAATCCGGAACAACTGTTCGCTGCCGGTTATGCAGCCTGCTTTATTGGCGCCATGCGCTTTGTCGCAGGCCAGCAGAAAATCTCGGTGCCCGCCGATGCCTCGATCGAAAGCGCAGTCGGCATCGGCCCGATTCCGCAAGGTTTTGGCATCCAGGTCGAAATGAAGATCTCGCTGCCGGGCTTCGAGCGCGCGGCTGCCGAGAAGCTGGTGGAGCAGGCACACCAGGTGTGCCCGTACTCGAACGCTACCCGCGGCAATATCAACGTGACGTTGACTGTGGTCTGACGCAGACAGTTAGAAAAAACGGCCCGTGTCGCCATGGCTACACGGGCCGTTTTGTTTTGTATTGCGTCCCCTATTGCTCCCGATCCACTGCCGGGAGCTGCGCGCAAAATGCACGCTTCTGCATCGAACTCATCCGCTTGATCTCGATTTCCGCCTTCAACGCCTCGGATTTCGTGTCGAAGCGCAGTTGGCCCAGCACGCGGATGGGCTTGCGCGAGCGCGTGTATTTGGCGCCTTTTCCCGACTGATGTTCGGCAAAACGGCGTGCGACATCGGTCGTGATTCCGGTGTAGATGGAATCGCCGGTGCATTCGAGCAGATAGAGATACCAGGCGCTGTCAGCCGACATAGAGAGAAATGAAGTACAGCGGTAATGGTATTACGCCTGTGCGGCGACGGCGAGCGGCACATTTGCGCCGCGCCAAAGCAAAAACCCCCAGCCTTTGGGGCTGGGGGTTCTGCGGTATAAGAGCCTGGCGATGACCTACTTTCACACGGGTAATCCGCACTATCATCGGCGCGGAGCTGTTTCACGGTCCTGTTCGGGATGGGAAGGGGTGGTTCC
>NZ_QKWJ01000111.1 GCF_003353055.1 Cupriavidus lacunae
GCGCACCCGGCGCTCCACCAACCGGGTGCGCCAGGCGCTCAAGCTGGCGGCCATGAGCCTGTCGCGCAACGACTCGGCGCTCGGCGCCTTCTATCGCCGCCTGTGTGCCCGCATGGACAAGCCGCGTGCCAATACCGCCGTCGCGCACAAGCTCGCGCGCATGGTCTACTTCATGCTGACCCGCGGCGAGGCCTTCGTCGACCAGGGCCAACAGCGCTATGAAGAACAGCAGCGCGAGCGCAGCATCGCCGCGCTACGGCGCCGCGCGACTGCCCTCGGCTTCCAGATCCATCCCNGGAGGCGATCCGGAAAATACTTTCGGTATGTCGATCAATACATGCGCTGTATCACGTGCCCGGATTCGCCACTTACCGCTGTCTACGAAATCTCGTATGGTGCTGTCCGATACCTGCAAGGCCAGCCGGGCTCAGCGCAGCCTTAACATCCAGCTTGCGTGATGATAGGGACTGCTCTAGACTAACTATCATATTGATAGCAAGTCCATTTTCCGAGGAGACCCATCATGCAGAGAAAGCCGCTTGGTGAAACTCCGTGCCCGATCGCCCGCACCGCGGCCCGCGTGGCCGACAGCTGGAGCGTGCTGATCCTGCGCGAAGCGTTCTACGGCGTGACGCGCTTCGATGCGTTCCAGCAGAACCTGGACATCGCGCCCAATATGCTGACCCGCCGCCTGAACTCGCTGGTGGAGGAGGGCATGCTCGAGCGGCGCCAGTACTGCGACCGGCCGCCGCGCTCTGAGTACCTCCTGACCGAGCGCGGGCGCGACTTTCGTCAGGTGCTGCTGGCCATGCTGGCGTGGGGCAACAAGCATCTCGCGCCTGAAGGTGAAAGCGTGCAGTTGGCCGACCGGCACACCGGCGCGCGCGTCGAGCCGGTGCTGGTCGATGCCGCCAGCGGCCGCCCCGTCACCGGCCCCGATTACCACATCGTTCCCGGCCCGGCGGCCAGCGACGGCGTACAGCGGCGGCTGGGCCGCTCGGCCGAGGCCTGACCCGAACCCTCCCGGAGCCCGTGCCGCCAATGCCCGCTGCAGGGTCCAGGACCCGGCCACCAGGCCAATTCCGCACGGCGCGTCGCCTGACGCGCGTGCGACGGATTGATGCTGTGTTTTGTCATGGAGTTTGAGATGAATGCAAGAGATGTCGTGCTGTGCCAGCCGTTGCGAACCGCCATCGGCGCCTATAACGGTTCATTGAAATCCATCCCGGCGACGGAGCTCGGTTCCGCGGTGATCCGGGCATCGGTGCAGGCCGCGGGAATCGATCCCGGCCAGGTTGGCAGCGTGGTGTTCGGCAATGTGATCCAGGCAGGCAACCGGATGAACCCGGCCCGGCAGGCTGCCATCGGGGCGGGCCTGCCGGTTTCGGTTCCCGCGATGACCGTCAACCGCGTATGCGGCTCGGGGGCGCAGGCCATTGCAACGGCAGCGGACGAGGTGAGGCTGGGTTATGTCGACATCGCCATTGCTGGCGGCATGGAGAACATGGACCGTGCGCCATACCTGATGCCCTCCGGCCGTTGGGGCCAACGCATGGGCGATTCAGTGCTGCATGACAGCATGCTGTACGACGGACTGCACGACGCTTTCTCCGGCCAGCACTCCGGCTGGCATACCGAGGACCTTGCCGCGCGCTATGCGCTCAGCCGCGAGGCGCAGGATCGCTGGGCCGAACGTTCGCAGCACAACTTCGCGCTGGCACAGGCCAAGGGGCGCTTCGCCGGCCAGATCGCCGGGGTGCCGGTCAAGGGGAAGGGCGGTACGACCCTGTTCGAGGTGGACGAAGCCAACCGGCCCGATACCAGCTTCGATACGCTCAGCCGCCTCAAGCCGGCGTTTCGCCCGGACGGCACCATCACGGCCGGCAATGCACCGGGGCTGAACAGCGGGGCGGCGGCCATGATCGTTGCCGAACGTTCGCTGGCCGAAGGCAAGGGGCTGGCGCCGATGGCGCGTCTGGTGGCCTATGGGGTGGGCGCGGTGGAGCCCGGCCTGTTCGGGCTTGGGCCCGTGCCGGCGGTGCGGCAGGCGCTGCAGCGCGCCGGCTGGCAACTGGGCGACATTGAACGCATCGAGATCAATGAGGCCTTTGCCGCGGTTCCCCTGGCAGTGGCCGCTGAGCTTGGCCTGCCTCACGACATCATCAATGTCGACGGTGGCGCCATTGCGCACGGCCATCCGATCGGAGCGACCGGCGCGGTGCTGACGACGCGCCTGCTGCATGCCATGCGCGCGGATGGCATCCGGCGCGGCATCGTCACGCTGTGCATCGGCGGCGGTCAAGGCATTGCGCTGGCGCTCGAGGCGCTGGCCTGATCCGTCTGCGGGCATCTTGCGCATCTTGCAACCAGGCGCGCTGGTCCGTGAATGCAGCGTGAAGAACTCTGGAGGAACAAGCATGACCACTCAATACATCGAGGACCTGGCGCCGGGCCAGAAATATGGTTCGGGACGGCTGACCGTCGAGACGGACAGGATCAAATCCTTCGCTGCCGAGTTCGACCCGCAGCCTTTCCACCTCGATGAAGCGACTGCGCGCGACACCCTGTTCCGCGGCCTGGCCGCGAGCGGCTGGCACACGGCGGCGCTGACCATGCGCCTGCTGGTCGACGGCGAACTCCGGCCCGCGGGCGGCATCATCGGGGCGGGCTTCGAGGAGCTGCGTTGGCCCAAGCCAGTGCGGCCCGGCGATGTGTTGCATGTCGAGAGCGATATCCTGGAGGTGCGGACGTCGAAGTCGCGTCCCGATCAAGGCATCGTGAAGGTGCGCATCACAACCTTCAACCAGCATGACGAAGCCGTGCAGGCCGGCGTCGTCAATCTGGTCGTGCAGTGCCGTTCCGCCGGCAACGCCAAGACGGAGGCACCATGAAGATATTGGTACTCGGTGCCGGCGCCATGGGTGGCTACTACGGCGCGCGACTGATCGAAGCGGGCGCGGATGTCACGTTCCTCGTGCGGCCCGGCCGCGCGCAGGCGCTGGAGCGCCATGGCCTGGTGGTGCGCAGTGAGCTTGGCGATTTCCATCGCCCGGTAAGTACGGTGCTGGCGGGCGAGGTCGATGCGCAGTATGACCTCGTCCTGCTGGCCTGCAAGGCCTACGACATTGACGATGCGATTACAGCGATCAGCCCGGCAGTCGGCAGCGGCACTGCAGTATTGCCCCTGCTCAATGGCCTGGGCGCCTATGACCGGCTCGACCATCGCTTTGGCAGGGAGCGCGTGCTGGGCGGGGTCTCGTACATCGCGACAATGCTGGCCACGGACGGAACCGTCCTGCACGCCGGCCGCGTGGACCGGCTGGTGGTCGGGCCACGCGCCGCGCAGACGTCGGCGCTCGCGGCGGACTTCCATGCGCTGGTATCCAGGGCAGCGGGCACGCGCGAGCTATCGGGCGCGATCGCGCAGGAGCTCTGGAACAAGTGGGCCATGATCGCCGCGGGCGCGGTCATGACATGCCTGATGCGAGGAACCGTGGCGGACATCATGAAGACGCAGGACGGTCGTCGCCTGATGCTTGACGCAATGGCGGAGTGCCTGACGGTGGCCCAGCTATGCGGCCACGCCATCCCGGAGCCCGTTGCCGATGCCATGCAGGGCCGCCTGCTGGACAGTTCCTCGACCTGGGCAGCCTCGATGATGCGGGATATTGCCCAGGGCGCCCCACGCATCGAAGCCGACGCCATCGTCGGCGATCTCATCGATCGTGCTGCCGAACGCGGGCGCGATCTCCCGTTGAGCCGCATGGCCTATTGCCATCTGCAGGTCTATCAGGGCCAGCGCGCTGCGCAACAGGCTGCTGGCTGACCAGACCTTGCCTCACTGAAAGACTTCACGACATGACCACCTTCTCCTCTTTGCTCCAGCACACGGAAGGCCACGTGCTGGTCCTCACCATCAACAACCCCGGCAAGCGCAACGCCATCGCGGCCGACCTCTATGACAATATCCGCGCCGCGCTGGCCGCTGCCGCGGACAATCCGGATATCGGCGCGATCGTACTGACCGGTGCAGACAGCTATTTCTGTGCGGGCGGCGACCTGGAACTGATCAGCATGCGTCGGGAACTGACCTACGAGGAGCGCATCGAGCGGCTGGGTCACCTGCACGACGTGGTGTGCAAGCTGCGCGACTATCCCAAGCCGATCGTGGCAGCGGTCGAAGGCGGGGCGGCGGGCGCGGGCTTCTCGCTGGCATTGGCCTGCGACCTGTTGGTGGCATCCGCCGGTGCTGCCTTCTCGATCGCCTATGTGAAGGTGGGGCTGACACCGGACGGCGGCATTACGGGCCTGCTGGCGCAGAGCCTGCCGCGGCAGTTGCTGACGCAGCTGGCGTTGACCGGCGATCGCATCACGGCAGAGCAGCTGCAGCACTTCGGGGTCGTCAACCAGCTGGTGGAAGCGGGACAGGCCGGCGCGGCGGCGATTGCGCTGGCGGCACGCCTTGCGCAAGGGCCCCGGCAGGCCATGGGGTCGATCAAGGCGCTGTGCCGGCATGCCCATGAGCGCACGCTCGACGACCAGCTCGAAGCCGAGCGGATCGCCATGGCCGTGGCCCAGGGCGGTGCCGAAGCCGCCGAAGGCATTGCTGCATTCCTGGGGAAACGGCCCGCCGATTTTGTCGGCCTGCGCCGCGGCGCAGCTGGCTGACCGCCTTGCCGCCGGGGCCTCCAGCAGGCCCCGGGAGGCCCCGGCAGCCTCTATTGCCCGGCCAGCCTCAGGCTTTTCGCGATGCGGGTCAGTTTGGCGTGTTCGCTGTTCAGGAAGGCTTGCGCCTGTGCCATCGTCATCGGCTCGATCGCGCGCTGAAGGTTGACGCTGCGGCGGGTGCGGTTTTCGGGGCTGGCCACCCAGGCGTTCATGGCCTCCACCACGCGTGCCGTCACGGCGTCCGGTGTATCCGGCGGGGCCAGCACGCCTGCCCACTGGCTGTATTCGAAATCGGCCAGGGGCTTGTTTTCGGACAGTGCGGGCACATCGGGCAACGACGGATGCCGGGCCTTGCTGGCAACCCCGATCGGCTTGAAGCGGCCGGCCTTGATCATGCCGTAAGTCGGGCCCCCCATGGGAATGAAGGTCAGGTCTACCTGTGCACCGGCGATGTCGGTGGTGACCGGGGCCGCGCCTTTGTATGGCACTTCCAGGAAGCGCACGCCGGTACGGGCCTGGAAGTCGGCGCCTACCAGGTGGGGCGCCGAGCCGGGGCCCCAGTGTGCCAGCGACAGTGGGCGGTTCTTCGGGTTCTTGGCGTAAGCAATGACCTCGTCGACGTTCTTGAAAGACAACGAGGGATTCGAGACCAGGATGAAGTCCGATATCCCGGTGAAGCCCGCCAGCCTGAACTTCTCCGGCGAATACCTCGCCGACGCAATGGTGAGCGGCGCGACCAGGAAGTCGATGCCGGTCGTGCCCAGCAAGGTGTAGCCATCGCTGGCGCTGCGCAGCACGTTCATCGCGCAGATCGAGCCGCTTGCGCCGGGAAGGTTGTCGGCAATGACGTTCTGCCCCAGGCTGCGCTTCATCACCACGGCTGCCGCGCGGATCGATTCGTCTGCGGGGCCGCCGGCGGGAAATGCGACCTTGACGACAATCGGCTTGCTCGGATAGGGCGCTTGCGCCCGCAGCCAGGACGGGGCGAGAAGTGCCGGCGCGGCGCCGCAGGCAGCCTGCAACAGGCGCCGGCGCGAAAGCTGGATGGTCATGGTTGTCTCCTTGATGGATGCTGCGAGCCGGCATGCCGGGCACACCGGGCATGAGGCGCTGCCGGCATGCGGCTCGCACTGCCTCTGGCGAGGCTTCATTTTTTGGGAACGGGCTACTCGTAGACCACCGCGTACTTGATCGTCAGCGTCGTGAACGCCTTGCCGATGGTGGCTACCGCGACCTCCCTTTGCTCGTGGCTCAGGGTGGCGGGCAGCACCAGCGTGGACAGGATGCCCTGGTCCCCGCGATCCTCGATGCGGATATCGACAAGCGGAACCGGTATGTCCGCCTTGACCTCGGCAAGCATCTGCCGCTGCGCCCGCAATACGGCGTCACTGCGCAACGTGTTCTTCTGGATCTTGCCGACGGCCGTCTTCGGGATGGCATCGACCACGTAGAACTGCTTGGGCACGGCGGCGCGTTCCGGGATCACCTCATAGGCGTAGTGCTTGATGCGGCCGATCGGGTAGGTGCTGCCCGGCTTGAGCGCGATGTATGCGACCGGCAGCTCCCCGGCATGTGCATCGGGCAGGCCGACGGCGGCGGCATCGAATACCTCGGGGTGCCGATACAGCGCCTCTTCGATCATGCGTGGATCGATATTGTTGCCTCCGCGGATGATCAGGTCCTTGGCCCGGCCGGTGAGCCAGAAGTAGCCATCGTCGTCCACATAGCCCAGGTCGCCGGTATTGAACCAGCCGCCCTCGAACCAGATGCTCTTGTTCTGCTCCGGGTTCAGGTAGCCGGCGAAGATGTTGGGGCCGCGCACCACTACAATGCCGGGCTCACCCGGCCCACAGTCGCGCTGGATGCGCCCACTGGCAGCCTTGACGACCTTCATCTCCTGGTAGGCCATGGGCAGGCCGATGGAACCGATGCGCCGCTCGCCATAGCGGGGGTTGGTTGCGCTCAGCGCTGTACCTTCGGTCAGGCCGTAGCCCTCAAAGATCTTCGCCCCGGTCTTGTGCTCGAACGCCTCGGCGACGGCCACCGACAGCGGCGCCGTGCCGCAGCTCGCGGCCTTGAGAGAGCTGATGTCGGCGTCCCCGATCGGAATGTTCAGGGCCATGTTCACCACGCTTGGCACCATGCCCAGCGCGGTGACCCCGAAGTGGTCGACGATCTGCCAGAGATTGCGGATGACGGACGGATCGCGCCAGCCACTGGACGTCAGCAGCACGACCGATGCGCCACGCGCCAGCGGCATCAGGCAATTGGTGAGTACGCCCGTGACATGGAACATCGGCACGCCGCAGACGCGCACGTCGTCTGGCTGGACGTCGATCTGCATCGCGCTCACCCAGGCCATGGCGACCTCGTTGCCATGGGTGTGGAGCGCGAGCTTGGGCGTGCCGGTGGTGCCGCCGGTATGGAACATCGAGGCGGTATCGTGCCGCGAGAAGACTCGCCTGCTGTCGAGCGCCGCGTCCTGGAAGCGGGAGATCCCGGCGTCGAGGTCGATAACCCCTTCCTCGCTCGCCGTGCCGCCGCCGGCCTTGATCCAGTGGCGGACCTCGGGCAGCTCGCGCCGCACCAGCATGGCCTTGTTCCAGGCCTCGATATCCGCGTCGGGGCCATAGGCGATCACCGCCCTGGCGCCGGCATTGCGCAGCAGCGCCGCGATAATCTCCGGCTCAAGCATCCAGTTGACCGGGCAGGCAATGCCCGTTGCCTCGCTGCCCCAGAGCGCGTACTGCGACTCCGGTGTCACCGGCATCAGGACCCCGATGACATCATGCGGTCCGAGGCCCAGCGAGTGCAGCAGGTTGGCGGTCTGCGTGATGCGCCCGAACAGCTGCGCATGGGTGATGGTGACCGCCTTGCCCAGCTCGTCTCCGGAGGCGAAATAGTGCAGGGCGGGTGCCTCCGGCGCGCGGTCGCGCGCCAGGCGCAGCAACTCGTAGGTGCTGTCGGGCAGCTGACGTTCGGCAAGCGGCGTCTGCTCGAAATGCCTGATATCGGCGAGCGTCGTTACCTTCAGCCGCGGCTGGTACGGATCGACCCGGCCCGGGCTGGCCGGCGTTTGCGTGTTGAGCTGGGTCATGATCAGGTTCCCTGGTAGACCGGACGGCGCTTGTTCAGGAACGCTTCACCGCCTTCATGCATATCGTCAGTGCTGAACAGCGTGGCAAAGGCAAGCTGCTCCAGCATCAGCGCGGTATCGAGCGTTGCGTCCTGGCCGTTGTTGATCATCAGCTTGGCCATGGCAATGGAGTGCGGCGATTTCTCGGCAATGCGTTGCACATAGGCCTTCGCTTCCTCCAGCACCTGGCTGGCCGGCACCACCTTGTTGACGAGCCCGATGCGGTAGGCCTCGTCCGGCTTGATGATTTCGCCGGTGAAGATCATTTCCTTGGCGCGTGTCGCCCCGACCAGCCGGGTCAGGCGCTGGGTACCACCGCGCCCCGGAATCAGGCCCACGTTGGTTTCGGTCTGTCCGAGCAAGGCGTTGTCCGCGGCGACGCGCAGGTCGCACGCCATGGCCAGCTCCAGGCCGCCGCCAAAGCACGGGCCTGCAATGGCGGCGATCACGGGGATGGTGCTGTGGTGAATCAGCGCCCACAGGTCGGGCGCGCCGCTGGTCGGGACGAAAGCCTCTATCGGGCGGCGCGCGAGCATTTCGGGAATGTCGCCCCCGGCGACGAACGCCTTGGTACCGCCCCAGAGGACGATGCCGCGAACGGTCCGGTCGGCTATCAGCGAGGACAAGGCCGCGTAGAGATCGCTGCGCAGTGTCGTGTTGAGTGCGTTGTACTTTTCCAGCCGGTTCATGGTGACGACGGCGCACGGGCCATCCCGGTCCACAAAGACGGTTTCGTACTCGGTGATGTTGCTCATCTGGTGTCTCCTGTCTTTTCGACGTCTTTTAGTGAATGAACTCGAACAGCCCTGCCGCGCCCATGCCGCCGGCGGCGCACATGGTCACGACGCCATACTTGGCCTTGCGGCGACGCCCCTCGAGCAGGATGTGGCCGACCTGGCGCGCGCCCGTCATGCCATACGGATGTCCGATGGCGATGGCGCCGCCGTTGACATTGACGCGCTCCAGCGGCAAGCCCAGCTGGTCGATGCAATACAGCGCCTGGCAGCCAAACGCCTCGTTGAGCTCCCACAGGTCGATGTCGTCGATGGAGAGCTCGTTGCGCTCCAGCAGGCGCGGGACCGCACGGACCGGTCCGACACCCATTTCGTCAGGTTCCACGCCCGCGGTGGCCAGGCTCACGAAGTACCCCAGGGGTTCGAGACCGCGCCGTTCCGCCTCGCGCTCAGACATCACCACCAGCGCAGCGGCGCCGTCGGACAACTGGCTCGAATTGCCGGCCGTTACCTGGTAACCCTCGCCCTTCACGGCGGGCAGCACACGCAGCTTTTCCAGCGTGGTGTCGGCACGAACACCTTCGTCGGCTTCGAGCAGAAACTCGACCATGGAAGTCTCGCCGGTGTCCTTGTTCGTCACCGACTTGAGCGATGCGAGCGGAACAATCTCGTCAGCGAAACGGCCTGCCTTCTGGGCTGCGACGGTGAGCTGCTGGCTACGCACCGAGAACTCGTCGGCGCGCTCGCGCGACATGTCATAGCGCTTGGCCAGGATCTCGGCGGTATCGATCATGTGCAGATAGACATCGGGCCGATTCTTTGCCAGCCAGGCCTCTTGCTGGGCAACCTTCAGCGTGACCGGCTGCGACAGGCTGATGGATTCGACACCACCCGCCACCATCACCGGCACCTTGTCGATCAGGACGCGTTGCGCGGCAAAGGCGACCGCCTGCAGCCCGGACGCGCAGAAGCGCGTCAGCGTGGTGCCGCTCACGGACACAGGCAGGCCAGCGCGGATGCCGCCTGCGCGGGCAACGTTGCCACCGGTGGCGGCGATGGGTTGGCCGCAGCCAAAGATAATGTCTTCGACTTCCCCGCCGTCGATTCCCGCGCGCTGGACGGCGTGCTGGATGACATGGCCGGCCATGGTCGCCCCATGGGTCATGTTGAATGCGCCACGGCTGGCCTTGCCGATGGGGGTACGGGCGTACGAAACGATTACTGCGCGAGACATGGGTTCTCCTTTGGAATTGATGGATGCAGACGCCATGGGTCTGTCAGGCCACACATATAGACAGTGGATACATCAGGTCATGCATCGACCATTGGGAATGAACGAACAGGCGGCAACGATGAACATGTCAGGCGCATTGCCCGTGCCGTTGGCTCAGGATCTTCCCGGGTGCATTCAGTGTATCCACTGTCTACATGCTAGGCGGGCGATCTTGGCGCCGTCAAGAACTCGTGGGCATTGTTCGGGTTTACCTGCCTCTCCGTTTCTTGACGGTGCCCAACACGCTCTCTAGGATATAGACACTGACTAGATTGACGTCGGGGCCATGAGGAGCGACGGAGGCGCAGCGGCATTCGCAGCTTCGCGGCGGGTCCATCGCCATGGGTTGGCAGAAACCGGAGGGATGGAAATTGGAATTCACTGGTGCACAGGTCATCAAGGCTTCCAGGGAAGAGGTATGGAAGCGGTTGAATGATCCGGCTACGTTCCAGCAGTGTTTGCCGGGATGCGAGCAATATCAGCAGGTCGATGACGGCGGCTATGACGCGGTGATCGTCGCAGCCGTCGGGCCGATCAAGGCCCGTTTCAAGGGCACGGCCCGCTTCTCCCGCCATCAGGAGGGCATTGGTTATCACATTGAAGGCGGCGGCAGTGGTGGCGTCGCGGGCTTCGGCAAACTGGGTGCCGATGTCCGGCTGGAAGACGTCGATGGCGGCACCGCCCTGCACTACGTTGCCACAGCGCAGATGGGAGGAAAGCTGGCACAGATCGGATCCCGGCTGGTCGGCGCCGTGGCGAACAAATTCCTGGCGGAGTTCTTTTCCCGCTTCGAAAAGCTGGTGAGTCTGGAGGGCGATGGAAGCCGTCCTCTGGCACCTTCTCCTGACTAGGTCCCGGCCGGCGAGGGAAGGCGCTGCTGAATTTTTTTTTGCCCTTTAGTATGATGATCGTAATACTATAAACGTGACGCGTGCTGAGGCTGGAAGGGCGAACGCAGACACAGAGGCGACAGTGAGAATAGATAACACTATCAATGGCGTGAGCAGCACAACCGAAATCGAGCCGAGGCGGCTCCTGGTGCATTGGTTGCGGGACCAGAAGCGCCTGACCGGCGTCCATATCGGTTGCGACACCTCGCAGTGCGGCGCCTGCACCGTGCTCATCGACGGCACAACCGTGAAGTCGTGCACCGTGCTTGCCGCCCAGACGGACGGGTGCGAGCTGCATACGATCGAAGGGATGGACGACGACCACGCGACGACCGTCCTGAAGGAAGCCTTCAACGAGCTTCATGGCCTGCAGTGCGGATTCTGCACCCCGGGGATGCTGCTTGCGGCACGGGCGCTCCTTGCGCATCAGGCCGCGCCTTCGGAACACGAAGTCAGGGAGGCGCTGCACGGCAACCTGTGCCGCTGCACCGGGTACCAGAACATCGTCGATGCTGTGCTGCTTGCCTCGACCAGGCTGCAGCAGACGCCGTCCGCCACCTGTGGGGAGTCCTGAGATGAGCGAAGCACAGAACGATAGCGCAACCAAGTACATTGGCAAGTCGGTCAGGCGCCGCGAAGACAAGCGCCTGATGAGCGGCCGGGGCAAGTTCACCGATGACCATCAGTTTCCGGGCATGGTCTTCGCGGCCTTTGTGAGGTCTCCCTATGCCCACGCCAGGGTACGCGGCATCGATACGACTCAAGCCCTGGCCCTGCCTGGCGTGATCGGCGTACTGACCTATGCGGACATCGAGGGCAAGGTCGGCGATATCCGGCCGAACTGGGTCGTGGGCAACTCGAAGGTGCCGCCCCATCCTCCGCTTGCCGCCGACCGCGTGCGCTATGCCGGGGAAGCCGTGGCGATGGTGGTGGCACAAACGCGCGAGATCGCGGCAGACGCTGCCGAGCTCGTCACGGTCGACTACGAGGAGCTTGCGACCGTCGTCGATGCGGAAGCTGCACTGGCGGAGTCAGCGCCCCAGCTCCACGATAACGTCCCCGGCAACCGCATTGGCACCTTCCGGATGAAGGGCGGCAACTACGGGGATGCGGTGAAGCAAGCCGACCGGGTCGTGTCGATCCGGCTGGTCAACCAGCGGCTGATTCCGAGTCCGCTCGAACCCCGGGCCCTGTGTGCGAATTTCGATCCCATTGAAGAGCGCCTGACGTTTATCGTCCCCACGCAGGTTCCGCATATGTCGCGGCGTTGGCTGGCGGAGACGCTCAGGTGGCCCGAGCACCGGATCCGGCTGGTGGCGCCGGATATCGGCGGCGGCTTCGGCGCCAAGATGCACTTCTATGCGGAGGAGGTGCTGGTGGCATTCGCATCCCGGCACTTCGGCCTTCCAGTCAGCTGGACCGAGACGCGCAGCGAGAACCATGTCGCGACCACGCACGGCCGCGCGCACACGGAATACGTGGAAGCACCCGTCACAAGGGACGGCAAGGTGCTTGGGATCAGGTTGCGATCGTTCGCCAATCTCGGCGCCTATCTCTCCAATATGGCGACGGGCATCCCAACCATCAATACGGCCAACTACATCACAGGGAACTACCAGATATCGTCGGTCGACGCCGAGATTCATCTGGTGACCACCAACACCACGCCGGTCGATGCCTATCGGGGCGCCGGACGGCCGGAAGCCGCCTATATCATCGAGCGGCTGATGGACGCGGTGGCCGGGGAACTCGACCTCGATCCGGTTGAACTGCGCCGCCGCAACCTGGTGCGGGCGGACCAGTTTCCTTACCAGCCGCACGACGGCGCGCGCGGAAAATGGGATTCCGGCGACTACGAGGCCTGCCTGACCAAGGCGACCGAGCTGATCGACTACCAGCGCTGGCGCGAGGAGCAGGCCACGCTGCGCCAACAGGGGAGGTACATCGGCATCGGCGTGATCTGCTATCTCGAGCTGGTCGGCATGGGCATTTCGCCGATGCTGGAAAAGGTCGGCTTCGACCGGGGCGGCTGGGAGAGCGCGCATGTCCGCGTGCATTCCGATGGCAAGGTCACGCTGTTCAGCGGATCCATGACCCAGGGCCACGGCCACGCCACCAGCTTTGCGCAGATCGTCGCGGAAGTCCTGCAACTGCCGATGGACGATATCGATGTCGTCCAGGGCGACACCGATCGCGTGCTGGCGGGCCATGGCACCTTCAACTCGCGCTCCATGCCGGTAGGAGGAAGCGCTGCCTATATGGCGGCGAGCAAGATTCTCGCCAAGGCGCGCCGGATTGCCGGTCTCCTGCTCGAGGCTCCTGAAGAGGAAGTTCACTACGCGAATGGACAATTCACAAGCGCAGCCAACCCTACCGTTGTCACCTTCGCGCAGGTCGCAAGAATGGCATATCTTGCGCACAAGCTGCCCAGGGATGTTGAAGCCGGCCTGGACGAACGCGTCTTCTATGAGCCGGTCGCCCTGGGAGCGCCGAACGGTTGCCATGCAGTGGTCGTGGAGGTTGATGCGCAGACCGGTACAGTGACGATTCTTGACTACGTGGCGGTGGATGACGTTGGCGTCATGATCAATCCCATGCTTTGCCACGGCCAGATGCACGGCGGGATCGCGCAAGGCATCGGGCAGGCATTATTCGAAGAGGCAAAGTATGACGAGGCCGGGCAACTGCTTTCTGGTTCGCTGCTCGACTATGGCTTCCCGCGCATCGAACAGATACCGCGCATGCGTACCGGCTTCCATGTCTCTGCGGCGCCATCGAACCCGCTGGGCGTCAAGGGCATCGGTGAGGCTGGCTGCGTCGGTGCGCCGCCCGCGATCGTCGCGGCGGTATGCGATGCCCTGAAGCCATTCGGCATATCCCATCTCGATATGCCGCTGACGCCGCCAAAGGTCTGGCGTGCGATCCACGAGACCAGCCGGAGCGCGACATGATTCCCTATGAAGTCGAGTACGTCCGGGCGGGCAGTGTGCAACAGGCGCTCTCCGTGCTGGCGCAGAACCCCGATGCCAAGATCCTGGCCGGCGGCCATACGCTGCTGCCGATGATGAAGCTGAGGCTGGCCAGGCCGGCTTTGCTGGTCGATATCGGCCGCCTGCCTGAACTGCGTGGCATCGCGGTCCATCAGGATGCCATCTCGATCGGCAGCGCGACCACGCACGCCGAACTCGAAGCGAGCGCGGAGCTGAAGCAGCTCGCGCCGCTGTTTCCGCTTGCCGCGAGCGTGATTGCCGATCCGACGGTCAGGAACCGCGGCACGATCGGCGGAGCGCTCGTGCACGCCGACCCCTCGGCCGACTGGCCTGCTGTCGTGCTTGCAGCCGGGGCCGAGATGGAGATAGTCGGTGAACAAGGCGCAAGGCGCATTCCCGCCGATGAGTTCTTTGTCGGCTTCATGTCTTCGGCCGTGCAGCCGGACGAGGTCCTGACGCGTATCCATGTGCCGTTGCCAGCCGCAACGCGGGTTGCATACCGCAAGTTCCGGCATCCTTCGTCAGGTTACGCGGTGGCTGCCGCAGCGGTCGCGATCGACGTGGTCAACGATGGCTACGCATGGGGGCGAATCGGCATCACCGGCGTCGCTGAAGCGGCATTTCGTGCAACGTCGGCCGAGGCTTTGCTGGAAGGCAACTTCACCGACATCGCGGATAAGGTGGACGCCATCGTCGATGCGGCGTTCGTCGACGTGAGCCCGCTGGAAGACAACTTCGCCGATGGCGCATACCGGCTTGCGCTGGGCAGGGTCATGCTGAAGCGGGCGCTCCTCGAAGCCCTCGAGCCACGAGGCTGAAGCACTGCTGCCGGGGAGGGCTACGTCTGCGCGGCGCTGCGTGGCCTTGTCCTGGGCTTGCTTGCGGCGGCATCCGAAGCGGCTCCCGCCGCCTTTTTCTTCGCTGCCGCCAGCAGGCCGGTCAGCACAAACTGCTGTACGCTCTGCCGCCATTGCGTGAGCGCGACCTTCGGGCGCGGGCTCGGTCCGGTCGGCTTGGCACTGAAGAACATGCTGACGCCGTGCATGGCCGACCACGCGCAGCGCACCATCATGTCATCGAACTGCTCGGCGAGGTGGTTTTCCCCGAAGTAGTCCCGGACCGCGCCGGACAGCAGCTGGTATGACGCATTGCCGGCTTCGAGCAGCTCGGGGTACCTTTCCTTGTCCTCGATCTGTGGTCCGAACATCAGGTAGAAGAGGGCGGGATGCCTGACGGCGAACTCGATATAGCCATCCATTACGGTGAGCAGCCGCGCCTCGGCCGTCATCTCGGACGAGAGCCGGGCGCGGCGCACGGCGACCAGTTCACGGAATCCTTCGGCCGCGATCGCGGCCAGCAGGCCCTCCTTGTCGGCAAACTGGTTGCGCGGCGCGCCGTGGGATACCCCCGCGAGCTTGGCTGCGGAGCGCAGCGTCAGCCCGTGGACGCCCTTGTCGGCCAGGATCTCCCTGCCGCAGCGGATCATTTCTTCCCGCAGATTGCCATGGTGATAGCTTTGGCGGGCCGGGCGGGCGGTGGAGGTGGTCATGAGTGCGGTTCGCGGTGTCGTCAGGCCTCCATATTAGCGCTAACCGTTTCCTGTCCCAGGACTTGCCGCAAGCCGCAAGAAAGCACGCCATGGCCGGTCATCGGCCGCAGGGCATTGCGCTACAGCAACGACTGGAGAGCATCCACGATTTCCGTGGACAACGCTTCCGAGCGGACGGCGCGTGCCAGCACGAGGCCGCCGACCATGGAGGCGAGCGTGACGATAGCGTCCTTGCGCGAAGCCTCATCATCACCGCCCGCGATCAGTTCGATCAGCGATGCGACCCGCGCCTCGAAGCGCCGTCGCGTCCTGGCGTCAAGGCGCGAAACATCCGTGCCGAGCGCCGCAATCGCGCAACCCGATCCAGGGTTGTCGCGGTGCTTCTTGTCCAGATAGGCGCCAACGATCGCGCCCTTGCGCTGCCTGGGCGGCGCGGCTTGCGCTGCCTGCTCGAGAAACGCCATGGTCTGGTCGAAGGCGGCATCGATGGCCTCGGCGATCAGGACGTCCTTGGACTCGAAGTGCGCGTAGAAACCGCCATGCGTCATGCCGGCGCTCTTCATCAACTGCGCCACGCCGATGCCGTTGACACCGTGCTTGCGGAATTGCGTCGAAGCGGCCTTGACGATGTGCTTGTGGGTTTCCGCCTTTTGGTCGAGTGGATAGCGCATGGCAGGTTGGGAGGGTTCACGGCGTGCAGGTCTCTGCAATATATAGGATTATGATCATCATTGCATCCGATTCCGCCCGGCACCAGGGAGAGCGGGTCGCCGTCAACCCGTCCTGCGGTGACACCTGAACTTCCTGCACAGCGCAACTAGTTCGACTGATCCATCGCTGCCGCGATGATGGCATCGGCAACCTGCCTCGGCCTCGACAACTGCGGCACGTGGCTGGTCGGCACCTTCACGACGTGAGCAGAGATCTTCTGCGCCATTGCCGCCTGCAGGGCGGGCTGAATCATGTGATCCTGCTCGCTGAGGACGTACCAGGATGGCCTGGTCTTCCATGCGGCGACGGTGACCTTCTCTTCGAAGTCCTTTCCGCTGACTGGTCCCTGGGTCACGGCCATGATCCTGGTCTGGGCCGCCGGCACATCCTGGGCGAAGTGCTTCGCCATTCCCTCGGCACTCATTGTCAAGAATCCTTCCTTGTCTGCGACAAGAAAGTTGGACCCCTCGGGTGTCGGGTAGTCCTTGGCCAGGTCCGCCACCGACTGGCCTTCAGACGGTGCAAACGCAGCGACATAGACCAGGGCCTTGACGCGATCATGCTGGCCGGCCTCGGAGATCACTACGCCGCCCCAGGAGTGCCCCACGAGCACGACCGGTCCGGTCTGCCTGTCGAGCGCGCGGCGCGTGGCTGCCACGTCGTCCGCCAGCGAGGTCAGCGGGTTCTGGACCGAGACCACGTTCAGGCCTTTGGCCTGGAGCAGGGGAACGACCTTGTCCCAGGCGGACCCGTCGGCAAAGGCGCCGTGCACGAGCACGACCGTGGTCTTGTGTGCGTCCGCAACCGGCGCAGCGCCCGTGGCGGACGCAACGCTGCTTGCTGCGGCAACCAGGACCGCGGCCTGGATAAGCCTCTTCAATGGCTTCATGGGATTTCCTTGAAGGGTTGCGTGAATCTGTGGTGTCCCGTCGGCTGCGTGAGCACGTCAGCGTACGAGGACGGCCACGCACAGGGCCGCCCCGAACGCGTACGTTCCCAGGGCTGCGACGGCGCGGGCCGGATTCGGCTTCGACATGGAGGGCCAGGCAAGCAGTCCGAGCACCAGGAGCAGGCGGCAGGCCGTCGAACCTGCCATGCACCAGAGTTGCCAGGCCGGCGGATGCTGTGCGCCAAGGTACAGAAAGAGCACCGCGAGGAACGGCGCATACTCGGCGGTGTTGCCATGTGCGCGAACCAGTTTGGTCAGCATCTGATCGGGCTGCGGAGCGTAGCCGCTCAGCACGCCGAGCCGCGTCCGCTGGACCGAGATGGTGAGCCCAAGCGTGAACAGGAGCAGCCCCAGGGCAGCGGTGCAGGCCAATGCAGTGCTGTTCATTCGATACCTCTTGCGTGGTTGAGAGCGCGCATCTGGACAGCCTCCGTGAATGGATTGACAGGGTTAGGATAGGGTTCTAGCCTCGGTTCTGAATGACGAACTTCCCTCCTTTCAGGACAACATGAACCGAATCGGTTTCGTCGTCTTCCCCGGCTTCCAGATCCTCGATATGGCGGCTGCTTCGGTGTTCGAGATAGCGAACCTCGAAGTGCCGGCACCGGCCTACGAGATCCATGTCGTCTCGGAAGACGGTGGCGCGGTGAGGAGTTCCATCGGAGCGGCGCTCCAGACGATCGCGCTGGACCCACATGCCTACGACACGCTGATCGTGGCGGGGTCGACCGCGTTGCAGCCGTCATCGCCCAGGCTCTTGCGCTTGCTTGAATGCGCGCTCGAGTCCACGCGACGCATGGCCAGCATCTGCACCGGGGCGTTCATCCTGGCCGACGCCGGCATCCTCCACGAGCGCCGGGCGACCACGCACTGGCACTTTGCCAGGGACCTGCAGCGCCGCTTTCCCTCGGTGCGTGTCGAAGAGGACCGCATCTTCGTGCGCGACGGCAAGGTGTGGACCTCGGCCGGCATGACGGCGTGCATCGACCTCTCACTGGCGCTGGTCGAGCAAGACCTCGGGGCCGACTTGTCTCGATCGGTGGCGAAGAAGCTCGTGGTGCACCATCGCCGCGCCGGCGGGCAGTCGCAGTTCTCGATGCTGTCGGAACTCGAATCGACCTCGGACCGGATCCAGGCGGCGTTGACCTACGCCAGGAATCACCTGCACAAGGACTTGTCGGTGCAGACGCTGGCCAACGCCGCCCACATGAGCCTACGGCACTTCAGCCGCGAATTCCGGCAGAGCACGGGGCAATCCCCGGCGCGGGCGGTCGAGCGGCTGCGCGCGGACACGGCCCGCCGCCTCGTCGAGGCCGACCGGATGACGATCGAGCGCATTGCGAGCAAGACCGGCTTCTGTGACCCCGAGCGCATGCGGCGCGCGTTCCTGCGCATCTTCGGCGAGCCGCCGCAGGCGATCAAGCGGGCTGCCCGCCTGCGGCGCCTCGCGGAATCCGTCTCGATGTGATCCAGGGGGCGGGTCCAGGACACCGTCGCCGACCGTCACCCCTGCATCTCCCCGGCTCTTCCCCGGATTCTTGTACGCGTCTGTATTACGCAGCCGCAATGGATACGCGTCCTTACAAAGCGGGCCCTGAGTGGCTACGTGCGCGATACGTTGGTCTCCTTAAATACGCTCCATGGCCCGGCGGCAATGCCACCGCGAAGTGACCGAACGGCCAATACCCGACGCAAACGACCAAGGAAACCAATCATGTCCAACAACATCGCCAAGCGCTTTGCCATCGTCATCGCCCTCGCTGCCGCAGCTGCCGGCGCCCAGGCCGCCGCGCCTTCCCATGTGGGCGCACGCGACCCGTACACCGACGGTGCCCGCACGGTGCACGATGCGCGTGATGCGTTCAGCGAAGGCGCGCATTCGGTACAGGAGCCGCGCAGCCCTTACAGCGATGGCGCACGCAATTTCGATCCGTACTTCGACGGTGCCCACACCCTGGCCGGCTGGGACCGTACGGGGGTGTCGGCGGATCCGGCGCGCAACCTCGAGCCCCGTCAGGACGGCGCCTACGCCTGAATCCCTGAGTCACTGAATAACCAGCGAGCGCATCATGACCCATATCGAAAAAGTGCTGTACACCGGCAAGGTCCACACCAGTGCAGGCGGCCGCGACGGCCAGGCCCATAGCGACGACGGCCGACTGAACCTGCGGCTGTCGTCGCCGGGCAGCCGCGGCTCTGGCACCAACCCGGAGCAGTTGCTCGCCGCCGGATGGTCGGCCTGCTTTATCGGCGCGATCGGGCTTGCCGCCGGCAAGATGAAGATCAAGCTGCCGTCCGACCTTTCCGTCGACGCTGAGGTAGATCTCGGCATGGCCGATGACGCCTATCTCCTGCAGGCACGCCTCACTGTCCATATCCCCGGAATCGATCGCGAGGTGGCGCAGGGGCTGATCGATACCGCGCACCGGACGTGCCCGTACTCGAAGGCGTTGCACGGCAATATCCACATCGAAACCAGGCTGGTCTGACACGTAAACTGGCCTGCCCGGGGAAGTGGGGCAGGCCATCCTTTCCGCAAGGCGCTATGCATGCCGAAGATGGGCACCGCCGTGCAGGCTGCGGCATCGATCCCGTGCGCCCGGCGACAGGCCAGGGGGCATCATTGACAGGCTACTGATTCGTCCCCGGCGAGCGATTCCCGGGCACCTGGTCTGTCACGATCCTGGCACTCACGTCCTTCAGCAATTGCTGGAAATCGGGCGACTCCAGGATGATCTTTCCCGCAGCGGCGCGCAGGCGGTCGACGGCTTCGGCAGGCAAGGAGAACGACGTCGCCAGCTCGTTCAGGTAATCCAGTTCCGCCTGGTCCGTGAGTCGGGAAAACGACACGTCGATAGCATAGATGGTCGCGTCCGGCGTGCGCAGCGCCGCCGTGACGGCGGCATCCTTGTTCGCGGCAAAGGCGCTGGATTCGCGCAGCCGGCGCATGGCTTGCCACCGGGACTGGCTGTCCTTTAACAGTTCGGTCGCCTCATAGGAATAGTGGTCGATCGGCACGCCGGTGGCTTTCACCAGAATCTCCAGCGTACCCGGCGCAGACTCCGACTTGTCCCATGCCGTCCGGGGCGTGGACAGCGAATTGACGACAAAGACAATGATCCTGCGGATATGGTCCAGGGGCGTGGGCTGGCCGGTCAGGTGCAGGGCCTCCAGGACCTCGAGGGAATCCAGTACGCTGCGCATGCCCAGGTTGTCGGAGACGCCGCCGTCCACGACATGGATATAGGGCCGGTTGATGCTGTCGCCGTATTCCGCTTCTTCCTTCAGGTGCCGGGTTGCACGCGCGGCCGGCCGGGGCGGGTCGCCGGCGTCGACGAATGGCTTGATCCAGTCAGGGGGCACGTAGCCGCAGTTGCCGCCGTAGTTGTTGAGCGTGATGGGCGTCAGGACCACGGGGACTGCCGACGATGCCGCGGCGGCGCGGGACAGGCGCAGCGCATTGAGATCGGAGCAGAGCACGTCGAATGTGGTTTGCGTGAACGGAAGGCGCGCGCCTGTCGAGATGTCCGTGGCCGAGGCAATGATGAACGGGCCTTTGCCACGGTCGAGGTCGCCAAAGGTTGCCCCATGGAAAAGGATTTCGTCATACAGGTCGGCGGCCAGCTCGGAGCGGCCCCAGCCGCTCGACCACAGCGACGGCCAGTACGCCGGATTCAGCGTCCGGAACGTGATCTCGCCCTGCACGTCGCGTTTGAGGAAGCTCTGTTCGTAGAGGTCAAAGAGCCGTTCGCCATACAGGCCATAGGCGAGGGCGGTAAAGCTGCCGCCTGACACACCGGTGATGACGCCGACATGGTCGAGCAGGCGTGACCGGTTGCCCTTGGGGCCGACGACTTCGGTATGGCGCAGGAACTCAAGCACGCCATATGAGAATGCCGCCGCGCGCGTACCGCCCCCCGAGAAGGCAAGGATGACCAAGTTTTCATTGTCCGCCGCATACTGGGGCCGCGTGATGAACCGGTAGCCGGTACTCTGGTCCGCGTGGGCGATCGGCGGGTTCACCGGCCGGGAGGCACAGGCGGTAAGCAGAAGCAGCATCGCAATGGCTGCCAGGGCAGACGTCGGCAATCTGGCCATGGATCCTCCGCAGCGAATGCAGGACGATTCCAGGCCGGGCGTTCGGCGTCCTGCAACTCCCCCAATACTAGACGGCCAATGTAGCGATAGGCATACGTTTAGAGGTTGTCCCGGCCTTTGCCCTCGTCTAGGAGTCTGTCGGGCTTTCCGGCCTTCCAATCGATGATGCCCAGCCAGATAATCGTGGCAGCACAACCGACAGACTATCCCGATGAGCCGCTTCGTTCCCGTTGACCGAGACACTGCGTAC
>NZ_QKWJ01000112.1 GCF_003353055.1 Cupriavidus lacunae
TGGCCTTGAATTCCGCCGTGTGTACCTTGCGCTTCTTGCCTTCACTCATTCGCCATCATCCCGTCAAGGACGACAGCTTAAACCACCGCCTGATCACTGTCTCAAATCGTGGGTCCACTTTACGACGCTATACCAGTCCCCGGGCCAGGACATGAACGCCTCGCTGGCCTACGTGCCGGGCGAGGTCCACATCATCCTGCAGGGGCCGCTGCTGGAACTGCTGTCGCCGCCGGAGTTGCTGGCGGTATTCGGCCATGAGCTGGCCCACTACCTGCTGTGGTCGCGCGACGACGGCCAGTTCCTGGTGGCCGACCGCATCCTGAACGACGCGCTGGCCGCGCCCGGCGCCAGCGCCAGCCATCGCGAGACCTGGCGCCGCTACGCGCTGCACACCGAGCTGTTCGCCGACCGAGGCGGCGCCGTGGCCGCCGGCGCGGTGGCGCCGGCCGTGTCGACGCTGGTCAAGGTGCAGACCGGCATGGGCAGCGTGGACGCGGCCGCCTATCTGCGCCAGGCGGCCGAGATCGAATCCCACGAAGCGGGCGCAAGCGCCGCGCACAGCCATCCCGAGACCTTCATCCGCGCCCGCGCGCTGGCGCTGTGGTGGGAAGGCGCGGCCGGTCTCGATCCGTGGATCGAGACCCGGCTGCACGGCACGCTGGCGCTGGAGAAGCTGGACCTGCCGGGACAAGTCCGGTTGCAGGCGCTGACACGCGGCTTCCTGGCCCACTTCCTCGCCGGCACGGCGCTGGCGAGCGACGCGGTGCTCGCGCAGGTGCGGATGATGTTCCCCGACTGGCGCGACGACGAACCGGTGATCGGCCTCGATGCCTTGGGCGCGGACGTGGCCGACGACAGCGTGCGCGGCTACTTTAACGCGCTGATGATGGACCTGGCGCTCGCCGACCCCGACCAGCAGGACGCGGCGCTGCTGCGCGCCGGCCAGGTGGCGCAGGCGCTCGGCAGCCTGGAAGCGCTGCAAGGCAATCTGCGCCGCGACGCCGGCTTCGGCAAGCGCGAGCTGGACCGCTTCCAGCGCCAACTCCAACGCGAACTGGCCAGGGAGGGCCGGGCATGACTGACAGCACGACCCACGGCACGAACACCATTTCGGGTATGACTAGCAGCAGCGAACCGCGCACGCTGCGCGCGCTGGTCGACGCGCAGGCGGGCGCGGCGCTGCCGACCGACGACGTCCTGGTGCTGGTGCTGCCACTGTTCGGGCAGGTCGCCGCGCTGCACGCGCAGGGCAGGGTGGCCGCGCTGGATCCAGACAGCATTCTGGTGGACGAGGACGACGGGCTGCGCCTGCGGCGCCCCGATGGCGAGACGCCCGTCATGGACATCGGCGCGGTGCATCGCGTGCAGCCGCATCCGGCCTCGGGCCTGAACATCGTCGGCGCGCTGCAGCTCGGCCACGCCGATGACGGACAGCGCGACCAGGCCGACCTGGCGCTGCAGCTTGACGCTACGGCGCCCATCGAACGCCCGGTATACCTGCCCGGACCGGCCAGCTGGGAACGCCTGGTCGGCCACCACGACGAGATCGGCGACGTCTTCCTGCTCGGCATGGTGCTCGCGAGCCTGGCCTGCGGCCTGGACTTCGACGACGAGGACGACCTGCGCAGTTTCGTGGCGAACCGCCGCAACCTGTTCCTGCTGCACGAGCGCTTGCATCCGATCGTTGCGTCGGTGATCGTCGAGATGACCGAGATCAACCGCCACGACCGCGCCACCGATGTCGCCGCGCTGGCCACCCGGCTGCGCACGTGGCGTGAGCAGCCGCCGGGCCTGGACGTGGAGCGCGCGCTGGCCGGCACGACCGGTGCCACGCCGCGCCGCGCGGCCGTGCTCACGCACCTGCGCGACCGCCTGTTCGATCTCTCGCGGCGCAACCGCCTGCTGCATTTCCGTCCGACCGCGGCCAGCGTCAACGTCACCGTGGCCAGCGTGCCGCTGATGCTGCAGATCGAAAGCGTGCGGCCCGAGCACATCTGCACCTGGGGCGGACCGTTCGCCGCCGACCTGGTGGCGGGCAAGCCGGTGTCGCTGCAGCGCTGGCTGCGCTTTGACGACCAGCCATACCTGCCGGCGTCGCTCGACCGCCTGATCGCCGAGACGCGCCGCGACCGCGCCGAGTACGGCTTCAGCAACCTGCGCCTGGTAGTGGCGTTCCTGCGCTGGCACAACCTGAAAGAGGCGCCGGACGAGCGCATCGTGACGCCGCTGCTGTGGTTGCCGGTGGAGCTGGTCAAACGCAAGGGCGTGCGCGACCAGTACGTGATCCAGTGTTCCGGCGGCGAGGCCGAATTCAACCCGGTGCTGCGCCACTACCTGAGCCAGCTCTACGACATCCGGCTGGACGAGACAGTGGATCTCGGCAAGACCTCGATCGAGGAGATCCATGCCGACATCCTCGCGCAGATTCGCCGCTCCGAGCCCTCGGTGGAGCTGCGCCTCGTTGACAAGGCCGCAGTGCGGCTGGTGCGGCAGAAGGCGCTGCAGCGGATGCAGCAGTTCCAGCGCCGCAGGCCGGGCAGCGCCGCCGCGCGCGCCGGCGGCTGGCTGCCGCCGTACAGCTACGCGCAGGATGACTACCGGCCGCTGGGGCGCGCGCTGTATGAGCATTGGGTGCGGCCGAGCGAGCTGCCGCAGCGCTTCGAAGCTGGCGCTGCGCCGGGCGCCGGCCCACGCCAGCCGCACATGAGCGGCCCCGCTGCGGCGCAAAGCGAAGAGCGCCAGGGCTACGTGCTGGAGCAGTCCGAAGGCCACCGTTATGCCTGGGACCTGGACCTGACGCAGGTGACGCTCGCCAATTTCAACTATCGCAAGATGTCGCTGGTGCGCGACTACGCGCAGTTGCTGGACGAGCCTGGCGCCAACCCGGCGTTCGACCGCGTGTTCTCGATCGAGCCGCGCGACGTGGAGACAGAAGCGCCCGCGCCGGTCGCACCGGACGAGCAATGGAACGTGGTGGCGGCCGATGCGACCCAGAACGCCGCGGTCGGCCTGGCGCGCGGCCAGCGCAGCTTCATCATCCAGGGCCCGCCGGGCACGGGCAAGTCGCAGACCATCACCAACCTGATCGCCGACTACGCCGGTCGCGGCAAGCGCGTGCTGTTCGTCTGCGAGAAGCGCGCCGCGCTCGACGTGGTGTTCCATCGGCTCAAGCAAAGAGGGCTGGACCCGCTGTGCTGCCTGATCCACGACTCGCAGACCGACAAGAAGGCTTTCATCGCCGACCTGCGCGCCTGCTACGAGCAGTGGATCGCGCAGCCGCACGACGGCGACGCGCTGGCGGCGCGCCGCACGCAGTTGGCGGAGACGCTGGCCACACACCAGCAGCGTATCGACGCATTCGAGTCGGCAATGGCCGCCACGCCCGAGGCGCTCGGCGACAGCGTGCGTGCACTGTTGCGCCGCGTGACCGCACTGCCTGCCGTGCCGGATGCGGGGCCTGCCCTGCGCGAGCGCCTGCCGGCGCTGGCCGCATGGGATCGTCAGCGCGATCTCGCGCACCGCGTGCACCGCGCGATGCGCGAGCGCTTTGGTCTCGACAGCCTGGCCGCGCATCCGTTCGCGCGCTTGTCTGCCCAGTTGCTGGCCGACGAGCGCGCGTATGGCCGCGCCGAGCAGTTGTGTAATGACGCCGAGGCGCTGTTCGATGCGCTCGACCCGCTGCTGGACAGCACTGCGAGCCTGTCCAGCCAGGACACTGGCCTGGAACAGGCACGCGCGAATGCCGCCGACAGCCAATGGCTGCTCGATACGGGCCTTGCCGCACACCTGGACCTGCTCGATCCGACCTCGCCGGCGCAAGCCGCGCTGCGCGAGGTCCGCGCGGCGCTGGAGACGCGCGCGCAGGCACTCGCCGACGCGCAAGCCGCAACCTCGAACTGGCAGGACAAGCTCAGCCCCGGCGACACCGACTCGGCGCTGGCGCTCGCGCGGCGGCTGGAGCCGTCGTTCGCGCGCTGGCTGCAGCCAGCCTGGTGGCGGTTGCGCGGCGAACTGAAGCGCCGCTATGACTTCGGCAAGCACGCCGTTCATCCGGGCTACGGCAAGGTGCTGGAAGCGCTGGCCGCCGAGCACGCTGCAAGCGCGGCGCTGGCGGCGGCCGATGCCGACAGCCGCCGGCGCTACGGCGTGAACGAGATGCAAGCCTTCCTGCGCGCGCTTGCGGAACTCGAGCAGCGCCTGCAGTCGGGCGCTGGCCCGCGCGAGCTGGTCGCGCACCTGCGCCAGGCCGTCGATCCGGTCGCGGCGGCGCGCGCCGAGGCCGGTGCGCGCGAGGCACTGGAGAAGCTCGCGCAGCGCGTGCGCGACGGGCTGACGCTGGCCGCCGACGCGCGCCTTGGCGGCATCGCCGAACTGCTGCGCGACCTGCGCGAAGCGCTGGACGACCTGCCAGACCTGTTGCCGCTGTTGCGCGCGGTGCATGCGGGCGACCCCGCCTGTGCTGCCACGCTGCAGTGGCTGGATCACGCACCGGAGCAGTTGGAGGCCATGGTGGCCGACGAGGCGCTGCGCCGTCTCGCGCGCGAGAACCCGGTGCTGGCGCGCTTTGGGGGTGCGGCGCTGGCGCAGGCCGCGCGTGCCGTGGCGCAGGGGCAGCGCGAGCTGCTCGCGTTGAACGCACAAGTGGTGCGCGCCACGCAGCACAAGCAGTTCGCCGAGCACGTGCGCGTGTCCTCGCTGTCGGCTACGATGCTGGATGCCGACAGCAAGGCGTTCAAGAAGCAATACGCCACCGGGCGCCGCGAACTCGAGCACGAGTTCGGCAAGAGCATGCGCCACCGCTCGATCCGCGACCTTGCCGACGACGAAACCGGCCTCGTCATCAACGACCTGAAGCCGGTCTGGCTGATGAGCCCGCTGTCGGTGTCCGACACGCTGCCACTGTCGCCGGACCTGTTCGACGTGGTGATCTTCGACGAGGCCAGCCAGATTCCGACCGAGGAAGCCGTGCCCGCGCTGAGCCGCGCGCGCCAGGTGGTGGTGGTCGGCGACGAGATGCAGTTGCCGCCGACGAGCTTCTTCACCGCCGGTGGCGCCGAGGGCGACGACGAGATCGTCGTGGAAGAGGAGGGCGAGCGCATCGCGATCAACCTCGATTCCGACAGCCTGCTGAACCAGGCCGCGCGCAACCTGCCCGCCACGCTGCTGGCGTGGCACTACCGCAGCCGCCATGAGTCGCTGATCAGTTTTTCCAACGCGGCGTTCTACGACGGGCGCCTCGTCACCATCCCCGACCGCGTGCTGGAACAGGCGGAGGACGAGGCCGAGCCATTGCGCTCGGACCATGACGATGCCGGCATCGCGGGCGCGGACGCGCTGCTGGCGCGGCCGGTCAGCTTCCACCGGCTGGCCGACGGCGTCTACGCCGAGCGCCGCAATGCGCCCGAGGCGGGCTACATCGCCCGGACCGTGCGCGAGTTGCTGCGCCGCGAGACCGGGCTGAGCCTGGGCATCGTGGCGTTTTCCGAGGCGCAGCAGGGTGCCATCGAGTCGGCGCTCGAGGCGCTGGCCGCCGAGGACGCGGACTTTGCGATGCGCCTCGAGCGCGAATACGTGCGCGAGGACGACGACCAGTTCAACGGGCTGTTCGTCAAGAACCTGGAGAACGTGCAGGGCGACGAGCGCGACGTGATCATCCTGAGCATCTGCTACGCGCCGGGACCTGACGGCAAGATGATGATGAACTTCGGCCCGATCAACCAGCGCGGCGGCGAGAAGCGCCTGAACGTGATCTTCAGCCGCGCACGCCATCGGATGGCGGTAGTGTCGACGATCCAGGCCGAGGCGATCACCAACGTGCACAACGACGGCGCGGCCGCACTGCGCGCATTCCTGCAGTTCGCGCAGGCCAGCGCGCGCGGCCAGTTCGAACGCGCCCAGGCCGTGCTCGGCGCGCTGAACCCGGGCGCGCGCGACGCCTTCACGCGCGAGGCCACGCCGGACAGCATCCGCGACGCACTGGCCGAGGCCTTGCGCGCGCGCGGCCACCAGGTGCACGCCAACGTCGGCCGCTCGCAGTTCCGCTGCGACCTGGCCATCGCCGATCCGTCGGGACAGGGCTATGCGCTGGCGATCCTGCTCGATACGCCGTCCGAGGCGGTGACCGACACCGCCGAGCGTTACGTGTTCCGCCCCGGCATCCTGCGCAGCTTCGGCTGGCGGGTGCTGGACATCCCCGGCAAGGACTGGCTCGACGACCGGCACGCGGTGCTGGCCCGCATCGAGGCCATGCTGGCGAGCGGCGAGGACCGCGCACTGGACGTGGAGGTCGACATGCCGGCGCCGTTGACGACGCCGGTGACGGCGCAGGGCGCAGAGCCAGGCAATGAGGTCCGGACGGACGCGGCGACGGCATCGGCTGCAGTGGCGGACCTGGTGCGGACGCTTCGCTTCGAGCAAGGCACCTCGCGCAAGTTCTGGCGTGCCAGCGTGCGCGGGGCGGAACTCTGCGTCACCTACGGCCGCATCGGCAGCGCAGGGCAGACCATCGTGAAGGCGTTCGACAGCGCCGAGCGGGCCCGGCGCGAGGCGGACAAGCTGGTGGCGGAGAAGCTGCGCAAGGGCTACGTGGAGGAATAGCCCGCGGACGCGGATTGAGCAAACGTACCGGTTGCTCCTCAGTCACGTCTGCGTGCAACAGGGCTCGCCGGCTGCACAATGTGCTGTATAGGGCTTTACGGATGTCTCAGTCGGTCGACGAACAGCCGTTTGATCCGAGAGGAGAATGGGTCGTAGCCGACCCGCTGCTGCTGCGTCCAGCGCTGCTTCAATGGCAGGCTCTAAGGTTCAGCGTCATCCGCGCTTAGGTGTCGTCTCCTGCTGCAAAGATCTCGCGCAGCCATTGTGCAAAGACCCGAACCCGCGACGAGAGCTGGCGATTCTGCGAATACAGGACGGAGACAGGCATCGGCGGGCACGGGAAGTCCCGCAGGACAATTTTCAAGCGACCCGACACCAGTTCCGCGGCCACCCGGTAGCGGGGCACCTGCACCAGCCCCAGCCCGGCTACGGCCGCGCCGGTGTAGAGGTCGGCGCCGGTCACCGAAACGACCGCAGGAAGCTGGACCGGCGTCACCTGGCCGTTCACGGTGAATTCGAGCGGAACGGCCTTGCCGGTCGCGCTGGACATGTAGTTCACGGCCCGATGCGCCGCCAGTGCCTGCAAGTCGGCCGGCTCGCCATATTTCTTGAGATAGCCGGGGCTGGCGACGGTCACCTGCTCCAGCAGCGCGACCTGCCTGCCTACCATCGATGAGTCCTGCAGCGTGCCTGCTCGCAAGACGCAATCGACGCCTTCGCGCGCACGAGGGTCCGTTTTTGAATCTTTCTATTGCGGAGATGCGTTGTTGGCGCGTTCGCGCGTCTCAAGGACGGTTGCGCGAATGTTGCAGCATACAAAACGCTGCGATTGGTGCCGATGCGACAACAGAGTGGGTACCGTGAGAGCACTACCGCGTGGTCTGTCGAAGCGTATTATTCCGTCCAAGCCGACCCCGAGGCAAATAAAGCCGCGCAGCCTCGGTGAGCTCAACTTCTAGTCAACTGCCAGCAGAGAATCATGATGCAACGCCTTAACTACTTGCAGCAGTCCTCTGAACTGACCAAGAAGTTCGTCCGGCAAGGCGTTCGGGCTCGACAAGCCCAATCTCGAGTGACGTCAAGAAGGCGATCGCCGCATTTGCCGCATGCGGCTAGCGATGCTTCGCCCCTCCGTTCCGACGCGCCTCCTATACGCAAGTCTTGCCATGGCACGCCCGGTGCATGACTGCGTTTCGAGGACTGGACTGCTACGCTTGCACGCAAGGCAGACCACCACATCCATCCGCCATGGACATCTCCGCCCAACACAAGTCGTCCGCCGATGCATCCGGCGCCGTGCCGGAAGCGGCCCCGGCCGTCGTAGTCTTGCACCAGCGGCAGATGTATCCGCACTTATCTGCCGCCGATATCGCGCGCATCGCGCCCTATGGCCGGGAACAGACCTGGCAGGCCGGCGACTACGTGGTACGTACCGGGGATCCGGCCAATGGCATGATCCTCGTCATCGAAGGGCGTGTGCGCATCGTGCAGCGCGATGGCATCGGTGACAGCGCTCTGGCCTCTGAGCACGGGCCCGGAAATTTTCTGGCCGAAATCGGCCAGCTTTCTGGCACGCCCGAACTCGTCGACGGCATCGCCATCGAGGATGTGCGCGCCATCGTCGTGCGCCCGGCGTGCTTGCGCGCGCTGATCGTAGCCGAGGCCGCGCTCGGCGAGTTGATCATGCAGGCGATGATGCTGCGCCGCACGGCGCTGATCCAGCGTGGACGCGGGCCGACGCTGATCGGCCGTGGGAGCGATCCGGTCATGTCCGACCTGCAGGCGCTCCTGCAGCGTAACAACTATCCGTACTCGGTGGTTGATATCGACGCCGATGCTGAAGCGGCGGAAATGCCCGGCAAGTTCGATGCCACCGATGACGATCTGCCGCTCGTCATCGGCCCCAATGGCGCGGTGCTGCGCCGTCCCGATACCACGCAGGTGCTGTCGTGCCTGGGGTTGCTGCCGCATATCGATGGCAGCCGGATCTATGATGTGGCGATCATCGGCGCGGGCCCGGCCGGGCTGGCGGCGGCAGTCTATGCGGCGTCGGAAGGGTTGCCCGTGATCGTACTCGATGCGTTGTCGCCGGGCGGTCAGGCCGGTGCCAGCGCGCGCATCGAGAACTACCTGGGATTTCCCGCTGGCATTTCGGGCCATGCGCTTACCACCAATGCTTATGCGCAGGCGCAGAAGTTCGGCGCGCACATCGCCTTTCCCACGGAAATCGAACGGCTCGATTGCGGCGCCGTACACCAGTTGCGTACGCGGGCCGGCGATACGATCCAGGCGCGTACCGTCATCATCGCCAGCGGCGCCGCGTACCGTCGGCCGCCGATTCCGCGCCGGGCCGAGTTCGAAGGGAGTGGCGTCTACTACTGGGCGTCGCCGGTGGAAGCCAAGCTCTGCGCCAACCGGGAAGTCATGCTGGTGGGTGGCGGCAATTCCGCCGGCCAGGCCGCCGTGTTCCTGGGTGCCCATGTCGCGCACGTCCACGTTGTGATTCGCGGTGATAGCCTCGACACCAGCATGTCGCGCTACCTGATCGACCGCATCGCCGCGCAGCGCAACATCACGGTCCATGCCCGCACCGAAGTGGTGGACCTCGAAGGCAATACGCGGCTGACAGGCGTAACCCTGCGTGATTGCATGGGCACGCAGATGACGATGCGGGTGCAGCACGTGTTCCTGTTTACTGGCGCGCAGCCGAACACATCGTGGCTGGACGGCTGCGATGTGGGGGTAGATGCCAAGGGGTTCGTGCTGACCGGCATAGACGCCGGGCTGCAGTCCAATACGCTGGAAACCTGCGTGTCGGGCGTCTTCGCCATCGGCGATGTCCGCTCCGGCTCGACCAAGCGCGTGGCCACTGCGGTGGGCGAGGGCGCAGCGGTTGTGTCGCAGATCCACGCCTATCTCGCTGTCGCTCGGGAAGCGGCCTGAGGCCCTCGGGGCAGGCTCTCTGGTCGCCCGTGTTGTCTCGCTACTGGTGACTGGTACACGTCCCTGGGTATGCACGAGGTGGGCCATGGCGTCGAAGGCTGTTCACTGCAGGGCACACGCCGCTGTGCGGCACAGGCGATCACGCGAATCGATCCGGACTCCTGCGTCGGACGTTTGTGAAGGCTTACTGTATGTCTTCCGAATGCTCGTACCTTCAAAAGTATCCGTCGACAGGCCGCGCCACTGGACTAATTCGGAGCCAACGCGTACCACATGTATACGCTCGTCCCATCGTTGAACAGGAACATCTGTCGGCGACGATAACCGCGCATAGCCGCGCCGACGTTTACTGAGCGGTTCTGAGGTTTTTGAGCCCGGGACTGCACCGCGTCAACCCGCAACTGGAGGAGGGGTAGCATGAGCAACCAACAAAAGGTCATTGTCATCACCGGCGCTTCGCAAGGCATGGGAGCGGAGGCGGTCAAAGCATTTCGCTGCCGGGGGCACCACGTTGTCGCAACGGCCCGCTCCATCAAAGCGACTGACGACACCGACCTGTTGGCCGTGGCAGGCGATATCGGCGAACCCGCTACCGCGCGCCGTGTGATCGATGAAACGATCAAACGCTTTGGGCGTGTCGACACGCTAGTGAACAATGCCGGCATTTTCATCGCGAAGCCTTTCGCCGAATACACGGCCGAAGACTTCACGTCATTGATCAATGTGAACCTGGCGGGCTTTTTCTATATCACGCAGCTCGCGCTGGCTCAAATGGAGAAGCAATCGAGCGGGCACATCGTCAACGTCACGGCGAGCCTCGTCGACCACGCGATGGAAGCCTTGCCGGCGGCTATGGCGTCGCTGACGAAGGGCGGAATCGCGGCGGCCACTCGCGCGCTTGCGATCGAATATGCGAAGCGCGGCATCCGCGTGAATGCGGTCTCACCGGGAATGATCAAGACTCCGATGTTTCCCCCGGACTTGTACACGAAATTCGGCGCGTTGCATCCAATGGGCCGCATGGGCGAAATGAGCGACATCGTCGAAGCGATCCTGTATCTGGATTCGGCGCCGTTCGTGACAGGCGAAATTCTGCATGTCGATGGCGGCCAGGTCGCCGGTCATTGAGTACTCTTCAAGCTCTCGTGAATGCACCGGCGCATGCTGCAAAGTCCGCATGCAAATTGCGCATGCAGGGCCGCAGCGGCGAGCAATCGCAAACAACCGCCCGCCACCTCGACGCCCGCCGCGCGCACGCATGCGACCGAGTATCGAAATATGCCCTCCAGCACATAGACGCCTGACCTAGTCCAATGCAGAAGTTTCGACATCACTACACTCTTCGGCGCAAGAGCAGTCTGCCTTGGCGAATGGGGGAGACAGGGAGAGAGCGACACGCCTGCGGCAGGGCCTACCGCACTCTGATGCTGCTTCTATTTGCGGGACTCAGTGCCTGCGGGTCGCTTCCTCACAATGCTCCGCGCAATCTGCCTCAGGCCGCGGCTGGCAGCGCATCCGCGGCCATGCGAGAAGCCACCGACGTCGCCGGCCAGACAACCGTCGCCATGTCGTTCTCTGGCGGTGGCACGCGAGCCGCAGCCTTCGCCTTCGGCGCGCTGCAGGGGCTTGACGCCATGAGAGGTCCTGGGGGCGCGTCTTTGCTCGACAACGTCGCATTCATTAGCAGCGTGTCCGGAGGCTCCATCACCGCTGCGTACTACGGTCTGCACGGCAAGGCCAGCCTGGCGACCTTTCGATCAGTGCTCTTGAAGGACGGAGAGGCGGGACTTCGCTTCAGCCTCCTGAATCCGGTCAACCTTGCGCGCCTCTTCGCGGGGGGGCTCAACGATCGGGAAGATCTCAGGACATGGCTCGACGAAGACGTGTTCAAGGGCGCGACGTACGCCGACATGTTCCACCGCGGCAAGCCAATCGTTTGGATCAACGCCACGAACGTCTACTACCGGGTCGCGTTCCCGTTCAGCCAGCAGGCATTCGATGCGCTATGCAGTGATCTCGCGAGCTTTCCCGTTTCCGAGGCCGTCGCCGCATCCATGGCGGTCCCGCTCTTCTTCGCACCGATCGTCCTTCAAAAGCATCCCGAGGCTTGCAGTGCACCGCTGCCGGACCTTGACAAGGCCCAGGCGCCTGGGCAATCGCTGCTGTTTGGCGCGTTGGCAAACGCCGTTCGCGGTCTCCGGGACACTTCGAAGGGAAAGTACATCAAGCTGGTCGACGGCGGGGTGACCGACAACTACGGCTTGGCCACCATTTTGCAATCGCGCCTGCTGCTGGGCACGGCTTACGGCCCCATGAGCGAGAACGACGCGATCAATGTGCGACGGCTACTGTTCATCGTTGTTGACGCCGGTCACGGCCCGCGCGGCGATTGGAACCGAAGCCAGGATGGCCCATCCGGAATCGAAGTCGCTAGCGCGGCCATCGACGCGGCAATGGGGACCAACGTCCGAATGAGCTATGACGCCTTCGTTCCCATGATGCAGCAGTGGCGCGACGACCTCGTGGCGTATCGATGTGGCATGCCGCATTCTCGGCAGCAGGAGATCGCTGCACGCCGCCCAGGCTGGCGGTGCAACGAAGTCGAATTCTTCGTCACGCGGATCTCGTTTGAAGCCCTCGACAAGGAGCGTGCTGCAAGTCTGAACGATGTGCCGACCAGACTTCGTCTGCCCGAGAGGGACGTCGATCGCCTGATCGAGGCGGGGAGGGATGCCATCCTTGGCAACCCGGTGATCCGCGAGTTCGAGCGCGAATCGACCGAGGCGCGATAGTCCCACGGCACGCGGCGTGGGTGAGGCGGGCGGTGGCGAGAGTCTCAAAATGGCCGGATTCCGACGTAGGCCCACCCGCGCATGGGTACGCGGGCGCCAGAGGCAACTACCGACCCATTCGGCCTTCCGCTGATCGGATGGGCAGATGGCGGCTTCCAGGCTACAGCGGTCGTCCAAGCCCTCCTCCCAATGCGCATAAGCGTACGCACTCTGCCCCGCCTTTCACGGGCGCGTTGGGCAACTTGCTGCACCAACGCGCCCGGTGCTTGACTAGCGGTTCTTCAGCGCCTCGGCAACCCCTGCGCCATAGGCGCGATCGGCCATCGTGCAATTGCGGATGTGCCGCTGCTGCACGTCCTCGCTCGCGCTGCCGAGCGAGCGCGCCGTGTTGTCGAAGAGCTGCAGCTTCTGCTCGGGCGACATCAGTCGGAACAGCGCCCCCGGCTGCGAGTAGTAGTCTTCGTCCGCGCGATGGTCCCAGTGCGCGGCTGCGCCCGAGAGCGCCAGCGGCGGCTCCGCCAGCCGCGGGCTGTCGGCCCACTCGCCGCGGCTGCTGGGCACGATGCCGGGCAGCCCGCCCTGGTTGCCGTCCACGCGCATCGCGCCGTCGCGGTGATAGCTGTGCACCGGGCAGCGCGGGGCGTTCACCGGGATCTGGTGCGCGTTCACGCCCAGCCGGTAGCGGACCGCATCGCCGTAGCTGAAGAGCCGCCCCTGCAGCATCTTGTCCGGCGAGAAACCAATGCCCGGCACGATGTTGGCGGGCGAGAACGCCGCCTGCTCCACATCGGCGAAGTAGTTGTCGGGGTTGCGGTTGAGCTCCAGCACACCCACCTCGATTAGCGGATAGTCGCCGTGCGGCCAGACCTTGGTGAGGTCGAAGGGATTGAACGGGCAGACCTGCGCCTGCTGCTCGCTCATCACCTGGATGCACAACGTCCAGCGCGGGAAGTCGCCGCCGTCGATCGCCTCGAGCAGGTCGCGCTGCGCGCTCTCGCGGTCGTTGGCGACGATCGCGGCGGCCTGTGCGTCGGTGAGGTTACGGATGCCTTGCCGGCTGCGCAGGTGAAACTTCACCCAGTGCCGCTCGTTGTCTGCGTTGATGAGGCTGAACGTGTGGCTGCCAAAACCGTGCATGTGGCGATAGCCATCGGGCAGGCCGCGATCGCTCATCACGATGGTCACCTGGTGCAGCGCCTCGGGTAGCAGCGTCCAGAAGTCCCAGTTGTTCTGGGCGCTGCGCAGGTTGCTGCGCGGGTCGCGCTTGACTGCGTGGTTCAGGTCGGGAAATCGCAGCGGGTCGCGCAGGAAGAACACGGGCGTGTTGTTGCCCACCAGGTCCCAATTGCCTTCCTCGGTATAGAACTTCACCGCGAAGCCGCGGATGTCTCGCTCGGCATCCGCCGCGCCGCGCTCGCCGGCCACCGTGGAGAAGCGCACGAAGACGTCCGTCTTCTTGCCGATGCCGGAAAAGAGCCTGGCCTTCGAGTACGCCGTGATGTCGTGCGTCACCGTGAAGTGGCCGAAAGCGCCGGAGCCCTTGGCGTGCATGCGCCGCTCGGGGATCACCTCGCGGTCGAAGTGGGCGAGCTTCTCGAGCAGCCAGATGTCCTGCAGCAGCGCGGGGCCGCGCGCACCGGCGGTCTCGATGTTGAAGTTGTCGACAACGGGGGCGCCGTTGGCATGAGTGAGTTTGGTCATGGCAATGTGGGCAAGAAGAGGGGTTCAGTGGAGCGTCTTCAGGAGGGAGGACTGTACGTCCAGCGTGGGAGTCGCGTCGATGGCCTCCAACTCAGGGTGGACCGGCCATCGACGGTGCCGACTGATTCGACGCAATCAGGCCTTGATAAAGGCCAGCAGGTCCGCGTTGATGACGTCCACGTGCGTTGTCGGCATGCCGTGCGGGAAGCCCTTGTAGGTCTTCAGCGTGCCGTTCTTCAGCAGCTTGGCCGCCAGCGGCGCGGAATCGGCGTAGGGGACGATCTGGTCGTCGTCGCCGTGCATTACCAGCACCGGCAGTCCGATCTTCTTCAGGTCGCCGGTGAAATCGGTCTGCGAGAACGCGACGATGCCGTCGTAGTGCGCCTTGGCGCTGCCCATCATCCCCTGGCGCCACCAGTTCTGGATGATGCCTTCCTGCGGCTTCACGCCCGGCCGATTGAAGCCGTAGAACGGCCCGGCGGGAAGGTCGCGGTAGAACTGCGCCCGGTTCGTGGCCGTCTGCAGTTGCAGGCCGTCGAACACGTCCTTCGGCAGGCCGCTGGGATTCGAAGCGGTCTTGACCATCAGCGGCGGCACGGCGCTAATGAGGCAGGCCTTCGCGGCCCGCTTCTCGCCGTGGCGAGCCAGATAGCGCACGACCTCGCCGCCACCGGTGGAGTGGCCGACGTGGATCGCGCCCTTGAGGTCGAGATGGTTCACGACCGCGGCGAGGTCGTCGGCGTAGTGATCCATGTCGTGGCCGTTCCAGACTTGCGCCGAGCGGCCATGCCCGCGCCGATCGTGCGCGACGACACGATAGCCCTTGGAGAGGAAGAACATCATCTGCGCGTCCCAATCGTCGGAGCTCAGAGGCCATCCGTGCGAGAAGACAATCGGAGTGCCATTGGAGGGACCCAAATCCTTGTAGAAGATCTGGACCCCGTCTTTGGTGGTGACATAGCTCATGGGTGGATTTCCTTCCGGAGTTTCAGCGCCATTCGGCGCAGTAGGCGCAGCGGTCGCTGCGAATGGCAAAGCCGCTGCTGCTGCAGTGCCTGCCCCAATGACCAACAACTGACGGCGCGTGACTCCAGCGAAGCCAGGCCGTACTGGCGCGGGATCAATCTTCATGGGTATAGACCTGAGTGGAGACACGATCAGTCTAGCCATGGTCTCCTCGCCGTGCGATATGCATCACGGGCAATTCGATGTTGCAGGAGCTTCACCAATGTCGCGGCAACGCATCCAGCGCGCGCCGCTGGGTCCTTCACCGAGCTCAGCCATCCGCGCGACAGGATCTTCAGATGCGCCGGCTCATTCTTGACGGACTCTCGCTGAGCGCGATTGGTACTTCGCGATCAACAGACTTATCCGCACCCAGCCCCTAGTGCAGGCGGGCATTTGCTTCTAGATTTCAACGCATCACGTCAGCATCGATGCATCGGATCGAGAGCCTCGCGGCGTGTTCGTTGTCCACCCCAGTCGCAGGAGCCAACATGACCCAACGCAGCAACTACCAACATCAGTCGTCGGAGCCTTTCAAGATCCATGACCACCGATGCGTTGCCCGCGCCACGCTTCGGTGGACGGCCGCGCTTGCGATGGCCGTTGCAAGCATCGCAACCGCCACGGCACATCCACATCCGGTACAACCTGCGCAGTACACCGATCCGACCGAGCGCGCCATGCCCGTTCCCACGATGACACTCGATCTGGAACACACCGCCCTGGTCGTGATCGATCCCCAGATCGACTTCATGAGCCCGAAGGGCGCCGCTTGGTCCGCTGTGGGTGAAGCCGTCACCGAACGACGGCTCGTGCCGAACCTGCTGCGCCTGTTCGAGTCCTCGAAGAAGGCGGGCATCGTCGTCGCGATCTCTCCTCACTACTACTACCCGCACGACCACCAATGGAAGTTCCAGGCCCCCGTCGAGCTCTTCCAGCACAAGATCAAGATCTTCGACAGGCCCAGCGCACTGAGCCTGGATGGGTTCCGCGGTTCGGGCGCGGACTTCATGCCCGAGTTCAAGCCCTACATCGAGGACGGCAAGACCATCGTCGCTTCGCCCCACAAGCTCTACAGCCCGCAGACCAACGATCTCACGTTCCAGCTTCGCAAGCAGGGCGTCACCAAGATCGTCCTCGCCGGGATGCTGGCCAACCTGTGCGTGGAGTCCCACTTGCGCGAGTTTGCGGAGCAAGGCTTCGAGGTGGCCATCGTGCGTGATGCGGTCGCAGCCCCGAAGCTGCCTGAGGGCGACGGCAATCTCAGCGCGCTGATCAACTTCCGCTACATCGCCAACGCGCTGTGGACGACCGACGAGGTCGTCGCCCGGCTCGCGAAGCCCACCGCGCAGTGACCCGTGATTGCCTCGCCCGCCTGGGCGAGGATTTCGCCTAGGTCACGGGTGGCGAATGCGCTGCACGAGTCCACCGGCCCTTCTTGCGGGCTTCTGGGAATGCAGCCGCAGGTGCCTTCCAAAGTCACTGCCAAGTCTATTGACCCCGCAGGGGCACCAATGGCGCCGAGGCGACCTGTCGATCATCAGGCGTTGGTGAGAAAGCACCCGCGCATTGAAGGTCCAGCGCCCGGATCGCTGCCGTCATGTGGTCGACGAACACGCGGATACGCGACGGCAGATGCTGACGGCTCAGGTAGCAGATGTAGTGGCCCCGGTCATCGGGTGCGTACTGTGGCATGGAGTGAACCAGTTTCCCCTCGCGCAGCAGATCGCAGATCAGGTACCCGCCCAATTGAGCGATGCCTTTGCCTTGGAGGACGGCCTCCAGCACTAGCCCGACATCGTTGAACATGAGGCGCGATGGCGGAGTCAGCTTGCGCGATCCCCCCTCCACCTTGAACTCCCATTCGTAGACGCGGCCCGACGGCAGACGGACGTTGATGCAGTCGTGCTGCACCACCGCGTCCGGCGACTCGGGCATTCCGCGCCTTGCCGCATACTCGGGCGAGGCGCACACCAAAGTCTGCATCGGGACGATCTGTTTCGCGACGATCCGGCTGTCGGCCAGGCGCCCGTTGAGAAACGACACGTCGATGCGGTCCGACGTGAAGTCGCTCGCGACGCAGCTCAGGTGCAGCTCGATCTCGATGTCGGGGTACTTCTCCTGGAAGCCCCACAGCAGCGGCGCAACCACCTTGCGGCCGAAGCCCTCGGAAGCGGAGACCCGCAGGCGTCCTCGCGGCGGACCGTCGCGCAGATCGCGCAGGTCCTCCATCGCCTGTGTGATGAGAACGACGCTGGGCTGGCAGCGGGCATGGAAAATCTCGCCTTCGCGCGTGAGCGAAATGCTGCGCGTCGTCCGACTCAACAGACGCAAGCCGATCTGCGCCTCCAGCTTCTGGATGCCGCGGCTGACCGCGGAACGCGTGATCCCGAGCCGGTCAGCGGCCTTGGAAAAGCCGCCTTCGGCCACGACGGTGATGAAGGCGACGACTCCGGGATAGCTCGTCGCGAAACTCGATGCAAGCGCGTCCGAGTTGTCCGCACCGGCAGTCGCCAAAAGAGGGGACTGCATGGCGAAGCAGGACTGAGCCTGGTAGCGAGCGAGCCAGTCCTCGAACCGGATCGCGCCGATGCGGGGGTTCTCCCCGGGTGTGAGCGTCCGACCGGAGAGGAGGCCACCGAAGTAGCGCGCGTGGACGTCCGCCACGACCTTGCGCGTATCCTGCGTCGCCCGCAGGAAGCGCCCGACCAGTTCGTCCAGCGGCATCGCCTCCGGACCGGCGACTTCGACCGTGCCGTTGACCGGCGGCGCGACTGCAACGTCGGCAAGCGCCGCTGCCACGTCCGCTGACGCGATCGGCTGGATCAGCGCCGGCGACAAGCGAATCTCCTTGCCTAGGGTGGCCAACTGGGCAACCGACTGGGCAATGTCGCCGACAAACTCGTAGAACTGCGTCGTACGCACGATGGTGTAGGGAATGCCGGACGCCTTGATGAGGCTCTCCTGCGCGACCTTCGCCTGGAAATAGCCGCAATCGGGAAGCCGTTCGCTACCAACGATCGACAGGGCCACATGGTGGCGTACGCCGGCGGCAGCGCTCGCAGCCAGCAGGTTGCGGCTCGATGTCTCGAGAAGCTCGAGGGCCGCCTTGTCTTCCCATACTGGCGCGTTCGCCACATCGACGACGACCTCGGCGCCGTCGAGCGCTTTGGCCAGACCCTCGCGGGTGATGGTGTTGACGCCGCTGTCAGGGGCGGCTGTGAGCGCGTCATGGCCGCGCTTGCGAAGGTCCTCCACGAGCTTCGTTCCGATAAGGCCGGTGCACCCGATGACGACAATCTTCATGTTTTCTCTCCGTTTCTCGACGCAAACCTTTGCCGTCGATGTGCGTGGAGATTGCCCGCGGGCTCCGGGGAGGTCTTTGCCTTCACCTTGAATTTCTGTGCAGGAGAGCTTGGTTTTTCGTCCAAGCATTGCCCGATCGGGATGAGATGCTCTCACCACCGGTTGCAGTATCATCCATGGACGGAGTTCGCCAGTTGCCCCACTTGGGAGCCGAATCGGCCAGGGGATGTCAAGTGCAGTTCGTGTTTGGAGACTACGTGATCGACCCGGAACGCCGGGAGCTTTCGCATCGCGCGAAAGTCGTACCTGTCGGGCCGCAGGTCTTCGATCTGCTGCTGCACCTCGTCAGGAACCGCGACCGTGTCGTCAGCAAGGATGACCTGCTGCAGGCGGTATGGCGCGGCCGAATCGTCTCGGAATCGACGATCACCAGTCACATCAATGCGGTACGCAAGGCCATTGGCGACACCGGCGGGGAACAGCGCTTGGTCAGGACTGTCGCCCGCAAGGGTTTCCGCTTTGTCGGCGATATCGGCGAACACATCTCCAGAGAATCGAGGGAGCCGCCATCTGCGCTCCTCCCTCCGGGTAAACCCTCCATTACCGTATTGCCCTTCCAGAACCTGAGCGGCGATCCCGAGCAGGAGTATTTCGCCGACGGCGTGGTGGAGGACATCATCGCTGCGCTGTCGCGCATACGCTGGCTGTTCGTCATCGCGAGCGACTCGAGCTTCACTTATAAGGGCCGCGCAGTCGAGGTGAAGGACGTCGGCCGCGAGCTCGGCGTGCGCTACGTGCTGGAAGGCAGCATGCGCAAGACCGGCAACAAGGTGCGCATCACAGGGCAGCTCATCGATGCCAGGACCGGGACACATCTCTGGGCGGAGCGCTTCGCAGGCACGCTGGACGACATCTTCGAACTGCAGGACCAGGTTGCGGAAAGCGTGGTGGGCGCCATCGCGCCGCAGCTCGAGCGGGCGGAAATCGAGCGTGCCAAGTGCAAGCCGACGGAGAACCTGTGCGCCTACGAGTATTACCTTCGCGGCACCGCGCAGGTGCACAGCGGAACGCGCGAATCAATCGAGGCGGCGCTGCCCTTGTTCTACAAGGCCACCGAGCTCGATCCGGATTTCGCATCGGCCTATGGCATGGCGGCCTGGTGTTATATCTGGCGCAAGATGAATGGCTGGATGACCGATCAGCCTCGGGAGATTGCCGAGGGCACTCGCCTGGCGCGACTGGCGGTGGAGCTCGGCCGGGACGATGCTGTGGCGCTCACGAGAGGAGCTCATGCACTCGGGCATCTCACCGGCGACCTCGACGGCGGTATCGCGCTGTTCGACAGAGCTTTGCTGCTCAATCCGAACCACGCCCTTGCATGGTCCCTGTGTGGGTGCCTGCACGCTTGTCGCGGTGAAACAGACGCTGCGATTGAGTATTTGGCGCGTGCCGTTCGCTTGAGTCCATTGGATCCCGAAATGTTCAGGATGCAGGCTGGGATGGCGCTGGCACATTTCCTGGCAGGACGTTTCGACGCCGCTTCGGATTGGGCCGAAAGGGCCAAATGCAATCTACCGAGTTTCCTTGCCCCGGTCGGCGTTCTGGCGGCGAGTCATGCGCTCGCTGGACGCATGGACAAAGCGAAGGAGGCGATGCAGCGCCTGCGCACGCTCGATCCGTCACTCCGCGTCTCCAATCTCAAGGACTGGCTTCCGATCCGTCGCCCAGAAGACCTGACCCAGTTTGCGGAGGGGCTGCGGCTGGCCGGATTGCCCGAGTGACTACGGCACGATTGGATGAGACCAGTCCCATCCTCGCTTGAATGAGGGTAGTTAGGCCAGCTTCGGTCATCATGAGTCTGGAGCCAACTGACTCAAACTGGCCGGGAAGAGCCATAGGTCGACCCGTGCCCGGTTGGCGCTTCCCGAGTTCGCATCCCTCACTGCACCTCCGGAGTGTCCGTTTGGCGAATCCCAGAAATTCAAAATATTTGAATAACATGTCGGCGAATCGATTCCTTTGAGCCAAGCTATCGCCGCTATAGTTCTGCACATGGACGACGCGACAACGCAGCAGAGCGAAAGCAGTGTCGCCAGACAGAAGCTCAAAATTATTGAATCAAAACACACCGGAGAACACTATGTCGAACGCCAAACTGGAAGTCCTGACCCCGCACAACAGCCAGATTATCTTCATCGACCATCAGCCCCAGATGGCCTTTGGCGTGCAGTCGATGGACCGCCAGACCATGAAGAACAACGTGGTCGGCCTGGCCAAGGCGGCCAAGATCTTCGACATTCCGACCACCATTACCACGGTCGAGTCTGACTCGTTCTCGGGCTATACCTACCCCGAACTGCTCGACGTGTTCCCGGGTAAGCAGACGCTCGAACGCACCTCGATGAACTCGTGGGACGACCAGAAGGTGCGCGACGCGCTGGCCGCCAACGGCCGCAAGAAGGTGATCGTCGCCG
>NZ_QKWJ01000113.1 GCF_003353055.1 Cupriavidus lacunae
CTCAATCCGCCAGGGATGCAGCCAATCGACCTTGCCCGCACGCCGCAGTCAACTGATAGGGGCGACCAGAATCTTCACTCTCCGGCCACGCTGAGCCCTCAGACTAAATTTTTCAGGTCCGACCAGCATAAGGCTCTAGCACCGACGCCCGGGCCTCCTTCACCTGCAGGAACAACGGGTCGTTGTCCGCTGCCATGAACAGTGACACGGCGCACATCGTGCCGACACTGCCGACGCCGACAACCTTGATGGCCATATCGAAAAAATGGAAGCGGTCGAACAGCACCGGGTGTGGTCGGCCAGGCTCTCGCGGTACCGTGCGATCGCCTCCTCGTAGCCCGATGACAGACCGGGCGCCTGCTCTTCAGACGGATGGAAGATCAGCGGCGGCTCGTCTTTGATCCTCGGATGCAAGCCTTCCTCTGCGACGAATTTCGGATAGAGATGGTCGGGCGTCGACTTGGGCCGTTCCGCCGCGATGCGTTCGCCCAGCCGCTTGCGCGCCGCCTCGACGACTTTGGGATCGCCGGAACGGTCCTCGTACTTTTGCAGGTCGATCCGGTCGTACCAGACATCGAGCGCGCGCATCCCCGCGTAGTTATACATCCGCTCCCGGTACTCGCGCACGGAGTCAGTCGCCACGCGTGCCGCATCGCTCCTGGGTAGCGCCAAATGGTCGGCCGCGATCACAATGCTGGAGGTGAGTCGCTTCAGGTCCCACTCGAAGGGAGCCGGAAGGGTTTCATCAAGGTCGTTGATATCGAAGATGATATTACGCTCAGGCGTGGCGAATCCGCCGAAGTTCATCAGGTGCGCATCGCCGCAGCTCTGTACGCGGATGCCGCTGGTGGGGGCGGTTGCCAGGTCGGCCGCCATGATTGCGGCCGCGCCCCGATAGAAGGCAAAAGGCGAGGCCGACATGCGGCCAAAGCGAATGGGTACCAGTTCCAGTAGTCGGCGCGCGTTCGATTCCTCCAGCAGTGCCACCGGATCTCGGCGATTGTCCGCGGGCCTCCATCCGGATTGAGAAGAGCGTGGCACGTCATCGCGCAGAGCCCGGCCCTTGGCAGCGCGCTCGTCTGCGGTGAGGTCGATCGATGCGGAAGTCGGTTGGCCATCGTTTTGGGTGCGCTTCTTGTTGTCCGCCTTAGCCATGTAGCGTCTCCTTGTTGTTGGGAGCACATGTGGACACGCCCCGAATGAGCGGCACTCCCGCACTCACAAGCGCATACCCGACGCAAACGCGGTGAAAAGAACCCGACGCTGGCGCCGGCGACTGGCCTTGCTCGCTTACTAAAGATTAGGTGCAATTCAAAGCGATTCCATCACACCGTGGGCAAATTACCGCCCTGGCCACGCTCGTCCAGGGCGAGCAGGCGTTGGTTGAAGATCGCCACGCGGTGGGTGTAGCGTGAAAGGTAGGCCAGTTCCGCTTCCGGTCCGGCGAACGGTCGCTTGCATACACGACCCGTTCAGAGGTGCGTAGCGTGCGATCCACTGCGCGAAGGCAGCCGGATGACCCCGACCGTAGCGCAGTCTGGAGGGGCTCCCAGAATGGCCGCTGCGCGCGAGTCGGCATGACCGGACGCGTACCGTTCCGCTCTGAGGCGCACGATAACGGCGAGTGTGATAGCCCCCGACACCAGCCTGACGCTGGCGAAACTGGCCGGATCCGATGCCTCCTTGCAGCAGGGCGAGCCGGCACAACAGCGAATTGCCCGCGAAGGCGATCATTGCCACCGCGGCGAGCATGATTGTCCGAAGGGGGAACAAACCAGCGCGCGGTTCAGGCATGGGTCGCGACCAGGACGACTGCCCACGAGAGAAGTGCGACGCCAAGCGGCCTGCCCAGGTGCCGACCCCAGCGAACGTTCTTTTCAATCGCCATCGCCGCCGCCAGCAAGAGCATCCAGCCGAGGCTGCCGGTGCCAAGCCCAAACATCAGCAGCATCAGCGCCCAGCAACACCCGACGCAGAATAGTCCGTGCTGCGTGCCAAGCGCGAAGGCGTGCCACCCGTGCGCCTGGCCACGCCAGCGCGCTATGATGAAACTCAACGGCGTGCGACACTTTTCCAGGCACTGATACTTGAGCCTGCTGAACTGGAACGCGCCGGCCAATGCAATGATCCCCACGCCGATCAGCCAGCCATGCCAGGCCAGAGCGGGGACGCCGGCGAGCAAGGACAGCACCGCGCTGTGAAGTGCGTGGGCCAGCAACCCGAAAGCTCCCCACGCCGTCATGTAGCCGAGCAGAAGCAGGGTGACTAGGCGCCCGTGGTCGGGGCGCTGTTCCGTCAGGCGGTCGAAGGCGATGACCAGCGGCAATGTGGTCGGCAACATCATGGCCGCCGTCATGAGTATCCACGCGGCGGCGTAGAGCACCAGCGGCACGACGACGTCGCCGGCGGGAACGGCTCGGCAAAGTAACGCCGCCGGCCCGGAAGCCGTCCAGTCGCTGTGCTCGAGATAGCGCCCGTAGGGGCTGCGCGCCCACGCCCAGAGCGCTACCCACGCGCAGGCAATCAGCGCGGCCAATAGCGGAAAAAACACCTGATAGTGGCGCGAGGCGCCGCGCGACACCAGGTCTGCCGTCCGGCTCATGCGTCGAATACGAAGGTGCTCTGCAGCGCGTTATGGTTTTTGATGTCGAGGTCGATGCCGAGGGCGGCATTGCGCGACCGATAGGTCGGGGCCTTGCCGACAAACACCGGGGCTCCTGGCACTGTCGAGAAAATGGTGTCGGAGAGCGTGGTTTGACCACCGGTCGCACCTAAATAGGGGGCGAGTTCGGCGTAGTAGTCCTTGCCGATCTCGAGCTCACCTTTGCCCTGGACCACTGTGAAGCGGATCGGCGCCCGCTCGACCGAAACAACCTGGCCGATCAGCTTGACGAGATCCGCGATCGGGCCGCCGGCCTTGCCCGTATAGACTTTGAGAAGTGCCTCTTCCTGCTCCTTGGAAGCCTTGTCGTCGACGTAGATCGCGGCGGTCCAGTTGCCTTCCAGGATATTCCCGGGCACATGCGCGACGGCCGCAATGGTATTGCCGCTCACGTCGACGCCGTCGATCGTCCCCTTGTCCATGTGCCACGCGACGATGGTGTCGCAGGTGCCGTTGTCGGGATCCTCGCCAATCCAGCACGGGCACAGGACCTTGCAGTTGCAAACCTCGAGAAGGCGACCCTCCAGGTGATAACTCATACCGACCTCCATTGAAGGCACACGAAGCTTGTCGCCGCGGCAAGCGGTGACAAGGGGGGAATCATTCATCTGGAAGTAATATAGGCCTTCGGTGCGGCAGGAATTAGTTGGGAACTGAGGAGGAAGAACATTTGGATTCTAGTCCTCCGTTGCGCCGGGAAATTCCATTTGCGCACGCGACACTAAATGCGGGTCGGCGACGCAAGCCGCGCACGGCCTCCCCGTTGACGGCCTCGGCTCCGCCTTCGGATCGAAGTTCCGGCTCATCGCAAATACGTAGCCGCTCCGATTGTCGGCAGAGGCTACCGGTGACACCACGACGTTGCCGAGGTAATTGCTGCATTGCAGCGAATCGAGCGACCCGTGTGCATCGAACCGGTCAGGGAATCAGGGCTTCGTTCGGCGCCGGGTGAGGCCAGCCGCCTGCTGCCCGGTAGTGGCACCGACACGCCGAAGTTCGCGGCTGCAATTGACCTGGATGCCGGCGGTCTTCTCACCCGCAGCGTTCGATTGCGGCTCATATTGGGGAGCAGCGTCTGCGTGCTGCTAGGCCCCGCTACTCGGCCGTGAAGCTGGTGGTCCGTACGGCGCTTGACGGGGGCAGGTCGGTTAGCCGTACCCGACCCGTTACAGTCCGTCATGCTTACGCTTGTGAACGTCTGGAAAGGCAATGAGTCCAGTCGGTCAGCGCTCAACTCACGGTATCAGTTCCTTGCCGGTCATTGAAGCAGCCACGCGGCATACCGCGCGGCCCTCTCAGGCCTGCCTGAGCAGGTTCACGGACGCCGCCACGGTGGCGGAGACCGCGGCGAGTTGCGCGCAGAGGTCAAGCAGCGCCCCAGCCGCGTCATGCCGTCCGGACCCGGACGTGGCCGGGACACGATGTCGAGGTCGATCACCGGGCGGCCAAGACTGTCGAGGTCTTCGTCCTGGTGGCCACCCCCGCCGCCGGAAAAGTCGAATCCGGGGATCGGCGCGCCCAGACTGTCCAGCTCCTCTCCCGTACTTCCGACCGTGCCGCCTGCCGCCACGACGGCCCTGAGTGCAGCGAGCCAGCCATTCGTATCGCCCACGCTGTCGATCCCTTCCTCGCCGCGCCACGCACGTCCGACCAGGGCGAGCAGCGTGTCCCGGTCCATCCCCGCCAGGCGGCCGTCCGGATTGCCCTCCTGGTCACCGTCGTCCCCGTCGCCCGCTGGCAGGCCGGTCTGGGCATCCGCATCTGGGTCGGGATGGTCGTCGTCATCGGGGGGGCGGAGTCGTTGGCGTTGTCCGCCACATTGCCATCAGCGTTGTCGTTGGCATCGCCGTCGCCGGAGTGATCCGAGCCTTCCGAGCCATCGGCATTCCCGGCGGTTGGGCCGGCCACGATCTTGCCGCCCTTGACGGTCTTAGGCTCGCCGTTCGTGATCTTGCCGTCCTTGTCCACCGAGTCCGTCTGCTCCGTGCCGTCGCCGTTCTTGTCGACGGTACNGTGGAGTTTTACCGGGTCGAATAGGCGTCAGGATAGTGATTTCTGCCGCCGTGGGTTCAAGTCCCGTCAGTTACCCCAAATGCTGGCAAAGAGCTGGCAGCTTGCAGAGCGGCCTGCAATAATTGAACTGCGGTGCGAACGCTAGCGGATTCGCGGCGCCAAAAACCGGTAGGTGGCGTGGCGAGGATTGTGCGAATCCATCTGACGATGGGGGGAGCGGTTTCCAAGGCGCCGCATGTGCAATTTGGTAAGCGCGCGCGCTTACTTTTGCACCATAGGTCTTGGTACCGCTTGCCTTTCCCTTGTCAAGCCGAAATGAAGAGACTCGCCGTTTGGCTGCTCCTGGTCTTGGCGCCGCTGAGCGTCGGCGCGGCCATGCCTTACCTGTACTCGCGCAGCGTCATTGTCTACAACATGGAGCAAGGCCGGGTCCTGCTGGAGAAGCAGGCGGACGTAGTTGCGCCTGTTGCCTCGCTGACAAAGCTGATGACTGCGATGGTCCTGCTGGACCAACATCCGGCGCTGGACGAACCACTGACCATCGAGCCCGCTGACGTCGACTTGGTCAAGCATTCGCCCTCCCGCCTTCCGGTCGGTGCCACGCTCGCGCGGGGTGAGATGCTGCGCTTGGCCCTAATGGCGTCGGAGAACCGATCGGCCTCTGCACTGTCGCGCGCCATCGCCGGCGGAAAGCCTGCGTTCGTCGCGAAAATGAACGAGAAAGCCAGCGCGCTTGGCATGCAGCAGACGCGCTTTCAGGATCCGACGGGACTGTCGCCACACAATGTGTCTAGCGCGCGCGACCTTCTGAGAATGGCAGACGCCGCCTCGCGCTACACGCTGATTCGCGAGTTCACCACGCTTTCAAACTACCGCGTCGAAGTGGCTCGGCGGTCGCTGCGCTATCGCAATACCATGCTTATGCTGCGCGAGCCAGGATGGGGTATCCAGCTGTCAAAAACGGGCTTCATCAACGAAGCGGGCCACTGCATTGTGCTTAAGGCCAGCTTGGGAAGCGGTCCGGTGATCATCGTACTGATGGGAGCGTCGTCTAACCGGAAACGCTCAGCCGATCTGATTTCGATTCGAAATTGGCTGGAAGGTAAGGAGGTGACCGGCGCCATGCTGCAGGCCGCCTACCCGGCAAAACGGATGCCTCACCATCGTGCGAAGGCGGTGGTGCATCACGGAGAAGTCAGGCACGCGCCTTATTCGAAGAGACCTGGCTTACTGAATCGCCCGGGGATTTGAGGGGGCGCCAACGCGGGCCGGGCTCGCGGTCGCCAAGCAGGGAGGCAAAGCCCTGTAACGGCCGGCCGCGCTCACCGAATGGTAGTTGGCCGAGGCGCTGGGGAAGCTCGCCGCCGGCGTGTCGATCGCCCAGCTTGCCAGCGGACAACAGACGCGCCAGTTCGGGCTGCTTGCGCGAAAGAGCGATTGTGAGGAAGGGATATTCCAAGCAAGGCACTCTAGAAGCTGACACCCAGCGATAGGATCTCCCCACTTTGCTGCATACGCCGCCCCTCCGGATGCTTGCACCGTATATCTGGAGGAGCCGGTACCGAAGTCGAAGTAGTAGGGCATGTACCATCTGCCAGAGTCGCCAAGACGGATGCGCCCCCGAACACCGACGATTCCGTCGACGATATTCGCCGTCTGCGTCAGGCTCCCTTCTCTCGCCAGCGTGGCGCCTTGTCCCGTGAACGTGGCAGACAGTGTCCAGTTCGGGTTCGCACTCAGGTTCAGATACCGAAGCCCGCCGAGTGGTTCGATCGTGCCCCAAGGCACATGCAGCGCCGTATAGGCCACGGCAAGTCCGAACAGGCCGCCGCTCAGGCTGCTGCCTGCTTCGGTTGCCACGTCGCGCGGTATGACAACCGTGGCACCATTCCCCGCGCCGACGGTATTGACGGTGGTTTGTTCGTGACCGAAATCCAGATAGGCTGCGTCGGCCAGGATCGTCCAGTTCCCCTTGCTGGCCTCGGCCTGCAACATGAGCAGGAACTGCAAGTTCTGGAGATAGCTGTCCGGCCTCATTCCCACGTCGAGTCTGCCCCCTCCGGTCGATGACGATCCGGAGAAGCCCAGGTCTCCGCTCACGTTGGGTAACCAGAGGTATGGCCCAACCGCGAATCTCCACCTATTTGCATCCGGCGATGCTGTGTGCGCCGAACCGGCTGCGATCGTAAGGACGATAGTGGCGCCCAGACGGCTCCAGCCATGCTTCGCAAGCCGGTCCTTGCCATACTCCGTGTCGAGCAGAACGTCTTGTCGCGCCTTTCCCATGCTTCACGCCTCCGCTCTTCCCCCGGAGCCGAGTACCAATCCGATCGACACGCTGGCACAGACAGCCCGCGTCAGTCGCCTGACCCATGGATGCCTGCCCGCTCCTCCAGGCAATGCGTTGTGTAGACGATGGCGATACATCGGGTCTGTCGCAGTCGAACGGCAACCTGTACCGTTCCGTGAACGGTCTCACTCGTCTCGCCATGACAAGCCGGCGTCAACGGTAGGTCACATTCCGCCGGATTCGCCATATGACCATAGGGCAGGGACTCCCCGAATGCAACCGGGCCGCCATGAACCCTGGGCTATTCGGCGATCTTGCGGACGATGATGGTGCTTCCGACACCATTACCGCACTGACTCCAAGTCCATCACTACATTGAGACCACGCCCTGTCAGCAGCGTGTTGGATGGCCCTCCCGGCCGAGCGGCTTGCATTGCTCATCGGTGCGCCCATGACAAAGTGCATACTCCCTTTCGCGAGGGGCCATGCGATCGGATTTCTCATCATTGCCTGCTTTGCTGCCTTTGATATTCGCTGTGTTTCATATTCATGTATGCATCTCGATCCACTTCGTGCAGTTGGCGCGAATACTGCTCAGTCGCATCGAACCAGTTGGCCACTCTCTGATCAAGGCGCTTGTCGGGTGGGATGGACAGCGCGTTGAGATACGCATCGATGGCCAGGTAGTAACGCATCGTGTTGCGCTCTATAAGCCCCCGTACGCCGCCGATGTATTCGATTTTCTCAGTCGATGGATCGAGCGTGGTGGTGAAGCCGACCTTGTCACGGCCCAGGGTCGCGAGATAGGCGTTCATCGCCATGCGCCCGGCCGTGCCGAATTTGCATGAGTAGGTATGCAGCAAGGTGCGGCTGGCGGAAATTGAAGTGGCCTCCAGCACGATGCGGTAATCCCTGGTGCTCATCGGACCGGTATCCGCGTCGAGGTTGACCTGGAAGTACTCTGGTCTCGTCGCCACTGCCCGGTAGTTGAATTGCAAGCGGTAGGTGGTGGAAAGTTTCTCGACCTTTCTGAATAAGCACGTCGCACCAGTTAGCCGGGCCGTGTGCTAGATCGTTGAGCGTGCCGCTGACACTGGCCAAGGGATAGTCAACCGCAGCATAAATATCCGCCGTAAGCGTAGATTCGGACTCTGATGACTTCAGATATAACTGACGCCGAAACGGATTGTGACTCAACTGTTCGGTCAAGCTCGCGTATTTGTCGCGCAAACGCACCGCGATGCCGATTTCCTCAGCAAACAGGTCGGGGCACGCGCCGACCAACGCTAGGATCAGGAGGATCAGTCCCGCCACGTGTCGTTTTCCGCTTACTGTCATCTTGGCAAGTCCGTCCATTGGCCGCTCCGCGGTCCCCACCTGATCTCCGCTGACACACGCTCGGCGCATTGCCGACTTCATTACCGCGTAGGCAAGCGGTTCACATGGCGATTTTGTCGTGTCTATGCCCTCGGTTTCATCACAGCCCCGGCACGGCAAGCATCGCTACATGGGTTACCACTACCCTATTTGGCGCAAATCCAGGAGGACAGCCCCGACGTAACTGCCGGCACATGAACAGGATGCGGATAATCCAGCCGTCCGTGTAGAAGAATTAGAATTGGCAGCGGCTCGCTCACCGGCCGATCATGCCGTCCGTCGGCAGCGACAGTTTGCCCTGGTCGACGAATCGCGTACCGCCACCCATGCCGCCGGCCAATCGCCCATGGATCTCATATGGGATGTTGCCCGTTTGCGCTCCGCCCACGAAGGCGAAAGCATGGCGCACTGCGGTAAATGCAGGCACGGTCAATGGCACATCGATCACCGTTTCGCCGAATCGAGGCACGATCCCGCTCTGGTCACTAACACCGCTGGCGAAGGATTGACCATTCAGATCCAGTTGCAGCGACACACCGCGATATTCGATCGGAGATTCGTTGGGGTTCTGGATGCGCAATTTGACATTGAAGCGCATCTCCAGCCCTTCGCCCTTCAGCGGATCAATGCCCGCCACGGTTACCCGCAGCGGCTCTTGGCCAGTTAACCCTGCACAGCCGCTGATCAAGACAAGAATGCAAAGGAAGGTGCAGAAGAGGCGAACTAAGCGCCCAGCATCAGGAGCTGGCATGGCGAGCACCTCGTCAAAAAGTCTGCAGGTGCGGATTAGTGTAGCGTTTTTTTATCCCGGGTTACGTGATCTGGACCGGCTTCATTGGCGGACTTGTTCACCATGCGCCGGTTGGAAGATTTCGTCCGCAATCGCATCCGTTGCACCCGATCCGCGCCATGGTCGCCCCGGCTGTCGGCGACCGTAGCAGAGTTCCGGGGGCTCAAACTCATTTTCCCCAATTCCGCCGCGGTTCCGTGATCTATGCTAATCACATCAAACGACCGGCCGTAGTCCGAAATGGCGAAACTGCGCTGGCTGGCAACTCTGCTCATGCCCTGGCAATCATCCTGACAGGATGCAGCAATGGCGGCAGCGGTAGCAGTACTACCAATGCTCCGGCGCCTCCAGCCGGTCTGGTCGAGCGCGACGAATCGCCGATCTACGCTGTAGGCGTTCCAGTCGTCCCGGAGACGGTGAGCAACAGCGGGGGAGCCATCTCACAATGCGCGGTGTCTCCGCCACTTCCTCCAGGTCTGAGCCTCGATCCGCAGAACTGCACGATCAGCGGCACGCCTACCGGAGTCAGCCATGCCTCGGTCTACACGGTCACCGGCAGCAACGCCGCAGGCAGCACCACCACCCGGATCGAAATCGAGGTCAAGGACGCTCCCATCGCGCCAGATGGCCTGGACTATTTGGATCGGTCGGTCATTTATTTGACCAATGCCCCGATCACGCCCAATATGCCGATCAGCACGGGTGGCGAGATCACGCAATACAGCGTGTCACCGGCACTTACAAGGGGGCGAGAGGTACGACTCCGTTTCTCCCGCCCCATCATCCTATGAGCATTTCAAACAAATTTCTGCAGCCCCTTCAGTTCCAGATCGGATCTTCCTTCTGCATCTGATCCTTGGTCTTCTTCATCCAATACGAACCGATCTGGCGTTCGGTGACATACCCCTGTTTTTTTACGTCGATCTTGTCGAAATTTGCGTAGACTTGCGGCATTCCTGCCTGAGCTTCGTTACGGGTGAGCTTGCCGTCATGATTGGAATCGGCCGCCTTGAATCGCTCGGTAATCAGAGCCTTGGCCTGGGCCGTAGTCGGGGGAGCTTTCGGAACCTCGCCCGGCGCCGCTGCCGGTTGGGATGATCCCTGTGGCGACTGGGCAGTCGCACCCAATGAAGTGAGTTCCATCAGCACCGCGAAGCCAACTGCGGCCAATTTGCGTACGGCCATGTCGCTCTCCTCAAGTCACGATGTTGTTTTGAATCGTTGCAAAGGAAGATCTTCAGGCCCGTGAGCCTGTTCTCACTCAGCATTTTAGTCTAGGCGCTGGGGCGGAAACGGCGAGTTCCGTTTGAACCTAATATGAACGCTGCGGGACTCTCAACCTAACTCTTCTCCTACGGCACCGATGCCATGCAAATCAAGCCAGACGCAACAACATTTTTTGCGTTCACCGTAGTCCTGCTCGATGGACGGGAAGTGCTGGTTCGGGAGATTGCCGAAAGCGACAAGGCCGGCCTGGTGGCGGCATTCAGCAGGCTTTCCGCCGATGCGCGCTATGCCAGGTTCATGGCTGCCATGCAGCAACTGCCGGAAACCATGCTTGCGCAGGCGATACACCCGGCCGCGGAGCGCGAGTTCGCCTTGGTGGCGCTTGCCTGGACAGACAGGAACCCCTTTATCATGGGTTGGCGCGAGCTACGCTGCGGCGGCGGGCAGCGATACCTGTGAGTTTGCCGTGACGGTGGTGGACGACTGGCAGGGGCTTGGTCTTGCCAGCCGACTGCTGAGCGCATTGATCGACATTGCTCGCCGCCGCGGATATCGATGTATGGAAGGTTATGTTCTGTCATCGAATACCGCGCTGCGGCGATTAGCCAGACGGCTGGGATTTGCCGACGTACCGTGTCCCGACGATGCCACGCTGCGCGTGGTAGCCCTTGCGCTGTAAGGACGGATGTCAGTTCGGAAGCGAACAGAAGCGACGTTGAGGCTAATGCAGGCTGATTCACCCACTAGACCTTGGGGACTTCTAATGCGCACCCAATTCTCCTTCCTTTTTGCATTTGCTGCGCTAATGCTTGCCGGGTGCAATACAGCACCGATCCCGCCTGGCAAGCCAGTTGATATCCCCACCGCCTTGCACCAAGTCTCCGCCGGACTGTGCGCATTCAAGAAGGACGCCGAGGCAAGAGGGAAGGGGTCCTTTGACTCGGTCAATGTGGAGCTCGACCTGACCATCGATGGCGCAAGGAATCCGCCGGTAGCTGTGGCACCCGACATTCAATTCATGCCGACTGTCAGCTACGGACAGACCATATCCGTCACCAAGGGAAGCAAGCTGACGCTGACGCTCAAGATGCCAGCGACATGCTCAGGTGGTTAGCCAATCCGGACTGGCCAGGCCCCCCGTGGCGCTACGGCGTTGGCGTCACTTCCGCGTGCTGGGTGGTGGTAGCTCCGCACAATGCAGCAAAGCGACTTGCTTCAGAGAGGGTTCATATTCGACTTGGCATGTAATGCAAAGTCGTTGGCATCCTTTGCATCGCGGGCACTGTGTTCCATGTCGGATCCTTCCGGGATGGGAAATTGCATAGTGCGCCCGCCTGCGTTTTCCGATTGGCCAGGATGGCGGGCCTGATATCGAGATGGCTGGCGACCTACATCGATGCATCGGAGAGACATGGATGTCCGTAAGGTTCCAGGCGCCATGCTGCCGGGTGCCCAAGCTGCGAATACCGGATCGAATCTCTACTGGCTCGCGCTCGCGTACCAACTGACGCCAGCATTCTCGGTAACCGGCGCGGCCCACTACCAGGATTTCCGTCAGACCGGCTCGGATCCGTGGCTGTTCTCCGTGATGGGCGACTATACGTTGAGCAAGCGCACCGATCTCTATGCATCGGTGTCGTATGCGCTCAACAAGGACAAGTCGCAACTGGGCGTCAATGGCTTCAACAGCGGATCGGGCTCGAGCGCCGTCTTCAACGTGGAGCCAGGCGCGAACCAGTTCGGCGCGGTGGTGGGCATTCGTCACCGGTTCTGAGGATGGCCTACTGTAGTAACGACGACATTGCGAATTCGTCCGATCGGCTTCGACCCGCGGCGCATCCCTCGAGCGACGCCGGGTCACCCGTCTGGAACTGGATTAAAAGGCCGTACTTCCCCGGCGGCGCTTACTTTCGGTTCCGCCGATCTGGGGGGGTGACGGTCTCAGAACGACCCATGCCGGCCGTTTGTAGAGAATGTGTGAACGTCCGAAGTCCGGTGCCATTCAGCCGCACGAGGCTGGCGGATGCGGCCAACATCGGCCATGTCCATGCCGTCCACGACGACTAGGCGATAGCCAGCGCAAAGAGAGCATCTCGACCGACTGAGGCGAAGCCAGCTCGCCAATCAGGAGACTGGCTCGTTGCCTTTGCCCGGTGCCGTGTCAAGCCGTCAAGCGTGCCCAAGGAACTGCCACCAAAGGGGGCCGACGACCAGCCAGACGAACATGTAGATGAGTCTCATCACAAAGCCGGCTTCCACCATTCTCCCTGGGTGAAATAGCGGGCGCCAGACATGACCGGCCCGGAGTGTCGGCTTGGCGTGATCGCGAGCGGTTCATCGGGCGTCGTTCGGCTGCGTGTTCACCAGTAGCCAAGCACCTTCCACCAGACGCCCCCGACCACGGCGAAGATCAGCAGTTCCACCACGCACATCACAAATCCGACGCGCCACCAGGTTCCCATCGTGACAAAGCCGCTGCCGAAGATGATCGGCGAGGTGCCCGTTGCATAGTGAGTCAGCGTCATCATGATCGCCGAGCCGGCCGCCATCAGCAGCATGAACGGCACCACATACGCTGGCGGTATCAGATGGACGCCGACCGTCAGGAAGGCGAGCATCATCGCACTGATGTGCGCAGTCGTGCTGGCGAACAGGTAGTGCGAGAAAACGAAGACCGCCACCAGGATTGCGGCCGTGCCGGCCCAGCCGACGCCGCTGGCCGCGATCGCGTCGCTCATGCCCTTCGAGAACCACGCGATCACGCCTTGCTTGTTCAGTTGCTCGGCCAGCATGATCAGCGCACCAAACCATATCAGCGTGTCCCAGGCACTCTTCTCGGACAGCACGTCGTCCCAGTCGATGGTGCCAGTGATGATCAGCACGAACAGGCCGACGAAGGCGACCACCGTTGGGTCCAGCGTGAGCGACGGACCGAACACCATCGCCGGAATGTTGGCCCACAGAAGCAGCAGCAGCGCGAAGGTGAAAATCATGACTTTTTCCTTTGGCGACACTGGACCCATCTTCGCCATTTCGGTGTGCGCATACTCAACCGCATTGGGTGTGGCCTTGAGCTCCGGCGGCGACAACACATAGATCACCAGTGGCATCACCAGCATGCATAGCAGGCCGGGCAGCAACATGCACAGCGCCCAGCTCGTCCAGCTCAGATGGAGATTTTGATTGGTCGCCTTGGCGATGTAATCTACCACCAGCGGGTTCGGGGCGGTGGCGGTCACGAACATTGCCGAGGAGATGGGGTTGGCGTGATAGTTGACCAACGCCAGGTAAGTGCCGACCTTGCCCTCCGTGCCCTTGGCCGGGTCCGAGTCGAATGCGTTGGCGATCGACTTCATGATCGGATGCACGATACCGCCACCGCGCGCGGTATTGCTCGGTGTGAAGGGCGCCAGCACCAGTTCGCAGGTGGCCAGACCATAGCCGATGCCTATTGTTCGTTTCCCCATCAGGGAGATGAACATCAGGCCGATACGGGTGCCCAAGCCGGTCTTCTTCACGCCGCGGGAGATCAGGATGGCCACCACGATCAACCAGATTAGCGGACTGTCGAAGGCGGTCAGCGCATCGGCGATCGCCCCCTTGGACGAGGTCGAGGTCACCTGCGACAGCGAGAGGACAACGATGGCCATCATCGCCATAACCCCGATCGGCATGACCTTCAGGATGATTGCAATGATTGTTGTCAGAAAGATGGCAACCAGGCCCCAAGCCTTGGGCGTGAGCCCCTCTGGCACAGGCAGCAGCAGCAGGGTGATCAGCACGACCGTCGTGATCAGGGCGGGGCCCAGTCGGAACGGGACCACGCTATTGAAGTAGCGGAACGCCGCTTTCAGTTTTGTGAGCATCTTGCGATCCTTCCCAGAAGAGTTGGTGGGGTTCTGGATAAGCCGGTAGCTGCGCTCCGCCGGCATTGACCACCATCGGCAGCGACAAACATATCTCTGGCACGCCTTCGACTTCGGCATGTACGATGCCGACTGTGAGAATGAGGTCGGTGTTGTGGACGATGGCCTGGCAAATTCGCGCGATTGCACTATCCCATGGTGGATGGCACCCATGCAGAGTCTGCCCCGGCTTCACACCGACGCCGGCGGTGATCACGATGATGTCCGCGTCCTGCGCGTTCTCGTAATCACTGGCATGGAACCACTCCAAAAGGGCATTGGTTCCCTAACGTCGTCCACCGCCACCTCTTCCGCCGCCAAAGCCACCGCCGCGCGCGCCGAAGCCGCTGGGTGGGTCGTCTGGGCGTATTCGGTCTGCGCATCGCAGATGGCCTGCATGGTCTGGATCACCGCGAGCTCGATCCGTCGTCGCCCACGACGATGAAGGCGTGCTTGTCTGATTGCTGCACGCGATGCGATTGCGCCCAGGCACTGTTGAAGCTGTTCCGTACGTCGGCGCCGACTGGGGGGATGATGTCGCGGAAGTTCGTGTCCAGCATGCCTCGCATGGCCGTCTCGTCGTTATTCCGGACCGCCTGGCCAAAGGCCGCCATGGCCGCGTCAGGCGTGTCGAAAATCTGACGCGCGAAGGCATGCGTCGCACCGAGGCCGAGCAGGCAGATGTAGCCCAGCGCGGTGGCTGCTCTGCGGAAGAATTTCGGCAGTCTTATCATGTCCCAGCCCCTGAGCGTCGTGATTTGCCAGCGCGCTGAGAGCATGGGAACGCGCCATCTAGCGTCAATGGTGAATCCCCGGCATCGGGTCGCGTTCCGGTACGCAGGCGGATCGACGCTTGCGGCCTGATCCTGGCGACGGAAAGCGTGGTGCAGCATGGGTCGGGGCTCCGTTTCAAAGCATGAGCGGCACGCCGATCATAAGGATTAGGGGCGAGCGGTTTCCAGTAAGCCTCCATGCGACGCCCCCTTCGCAATGACCTCCATTGTGCTAAGGTTTATATGACCTTTTCTGTGGAAACGCTAGTGTGGCGCTGACGACGCCGGGCGATAGAGGCGACGAGATGGGACTGGTACGCTTGAGCATCGAAGGACGCACGGTCGAAGCACCGGCAAACTGCTCCATCCTGCAGGCCTTCCTGCACGCGGGGGAAACGCTTGTCGAAGGCGTCGGCTGCATGGGCCGGGGCGTATGCGGTTCGTGCCGCGTCATGGTGCGGCGCAGCGGCGAGCAGGATGTGCACACGGCGCTCGCCTGCGAAACGCTGGTCGAAGATGGCATGCAGGTCGCGTTCCTGGATTACTTCACGGCGTCGGAGCGGCACGTCTATCGCATCGAGGAGATCGGCGATAGCTGGGACGCCTTGCGGACAATCTCTGAAGTCTTCCCCGAGGCCGCCCATTGCCGTCACTGCAGTGGATGCGATCGGGCCTGTCCGAAGGGACTCGATGTTCAGGAGGGCGTGAAGTTCGCGGTGGAGGGCAAGCTGACCGCCTCTGGCAACGTCTTCGACGAATGCGTCATGTGCAACCTGTGCACGCTGGCCTGCCCCGAGCATATCCGGCCCAACCATCTCGGCCTGTTCGTGCGGCGGATGATCGCGGCGCAGACGCTGCGGCCGGCCAATCTAATGCTGCGCCTGCAGCAGATCGAGAGCGGCGCGATGAAGATCGACTTAGACGCACCCGGCGCGCAGCCGCCGCACTGACGGGACGAACCATCATGCCGGCTGGCATCCCCTACGAAGAGGCACGCAAGCGCTACCGTCCCGGTGTGGCGCCGGCGGTGCGCGGCGATGACATCTCCGTCGAAGAGCTGCTCAAGGCCTATCACCCCGACCACGGGCCCAATGCGCGCGTCGCGCTGACCGTCGGCGTCAACCGCGGCGAGCCTTGTCAGCCGGATCTCGCCCGATATCTGCAAGCCAATGCGCTGATCGACGACGTCGACATTGCCGGGGCGCAACTCGTCTCCACCGATGTGCTGATCATCGGCGGGGGCGGTGGTGGCTGCGCGGCAGCGTTGACCGCGGCCAGGCAAGGCGCGCAGGTGATTCTCGCCACCAAGCTGCGCCTCGGTGACAGCAACACCGTGATGGCCGAAGGCGGGATCCAGGCGGCCATCGGCGAGGACGACAGTCCCCAATTGCACTTTGAGGACACCTTGCGCGCCGGGCACTTCTGCGGCGAGCCCGAGCTGGTCGCGCAGATGGTGATGGACGGACCCGACGTGATCCGCTGGCTGATCCGGCAGGGCATGATGTTCGACCAGGAGGAAGACCGGCCCCTCGGCGGCAATCTCCTGCGCAAGAAGCCAGGGGGAGCATCGGCCGCGCGCATTCTCTCCTATCGGGACTACACCGGCCTGGAAATGATGCGCGTGCTGCGCGAGGCGGTGGACCTGGAGCCCGGCATCGCGGTGTGGAACCGCTGCCCCGCAGTCGAGCTGCTGTCCGACGAGCGGGGCACGGAGCGCGCGATGGAACAGCCCAATCAGGTTCTGCTCAACGAGGACATCCGGGTCGGCGCCGACCTGGATGCCTGGCTGGCACGCGGCGGCGGAGAGGGGCTGGCCCGGGCACTGCGCGAGCCGGCCGCGGTCATTGCCGAGATCGAGCAGGCGGACCTGCGCGGGATGGGTGGCGCCGGCTTCGCGACGCATCGCAAATGGGCACCGGTGGCTGCCGCGGCGGCCGGCGACAAGTACATCATCTGCAATGGTAACGAAGACGAGCCGGGGACGTTCAAGGACCGCTTCCTGCTAGAGCACACGCCGCACCAGGTGATCGAGGGCGCGCTGATCGCCGCGGCTGCCACCCGCGCCAACCATGTGGTGCTGTACGTCAATCCCCATCAGCCGTTGTCGCTGGCGAGGACGCGCGAGGCGGTGCAGAAATGGCAGGCACACCCGCAATTCGCCGAGCCGGCAGGGCTGGTCGGCGGACCGGTATCGCTTCGCGTACTACCCAGCTCAGGCTTGTATATCGACGGCGAGGAAACCGCGGTCATCGCGAGCGTCGAGGGCGGGTTCCCGTTTCCGCGCCGCAAGCCGCCTTTTCCCGCCGAATACGGCGTGCACGGTGCACCGACCGTCGTCAACAATACCGAGACGCTGGCCCACGTACCAGGCATCTTGCGCAACGGTGCCCAATGGTACCGCAGCCTCGGCATCGGCCATGCCGCGGGAACCAAGCTGTATTCGCTCTCGGGAGATGTCTTGCGGCCTGGCCTGTATGAGCTGCCGATGGGCACGAGCCTGGAGACGGTGGTGTTCCGGCATGGCGGCGGGATGCTCCAAGGCAAGGAGTTCAAGGCGGTCTTCACGGGCGGTCCCTCCAATACGCTGCTGACCAAGCGTGATCTCGACGTGGCGCTGGATTTCGATTCCGTACAGCAACGGCGTTCGCGGCTCGGGACCGGTGCGATGATCGTAGTCTCGGAAGGGACCGGCATCGTCCGCAAGGTGGCAGAGTACGTCAGCTTCTTCGCCCAGGGTTCGTGCGGTCAATGCCCGCCGTGCAAGGGCGGAACGTTCCAACTGATGCGCCTGCTCAACCGGATTGATACGGGCCGCGGCGTGCGCGCGGACCTGGAAGCGTTGGAAAACCTGTGCCGCATCCTTCCCGGCAGCGGGCGCTGCGGTCTGATCGATGGCGCCGTGACCGTGGTGGACAGTTCCCTCCATCAGTTTCGGGAAGAATACGAGGCGCTCCTGATGGCATAGGTCCAGCATCGAACGTCCGGTTTGCGAGGCGTCGAGCCATGCGCGCGCGCTACCGCATGCAGCCATGTCTGAACGCCTTGCGGTTCCTGCACGGCGGCGGTACGTGGCTTTCCATTAAACACGATCGGCGAGGTCACGGAGCCAATCATGCACTACATTGCACCCTATGCGCTGTGCTTGTCCATGGCTTTGGTCGGGGCATGCGGCAACCGCGAGCAGCCGCCAGCCCCGGCCAGCGGTAAAACCCCCGTCGCCGCTGGCAGTGAAGCGGTTCCCATACCGCCGCCCGAGCGTGCCGATGACAAGCCGCAGGCGGCTGGACCTGGCCGCTATCAGATCGTGAGTCATCCCCAGGTCCGCGCAGGCCCCTTCTTACTCGACACGCAGACGGGTCGCATCTGGCAGTTGAAGGAATTCCCCGGACTCGAAGGCGCACCGAGCGCGTGGCGCGAGATGACGATCATCGACGACAGGGGCGCAATGGGGATCACGACAGCACAGTTCCAGAAGCTCTATCCGGCGCGGCATGCTGCGCCGCAGCGGCGGTAGCGGGCGTGCCCAAATGCCAAGGTCGCCGACGGCAGTTCTTTGAAGCATCGCGATGATCGTACGGCCGGCTCGTCCTTTGACGCCGGATTCGACTGAAGCAGGCCACGGCAGGTCTCGAGGCTTGCAGGGCACAGCGGGGATCTCGCGAAGCAGGAAAGGCTGTTTCGCTAGCGCGGCAGGAAGAAGAAGGTGAGGGCGAGGGCAAAATAGACGACCAGGAGTTGCGCACCCTTGAACCAGTCGGCGTGCCCATCGCTCGCCATTTGCGCCGTGACCAGCACGGACAGGACCACCATCAGAACCAGGGCGGGACGAAAGGCCAGGTCCATCGGGGCCGGACCGAGAAAATGGCTCGTGAGTACCAGCACCGGCGCGACAAACAGTGCCACCTGGACGCTCGAGCCGACCGCAATGGAAAACGACAGGTCCATGCGATTTTTCATGGCTGCGGTAATGGTCGATGCATGCTCGGCTGCATTTCCGAGGATCGCCACCACAAAGGCACCGACGAATATGTCGCTGAGAGCGTAGTCGCGCATCATGGGGGCGAGCGCACCCACCATGATTTCGCTCATCCACGCCGTCCCTACGGTGGCTGCTGCCAGTATCGCTATCGCCCGTGCTACGGATGAGGAGGGCTGGTCCCACGCCTTCCGGAGCAACCGGCTCTGCTTCGTATGCACTGCGGAACAGCGCAGGGTGAGTGACCAGCGAGAACACCAGGTACAGCGCATAGACGACCAGAAGCGCGATGGAAATCCAGGCGCTGAGCCGGTACAGCACCGCTGTCGTGCCCACTACCGCTTCGAAGCTGGCAGGAAGGATCAGCGCGATCGCCGACAATGGGGTAATCAGCCTGCACTGCGCCGGAAGCGGCACCGCACGACACCGCAACACCTAGAATTGCCTTCTTCATCCTGCTCGTCTCCTCGTGGTTTCATTTGTCGTTCTAAGACGCCGGCGCACTGCAGGCGCGCGGCCATGCAACGGAAGCCTGCAGTACGCAGGCTCCCGAAAAAGGGCATTGGGGACTTTCGCTTCCTTCCCGGGGACGCAAGCCGTTGGCCCAGGGCGCACGCCGCCCTCCCGCTCAGGGGCCATCCCGGGCAGGAAGAAGAGAGCCGTGACCCGTATCAGCTGGCGATGTGGCAGGTGGCCGGCCCATATGGGCGTCGGCCTGCTGGTAGACGACCCCGCGTGTTTAGTCCGAAGTTTGAGAGCCCGAAACCCTGCCAAGCCAGAGGTGGCGCGCCTTTGCGCCATTTCTATCGTTTTATTTGTTCCCATGTAAATAATCTATTTTTGACGATATTTTCCTTGATTTGCAGG
>NZ_QKWJ01000114.1 GCF_003353055.1 Cupriavidus lacunae
AAAAGGGCGAGAGGCTACGCGAGCGGATCGAGGAGCAACTCGCCGACGTCCAGAATAAGCCGCGTCTTGTCCGTTCATTCTTCGACGCTCCATCTGTCGCCTATATTTCCGACTGCTGAGTAATGCCGTGTTAAGCAGTGCTACAGCCTCCCCTTACACATTTTTACAGCAAGCGAGGGGGTAACTGACTAGCCTTAACTCACCTGCGGTGGCCTGAGTGCGTGAATCTTTGCTTCAACGGGCTGCCATTTCTTGGCCATTGACTGGCCATTGTTCAACTCTGCCTGGATGAAGCCGGGCAAATCAACGGGTCGCATGCCGCCGCATGCAGTATGTCGGCCCGATTGCAAGGTGCGCCGATACGGCTCAGCCACATCGCGCGTGCTGCATACAACAAGCTGAATTGGGGACTTGCAAGCCGGGCATCGCGCGACAGCTCTTGCGCGACGCCACTCGCTTGCCTGAAGAAAACGCTCGTCCGGAATACGCCTTGCGCAGCCGGCGGGGATGCCTTTTGACTTTGCTTGCCGGAGAACAACACCATGGCCGACCAGCGCAACAATCCGCCACCCATACAACACCCTCTGACACCGGCTCCGCTGCGCCAACCCCATGGCGACGGGCTGGTGCAACGCCCGCAGCCCGTCGCCGTGCCCATCTGGCATATCGTGCCCCGCATGGCGGGCTACGGCGTCGTGCTGTTCATCATCTGGGCCGTGCTGACGATCATGTTTCCAAATGTGTTTACGCGCTCGTCGGAGCGGGCCGTCGTGAACAGCCCCGTCAGCCTTGTGACCTCGCCGGTGGAAGGCGTGGTGATGAAACAGATGGTGGCCGCGGGCCAGCCGTTCACATCCAACCAGGCACTGATGGTGGTGCAGAACCCGAACATCGACCGTTCGCTGCTGGTCGACCTGACCGGCAAGAAGCTCGACAACCAGCAGCGCTATGACTCGGCCAAGGCCCGGCTGGAAAGCAACCGCAGGCTGATGGCCGCCACCGAGCAGGACCTGCAGCGCTACAACAGTGCCGCGCAGCGCGAACACGCCACGCGCGTGCGCGCCCTGGAGGCGCGCCTGGCATCGGCCAAGGCGCAGGAAGACCAGCAGCAGGAAGTGGTCAACCGCAACCAGAACATGCAGTGGGCCGGGGCCGTCAGCGAGGCCTACACCAATGCCTCGCGCTACCAGCTGTCGATGCTGTCCAACGCCAAGGCCGCGGCCAGGGCCGAGCTGGATAACGCCGTCGGCGAGAGCCAGGCCTCGCGCAACAAGGTCTATGCCTCGTCCACCGACGGCCCCAGCGCCACGCTGGCGCAGCGGCGCCAGGTGCTGAGCGCGGAATCGGCGCAGCTGACGGCCGAGCTGGAGCAACTGGAAGCCTATGGCAAGTCGGTCGACGAAATGCTCGCCGCCGAGCAGGAACGCATCGACCGCCTCTCCAACCTGGAGATCCGCTCGCCCGAGCCCGGCACCATCGAGGACATGATTGCGCAGCCCGGCATGCGCGTCGCCGCCGGCGCCACGCTGGCGCGGGCCAGCAACTGCGCGCAGACGCGCGTGGTGGCGGTGTTCCCGCGCAGCCTGAGCGACAACCTGCTGCCCGGTGCCCGTCTGAACGTTCAGGTCGACGGCATGCCCACGGCGCTGCCGGCATCAGTGGCCGAAGTCCTGCCGCGCGCACCGGACGGCGACCAGGCGCGCTACTTCGTGCCGTTCCCGCCGATCGAGAAGAACGAGATCTATGTGATCGCCAAGCTCGACCGTCCGCTCGGCAACCTGCCCGGCAAGGCCGGCGCTGCGTCAGGAACCGGGACGACGCCGGGAACAGCGGGCACCGCCGCGGCGGCAGCGCCGACCCAGTCCGGCCACTGCGGCATGGGCCGCTGGGCGCGCGTGACGCTGAATCAGAGCTGGCTGGGTCAGTTGCGGGCATCGCTGTAACCGCCTGCGCAGGCAAAGGAGACCCGGATGCAATTGCCGATCCCGACTGCACGCCTGCCCCGCCTGGTTGCCGGCGCGCTGCTTCCCGCCGTGTTCGCGCTGTCGCCATGTACGGCGCACGCTGCCGAACCCGCCGAGCCTGCCCGGCAGGCGCTGCTGGCCGATGGCTGCAAGACGCTGGCCGAGCGCGTCAGCCGTGAAGGCGGCAACGGCCCCGTCTTTCTCGCCAGCTATGAACCCGCGCCAGGCGGCGAGCCGCTGGCGCCGGCGCTACGCAATGCCGCCTTTGTCTACGACAACGCGCTGGCCGGCATCGCGCTGGTAGCCTGCAAACGCCCCGCCGAAGCGCGCCGCATTGCCGACGCGGTGCTACAGGCGATCCGCCAGGACCGCCACTTCCGCGACGCGCGCCTGCGCAACGCCTACCGCGCGGGGCCGGTGCCGGCGGGACCGGTGCCGCTGCCGGGCTGGTGGGACGAACCGAGCAAGCGCTGGTTTGAAGATGCCTACCAGGCCGGCACCGCCACCGGCAACGTGGCCTGGGCCGCGCTGCTGCTGCTGGCCGTGCATGAGGCCACGCGCGATGCGCGCTACCTCGATGGGGCCGCCGCGCTGATGGGCTGGGTGCATGCCACCGTGCCCGACACGAACGCGCCCGCCGGCTACGTCGGCGGCTTCTTCGGCCATGAGCCCAGGCAGACGCGCCAGGGCTGGAAATCCACCGAGCACAACGTCGATACGTATGCCGCCTTCAGCTGGCTCGCCAGCCAGCGCAACGATCCGCGCTGGCGCGACGGCGCCGCGCGCTCGCGCGGCTTTGTCAGCGCCATGTGGCAGCCGCGCGAGGGCCGCTTCATCATCGGCACGCGCGACGATGGCCGCGCGCCCAATGCTGGCCCTTCCGCGCTGGATGCGGTGCTGTGGCCGCTGATCGCGATCCCGGATCCGCCGCAGGACTGGCGCCGCAACCTGGCGTGGGTAGAGGCAAAGCACCGCGCCGGCGCGGGCTACGGCTTCAAGGGCGGTCCCGACGGTATCTGGACCGAGGGTACCGGACAGGCCGCGCTGGTGCTGCAGGCCGCCGGGCAGGCGCAACAGGCGCAGCCGCTATGGCAGTTGCTGCAGTCGCAGCGCGCGCCGTCCGGGATGCTCTACGCCACCCCTGAAGCGCGCATCAGCACCGGGCTGTCGATCGGGCCCACCTCGACCACGGAGGACTTCAACTACTTCCACCTGCCCCACCTGGGCGCCACCGCGTGGGCCGTGCTGGCCGCCGCGCGCTGGAACCCTTTCCGTCCGGGCGGGTGCATGGAACCGTCCTGCCCGCCGCCGGCCATTGCCGCCGCGCCGGCCAACGCAACCACCACCAAGGACTGACGATGTTTGCCCTCTTCCTGGAAAACCAGACGCTGCTGGTCATCAACGGCGGCGTGCTGCTGGCAACGGTGTTGCTCTCGATGCTGTGCCGGCACGAGCGGCCGGCGGACCGCATCCTGTTCGGCGGCGTCACCGCGCTGCTGCTGGGGGTGTACCTGACGTGGCGCGTCCGCGAAACGCTGCCCGACTGGCAGATGACCTTCGCCAGCGTGTGGGCCCATGTGTTCTTCGCGTTCGAATGCATGACGCTGGCCTATACGCTGCTGTCGATCGTAGTGCTCGCGCGCACCAGCAACCACACGCCCGACGCCGACGCGGGCGAGGCCGCGCTGCGCCGCGCGAAGCAGGTGCCGCCGGTGGACATCTTCATCGCCACCTACAACGAAGGCCTGGAGATCCTGGAGAAGACCATCGTCTCCGCGCTGGCGATCGACTACCCCGACTTCCGCGTCTGGGTGCTGGACGACACCCGCCGCGACTGGCTGCGCGAGTTCTGCGAGCGCGTGGGCGCCAACTACGTGACGCGCCCGGACAATGCCCACGCCAAGGCCGGCAACCTCAACAACGGCCTGCGCCACAGCGCGGCGGCCGGCGGCGCCCCCTACATCCTGGTGCTCGACGCGGACTTTGCGCCCCATCGCAATATCCTGCTGCGCACCGTGGGCCTGTTCAACGACCCGCGCGTGGGCGTGGTGCAGACACCCCAGTTCTACTACAACGCCGACCCCATCCAGTACAACCTGCGCGCCACCGAGTGCTGGGTCGACGAGCAGCGCGCGTTCTTCGACGTGATGCAGCCGGCCAAGGATGCGTGGGGCGCGGCGTTCTGCATCGGCACCTCGTTCGTGGTGCGGCGCGACCTGATCGATCTGATCGGCGGCTTCCCCACCGGCACGGTGACCGAGGACATCCACCTGACCTACCGGCTGCTGCCGCACGGCTATATCACGCGCTGGCTCAACGAGCGCCTGAGCGTGGGCCTGTCCGCCGAGGGCCTGCCCGAATACATCAGCCAGCGCAGCCGCTGGGGGCTGGGCACGATCCAGGTAGCGCTGACCGCCGACGGGCCGCTGCGCGGGCGCGGCTACACCGGGATGCAGCGGCTGCACTATGTGCATGGCCTGCTGCACTGGTTGTCGCGGCCGTTCACGCTGATGCTGCTGGCGGGGCCGCTGCTGTACTGGTATTTCGGCATCTCCACGCTCTACGGCGAGCCGCTGCAGTTCCTGGCCTACGGCCTGCCCGCGCTGGTGGCGTACTGGGCGTACAGCATCTGGGTGACGGGGCAGCGCGCGCTGCCGATCTTTACCGAGGTCACGCAGATCGTCGCGGCGCTGGCGGTCACCGCGTCGCTGGTCAGCGCCATGTTCAAGCCGTTCGGACGGCCGTTCAAGGTCACCAACAAGGGGCTGGACCGGTCCAGGCTGGTGATCCATGGCAAATTTGCCGCGCTGTACGCTGGCTTGCTGGGATTCTCCGCGCTGGGCCTGGGCCGCGCACTGGTCATGGACCCGGATGCGCAGGGGCTGGCCTTCAATACGATCTGGACCGGCGTGGCGCTGATGCTGTATCTCGCGTCCTTGCTGGTGTGCGTGGAACTGCCGCGTCCGCGCAAGGAAGAGCGCTTCCCGCACCATGCGGCGGCACTGCTGCGCGTGGATGGCAGGGAGTACCGCGTCACCACCAGGGACCTGTCCTGCAATGGCGTGGCCGTGACCACGCCGCTGGCGCCCGCTTTCCGTCCCGGCGCCGAGGGCGCGCTGTGGCTGGCGCAGACCGGCTGGATACCGTGCCGCGTGGCGCGCCGCGACGGCCAGTTGCTGGGCATCGCGCTGCATACCAGCATGGCCGCGCGCCACGCCCTGATCCGACTGCTGTTCACCGATCCCGCACACAACATCGCCCGTCAGGGGCAGCCCAAGCTGGCGATCTCGCGTTTCATGCGGCGCGCGCTGATGGGCTGACCCCTGCCTGCTCCCAATCTCTCTCTCCGGAACGATATTTATGCGAAGCCTGCCCCGCCCCCGTACCGTGCCCCCGCCGCGCCTGCTGCTGCCTGCAGCGCTTGTGCTGGCTCTTGCCGCCTGCACGATGGAGCCGCAATACCAGCGGCCCGCTGCACCGGTCCCGTCGGCCTGGCCAGAGGGCGCGGCCTACCGCACCCCGCAGGCCAAGACCGCAAGCGGTGCGGCGCAACCCGGCCAGCCTGCACAGCCCGCAGGTCCGTCCGCCGCCGACCTCGGCTGGCGCGATGTCTTCATCGATCCGCAACTGCGCCAGCTGATCGAGCTGGCGCTGGCCAACAACCGCGACCTGCGCATGGCCACGCTGGCCATCGACGAATCGCGCGCGCTGTACCAGATCCAGCGCGCGGCGCAGTTCCCCACGGTGGAGGGCAATGCCGGCATGGTGTCGCAGCGGCTGCCGCAACGGCTGCGTGCGACGGGCCAGCCGGCGCAGATCACCACCTACAACGCGGGCATCGGCCTGACGGCGTTCGAGCTCGATTTCTTCGGCCGGGTGCGCAGCCTCAAGCATGCCGCGCTGGAGGAATACATGGCCACGGAAGAGGCGCGCCGCAGCGCGCAGATCAGCCTGGTGGCCGAGGTGGCCGATGCCTACCTGACGCTGCGGGCCGACCGCGAACTGCTGAAGCTGTCGCAGGACACGCTGAAGACACAGCAGGACGCGGCGGAGATGGTACGGCGCGGGCGCCAGGTCGGCGCGATGGCGCAACTGGACCAGCATCGCGCGCAAACCCAGGTGGAAACCGCACAGGTGGGCGTGGAGCAGTACACGCGGCAGGTGGCGCAGGACGAGAATGCGCTGGCGCTGCTGATCGGCGGCCCGTTGCCCAAGTCCGTGACCGATGCCGGCGCCGCTGCCACCAATCCCAATGTCCCCGCGCAGGATCCGCTCGATGCGCGCACGCTGGTGAGCGAGTTCCCTGAAGGCTTGCCGTCCAGCGTACTGGTGCGCCGGCCCGACATCCTCGACGCCGAGCACCGGCTCAAGGCGGCCAACGCCAATATCGGCGCGGCGCGCGCGGCCTTCTTCCCGCGCATCTCGCTGACCGGCGCGCTGGGCGTGGCCAGCAGCAGCCTGGCCGGGCTGTTCTCCGGCGGCATGGCGTGGGTGTTTGCGCCGCAGCTGACGGTGCCGATCTTCGACGCCGGCCGCAACCGCGCCGGACTGGATGCGGCCAACGTGCGCAAGGACATCAACGTGGCCAACTACGAGAAGACGATCCAGACCGCGTTCCGCGAAGTGGCCGACAGCATGGCGGCACGCGCCACCTACGAGCGCCAGGTGCAGGCCCAGGAGGCCCTGGTGCGCGAAGGCAGCGAGACCCGGCGGCTGTCGGAAATGCGCTTCAAGAATGGCGTCGACGACTACTTCGGCGTATTCGATGCGCAGCGCCACCTCTACACCGCGCAGCAGGCGCTGATCACATACAAACTGGCCGGCCTGACCAGCCGCGTGTCGCTGTACAAGGCACTGGGCGGCGGGTGGCGCGAGGTAACCGAAGCCGCCCCGGCGGCCAATGGCGGCGCGCGCCAGGCACCCGCCGCACGGCCACAAGCCGCGGCACAGCCCCAGGCCGCAGCGCGGCCTCAGTCCGTGGCACAGCCTCAAGCCGTGGCGCAGACGCAGGCCGTGGCACCAACCCAGGCCGCTGCCCAGCCCCAGGCCGCAGCGCAGCCTCAGGCGCCAGCGCAATCTCCAGCGGCGGCACAGCCCGCACCCGTCGCGGCTACGCCGCGCTGAGCCGGGGCGGCGGCCCAGGGCCACTGAGCAGCGGCGTGCTCCGGGCACGGCCAACTGTACTGAGCCACTCGCCCGCACCTGTATATGGCGCCCGCGCCTTGCTTGCCGCATGATGCGGCAGCATTGCAAAGGCCACGCCATCAAACAGGATCTCGAAATTGCCGCAAACCGCCGCCCGCCGTCGCTCGACCCTGATCGCCGTACTGGCCCTGACCGGCTCGATGGTGTCGCTGTGCATCGGCACCTCGTTCGCCAAGAGCCTGTTCTCGGCGCTTGGGGCGCAGGGCACCACGGCACTGCGGGTGAGCTTCTCGGCGCTGATCCTGCTGTGCGTCTGGCGCCCGTGGCGCATACCGCTGACATGGACCAATGCGCGCGCGATCGCGCTGTACGGTGCGGCGCTGGGCGCGACCAACCTGCTGTTCTACATGTCGCTGCGCACCGTCCCGCTGGGGCTGGCGATCGCGATTGAGTTCACCGGGCCGCTAGCGGTCGCGGTGCTGTCGTCGCGGCGCGCGATCGATTTCCTGTGGATTGGCTTTGCGGTGACCGGGCTGCTGCTGTTGCTGCCGGTGGGGGATGCCGCCGGCACGCTCGATCCCGTCGGCATCGGCTATGCGCTGGCCGCGGGGGTGGGCTGGGCGCTGTATATCGTGTTCGGGCAGATGGCGGGCAACGCCCACGGCGGGCAGGCCACTTCGCTGGGACTGACCATGGCGGCGCTGGTGGTGCTGCCGTTCGGCCTGGCGCATGCCGGCACCGCGATGTTCAGCCCGACGCTGCTGCTGTTCGGGCTGGCGGTGGGCATCCTGTCGAGCGCGATTCCCTATTCGCTGGAGATGGTGGCGCTCAAGCGCCTGCACCGGCGCACCTTCGGCATCCTGCTGAGCATGGAGCCGGCCATGGGCGCGCTGGCCGGGCTGGCGTTCCTGCATGAACAACTGAGCGCGGTGCAGTGGCTGGCGATTGCCAGCATCATCACGGCCTCGATCGGCTGCACCCTCACCGCTCGCGGCAAGCGCGAAGCCAGTTGATCAGCGTGTGCTGAACCAGCCCGCGGGCAGCCGCTGCGTGCTGGGTGCCGGCTGGCCAAGCGCCAGCGTGACTTCATGAAGGTAGCTGTCCTCCGGATTGCGGCGGCTGGCAAAGCCGAAGCCCCGCAGGATCGCCAGCATGCGGCGGTTCTCGCTGAGCACGTCGCCGCGCAACCCGCGCAGGCCGGCAGCGCGGGCCAGTTCGCACAGCCTGGCGATCAGGCGCCGCCCCAGTCCCCGCCCTTGCCAGCCGTCGGCAACGACTACGGCGAACTCCCCGACCTGCCCGGACACCACGTATTCCGCACTGGCGACAATGGCTGATACACCATCTTCGTCGGGTGCCTCCACCACCAGCGCCACGCCGCCCGGCGCGGGCGAGGCCAGCCTCTGGACGATTTCATCCACGACCCGCCCGCCGGTCAGGAAGCGGGAGTAGCGGCTCTCACGCGACAGCCCGTCCACCAGCGCGCGCAGCGCCCCGCCATCGTGCGGCCGCGTGCGGCGCACCGTCACCTGCACGCCCCGCCCCACCGTCCAGCTTTCCGCCACGCCTGAGCGGCCTTCGCTTTGGAGATCCATCCTGTCACCATCTAACTTCATTATTTGTAGTCAGAGTATAGGAGATAACCTGACTTTTGCAAATGAAGTCAGCGTGCTATGCTTGCCCGCATCATGAACCTCACTGCGTCCGACCTCCGCCACTGCTCGATTGCGGCCACGCTGTCGCTGATCGGTGAAAAGTGGACGATCCTGATCCTGCGCGACGTCTTCCACGGCGTGACGCGCTTCGACGACTTCCTGCGCCGGCTGGAATGCTCGCCCGCAGTGCTGTCCGCGCGGCTCAAGACGCTGACCGACGCCGGCCTGCTGCGCAAGGTCGGCTATCGCGAACCCGGCGAGCGCGAACGCTTCGAGTACCGCCCCACCCACGCCGCGGTGGAGTTGCTGCCGGTGCTGGTCGGCCTGATGCAGTGGGGCGACGGCCACATGGCGCCCGCCGGCGAAGGGCCGGTACAGATCCGCTCGCGCGCCAGCGGCAAGCTGGTGCGCGCAGCGCTGGTCGACGAGGACGGCGCGGAAGTGTCGCCGCGAGATATGCGGATCGTCCCCCTCAACGCCCAATCCGCGGCTTCGGACCAGTAGCACCGCCCGCGGTGCTGCATCGCACCAGCACAGCCCCCCGCACTGCACCATGAGTGTGCTGCCAGTCCGGCGGCCGCCCCACCACAGCGCATCCCGGGATCACTCCGCCGCACCTCAGCGCAACAAACCCCCGTTCACCGTCACATACAGGCCTGGCACACCCCTTGCGTAACAGGGTACGGGCCCGTCAATGGCGACCGGCCCACCCCACATACACAGCCCCTATCCCATGTAGTGGCTGTCAGGACAACGGCGTCCCCTGAACTGGCCTGAACGGCCTGGTTTGCGGGACGCCATTTGTTTTTGGAGCCAAGGACGATGACCGGCAAAGCCACCCGCATCGAGCTGTTTAGCTTGAGCACCCCGCAGATGCGCGCCTTCCACCTGACCTGGATGGCGTTCTTCGTCTGTTTCTTCGCGTGGTTCGCCTGCGCGCCGCTGATGCCGGTGCTCAAGGGCGAGTTCGGCCTGACTCCGGGCCAGATCGCCAACATCAATATCGCGGCGGTGGCAGTGACCATCCTGGTGCGCCTGGTGATCGGCCCGATGTGCGACCGCTTCGGCCCGCGCAAGACCTACACCGGCCTGCTGGCGCTGGGTGCGTTGCCGGTGCTGGGCGTGGCGCTGGCGCAGAGCTATGAAACCTTCCTCTTCTTCCGCCTGCTGATCGGCGCGGTCGGCGCCAGCTTCGTGATCACGCAGTACCACACCTCGGTGATGTTCGCGCCCAATGTGGTCGGCACCGCCAACGCGGCCTCGGCCGGCTGGGGCAACGCCGGCGGCGGCGCCGCGCAGGCCATCATGCCGCTGCTGCTGGCCGCCGTCCTGATGCTCGGCGCCGACCACGCGCTCGGCTGGCGCCTGGCGCTGCTGGTACCGGGCGTGCTGATGCTGATCATGGCCGTCGTCTACTGGCGCTTCACCCAGGACTGCCCGGAAGGCAACTACTCGGACCTGCGCGCCCGCGGCATTGCCATTACAGGCAAGGACGGTGGCAAGGGCGGCGGCTGGGCCAGCTTCCGCGCCGCCAGCGCCAACTATCGCGTGTGGCTGCTCTTCATCACCTATGGCGCCTGCTTCGGCGTGGAGATCTTCATCCACAACATCGCCGCCTCGTACTACGTGGACCGCTTCGGCCTGAGCCTGAAGGCCGCCGGCCTGGCCGCCGCCAGCTTCGGCCTGCTGGCGCTGTTTGCCCGCGCCCTGGGTGGCTGGCTGTCGGACAAGGCAGCGCGCCGCCGCGGCCTGGATGCGCGCGCCACGCTGCTGTTCGTGCTGATCCTGGGCGAAGGCCTGGGCCTGCTGTGGTTCGCGCAGGCCGGCAGCGTAACCCTGGCCGTAGTCGCGATGCTGCTGTTCGGCCTGTTCACCCACATGGCCTGCGGCGCGACCTACGCCCTGGTGCCCTTCATCGACCGCAAGGCGCTGGGCGGCGTGGCCGGCATCATCGGCGCGGGCGGCAACGTAGGCGCCGTCGCCGCGGGCTTCCTGCTCAAGGGCCTGGGCAGCGTGCAGCAGACGCTGACGGTGCTGGGCGTGCTGGCCACCATCGCCGCGCTGTGCGCTATCGCCATCCGCTTCAGCGCCGAGCACAAGGCCCAGGAGCAGGCCCTGTACGACAGCGCACTGGCCAACTGATCTTCAAGCATCGCCCCCACAGCACAACAAGCAGCAAAGACTGACTACGGACAAGGAAAGCATCATGAAACTGATCATCGTCGGCCACGGCATGGTGGGTCACAAGTTCCTGGAGTGCCTGGCGGAAGCCGGCGCGCAGAACGTGGAAGTGACCGTGCTGTGCGAAGAACCGCGTCCCGCCTACGATCGCGTGCACCTGTCCGAGTTCTTCGCCGGCAAGTCGGCCGAGGATCTGTCGCTGGTACCCGCCGGCTTCTTCGAGCAGCACAACAACATGCTGCTGCGCCTGAACGCGCGTGCGGTGGAGATCGACCGCGCCGCGCGCACGGTGAAGGTCTCGACCGGCGAAACCCTGTCCTACGACAAGCTGATCCTGGCCACCGGCTCCTACCCCTTTGTGCCGCCGGTGCCGGGCAAGGACCGCAAGGACTGCTTCGTCTATCGCACCATCGAAGACCTGGAAGCCATGCGCGAATGCGGCACCCGCTCGAACACCGGCGTGGTGGTCGGCGGCGGCCTGCTCGGCCTGGAGTGCGCCAAGGCACTGCGCGACATGGACCTGGAAACGCACGTGGTCGAGTTCGCGCCGCGCCTGATGGCGGTGCAGGTCGACGAAGGCGGCGGCCGCATGCTGCGCCAGAAGATCCATGGCCTGGGTGTGACCGCGCATACCGGCAAGAACACCGTTGAAATCGTCGACGGGGAAAACGGCACCCACCGCATGGTGTTTGCCGACGGCACCCACCTCGACACCGACATGATCGTGTTCTCCGCCGGCATCCGCCCGCGCGACGAACTGGCGCGCGCCAGCGGCCTGGCGGTGGGCGAGCGCGGCGGCATCGTGGTGGATAACCAATGCCTCACCTCGGACCCCGACATCTACGCCATCGGCGAGTGCGCGCTGTGGCAAGGCAAGATCTACGGCCTGGTGGCCCCGGGCTATGACATGGCCCGCGTCGCCGCGCTCCACCTGCAGGGCGAAGCCGCCGAGTTTGCCGGCGCCGACATGAGCACCAAGCTCAAGCTGATGGGCGTGGACGTGGCCAGCATCGGCGACCCCCACGGCACCGTGCCGGGCGCGCGCTTCTACCAGTTCTGCGACGACCGCAAAGAGGTCTACAAGAAGCTGGTGGTGTCCGACTGCGGCAAGTACCTGCTGGGCGGCGTGCTGATCGGCGACGCCAGCGAGTACGGCACGCTGCTGCAGATGATGCTCAACAAGATCGAGCTGCCCGAGTCGCCCGAGTTCCTGATCCTGCCCGACAGCAGCGGCAAGGCCAAGCCCGCGCTGGGCGCCGACGCCCTGCCCGACACCGCCCAGATCTGCTCGTGCAACAACGTCTCCAAAAGCGAGATCTGCGCGGCCGTGTGCGACGGCGCCACCAGCATCGGCGCGCTCAAGACCTGCACCAAGGCCGGCACCGCCTGTGGCGGCTGCGTGCCGCTGGTCACGCAGATCATGAAGGCCGAAATGAAGAAGCAGGGCATGGCCGTCAACAACCACCTCTGCGAACACTTCCCGTACTCGCGCCAGGAGCTGTATCACCTGGTGCGCGTGGGCAAGCACAAGACCTTTGAAGAACTGCTGCACGCGCACGGCAAGGGCCTTGGCTGCGATATCTGCAAGCCCACCGTGGGCAGCATCCTGGCCTCGTGCTGGAATGAGTTCGTGCTCAAGGAAGAGCACGCCAGCCTGCAGGATTCCAACGACTACTACCTGGCCAATATTCAGAAGGACGGCACCTATTCGGTGGTGCCGCGCATGCCGGGCGGCGAAGTCACGCCCGAGGGCCTGATCGCGGTCGGCCAGGTGGCCAAGAAGTACGGCCTCTACACCAAGATCACCGGCGGCCAGCGCGTGGACCTTTTCGGTGCACGCGCCGAAGAACTGCCCTTTATCTGGGAAGAGCTGATCGCCGCCGGCTTTGAATCGGGCCATGCCTACGGCAAGGCGCTGCGCACGGTGAAATCATGCGTGGGCTCCACCTGGTGCCGCTATGGCGTGGGCGATTCGGTGGGCCTGGCGATCGAACTGGAGAACCGCTACAAGGGCCTGCGCGCGCCGCACAAGATCAAGTTCGGCGTGTCCGGCTGCACCCGCGAATGCGCCGAGGCGCAAGGCAAGGACGTAGGCGTGATCGCCACCGACCGCGGCTGGAACCTGTACGTGTGCGGCAACGGCGGCATGAAGCCGCGCCATGCCGAACTGCTGGCCAGCGACCTGGACCACGACACCCTGGTGCGCTACATCGACCGCTTCCTGATGTTCTACGTGCGCACCGCAGACCGGCTGCAGCGCACCAGCGTCTGGCGCGACAATCTGGAAGGCGGCCTGGACTACCTCAAGGCCGTGGTGCTGGACGACAAGCTGGGCCTTGCCGCGGAACTGGAGGCCGAGATGCAGCACGTGGTCGACACCTACGAAGACGAGTGGAAGAAGGCCGTGACCGATCCCGAGACGCGCAAGCGCTTCCGCCACTTCGTCAACAGCGACCGCCGCGACGACAACGTCGCCTTTATCGAAGAGCGCGGACAGATCCGCCCGGCCACGCCTGAGGAACGGAAATTGCGTCACTCCCGCCTGAGCCACATCCCCGTGGTTGCCGTGCCCGCCAAAGCAGCCTGATACCAAGGAGAACGTGATGAGCCATCCCCACCATCCTGAAACCTGGACCGCCGTCTGCACCGTACGCGAAATCGTGCCCAATACTGGTGTGTGCGCACTGGTCGATGACAAGCAGGTCGCCGTGTTCCGCATCGGCCGTGGCGACGAGGTCTTCGCCATCGACAACTTCGATCCCAACTCGCAGGCGGCGGTGTTGTCGCGCGGGCTGATCGGCAACCTGGGCGAGCGCCTGGTGGTGGCCTCGCCGATCTACAAGCATCACTTCGACCTGCGTACCGGCGAATGCCTGGAAGCACCCGAGCATTCGGTCAACGCCTATGCCGCGCGCGTCTATGACGGCAAGGTCTGGATTGCCGCCGACGTAGTCATGCGCGAGGCCGAGGAAGAACTCGCCGCCTGACACCAGCGTACATTCCCAGCGCACATTCGATGCTCCCCCTGTCCACCAGCCACGCCAACGGAGATGCCGGCATGACGCCTTCCGCCAACCCCCAAGCCCGACCGCGCCTGGTCGTCGTCGGCAACGGCATGGCCGGTATGCGCACCGTAGAGGAGCTGCTCAGGCTCGCCCCGGACCTGTACGACGTCACGGTGTTCGGAGCCGAGCCGCACGGCAACTACAACCGCATCCTGCTGTCGCCGGTGCTGGCCGGCGAGAAGACGGTGGCGGACATCATGCTGAATACGCGCGAGTGGTATGACGAGAACGGCATCGAGCTGCTGGCCGGCGACCCGGTTGTGGCAATCGACCGTCCGCGCCGCATCGTCCGCTCGGCCTCGGGGCGCGAGGTGCGCTATGACCGCCTGTTGCTGGCCACGGGCTCCAAGCCTTTCATCCTGCCAGTGCCCGGCCACCAGCTCGACGGTGTGATCGCCTTCCGCGACATCCAGGACGTGGAGACCATGCAGCATGCAGCGCGCAACCACCGCCACGCGGTGGTGATTGGCGGCGGCCTGCTCGGCCTGGAAGCCGCCAACGGGCTGCTGCGCCAGGGCATGGACGTAACCGTGGTGCACCTGCCTGACAGCCTGATGGAGCGCCAGCTCGACAAGCCCGCTGCCACGCTGCTCCAGTGCGCGCTCGAACGCAAGGGCCTGCGCTTCCTGCTGGGCGCGCAGACCGCGGAGATTCTCGGCACCGACCGCGTCACCGGCGTGCGCTTCAAGGACGGCAGCGAGATCCCCGCCGACCTGGTGGTGATGACCGCGGGCGTGCGCCCCAATATCGAACTGGCTGCCGGCGCTGGCCTGCACTGCGAGCGCGCCATCGTCGTCGACGACACACTGCAGACCTACGATCCGCGCATCTACGCCGTGGGCGAATGCGTGCAGCATCGCCAGGCCACTTTCGGCCTGGTGGCGCCGATCTGGGACCAGGCCCGCGTGTGCGCCGCGCACCTCGCCGGCGCCGGCCATCGCCGCTACGTGCAGCAGGCCACCGCGACTAAACTGAAAGTGACCGGCGTCGACCTGTACTCCGCCGGCGACTTCATCGGCGGCGAAGGCAGCGAGGACCTGGTGCTGCGCGATGGGCGCCGCGGCGTCTACAAGCGCCTGGTGCTGCAGGACGGCTGCCTGGTCGGCGCCGTGCTGTATGGCGATGTGCAGGACGGCCCCTGGTACTTCGACATGATCCAGCGGCGTGCGCCGGTCGGCGCCCTGCGCCAGCGCCTGCTGTTCGGCCAGGCGCAGTGCGAAGCGCTCGCCGCCTAGATTGCGAACCAAGACAACGCCCCCGCACGGAGAACGCGTGAACCTGTCCGATATCCCGGTCGTTTCGGCAACCCTGACCACCACCACCGCCACTACCTGCCCGTATTGCGGCGTCGGCTGCGGCGTGCGCGCCACCGTGCGTGCCGACGGCCAGGTCGAGATCGCGGGCGACGCACAGCATCCGTCCAACTTTGGCCGGCTGTGCGTGAAAGGCTCGGCGCTGGGTGAAACCGTGGACCTGGAAGGCCGCCTGCTCCACCCCAAGCTGCGCGGCAGCGATGGCTCGCTGCAGCAAGTCTCGTGGGACCGTGCGCTGGACAGCGTGGCACAGGGCTTCTCGGACATCGTCCGCCGCCACGGCCCGGATTCGGTCGCGCTCTATGTCTCGGGCCAGCTGCTGACCGAGGACTACTACGTCGCCAACAAGCTGATGAAGGGTTTCATCGGCAGCGCCAATATCGACACCAACTCGCGCCTGTGCATGTCGTCGGCCGTGGCCGGCCACAAGCGCGCGTTCGGCGAAGACCTGGTGCCGGGCAACTACGAAGACCTGGAACTGGCCGACCTGGTGGTGCTGGTGGGCTCCAACACCGCGTGGTGCCATCCGATCCTGTTCCAGCGCCTGTCCCAGGCCAAGGAAGCGCGCCCCGACATGAAGATCGTGGCGATCGACCCGCGCCGCACGGCCACGTGCGAGCTGGCCGACCTGCACCTGGCGATCCGCCCGGGCACCGACGTCTGGCTGTTCAACGGGCTGTTGAGCTACCTGGCACGCGAGGGCCGCACCAACGCTGCTTTCATCGCCGCCAGCACCGCCGGGCTGGATGAGGCCCTGCAGGCCGCGGACGCGGCCTGCGCCGATCCGGCTGCCGTGGCCCGCGCCTGCAAGCTGAACGTGCAGGACGTGCTGGCCTTCTACCAACTCTTCGCGGAAACCGAAAAGACCGTGACGGCCTTCTCGCAAGGCGTCAACCAGTCGTCGGCCGGCACCGACAAGGTCAACAGCATCATCAATTGCCACCTGCTGACCGGCCGCATCGGCCAGGCGGGCATGGGCCCGTTCTCGCTGACCGGCCAGCCCAATGCGATGGGTGGACGCGAGGTCGGCGGCCTGGCCAATATGCTGGCCTCGCACATGGAACTGGCCAACCCCCTGCATCGCGACGTCGTGCAGAGCTTCTGGCAATCGCCGGTGGTGGCCGACCGCCCGGGCCTCAAGGCAGTGGAACTGTTCGAGGCCATCGAAGCCGGCCGCGTCAAGGCAGTCTGGGTGATCGCTACCAACCCGGTGGTCAGCCTGCCCGATGCCGACCAGGTGCGCCGCGCGCTGGCCAAATGCGAGCTGGTGGTCACGAGCGACGTCATCGAGCGCACCGACACCAACGCCGCCGCGCACGTGCTGCTGCCCGCGCTGGGCTGGGGCGAGAAGGACGGCACCGTCACCAACTCGGAGCGGCGCATCTCGCGCCAGCGCGCCTTCCTGCCCGTGCCGGGCGCAGCGCGTGCCGACTGGGACATCCTGTGCGACGTCGCGCGCCGCATGGGCTTCAGCGGCTTCGACTATGCCGGGCCGCACGAGATCTTCGACGAGCATGCGCGCCTGAGCGCATGGCGCAACGATGCCGCGCCGCGCGTGTTCGATATCGGCGGACTGGCCGGCCTGGACCAGGAACGCTATGACGGCCTGGAGCCCGTGCAATGGCCTGTACCCGCGAATGCGACGACTGACTCCCGGCGCCTGTTCGGCGACGGCCGCTACGCCCACGCCGATGGCCTCGCCCGCTTTGTCGCCACGCCGCCGCGCGCGCCGGCTCATGCACCCGACGACGACTTCCCGCTGATCCTCAATACCGGCCGCGTGCGCGACCAGTGGCACACCATGACGCGTACCGGCAAGTCGGCCAAGCTGGCCGACCACCTGCCCGAGCCCTTTGTCGACATGCATCCGCAGGACGCGCTGCTGTGCGGCGTTGGTGAAGGCAAGCTCGCGCGCGTCAGCACGCGCTGGGGCGCGATGGTGGCACGCGTGCACCACGGCGGCGGCATCCCGCGCGGCAGCGTGTTCGTGCCGATCCACTGGAACGGCCAGTTCAGCTCCGACGCGCGCGTCGGCGCGCTGGTCAACCCGGTGGTAGATCCCGTTTCCGGCGAGCCCGAGTTCAAGCATACGCCGGTGCGGGTGGAGCCGTTCGGCGTGAACTGGCACGGCTTCGTGCTGAGCCGAGGGGCGCTGCCCGCGCAAGCGCTGACCTACTGGACGCGCGTACAGGGCCGCCAGTTCCAGCGCTATGAATTCGCCGGCCGCGACACCGTGGCCGACCGCACCGCCTGGGCACGCGAACTGCTTGGCGTGACCGACCCGGACGCCGACTGGCTGGAATACGAGGACCGCACCGCCGGGATCTTCCATGCGGGCTATGTCGTCAACGACCGGCTCGAAGCCTGCGTCTACGTGTCGACGCGGCCGGAACTGCCGTCGCGCGCCTGGCTCGCCAGTCTGTTCGGCCGCGAGCGGCTGGAAGACACCGACCGCATCGGCCTGCTGCTCGGCCAGCCAATGGAGAAAGGCGCCGATACCGGCCCGACGGTGTGCTCGTGCTTTGGCGTGGGCCGCAACACCATCTGCGATGCGGTGCGCAAGCACGACCTGAAGACACCCTCGGAGATCACGGCCTGCGTCAAGGCCGGCGGCAACTGCGGCTCGTGCGTGCCGGAGCTGAAGAAGCTGCTGGTGGAGGTGCGCGTGGCAGAAACGGCCTGATCTTCCACCATGGATTAGGCACCCTTCACGAGAACCAGATTGCGGTCGCCGCGGCCTGCCCCCATGCTAGCCGCGCAACCCCGACAAGCCACCCCGGACTCACGGTGCGGCACCAATCTGGAGACAGCAATGAAGGATGTGAAGTGTTTGCACGCCGGACCGCGATGGCTGGCAGGCGTAATGGTGATGGCTTCGGCACTGGCAGGCACCAACGGCGCGGCAGCGGCCGACGCCTATCCGAGCAAGCCGATCACCCTGGTCGTCCCCTACTCTGCCGGCGGCCCGACGGATGTCGTGGCACGCACGCTGGCGCAGGCGATGTCGCAGGATCTTGGCCAGAGCGTGGTGGTGGAAAACCGCACCGGCGCCGGCGGCACCGTGGCTGCTGCCTTTGTCGCCCGCGCACAGGCGGACGGCTATACGCTGCTGATCCACCATAACGGCATGGCGACCGCGCCGGCACTGTACAAGAAGCTGTCCTACGCGCCGCTGAAGGACTTCGAGTATGTCGGCCAGGTGGCGGACGTGCCGATGACCCTGATGGGCCGCAAGGACCTGCCGGCCAAGACGGTGCCTGAGCTGATCCGGTATGTGACCCAGAACAAGGACAAGGTGTCGCTGGCCAATGCCGGACTCGGCGCCGTATCGCAGCTATGCGGCGTGCTGTTCGAGCAATCGGTCCACGTGAAGCTGAATGCGATCCCTTATCAGGGCGCCGGCCCCGCGCTGACCGCGCTGCTCGGCGGCCAGGTCGACCTGCTGTGCGACCAGACCACGGCCACGCTGCCACATATCCAGGCCGATCGCGTGCGCCTGTTCGGCGTGACCACGCCGACGCGGATCAAGGCGCTGCCCAACGCGCCAACGCTGCAGGAAGGCGGTCTCAAGGGCTTTGACGTCAGGGTCTGGCACGGCATCTACGCGCCAAAGGGTACACCGCCCGCTGCGGTGGCGCGGCTGACAAAAGCGCTGCAGAAGGGGCTGCAAGACCCGGTGGTGATCAAGAAGCTCGATGGCCTGGGCGCGGAAATCGTGCCGGTCGACAAGCAGACGCCAGACGGGCTGCGTGCGATGCTGAAGGCTGAAAGCGACAAGTGGCAGCCGCTGTTGAGGTCGATGAAGATTGAGGCCGATTGATTATCTGGCCGGGACCTTTGGGCTAATTCAATGTGGTCGATGGTTCGACCGCTCCGGTTTCGCCCCTAAAGGGGCGAGTCACTTTTGTCCGAGCGACAAACCACAAGCGCGTTTATTGCCCGGCGGGCGGCCACTCTTATCGTAGTGTGCCGGGGCTTTCGTACGGGGATTGGCTTCAGAGCATAGCCACACTGCCTATCGCGTGGTGCACATATGGCCACGCTCCGGTAGACGGCTTTTGCAGGCCGTTGGCAACTTGACGCGAGATAGGGGTGGCAGAGGCACGGAGGCCCATGGTTTTGGCCGCGCCAAAGCAAAAACCCCCAGCCTTTTGGGGCTGGGGGTTCTGCGGTATAAGAGCCTGGCGATGACCTACTTTCACACGGGTAATCCGCACTATCATCGGCGCGGAGCTGTTTCACGGTCCTGTTCGGGATGGGAAGGGGTGGTTCC
>NZ_QKWJ01000115.1 GCF_003353055.1 Cupriavidus lacunae
AACCGCATCAGTTTCGCGAACGAAAAGGAATGGCTTGCAAGGAGAGAGTTATCGCGCTATGCATCCCTATGCTGAAATTCAATACTGTAGGGGGTTGACACCCTCGCCCTCATAGAAGGCTCACAAGGAGGCCTGGCGAGCCCGACATTCCCTTGCGCGAACACGCCCGAAGGCTTTCAGAAAAGCGTAGCCTTGGATTGTCACCTGAGGGCGGCTGTGGTTTGGCCCAAGGCGCTCAAGCGTAACCAGCTGATGCGCGAGCAGCGTGTCCATATCCGCGCGGTCCAGCTCCGTTGGGTCAGAACTGCCGCCTACCAACACCAGCGTGGCGAATTCATGATGACTCAGCACAGTCGTCTCCCAAGCTATAGTCTATTTTTGCTACGGGACTTCACTACCGTCCGTGACAGCTGGCCTGGTTTGTACAGACCGTTTCTTCCTCTCGGACGCGAGGTTCTGGCTGGCGGGTGCTTGTTCTCGCACCCGAAGTGTTCATCTTAGCTGCTCGTCGCGTTGTGTTCAATGTGATTAGAAGGCATGTCTGCCGTAATTGCCACTATTTTCTCCGCCGCCAAAACGTGCGCAGCAGCTCAACGCCATATCACGACATGATATGCATACAAGTATGAAAGCATCCATTCGCCGACCGATCGGACGGCTTACATTAGCGCCAACGCCGAGGTCCGCTATCCCCGGTGGGCGAAGCCTGGCATTTCGAAGGTTTTCGACCCCTTGCTCGACTTGAGCAGCGTAGGGAAGCGCGGAGTCAAGATAGGCGCCGTACGTCCGACGAAGAGATTTGAAAGTCCGCTGCTGATTCAACCTTAGATCGGCCCGCAACCTGAGTGCAAGGACTCCTCGTACCCTCGGACTCACGCAGACCGACGCGTCGCCGTCCGGGATCGTTGTAGGAGTGCGTCCGCGTAGCGCTCCACAGGAAAGCGGAAAGTGCCCCGGAAATTGATGTGGCTGAAATGGACCGGGCCCATGCGACGCAGCCAGCCCTCTTCGATGATGGCCTTCCTTACGCATCCGGTCGACCACGCTCTGCATCTGGGCGGAGTTCCACGCCAGAACAATATTGGTCAGCAGCGCAATGCGATCCCGAGATTACTTTCATCTCGTCGCGGCGCCGGCCACGCTCGTGTGAGGCTTTTCCATCGTAAATCGCGCTGACGATGAACAGATTCACCGCGATTCAACAGCGTGTGGATCTCGCCACGCTCGAGCGCCTGGTGGCAAGCAAAGGCGTCGCGAGCGCAGAGACGCAGGGGCGCTACCGCGACCTGGCAGTACGCTGCGCATCGCACGCCTCACGGCAACGCTGTTGGACTCGCGCCTGGCGATTTCCCGCGAAACGGGGATTCGTGAGTCGATGTCCGTTGAGGGCCGGCTCTACGGCAATGGAACCGTCTTGTCGATCTATCGCTTGGGGTCGACATGAGACAATCGGTCACAGGCTGTTCACGGTTACGTGTTGAGCAGCCACGACGGCCGAGATACCTCTCGCAGTCGGGCAGGTCGAAAAATCGCTGAGGTTGAGGTAGCATGTTCTCCTCCGGAGCGTGAGCCCAATGTTAAGGAGCCCCCGCCTATGCGCCAGGTCGAACACCCCACATGCCGCCCGCGGGGCGCTAGCGCTATTGCCTTGATGACGCTCTGGCTGTGCCAGATTGCCGGAGCAAATGCCGGAACACTACTGCTGCGTTGCGAGATTAGCCAAGGAGGCAGAAATCCGCGCATATTCGAATTCAGGCAGACTGCAGATCCTTATTCGGTGAAGTCAGTCGATATAGACGGGCATTTCCGCTTCAAGGCAGCCATGGTGAGAGCCACAGACGTTGCCTATATCAAACTCTACACCTACTATCAGGATTCGGATCAGGTCATCCTGCTGCACGAGGCAAAATATGTCCCGCCTGCGGTTCCTTCCCAATCTGACTCGCGCGGCTCATTCACGGGTGTGAATTATCTTTATTCACCCGTTCTTGGCAGGGAGCTGAAATATAGCTGCATGCTGACGAGGGCGGCATAGTGCGAGGCGACACGTCGAGCTGCGCAATCCGACGATTTCTTGTCGCAGTTCTCCTGTGCTTCGGCGTCGTTGGCGGAGCGACTGCCGGCGCAAAGCTTGACGACCCTACCGTCTCGCTTGCTTTTGTCGGTGACATCATGCTTGACGGGATTCCAGGGGATACCGTCAAGGGCGAGCGCGATCCCTTTGCGCACTTCGCACGGATCCTGGATGCCGCGGATATCCGAATTGGCAATCTCGAGTGTGTCATTGCCTCCGAAGGTCGCGCCGAGCGCAAGCCATTCACGTTTCGCGCAGACCCGCGAACGGTCAATGTACTGAAAGGCCATTTCACCGCACTCTCCCTTGCCAACAACCACACCGGTGATTTTGGCCGGGCCGCCTTTTCCGAGATGCTGAATCTGCTCGAAGTGCAGAAGCTCTCATATTTCGGCGGGGGTCGAAACCTGGCCGAGGCACATGCACCGCTTCTGATCGAGCGTAACGGTCTCAAGATTGCCATCCTTGGCTACAACGAGATCTTCCCGCGAAGTTTTGAAGCCAATCACGACACGCCAGGGCTGGCCTGGAGCGAAGACGAACAGGTGATCACCGACATCCAGAATGCAAGAAAAGTCCACCATGCGGACCTGGTCATACCCTTCATGCACTGGGGACTGGAGCACGAGCCTCATGCGAGTGCACGTCAGCGCCGGCTTGCGCGCACGATGATCGACGCCGGTGCCAATGCAGTCATTGGAGGGCATCCGCATGTTACCCAGGACATTGAGCAATACAAGGGGAGCCCAATTTTCTATAGCTTGGGCAACTTCGTCTTTGATGGCTTCAAAGACGAAGACAACATTACAGGGTGGCTGATCCGGTTGGAAATGGACCGAAAGGGGGTACATCGCTGGCAACTCTATGTGGCTCATATTGATCACCAGGGTATCCCTCACCCTGCATCGCCAAAGGCTCGTTCATGCTGGCAAAGAGGGCAGCGTGTAGGCGCGATATGTGGGTAGGCCGACCTGTTGCACGATAGTGGAACCTATGTATCATGTGCCGTTCGCTCACGCCGCGGTAGGCCGCCGTACCAAGAAGTCAACGCGTCCGCCATTTGAATTCGAATCTGATAGCCGCGAAGATCTGCATCGGACCTATGGCCAAAGCACTTTCTCTGGCTTTACCGATCGTCCGAGAGGGAGCCGCCGACTGGCTGCCTGATGGCCGATGGGCGCGCTTGCCGGCCACTTTGAGCCATTCGACGCGGCCACGTCGGATGACCGGGTTGGCCGATAAGCGGTCCTTCGCTCCAGACGGAAAGAGGGCCGTAGCCGGCCAGGAACGGACGGTCAGAATTGCTCGCAAATGGAAACGAGCCTTGCGCTACGGAGCCAGAGACCTCAGCGGATGCCCAGCCGGGAGTTCGGATAGCGGTACGTCGGCCACTTGGCGAAGCGGGATTGCCAACGCACGATCCACAAGCTCTTCATACGTCATTGGATGAAGAGACTTGACAACCAGTCACCTAGCCTTCACAGGATCGGGACATCCAGCGCAGAGTGCGAGAAGTACATCGTCGGGAAAGAGCCGGGTAGCTGGATTTGCAAGAAGGCTGCATATTTGAGCTTGAGGCATTCCAGCGCACGTGCCGTGGATCGGCGTTGACAATCTGACTCATCGACCGTCGACGCCAACGGCACGCCGATCGCTGGTGGTGCCTGCTTCGTGAACGTCCCGGATGCGCTGGCGCCGGTGTACACACACGTCTGGCTCCATCATTCTGCCCGCCTTCGGATCCGCTTCGAACGTCGTCGGCCATCAGGCCCCGTGGCAAGGATGGCGGCTTCTCCGCCAACTCTGTACGCGTGCGTCCGCGCCCTGAGACCCGAATTTGCCGACATTTGATCTTTTGGTGGCCATAAGAACTAATTGCGGTGGAGCAAAGAATTCGCCCCACGTTGGGTGCGTCGGGTCAACTTTTCAGCCGCCGATCGGTACGCTGTGGGATCGACCAGGCCCCAACAGGCCTGACCTGCGTCATCGAGACCGGCTCGATCACGCAAGATTGCATCTCCCACACCGACGTCGACGGTCTGGACATCATCCTCAGCGATGACCCCGAAGGCATGCTCCAGCACAAGCTGCCCACCCGGGCCGACGGCATGTTCCGCCTAGCGCGGGCTCTGGCCAAGCCGATCATGTCGGACGACAACTATGACGTCGTCATCATCGACACCCAGGGCGCGGCCGGGCACCTCCAGAACAACGCCGCACTGGCCGCCAGCCAGATCCCGCTGCCGGTCGTCCCCGAGACGCTCGCCGCCCGGGAGCTGACCAGCGGCACACTGGAGCTGCTCGAGCGCCTTGATCTTGGTTGGCTCAGCCTCTACCACTGCGGCACTGGCTCCCATGCCCTCCGCGCCGACCGTCATTCACATGCCAGTCCTCAAGCACGTCCGCGGAATGTTCTCCGCTCCCGCGGGGATGGGACCAGGGATCGGCTTGTTCGAGTCCATGCTGCGATTCCACTCCGTAGCAAGGAAAAAACACGCAGCAGGTTAGTGCGGTCAGGAAAGGGCAGCGCCCCCCCCGCGGAGATGGTCGCGAGGGAGCATTCGAGGGGAGCCTAACCCCGGCAAGCGGCACGCCCGGTTGCCCACTGCCCTATCCGGCTAGTGGCAACCGAGCCCCCTCCCGAAATAATCGAACCGTCCGTCCCGATTCGACTGGACCGCTTTTATCCAACACCTGTTTCGAAAGGAGTATCGATGCAACAACTCTGCAAGGACCGTGTGGTCGTCATCACTGGCGCCGGCCGTGGCCTCGGCCGCGAATATGCCCTGGAATTCGCTCGCCACGGTGCGAAAGTGGTCGTCAACGACCTCGGCGCATCACCGGACGGCAGTGAGATTGCCGCGGGACCCGCGCAGCAGGTCGTCGAAGAGATCCGCGCCATGGGTGGCACGGCCGTGGCCAATAACGACGACGTGGCCGACTGGGACGGCGCGAAGTGCATGATCCAGACGGCCATCGAGAACTTCGGCAGCATTGACGTGCTGGTCAACAATGCCGCCATCATCCGTGACCGCATGCTGGTCAATATGGAGGTGGAGGACTGGGACGCCGTGATCCGGGTGCACCTGCGCGGCACCTTCGCGCCGATGCGCCACGCCGCCGCTTGGTGGCGCGACGAATCCAAGGCCGGCCGTCAGCGCGCGGCCCGCGTGATCAACACCTCGTCCTCGGCCGGCCTGTTCGGCAACGTAGGCCAGACCTGCTACGGCGCCGCGAAGGCGGGCATCGCCTGCATGTCGAACGTCGCGGCGACGGAACTGGGCCGCTATGGCGTCACCGTCAACACGATCTACCCGAGCGGCACGACCCGCCACACCGAGCACCTGATCAAGAGCGGCCGGCTTAACCCCGTCGTCAATGCCGTGACTGGCTTCGAGGCCCTCGACCCGGCCAACGTGGCGCCGCTGGTGGTCTGGCTCGGCAGCACCGAATCCGGAGACGTCACCGGCCGCGTGTTCGGCAGCCGTGGTGGCCGCATCACGGTCGCCGAAGGCTGGCACGCGGGTCCGCACATCGAGAAGCCTGGCCGCTGGGAGGTGGCCGAACTGGGCGCGCTGGTGCCGGACCTCGTGCGTCGCGCCGCGCCGAACGCCACGCTCGATGGCGTCATCCCCGCCGCCGCCTGACTGACCGGAGACATGTCATGCTCGACAAGAACCTGATCGGCCACAGCTTCGGGCAGCGCAGCATCAAGGTGGAGGAATGGGCCGTGCGCTGGTACGCGCGGGCCATCGGCGAGACCGACCCGTCCTACCACGACCTCGCCGCCGCCCGTGCGGCGGGGCTCCCCTCGCTGCGCGTCCCGCCGACCTTCCTCTCCTGCATGGAAGGCTGGCTGTTCAATACCTTCGACCTGCTTGCACTGGCCCGCGTGGAGCCCTCGCGTGTGCTGCACGCCGAGCAGCAATACGACTTTCACGCACCCGTCCACGCAGGCGATACCCTGACCTACGAACCCCGCATCGTCGATGTCTACGACAAGAAGGGCGGCACCCTCGAATTCCTTGTCAAGGGCACCCGCATCATCAACCAGGACGGCGCGCACGTGGCCGATGCGCGCTCCGTGCTCGTCCAGCGCCAGATCTGACGGAGACCTCATGACGACCACGACGAACCTCGCCCATCACGCAACGCTGGCCGAACTGCAGCCGGGCGACGACATCCCCGAACTGCGGGTCTCCCCCATCAGCCGGCGCACTCTCGCCATCTATGCCGGCGCTTCCGGCGACCACCACCCGCTACATATCGATTCCGACTATGCGCGCGAGGCGGGCCTTGGCGACGTGTTTGCCCACGGCATGCTGTCCGCCGCCTATCTGGGCCGCCTGGTGACAAACTGGGCGGGACAGGATCGCCTGCGCTCCCTGAAGATGCGCTTCACTGGCATCACGCACCTGCGTGACGCGCCCCATTGCACGGGCCGGGTCAGCGAGCGCTTCGAGGAGAACGGCGAAGCGCGGCTGCGGGTCGAGATGGTCTGCGCAAACCAGAACGGCGAACAGAAGATTGTCGGCGAGGCGATCGTCGCCATCGCCTGATCTCAACCACTACACACCCGCCTATGCCCCGACTGACCCGACATTTTGCGCACTGGCCCCCCGGGGTCCCGCGCACGCTGGATGTAGCAGACTGCAATCTGTTCTCCCATCTCGAAGATTCGGCGGCGCGGCTGCCGGAAAAGCCAGCCGCCGTCTTCTACGGCAAGCCGACCACGTTCCGCGAGATGCACGCGGCTGCGGTGGCACTGGCGGGCTACCTGCAGCAACGCCTTGGCGTGCGGCGCGGTGACCGCGTGCTGTTGCTGATGCAGACCTGTCCGCAGTTCTATGCCGCGTTCTACGCCGTGATGCGTTGCGACGCGGTAGTGGTGGCGCTGAACCCGATGAGCACGCCGGACGAGATCGCCTACTTCGCCGCCGACTCGGGCGCCCGCGTGCTGGTCGCCACACAGGACGTGGCTGGCCGCGCGGAAACGCTGATGGGCGACGGGACGCTGGACGCCTGCGTCGTCGGCGCGCTGTCGGACTTCGCGGCCCCGCCGGAGGCGTCCCCCTGGCTTGAACTTCCCGCCATCGTGCGCGAGCCGCGACGGGCCATGTCGCATCCCCGCTGCCACGACATGGCCGCCGCGCTGGCTGCCGGCGCTCAGCCGGCGCCGACGCAGGCGAAGGGGGAGGACCTCGCCGTGATCGGGTACACCTCCGGCACCACCGGCAAGCCAAAGGGCGCGATGTTGTCCCACCGAAACTTCTGCTATACGCTCGCACACCGCGCGCACTGGCAGGACGACAGGGAGGACGAGGACGAACTGTTGGCCCTTCCGGCCAGCCACCTCGCCGGTATGCGGGTGATGCTACAGGCCGGCCGGATCGGCCGCACGCTGGTGATGCTCGCCAGATGGGATGCGAAGGCTGCCGTCGAGTTGATCCATCGCCTGCGCATCCGCTCCTGGCCGGCCGTGCCGACGATGCTGTCGGAAGTCTTCGGCGCCGCGGACGACGCAGCGCACGCGCTCTCTTCCCTGATGCGACTGTACGGCGGCGCAGCGGCCATGCCGGACGCCCTCGCCCGTGAAATCCAGGAGCGGCTCGGTCTCGTCTTCCTGGAAAGCTATGGCATGACCGAGTTCTGCGGTCTCGCGCTCAGCAATCCGCCACAGGCTGCGCGACGGCAGTGCGCCGGCGTGCCGGTGATCAACTGCGATGTGCGCGTAATCGATCCCGTGACGCTCGAAGAACTCGGGCCGGACCAGCCGGGCGAGATCGTCATGCATGGCCCCACGCTGTTCGCGGGCTACCTGAACAAGCCCGAGGCAACGGCCGAGACGCTTATCGAGATCGACGGCAAGCGCTTCCTGCGCAGCGGCGACCTGGGATATGAAGACGACGACGGTTATTTCTACGTGACCGACCGCCTCAAGCGGATGATCAACAGTTCCGGCCTGAAGGTGTGGCCAGCAGAGATCGAATCGGCACTCTACGGTCATCCCGCCGTGCAGGAAGCGTGCGTGATCTCGGTGCGCGATCCGCACCGGGGCGAGACGGCCAAGGCGTTGATCGTGCTGCGTCCGGCGGCGCGCGGGACTGTGAAAGCCGACGACCTGATCGCATGGGCCCGCGAGCAGATTGCCGCGTACAAGGTGCCCCGGATCGTGGAAATCGTCGAGGCACTGCCCAAGACGGCGACCGGGAAGATCCTGTGGCGGGTGTTGCAGGAGGAGCAGGACAGAGAGGAGCGGAAGGCGTTGTCCACTTCCTGAGATCGGTCCGCCCGTCAATGACCTTCCCCGCACTACGACGCCCCCGCCCGCACCGGATTGTCGTCCGCGGGCGGCCGGGCCGTGCCGGTAACTCACCGCTCATGGCCGGCGTCTCCGGAGCATGTCCGCGCAGCGCTGGCCGCCTCCGTGCCGTTTCCGAAGCGCCTCGGCAATCCCGACGAGTTTGCCGCCATGGCCGAAATGATGGTGACGACCGCCTACTTCAACGGCGAAAGCATCCGCCTGGACGGCGGGATCCGCATGGCGCCGCGCTGATGGCGGCAGGGGAACGGCGGGCGTTGGCCGGCCGCCTCCCGGGAATCAGGCCCCCGCTCTTGCGGGGAAACCCGCGCGACCGACCAGCGGTCTCCGGCCCCCAATGCCTCGGAGACCGGCCACCCGCTTAGCGCTGCGTCGCCTGCAACTGCTGGGCAAACGGCCGATAGTGCGTGATTTCCGATTCGACCAGCGCTCCGACCTCTTTCCCCGATGCGGCAAACACGTCGGCCCCCATGTTCTCCGTCAGGAACCTGATGTACTCCGGCCGCTTCATCGCCTTGGTCACGGCAGCTTCGAGTGACTGCGCGACATTCTCCGGTGTCTTCGCGGCCACGCCGATGGCGGTCCATCCGGACATCTCGAACTGCTTCAGTCCGGCTTCGGCAACCGTCGGCACGGCGGGTAGCGCGCGGCTTCGTGCCTTGCTGGCCACCGCCAGCGGGCGCAGCTTGCCGGAAGCGATCAGCGGCATCGCCCCGCCGACATCGACCAGCGCCACATCCACCGCCCCGCCGACCACGTCGGCCTGCAGCGGTGCGGCGGTCTTGTAGGTCACCTGGTTGAACGTCACCTGCGCTATCTGCTGCATGCGCAGTGCCCCGAGCCGGTAGTAGGCACTGTAGCTGCCCATGCTGACCGCCCCCGGCGCCTGCTTCGCCTCGGCCAGCACGTCGGCCAACGTGCGAAAGCGGGACTCGCCCCCGGTCACGAGCAGGGCCCCGACGCGCATCATGCCGGCCACCGGGCGCAGGTCGCGCAGCGGCTCATAGGACAGTGAGGCGTTGATCAGCGGGTTGATGATCATCGAACTCGGCGAGATCATCAGGATGCTGTACCCGTCCGCCGGTGCGGACAGCAGCGCCTGCACCGCTACAAGGGAGTCCGCGCCGGGCCTGTTCTCCACGACGACGGGTTGCCCCAGTTCTTCTCCGGCAAACCTGGCAAGGAGCCGCGCGCTGGAGTCGGAACTGCTGCCCGGACCAAGCGGCACGAGGAAGCGTATCGGCCGTGAAGGCCAGGTCTCGGCATGGGCCGCGCCAACGCCGGGAATCCAGCCGTTAGCCCAGCCTGGTAGCGAGACGGCCAGCGCGAGCGCCAGCAGGCGAATGCGGGAACGACGTGTCATGGGTGTCTCCTCCTGTATTGGAACTGTTGTATCGCCGGGACGTCTCGTGTCACGATGGCTGATCCCGGCTTGCCGGGGGACCGGTCAGTGCTTGCCGTACAGCGTCACCACGCAGGCCCCGCCCAGCCCCAGGTTGTGCGCCAGCGCCAGCCGCGCGCCTTCCACCTGTCGCTTGTCGGCGTTGCCACGGAGCTGGTTGGTCAGCTCGTAGCATTGCGCGAGGCCCGTCGCGCCCAGCGGATGGCCCTTGGACAGGAGCCCGCCCGATGGGTTGGTCACGACCTTGCCGCCATAGGTGTTGTCGCCGTCCTGCACAAATTTCTCGGCCCCGCCCTCCGGACAGAAGCCGAGCGACTCATACAGGATGACCTCGTTCTGCGCGAAGCAGTCATGCAGCTCGCAGACGTCGATGTCATCGGGGCCGACGCCGGCCCTCTCCCAGACCTGCCTGACGGCCGCGCGCGTCATGTGCGAGCCGACCCAGCTCAGCATCGACGGCGGATTGAATGCCTCCGGCGGATCGGTAGTGAGCGCCTGCGCCAGGACCTGCACGTCGGTGCGCAGGCCGTGCCGGCGGGCGAATTTCTCCGACACGATCACCGCCGCAGCCGCCCCGCACGTCGGCGGGCAGGCCATCCATCGCGTCATCACGCCCGGAACGATCACGGTGTCGGCCATGATTTCCTCCACCGACAAGGGCCGGCGGAAAATTGCCAGTGGATTGTTGACGGCATGCCGGCTCGCCTTCGCGCGCACGCGGGCGAAGGTCTCCATCCGCGTGCCGTATTTCTCCATGTGCTCACGCCCCGCGCCGCCGAAGGTGCGCAGCGACTGGCCGAGGTGCTCGAGACCTGACGTCAGCGAATGCAATACCGGCATGAAACGCACGCGCGGCGGCGGGCGGTCGTCCCAGTGCATCTTCAGCGCACCTGGCTGCATCTGCTCGAAGCCGACCGCCAGCGCGCAATCCACCTCGCCCGACATGACCGCCTTGCGCGCCAGATACAGCGCCGTCGAGCCCGTCGAGCAGTTGTTGTTCACATTGACCACCGGGATGCCCGTCATGCCGACCTCGTAGAGCGTGGTCTGGCCGCATGTGGAGTCGCCGTAGACGTAGCCGGCATAGGCTTCCTGAATCTGGTCGTAACCAATACCGGCATCGGCCAGCGCCGCGCGCACGGCGGCTGCGCCCATCTCGAAATATGGCTTGCTCGTGCCCGGCTTGACGAAGGGTGTCATGCCCACGCCTGCGACGAATGTTTTTTCGCTCATGATGTTCCGTGTGAGGAGTGATGGATTACAGCTTGCGCGCGATCAGGTCGCGCATGACTTCGCTTGCGCCGCCCGCAATTCGCGAGACCCGATAGTCGGTGAACGCGCGCCCGATCGCGTAGTCGCGCATATAGCCGTAGCCGCCATGCATCTGCACCATGTCGTCGATGCACTTCCCCATGGTCTCGGTGGCGAACAGCTTCGCAATGGCGGCTTCCTGCACGGTCAGGCGGCGCTTCATGTGCTCGCCGATGTAGTAGTCGACCATCGTGCGGACGGCGACGGATTGCGCCTTGATGTCGGCGAGCTTGAACTTGGTGTTCTGGAAATCCCACACCGTGCCACCGAACGCCTTGCGGTCCTTGACGTAGTCCACCGTGACCTGTAGCAGCCGCTCGATGGCGATGGCCGAGTACAGCGCGATCAGGAGGCGCTCCTGCGGCAATTCCTGCATCAGGTATGAGAAGCCCATGTTCTCCTCGCCGAGCAGGTTTTCCACCGGCACGCGGACGTTGTCGAAGAACAGTTCGGCGGTGTCGGCGCCGGGCTGGCCGATCTTTTCCAGCTTGCGGCCACGCCGGAAGCCTGGGCGGTCGGCTTCGACCATTATCAGGCTCACCCCCTTCGCGCCGGCGGACTGGTCTGTCTTGGTGACCAGCATGACCATGTCGCAGTTCAGCCCGTTGCTGATAAAGGTCTTGCTGCCGTTGATGACGTACTCGTCGCCGTCGCGCACGGCGGTCGTACGGCAGGCCTTCACGTCGGAGCCGCAGCCGGGCTCGGTGATGCCGACCGCCATGATCGTCTCTCCCGCGCAGATCGACGGCAGCCAGCGGCGCTTCTGCGCCTCGGTGCCGAGCCGGGCGATGTACGGCGCGATGATGTCGGAATGGATCGAGAACCCCGCGCCGGAGATGCCGGCGCGGTGCATCTCCTCCATGACGATGGCCGAGTGGCCGAAGTCGCCACCGCCGCCACCATATTCGGCGGGCACCGAGACGCACAGCAGACCCTCGCGGCCTGCCTTCAGCCAGGTCTCGCGGTCGGTCCGGCCGGCCTGGTCCCACTCGGCCTGGCGCGGCGCGCACTCACGTTCGAAGAATCGCCGCGCGGTGGGGCGAAGCATTTCATGGTCTTCACGAAAGACGTTGCGGATGACGTCCACTGGCAGGCTCCTTGTCGATGTGTCGGACTCTCCGGCGCACAGCGCCCATGCGAGGCCGTGCCGGATAACACATCTTGGTCCCCCGGGACGCTCAGTTCACTAGCCGGATTGGCGAGGTCGGCTGCCCGGACAACGCCAGATCGCGCATGCGGGCCACCGCTTCGTCGCGCTCCGAGACTCCGAGCTTTCCGTAGATCTTGCGCAGGTGCCACTTGACTGTGTGCGTCGTGAGGCCGAGCACGCGGGCGATCTTCTTGTTCGGCATGGCCTGGGCAACGAGTTCCAGCACTTGCCGCTCGCGTGCATTGAGCAGGTCGGCTCTGTCTTCCTCGCAGGCTGGGCGCAACGGAGGTGCCTCCCTCATGCGCGCGTCGAGCAGACGCCGGATATAGAACGCCAGCACCGGGTCCGGCGCGCCGTCGTCGAGCAGGTCTTCCAGCAACGTCGCGACGCCCGCTGACGCGTCTAGCAGGCTGCGGGCCAGTCCGAGCCGGTGGCCCAGGCGCAGGCCCTTGAATGCCTGCCGTCGCGCTGCCTTGCGGTCGCCGCGCCCGGCTTCGGCCACTGCAAGCATCATGTGCAGCGTTGCCACGCCGGCCCAGCGGCCGACCGAGGCCGTGAGCGCCAACAGCGGCAGGCAACGCGACACGGCGCCATCGAAGTCCTGCCAGTGAAGGCAGGCTTCGACCCGCGCCTGTTCGCAGACCCGGCGGATCTCGGCAGGGGCGCCCTGCCGCGCACTGGCGTGGAGGGTGCCCAACGCCACCAGCCGTTCCAGCACGGCCATCGCCTGCGTCGTCTCGCCCCGCGCATGGTGGACGCGCAGGCGCAGCGCCAACGCATGAGCCTGCGCGCGTTCCTGCCCGTTGCGAGTGGCGTAGGCTTCCAGCCGCGCGAGGCAGGCCAGCGCCTCGGTGCGGCGGCCGAGCGTCCAGTGGGCCTGGAACAGCGCGACCAGGGCGCGCAACGCGGCGTCGGGGCCCGAGATACGCTCCAGCACATCGAGGCGCGGCTCCAGCAACTGGCAGACGGCTTCGCGCTCGTTGGCTTCGTACAGCGTCTCGCCGAGCAGGCCGTCCGCCAGCCCCGCAGCGTCCACCGAGGCCGCGCCCTGCAGCGCGCATGCTCGCTGCACTTCGCGCAGCAGGTGCTCGGCGCGGATCATGTGGCCTTCCAGCGTCAGGCTCATTCCTTCCAGGGCAAGGCTGACCAGGCGGCGCGCCGAGGTGACGTTGTGCGGGGCGGCTTCGCGCAGGATCGCGCGCGCGCGCTCGAAGTGGCCGTCGTACATGTGCGACCAGGCCAGCAGGTGAGCGCGGCCCGCAAAGGCAAATCCCTGCGCGTCGTGCGGAATGACTTCGACGTCGGGCCGCATCGCGCGCACGGTCTCGGTGTCGTCGCGCTGCATGGCGGACGCGCCCCGCAGCAGGCAGACGGCGAAGCGTTCGCGCGCCGGCATGGTGTCCTGTTCCGCCTCCAGGCTCGCCAGCGCCACTTGCAGCGCGTCGAGGTCGCGCGCGTACATGCACAGGTAGGCGGTCACCATGCGCAACTGGATGCGCGGCTGCACTTCCTCTTCCGGCAACTGGCGCATGATGCCGGCAAGCTGGACCAGTTCGCCCTGTCCCATCAGGTCGATGGCGCAGCCTTCCAATACTTCCGCAGCGGCGTGCGCCTCCCCTGCTTGCACCGCATGGCGCACCGCCTCGTCGAGGTGGCCGCGCAGCTCGAACCAGCGCCACGCCGCCTTGTGCAGCGCCTGCCGCATCCCCGCGTCGTGATGGCCGGGCCTCCCCAGCAGCACCTCGCGCAGCAGGGGATGAAGCCTGTACCACGCCTCCTGGTTGGCGCCGCTGATCTGGCTGATGAAGAGGCTATCGCTGTCGAGCCGCGCAAGCCGCGAGGTCATGCTCGCTACGGCGTGCGGCTGCTGCATCAGCGTGGCGCACAGCGAGGCGCAGAAGCGGTTGCAGATGGCAGCGCGGCTGAGCAGGTCGAGATCGTCCGGCGCGAGGTTGACCAGGACTTCGCGCTCGAAGTAGCTGGCGAAGGCGGTCGCGTCGCGCACCTGGACGCGCGGATAGCGCGTGCCACTGCGGGTCTTCAGGTCGACCGCAAAAAGCTGCAGGCCGGCCACCCAGCCGTCGGTCAACTGGTGGAGCATCTCCGCATCGCTGCGGTCGATGCGACCGAGGTGATCGCGCAGGAAGCGCTCGGATTCCTCGGGAGAGAAGCGCAGGTCCTTGAGGTCGAACTCGCTCACCTGGCCCTGCGCCCGCAGCCGCGCAAGGGACAGCGGGAGCACGCTGCGGCTGGCGAAGACGAGGTGAAGGTTGGGCGGCGCGTAGTCGACCAGCCATTGCAGCACCTGGTGGCTGCGCGGTTCCTCGAGGCAGTGCGCGTCGTCGATCATCAGCACGAAGTCGCGCGCGCGGCCCGCGATGGCGTGTACCACCGTGATGACGCAGCGCTCCAACACCGCCTTGCTGTGGTCGCGACCGACCAGCAGGGCCGCCTCGCGCACCACGGTGGCGTCGACCATCGCGAACGAGGCCAGCAAGGCGCCGAAGAAGCGAGTCAGCTCATTGTCCTCGGCGGCGACGGTCAGCCACGCCACGTCGAAGTCCAGCGTAAGCAGCCTTTGGCGCCACGCGACGAGCGTGGAGGTCTTGCCGCTGCCGGCCGGACCCTGCACGATCACGCAACGCTGGCGTCGCACGGCCAGCAGGCGTTCCTGCAAGGCATCACGCGGGACCAACCGGCGCGCAGGGCGCGGGGGAACCAGCTTGGTGCTGGGCACGGCCTCGATGGCGCGGCCGATGGACTGCGCCGGCACTGCGGCGGATACATCGCTATGGGACACGGAATCCTGACTCGATGCGCTGCGCGTGGCAGAGGGACCTTTCATCATCGTCCGCCGCCGCCCCGCTGCTCGCCCCCTGTCGTGGGGGGGGAATCTCTCGTTTCAATCCAAACGGAGCGTTTGAAGGCTCGGCGAATGTTGTCCCCCATCACCCGTCACTAGCCGATCCGGCTAGTCGCAAACGCCTTCTCCGCCGCGACAATCGTGCGTCAGACAAACAGCGGAGGAAGCGTATGCAGGCGACTATCGACATCGGCACGGTGTTCGGAGAGATCCGGGACTGGACAATGTCGGCAATCCTTGCACGGCGGGCAGCGCTGTCCGCCGACCAGCTATTCCTGCGGGACATGCCCGATGGTCGCAGCTATACATACAGCGAACTGGAGCGCGAAACCAATGGCCTCGCGCATGCATTCCGCGACATGGGGATCGGGTACCGCGACCACGTCGCAGTGATGTTCGAGAACTGCCCGGAACAGGTCCTCAGCTACTTCTCACTCGGCAAGGCCGGGGCCGTCTCGGTGCCCATCAACACCGCCGCGAAGGGTCAACTGCTGCGCTACTACCTCGACCATGCCGACTGCTCATCGGTGGTCGTATCCGAGGCGCTGGTAGAGGAAGTCGTGCAAGTGGCAGGCGATCTGCCCGGGCTCAGCCGTCTCATCATCCTCGGCGACACGCAGCCCACCCGCGCGCGTCTTGCAGGAACAGGGATCGACGTCCAGGCATTCCCGCGCGATTGCGCCTCCGACGCCCCCTTCGACAGCCCCGCCCGGTTCAACGACCTCGCCTACCTGCTATACACCTCGGGGACGACTGGCCCGTCTAAAGCGATCATGCTCACCCATGCCTGCACGCATTTCTGGGGCGAACAGACCATACGGTTCCGGCATGTGCAGGCGGGCGACGTCGAATATGTCTACCTGCCGCTCTTTCACGCCAATGCCCTGCTGATAGGCGTGACGACCGCGCTGATGGCCGGTACGACCGTCGCGCTCGCGCGCCGCTTCTCCGCCGGCCGATTCTGGAGCGATGTGCGCGCCGCGGGCGTCACGCGGTTCAGCTCGATCGGCGCCGTCGCCAATTTCCTGTATGCGCAGCCTCCTGGCCCCGGCGACCGCGACCACCAGGTCCGCGTCTGTACCCTGGCGCCGGTGCCTGCATTCGTCCACGGCTTCGAAGCGCGGTTCGGACTCCGGGTACTGAGCGGCTACGCGCTGAGCGACTACTGCGCCGCGACCTGGAGGCCGCTGGACACCCCATCGGAAAAGTATTTCAGCGCCGGCCTGCCGCGCGACACCGTGAGCGTGCGCGTGGTGGACGATGACGACTTCGACGTGCCCGCGGGCTCGCCGGGCGAGATCCTGCTGCGCGTCGAGCAGCCCTGGGCGACTCCGCTGGGCTACTACAAGATGCCGGAAGCGACGGTCGCCGCCCACCTGAATGGCTGGTTCCATACCGGCGACCGGGGCTATTTCGACGCGGATGGCTATCTCTACTTCACGGATCGCAAGAAGGACGCCATCCGTCGGCGGGGCGAGAACATTTCCGCCTACGAGGTCGAGACGATCATGCAGACTCACCCGGCGATCCGGCAGGTAGCGGTCTATCCCGTGCGCTCCGAGTTCACGGAGGACGAAGTCGCCGCCACGGTGATCCTGCACGAGGGCCAGACGCTGTCTTGCGAAGCGCTGATCGGATACTGCAGCGCCAACATGAGCAAGTTCATGGTCCCCCGCTTCGTGGAGTTCGTCGACGAACTGCCGCTGACCCTGACCAACAAGGTGGAGAAGTACAAGCTGCGCCAGCGTGCGGAGGCAGATCTCACGCGCTTGTGGGACCGCGACGGCCACCGCTGATGAACGGGCGTCTTGCACCCCTTGTTTCGAGGGGCGTGCTGACGCCGGGTCGGGCCTATCCTCGTCTCGTCCGCGCGTGCCCGGGAAGGCCCGTGGCGCGCCATGCGCCAAAACGCCTCATTTGGGGTCGAGGCGGCGCTACTGGTGCACATGCCTACTCCTCCTTTTTTGCCGTCCAGTGTACTTGGTAGAGTCTGACGAGAGCCTATCGAAGCGTGAACCGGACAGTTCTTTCATCCAGCGCAACCCACTGCCCCACTGCAAGCCGTAGCAACTCGCCGTTATTCCAGTAGGAGACGTGGTCGGGTCGCCATGTCAGCGCGTGTAGGTGTCGCGCGTGGACACCGGCGATGATCAGAAAATTGGTTGTGGCGGCAACCGCCTCGCAAGAAAGCCGCAGATCTTCGCGGTCCTCGCCGAAGAAGTGGGCTTCCAGGAAGATGGTGGTTGGCGTCATGGTTGCCAGATGGCTTCCGCCCAATAGGCTGCCCAGTAGAGATGCGAGTGCTTGTGGTGGCGGACCTTGTTGACGCGCGCGTAGAAGCGGGCCTGGCCGAATCCCTCTACCTCTGTCACGACCTCCTGTTGCTGGCCTTCCGACGTGGGCTCGGGTAGCAGACGCATGGCATCCGAGACGTAATCACCGCGGATCTGGACCAGTATCCCATTGCCTTCGTCAGCGTTCGGGGCTTCCGAAGGCCCGTGACAGCGGGCGGCATTCTCGCTGTTTCCCATGGTCAGCCTCGCACGGGGACGATGCGGACACCGTCGCGGGCGACTTCTATCTGCGGTGTGTGACCATATGACCGTAGCCGGCGCACATCATCGCGTGCCGAGGGCGGGATGTCCTGCTGGCAGCCAAGCGCACTATTGCTGATGCAGAAGGTCCCGCACCTTGGGCATGTATAGCGATAGCCACGTAGCGCGGCGCGTATGCGCTCTGCGGCGGCTGAACAAATCGGGCAGTTGACGGGTTCCGGGAGCATGAGGCGCCTCATTAAAGTGCTGTACGTATATACAGTATATGGCGCTTGCGACGACACCTTGAAAGCCCGAGCTAACTGTATGGATATACAGTATGCGAGCACTAGCCTCGCATTCTTGTACAGTGCCAGCGAAATCGTGTAGGAAACCGGAATTTGCTGGACTACGAGCGCTATTGCTGGACTGGAAATCCGGAATTAGCTGGACTACCGTGCAATCCCTGCCGACGCTACGCTGTGCCCGGACCTGTAGGTCGCTTCAGCCGCAACCCTGACTTAATAGAGCGGGGGAGTTCAAGAAATTCGGGAGGCGGCCGTCAATACAGGGATCCATTCCCTGTCTGCGCCATGCGTTACGTTCCGATCCCAGCCCAGCCCAGCACCTCACTGTCCTCGTTCGCGACCGCGATACCTGGCGAGCTAGGGCGGAACGTGCCAATGGCTTGCCTCACGTCCTTCCTTCTATCAAATTTGGTCGAAACACCATGGCCCAGCACGTGTTTGACGCCCCTTTTGGCCGACGACGCGTCGGTTGTCCCAACGAACTCGATGACTGCCGTGTGCCCAACATCCGCCGTTGGGCCAACGAGCCCCCAACGGCAAAGGGTCGGGAAGCGCCGACCGGCGCCCTCCCCTCCGGTGACGCATGGCCACTTTCGGTCATCCGATCATTGGCCGTCGCACTGCCGAGTCGGCCGAAAGGCGGAGGTCGCATCCAATCCCTGAAGTGGCTGCTTCCGCCGCCACTCCGGCCATTTGGAGACTTGGCCGGTCCACGACGAGGAGCAACCGGGTACGGAGCTTAGAAGCGAAAAACTACACTCAGCATGGGTCCCTTAAGGGTGAGCCTCTGCACCAACTGGCTACCATCCAGTTGGTAGGTTAGGTAGCGATAGGACAATTGCACATCCCCCCACCTTGCCGCGTACGCCGCCCCCCCCGGACGCTTGAACCGTGTATCTGGAAGAACCGGTGCCGAAGTCAACGTAATAAGGCACGTACCACTTGCCACTGCTACTGAGATTGATGCGCCCGCGCATACCGACTATGCCGTCCACGATATTCGCCGTCTGCAATACGCTCCCTTGTCTTGCCAACGTCGCACCTTGTTGAGCAAACGTTGCGGATAATGTCCAGTTCGCGTTGGCGCTCAGGTTCAGGTATCGGAGCCTAAAGTGGACCCACGATTTGAGACAGTGATCAGGCGGTGGTTTAAGCTGTCGTCCTTGACGGGATGATGGCGAATGAGTGAAGGCAAGAAGCGCAAGGTACACACGGCGGAATTCAAGGCCA
>NZ_QKWJ01000116.1 GCF_003353055.1 Cupriavidus lacunae
GCTACGCTGCGCAGGGGATTCTCCCCGCGCAAAATCAGGGCAGCGCTGTTCCGCTGCATGTGAAGAAATGGATGCAGCTTAAACTCGGTTGAAATCTGTCTTGACCGAGGGGTCCACTTTAAATCCCCCCGATGATGACAGGTGTGTTCATATGTCCTCACGAATTTCTGGACCAAGGCAGGCATTTGCCTTGGTGACAAGTCCGTTGCGGGCAAGGCTCCAACTCGCGAGCGCGAGCCTTGCTTGACTCCGCCGCTGCCTGGCGACGATCAAGGCGCGGCAAGCCACAGCTTTTCCGTCCCAATCTTCTCCGCGTACTTGATGGCCGCTTTGAGGAGATCGGGGCCTGCTTTGCTCGGGCTGCCTGTCCCAAAGGGCGGCTCAGGGTCGTAGCACATGGCAAGCTCAGTGGTCGCAGCCACCCGGGCGCCCTTCGCTTCCTCGAGGAGCCTGATACCAAGTTCGATGCCAGCAGTGACGCCACCGCTGGTGAACACGTTGCCATCGACAACCACACGGGCCTCACGCACGAGTTCGATCTTCGGGAAGTTCTTCTCGATTGCGCCGTACACAAACCAGTGCGTAGTCGCCTTACGACCGTCGAGCAGCCCGGCTGCGGCAAGAAGAAGGGTTCCCGTGCAGGCCGACGACACGATGCGTGCGGTCTTGGCTGCGCGCCGGCGAAATTCGATGATCTCCGGATCGCCCATCGCGTCCTCGACACCAAAGCCGCCAGGGACGAGAAGAACGTCGATGTTCCCGTCATACTCTGCGAACGTCGTGGTCGGGACTAATTCGGGCCCGTTGTCTCCGCGGACGGGATTCTTGTCTTTCCAGAAAAGGAGGGTGTTACCCTGGTTGCCGATAGCGATCTGCGGCCCCGCAAGGTCCAGCAGCGTATAGCCCGGATACAGCAGAATCCCAATCGTCGGGCGGTAGTCGGGGTCGCTCGAATAAGCCATGTCAGTGTTCCCAGATGGTGATGCGGCCCCACTGGCCGCATCGCTATCAAAAGTAGGGCCGATCGACTTTGGCAGCAATGCCATAGACCCCTCGTATTCTGCCATCACGGAGCCTGCCCGTCGGACTGGCCGTCGGACCGAGCGTAGTAGGAGGTCTGGAGACCGTGGACGCCAGCCATGTGGAGAATGTGGCACGCCGCCCTTAATGAGCACGACCGTCCGCCGGGTCCATCGTCACAACCCAATAATTTCGAGATCGTGAAATTATTGATTGGGCACTGCTTCGAACTGTCGCCGGCCAGGCCTGCAGCCTAGATCTCCGTGCCTCTGTGAAGCGCTCTGCGAGAGTCTTCTCAAGGGTTTATACTTACCCTCGTCTCCTCTCTTTCTCCGAAAGGGATTCATGCCCGCCCGAGCAGCGGGCATTCTTTTGCCTGTGCTCCTGATCGACTAGTCAGAAGTTCTCGGAAAGTCAGGACTCTCTACATCGAGCGCGTGGTCGCTCGTCAGCCTCCGCAGTCGACCTGTCCCTATACTGCAGACGTCCGTGCATCGTCTCGCAGCGTATCAACATCGTTGTCGCAGGCTCCTCATCTGCGCTGGCGTCGGCAGCCTCTGCGGCGCTGCGCAGATATACTTGCCGGGAGACGATGGCGGCGATCACGATGAAGGCGCCGACGCCGAAGGCCCGGGCCAAAATCGGACGCTATCGTGCCATGGAAATCCTACGGGATAGCAGAGGTGATGGTAGCGAGACTACACGAAGCTGCCACGAGTCTGGGCTACGCCATTGCACGATTGACACCGCCTCCGTTTCGCCGTAGCGAGGCCGGGGCCCTTTAGTAACACCGCACTGGGCCGGATGAGCATGCCAAAGACGATCACGCCCTTACCGCGCGGCCAATACTGGGCCACACCCCACGCCCCCTTTCCGCTGGACGGTCCGAACGGCCATGACGAAGTCTTCCCTGGCGCCCACTGAATGGGCTACTTTCTACAAAAATGGCGAAGAAGTCTGGGCGTGCAATGCCATCTATGCCGCCGCGCATTTCGACTTTGCTGCCGTTCCGTGCGCCGGCGCGTCGACGGCCGACTGAGAGGGTCGCCGCGTCGTTAGACGTCCAACCTCACCCATTCAACATAACCTCCCAGCAACCGGCCGAATTTCGGGGGGGGCGTTATGTCAAATGAACGCAGAACCGCCTAACGATCCCGCGCGTCGACTTCGGCCGGGATGGGCATCAAGGAGGAATCGCGATCCATGGACAGGGCCGGCACGATCTGGCCGATGCGATACGTCTTCGTCATAGCGCTCTCTGGTTTTCAGTGAAGCTTTGTAAAGGCCTGCTCGCGTTTGCCCCATCTGTAACGGCGGCGCAACTGCGCGGTGCCGGCGCTCAGATCGTGCGACATGACCGGCATATTGTCTAAAGATTCGACGGCCTCACTCCAGCTGGCGTGCCCCCCGGCGTCAGAGCGGACATCCCCCGCAGCCGGCGCTTCTGCAATGGCTGCCCTGGTCAGCGGGCCTCGGCAGCTGAGCGCTGCAGTGGCGATACTAGGCTCCCTTCCACAGCCGAGCTCGCCCCGGTCTTAGCTCCTCGCGCAAACAGCCCTTCTGGGGGCAGTCTGCCACAGCAATTCTTTGGCAAAATGCCTATAATAGAATGGCATTCTGCCATGGAACCTGAGTATGCAGACCATTACTTTCCAACCGACAGGGGTAAATCAGCTGCCACGCGGTCGCTATCTGGATCTATTGAGTGATGCTTTAGGAACAAAAATCCATTCTGATGCCGACCTGGTGTCTCTCGCTGTCGAGCGTCTGCCGACGGAGATCATGGAGAGCCTTCACCGTGCGGGTCTTGCCTGGGACGAGATCAGCTTCATCATTCCGCGCCGCACGCTGACTCACCGTCGCGAAAGAGCCGAGTCCCTCACGGTCGACGAATCGGATAAAGCGATCCGACTTGCCCGGATCCTTGCCCATGCGATCAGCACGTTTGGCGAAGCCGATCGCGCGTTGCGGTGGCTGCGCGCGAGCCAACAACGATTTGGCGCCAAGTCGCCGCTGGAATTGACCGGCACCGAACAAGGTGCACGACTGGTCGAGGAAGCGATTATCCAGATTGACGAAGGATACTTCGCCTGATGCTGCTCTGGCGCATTAGCAATTATGCGGATCTCAAGGGAATCGGGGGGCTGCGTGCCGGCGGACGCTGGCATTTCGCTGGACAGCCTGTCGTGTACTTGGCTGAGCATCCTGCCTTAGCCTTCCTCGAGGTGCTCGTACATCAAGATATCAGGAAGATGGAGGATCTTCCCACTGACTACCAACTCCTCCAGATCGAGGTAGAAGACTCCATCGCTGTCGCGGAAATTTCGGACTTGCCCGAGGAATGGAAAAGCAATAATAGTTGGTCCAGAAGCGCCGGCACAGAATGGCTTGCATCGCGCTCGAGCTTGCTGCTAAAAGTGCCCAGCGTGCTCGTGCCGTATGCATCCAACTACCTCTTCAATCCCGCGCATCCAAATGCGGAAACGGTACGTATCATAGAAGCTCGGCGGGTAGACCACGATCCGCGCATCTTGTCACTGCTCAGCGAACACAAGCCGCGCACTTAAGAAGGCGTGCCTTCTCATCGTGGCGCGGTTGGTGGCTTTCGACCTAGCTCAATAAGGCACCGTTATCGTGCACTATCGCATCCGCGGCGATCGCCAGGCAGGGCGGCGCGGTGACGGGGCCGGCTCAATTGTCCTGGGTCGAATGAAAAAGGTTTCGGTTCAGCCCGATGGAATCTGCGATCTAACGGACTTCCAGGGCGCTTCAATCATCCTCCGATCCCACCTCTCGGCGCTGCAACCGAGAACGTGCGCTACCACACATAACACCGCAAAAACAGCTCACACATTGTCGCCGTTTCCTACAATTCTCCAAGATTCAGCCGATGCCAATATTGGAGGCAGCAATGACAGCCACCGTTGGAGCTATTTTCAATCTTGGTGAATGGAGTGATATCGATTCCTCAATCTGCACTAATATTATTCGAATTATATTATTCGATTAAAAAATTAAATAGCAAATGAACTACTTTTCCGGGACACCGAAATTACACAAGCCTTGAAAGCCGCACAGAACGACATCACCCGACCCCGCGTCGGGTTGACCGTTCTAACTTCAGCAAGTCAATCAATGCAAGGTGCAAGTAATCGTCAAGGCTGACGAACAAGTTGATCAGTGCAACAACGCGGTACCAGATTGGGTTGGGAAGACGCGCAGACTCTTGTGGATGCATCAATTATCTGAAAGCAGTACGGCACCCCCATCCTCGGCTATCGGGTAAAACCTGCCGTAGTGCATGAAGCGACTGCACCAGAAGCGATCTGACGTATGAGTTCCCGACGATGCACGATGGAGGTAACCATGACCTTTGACGGATCGGCCATCAAGGCGCTGCTGGACCGCGCTGTCTCAAGAGGTTCCGTGCATGGCATTGCGGCAATGGTGGTCGGCCGCGGCGGCCCGCTATTCCATCATGCTGCCGGCGAAGCCGGCGAGAACGCCATGTTCCGCAACGCGTCGATGACGAAGGCGGTGGCCACCACGGCGGCATTGCAGCTTGTGGAGCAAGGGCTGCTGAGCCTCGATGCAACTGTCGAATCGATCCTGCCGGAGTTCGGTCAGTTGCAGGTGCTGGACGGCTTCGACGGCGACCGTCCGCGCCTGCGGCCTCCTGCCAGCAAGGCCACCGTGCGTCAGTTGATGACCCATTCGGCCGGGCTGGGCTACTTTTTCTACAACCATAAGTTGATGCGCTATCATGAAGTGACGGGTGCGCCCAACCCTCTGACAGGCCTGAAGCGAAGTCTCTCGGTGCCACTTGTCAACGACCCAGGCACGGCGTGGGAGTATGGCATTAACACGGACTGGCTGGGGCTCATTGTCGAAAGGCTGTCAGGGCAAAGCTTGAGCAGCTACCTTAAGCAGCAGGTGTACGACCCGTTGGGGATGAACGACTCGACGTTTGCGCTCAGCGCCGAGCAGCGCGGTCGGCTGCTACGCGTGATGCAGCGCCAGGATAACGGCACACTCGCGCCTTCAATGCTCGATCTGCCGCCCGCGCCCGAATGGGACGCTGCCGGCCATGGCTCCTATGGCACGGTGCAGGACTATGGCCGTTTCGTGCAGGCCTGGCTCAACGACGGTGCCGGCATCCTCAAGTCGGCGACCGTGCGGATGGCGATGGAGAATCATCTCGGGCAGATCAAGCTCCCGGACCTGCAGAAGTCCACGGTGCCCAAACTGTCGAACGACGTTCCCTCATTCCCGATGCCGCAGAGCTGGGGCCTGGGCTTCCACCTCACGCTAGCGGACCTGCCCGGCATGCGCAGCAGCGGCACTGGCGCCTGGGCGGGCATCTTCAACTCCTTCTATTGGATCGATCGCTCGAAGGGCATCGGCGGAGTACTAATGACGCAATTGCTTCCCTTCCTCGACATACCCGTTATCAGGACACTCATGGGTTTCGAGGCGGCGGTGTATGAGCAAGTGGGAGCGGCTGTACTAGCGGCATGAGGCCAAAGCGGGGGCGGTGCGTTGGGCAGCGACCTGCGATTTGACCATACCCCCCCAAAGTGGTCCTTGTGGTTCGAGTAGTGGTGGATCGCTATTCGGCCGACTTGGTTCTTCGGCACTGCGCAGTCGAATAGCTTAGACGGGTCGGGGAGAGACGGCCGGAGAGCGGGCGTTCCGGGATTTACGCTGCGCCCGCCCCGCGCCCCACGTGTGCCAGCGCCAGTGCCAGCCTTGCCCCCACCTCGGCGTTGTGTTTGATGAGTGCGATGTTTGTCGCCAAGCTGCGTCCGCTCGTCAGCGCCTTGATGCGAGCCAGCACGAAGGGGGTCACGGCCTTGCCGGTGATTCCTTGCGCCATGGCCTCGGCGAGCGCCTGCTGAGTGAGCACATCGATTTCATCTGATGCCATCGCTGCCGCTTCTGGCACCGGGGTGCTCAACACCACGCCGCCCGCAAGGCCCAGGTCCCACTTGGTGCGGATGAAGCGTGCCTGCTCCGCCGCGTCGTCCAGCCTGAAATCCGCGCGAAAGCCGCTGTCACGGGTGTAGAACGCAGCGAAATTGTCTTGCTCGCAACTGAGCACCGGCACGCCATGTGTCTCCAGGTATTCCAGTGTGAGCCCGATGTCCAGGATGGACTTTGCACCGGCACAGACCACTGCCACCGAGGTCTTCGCCAGCTCCTGCAAGTCGGCCGAGATGTCAAAGGTCTCCTGCGCACCGCGGTGCACGCCGCCGATGCCGCCGGTGACGAAGACTTCAATACCGGCCAGCGCAGCGCATATCATGGTGCCAGCTACTGTCGTGGCGCCGAGCCCACCGCTGGCCAACACGGCCGGCAGGTCGCGGCGGCTGACCTTTTGTGCCTGGCCCGAGCGGCCGAGCAGTTCCAGCTCGTCATCCGAAAGGCCGATGCGGATTCGCCCACCGATCAGCGCGATCGTCGCAGGCTCGGCTCCCAGGTTGCGGATCAAGGCCTCCAATTCGCGCGCAGTGCGAACGTTCTCTGGGTAGGGCATGCCGTGAGCGATGATGGTCGATTCCAGCGCCACGAGCGGGCGGCCGGCGGCCTGTGCGGCGGCCACAGGTGCGCTGAAGGTCAACCAGGAGTGGGCAAGGTCGGCGGTCATGTCGAAGCTTTCGGCGATGTGATTCATCTGAGTGTGCAGCACAAGGCTGGCCCACGGTTTGAGGTGGAGGTGTCAGCTAAACCAATTCCCTAGTCTAAATGGCATCGGACCAAGTCATTTTCGTAACGCTGCGAAGTCAGGGGCTGGCGCATCAATCCTTGTTACGGTCTCTGCCGCGACCGTTGCCACCGTCGGCATCACGATTCCGCCCACGGTCATCACCGCGGTTACCGCCACGGCCATTGCCCCGGTCCTCGCCACGCTCGCCTCGTCGGTCCCGGCCGCGATTCTCCGCTCGCTCATCGCCGCGATTCCATCCACGCTTCTCGCCGTGGTTTTCGCCTTGATCTCCACCACGGTTCCAGCCGCGGTTGTCACGATCGCTCCAATCACCGCCCCTGTTTCGCTTCTCGTCCCGGTCCCAGCCTCGATCCCAGTCGCCGCCCCGCTTTCGGTTGCCGCCGTAGTACCTTCCGCCGTCCCAGTCGGAGTAACCGCCGCCGTAAATGGGACGCGAGTAACCGCCGTGGTAGTAGCCGTCATCGTAGGGAGCGACGGCGCAGCCGGTGAGAAGTGCTGCCGTGGCCACGGTGAGCACAAGAAGGGGTTTCATGGTGACCTGCGCTTGCAGTTGGCTAATTTGCCGCAAGGATACCGACGACACCTCCCCCAGTTGTAAGCAATCGTGTCCCACTGCGCGAAGTCGCAGCACGCATGAGGCTACAAGCCGGTCTTAGTGTTCTCGACGCAAGCCTTTGCATAAGCGATTGCTTCGGTCATTGCCTCTTCCTCGGTATTGAACGTGGCTTTGATCCTGTGTCGCAAGCCTGGGACAAACTCGTTTGCGTGATCGATTCTTCGCTCGAACAATACCGATGCCTCCCAGGCCCCAGATTTCGACTTCCAGACCGTGCAGTGGCAGTAGTACTCCGCTTCTTCGACCCAGACATGGCTCGACATGGCGACCTCCCATCGTTTCGAGGAATCCTAGCATGACGAACGAACGCCCCATCGTCTTCAGCGGCGCCATGTGATCGGCGATCAGTTGACAGCCGCGCTGGCCAATCCCGGCGGCATTCGCGGCTGGAACCGATTCGCCGAACACCCAGGTCGGATGCCACATGGATGATTACGTTTTCCTTTTACTTGTGGATGGGTGGATCGAATCCCCTGCGATAGCGGGCGTTTGCCCGCCCGCCGGCGCGGTGGCTTGCGCTGGCTCGGCTCAGACCTCCGCGCCGACGGTGCCCGGCGCATTGTGGGCGTTGCCAGTCTTTACGCGCGCCGCAAGCAGCGCCAGCGACGCGCCGAAGGCCGGCACCGCCAGCAGCCCGAAGATCGTCATGAAGCTCCACCCCAGCCCGACAAGCTGGGCCCCGAGCAGCGCCCCGCTGATGCCACCGAAGCGGCCCATGCCGAGCATCCAGGACACGCCGGTGGCGCGGCAGTTGGTGGGATAGAGCGCTGCGGCCAGCGTCGGCATGGAGGACTGCGCCCCGTTCATGCAGATGCCGGCGCCAAAGATCAGGGCGCCCAGCAGGACCAGGTGGCCGGCCCCGTAGCCCACCGCGAAGATCAGCAGCCCTGCCACCGCGTAAGCCCGCGCAACCACACGATATGGGCTGGCCCGGTCCATCAGCCATCCTGCCGCCACGGTGCCGAGGCAGCCGCCGAGGGGGAACAGCGCGGTGATCACCGCAGCGCTACGGATCGGGACGCCGGTGTCCGTGATCAGGGTCGGCAGCCAGCTGGTCAGCAGGTAGAAGACCAGCAGGCCCATGAAGTAGGTGACCCATAGCATCACCGAAGCCAGCGCGAACTTTTGCGAAAGGACCTGGCCCAGCGGTGAGCATTGCGTGGTTTCCGCCTGTTCCCTGACGACGAAGATCTCAGTGCCGGTCAGCCGTCCCGGCGCGATACGTGCCAGAACCCTGGCGATGCGGGCGCCTTCGGATCCCCGCGTCACCATGAAGCGCACCGACTCGGGCAGCATCGCGACGAGGGCGACGGCCAGCAGCAGCGGGGCAATGCCGCCGACCAGCAGCACGGACTTCCAGCCGTACGCCGGGATCAGCCACGCTGCGACAAAGCCGCCCGCAGATGCGCCCAGCGTGAATCCGCAGAACATGGTGTTGACGGCCAGTCCGCGCCGCGTGGCGGGCGAATACTCCGACATCAGCGTGACCGCGTTGGGCATCGCGGCACCCAGGCCCACGCCGGTCAGGAAGCGCATCACCGTCAGCGCCTCGATCGAGCCGGCGAACGCCGATGCCAGGCTCCAGCCGCCGAACCACACGATCGAAACAACCAGCACGATCTTGCGCCCTACCCTGTCCGCCAGCGGGCCGGCCAGCAATGCGCCGGCGGCAAGCCCGAACAGGGCGGCGCTCATGACCGGGCCCAGGTCGGCCTTGCTGACGCCCCATTGCTTGACCAGCGCGGGCGCGATAAAGCCGATCGCGGCCGTGTCGAAGCCGTCGGTGGCGAGAATCAGGAAGCACAGGACCAGGATGGTCCACTGGAAGCCAGAGAATTTATGCGAATCGATGAAGGCCTCGACGTCGACTTCAGTGGCGCTCGCGGCGCGCGAGCCAGGTAGCGACGACGAGGTCGCGCCGGCGGGGAATGAGTAGCTCGTCATGAGCGTTGTCTCCGGTTTGGAGGCGTGTGGCAGCCCGGCTGCGTGCCCCTCTGTTTTCGACTGATATCGACATGCATCGCGTGCGGGGCGTGCCCGCAGGATTGCTGTCGACTTTCGCTGGCCGGCGATGGATGGCGCGGGGTTGCCAGGGCAGGGCTCCGCTGCGATTTTCACAGGCCGGATTCAGTCTATCGAGCGGGACATGGATTGACTTGCATGCGGCGAGTCCCGATTTTGCGCGCGTATCACGCGTTGATTTCGCGCGTGGACTCCCTGCGCGGGACATGACGCCGAGGTGCGTGCCAGGCAGTGAACGCCGCCATCAACGAACAAGGCCGTGGCATTGACCGCGGCCTTCACCGCGGCCTGGCTGCAAACTTACAGGTGAAGAGGGCCTGGGAGCCCGACGCTAGGCCGCTGTCACGAACAGCCGCATTGCAGGCATGACCTGCGAGGCTTGCTCGGGGCGGTCTAGCGCGGTTTCGAGATTCAGGCGGGCAACATTGACGTGCTCGGTCGCCAGAGCCTGGGCACGCGTGCCTTCGCCACGTTTCATGGCATCGAACAGGCTGTGGTGCTGCCGATGCGCGTAGACGAGCCATTGCTGGCCTTCCTGGACCGCGGACTGCATCGGCAGCATGGCGCTGGCCGCGGCAAACGGCAGCCGGTTGTTCAGTTCGATGGCGCGTGCCAGCGCGCTGTTGCCGCTGCCCTCGACGATCAGCGCGTGGAAGCGGTCGTTCATATTGCTGTACGCGACATAGTCGTCATAGTCGAGCTGCGCCTTGGTCAGGACCCGGTCGCCCTCGCGCAGGCAATCCTGCAGGTCCAGCGACAGTTGCCGCGACAGCCCGTGCTCGGCGACCAGCCGCGCAGCCATGCCCTCCAGGTGCCCGCGTACCGCGATCGCATCCTGGATCTCGCGCGGGGTGAAGCGGCGCATCATGTAGCCGCTGCTGGGCGAAGGCTCGATCAGGCCTTCCTGTTCCAGCGAGGCAAGCGCCAGCCGGACCGGCGTGCGGGAGACGCCGAGCTTTTCGGCCAGCGGGATCTCGGCCAGACGCGCGCCCGGCTCGAATTCGCCCTTCAGGATCAGGTCACGCAGTTGAACCAGGACACGTGTCTGGTGGGATTCCATTGCACCCTCTTGAGATGGTGGCCACGGTCGCATTGCATACGAGATCGGCCAGGCTGCATGCAGCTTGCGAGATGGTACACCAGACCAGCCCTCCCCTACGCCGACAGCAGCGACTTCAGCGCCACCGCTTCGTCCGCCAGCACGGCGGGATCCGGACGCACCCTTGCGGCCACCAGGCGCCGCGCCGCCATGTGGTCCTGCGGGCGATTGACCGAATGAGCGCCGACAACCGTGCCGTCCTTCAGGTAAAGCGCCGTGAAGCGCCCCGCCGCCACATTGCCGCGCACCACCGCCTGGTCGTGGCCCGCGGAAAATCCCGTCATCTGCAGCTTGTAGCCGTACTGGTCGGACCAGAACCATGGCACCGCTTCATAGGGCGAGAGACGGCCCGCGACGGTGGCGCCGGCGACCTTGGCCAGGTCGTTCGCGCTCTGGATCGATTCGACACGCACGCACCGGCCGTCCAGCGTACTGCCCGGCGCCCACGGATTGGGATAAGCCGCGCAATCGCCCGCCGCGACGATGGCCGGGTCGCTGGTGCGCGCGAAACGGTCGACCACGATGCCGTTGTCTACCGCCAGGCTGCAAGCCTCGGCCAACTCCACGTTTGGCATCACGCCCAGGCCAGCGACGACCATGTCCGTCGGCAGGATCTCACCGGTCTCCAGCTCCACCCCGGTGACGGCATCGTTGCCTCGGAGCTGGCGGATGCAGGTCGCCAGCCGGAAGCGCACGCCCTCCTCTTCATGGGCCTGCTGCAGGAAGGTCGAGATCAGCGGCGGCACGGCACGCTGCAGCAGGCGTTCCTGCAGTTCAATCACCGTCACGTCGAGGCCGAGCGTGCGCAACGATGCCGCCACCTCCAGGCCGATAAAGCCGCCGCCGACGACCACCGCGCGCCTTGCCTGCCGCGCGCGCGCCTTGATCTCGTAGGCATCGGCAAGATCGCGCAGGTAATACACGTGGCGCAGCTGCGCACCGGCGCACGGCAGCGGCCGGCAGCGCGCGCCGGTGGTCAGGGCCAGCGCGTCGTAGTGCAGCTGGCTGCCGTCGGACAGGGAAACGACCTGCGCCTGCCGGTCGATGCCGCTGGCCGTAACGCCCGTGCGCAGCGCGATCCGCTCTTCCAGGAAGCGCTCCGGCGACTGCAGCGGCAGGCTTGAGGCGTCCACCGCATCGCAGAGGAAGCCCTTGGACAGCGGCGGGCGCTGGTATGGAGCGTGCGGCTCGGCGCCAATCATGGTGATACTGCCGGCGAAGCCGTTCGCGCGCGCGGCCAGCGCGAGCTGGGTGCCCGCGTACGAGGCGCCGATAATGACGAGTCCGCCCATGATCTACCCCTGCGTTTCCGGGACATGCACGACCAGCCCGTCGAGCGCGTCGTTGACGACGACCTGGCAGCTCAGCCGGCTGGCCGGCCGGCGTTCGGCGGCCACGCCGTCCAGCAGTTCATGCTCCATATCGTCGGGCGCGGGCAGCAGCTCCGCCCAGGGCGCATGGATATACACATGGCAGGTCGCGCAGGAACAGCAACCGCCGCACTCGGCGTCGATTCCGCGCACATTGTTGGCGATCGCGACTTCCATCAGCGTCTTTCCGCTCGCCGAAATCACGTCTTTGCGGCTGCCATCTTTCAGGACATAGGTAATTGTCGGCATGACATCCTCACTGTGGTTTGATCAGAACGTATCGAAGTACTCGCGCTGCTCCCAGTCGCTGACTTCGAGATTGAATCGCGCGATCTCTGCCTGCTTGATGTGGCAGAAGTAATCGACGAACGCGCTGCCCATGCCCTCGCGCAGGGTATCGTCTGCCTGCAGGCAAGCCAACGCTTCCTCGAGCGTCCGCGGCAACTGCGGCGCCGGGGTTTCGTAAGGCGAATCCGCCGACGGGCCCGGGTCAAGGCGGCGCTGGATGCCGTCGAGCCCCGCGATCGCTTGCGACGCGAGATAGAGATAGGGATTGGCGGCGGGCTCGCCGACGCGGTTTTCAATCCGGGTGGCCGCATCGCCCGGCCCGCCCAGCACGCGCAGCATGGCGCCGCGGTTGTCGCGCGCCCAGATCGCGCGGTCCGGCGCCAACGAATACGCCCGGAAGCGCTTGTAGCCATTGATTGTCGGCGTGGCGAAAGCTGTCGCTGCGCAGGCATGCTGCAGCAGGCCGGCCAGGTAATGGCGCCCGACCTCGGACAGGTCCTGGCCGACGGCGTCGGGCATCATTGCGTTCCCGCCGTCGCCCAGCCGCGTCAGCGACTGGTGCAGGTGCCAGCCGCTCGACACGACATTGCGGATTTTGGGGCGGCACATGAAGGTCGCATGGTAGCCATGCCGCTTGCATACCTGCTTGACGGCACTGCGGAACAGCACCATCGCATCGGCCGTGGCGACCGGCGTCGCGGGCGCGAAGGTGAATTCGAACTGGCTGGGGCCGAACTCGATCTCCAGCGAACGTACCGGCAGGCCAAGCTGCTGCACGTTCTCGCGGATCAGCTCGATCACGGTTTCGGTGGCGTCATAGCGCAGCTCGGTCAGGAACTGGTAGCCGTGCGACAACAGCTCGACTTCAGGCGGCTCGCCGGGCTGGCCGGCGTCGTCCGGGGTCATGTGCTCGCGCACCAGGCGGAACACATGGAACTCGACTTCCAGTCCTGTGACAAGCTGGTAGCCGGCCGCCGCCAGTTGCTCCTCCGCGTTGCGCAGGATACGGCGCGTGGCGAACGGCACGGGCCGGCCATCCTGGAAATACGGGTCGCACAGGATCCACCCGGCCTTCGGCGACCAGGGCAGCACCCGGAAGGTCGACGGATCGGGAACGAGCGTCACGTCCGCCCCGCCCTGCATGCCGGGCATGTCGAAGCCGCCGCCCGCGCTGAACACGGGAAAGACCGTGCGGTGCGATGTGTCCTTGGCGAACAGCGTGGTAGTCACGTTCACGCCGCCTCGTAACGCCTTGATTGCTTCTGATGCAACCAGCGTCTTGCCTCGCAGCACGCCATGCTGGTCCGGGAAGGAAAAACGCACGACTTCGATGTCTCCCCCGGCCAGCCGCTGCGCGACGTCTGCCGCGGCACGGCCATGGGAATCGGTCCAGAGACCGAATTGTTCTACAAATGCCATATGGGTCCGGCCCACCGCATCGAGCAACGCGGTGCAGCCGCCTCGGTTGGTTAATCTCGATGCGTCGGTCCTGTCGCCGCCACTCAGCCGCGCGAGGCCCATTCCGATTCGGCCCTACGCCTGGCATCGGCCCCGATCCAGTACTCGTCGGCAGGCTGGTTTACGCTGACGCCATCGATCGATGCCGGCCCGGTCAGCGTTGCCGCCTTGGCGGCGTCGACCATCATCAGCGCCTTTTCGCCCCGTTGGTGGGCTTCGATTGCCGCGACCAGCTGCTTGCGGTAGGCGATGATCCCCTTGTCAGTCGTGCCGAGGTGCTCCCGGGTGCGGTCCTGGATCGGGCCCTGCGATTCGACCGCCCACTGGTCATGGACGTTGATGTCGTGGCCCATGCCCGTGTAGGTCTGCGTGCGCTGCTCGTAGGGGTTGAAGTCATAGTGATTGCGCTTGTTCTGACGCGGCCGGTAGTCCGGCAGTTCGTACAGCGCCAGGCGTTGTTCGCGCATCTGCTGCTTGTCGACCGGCGCGGTGAAGCTGGTGAAGATGGCGTACCAGTAGCAGCTGGTGTCGTCGATGGGCACATGCCATTGCGCGATCGTCATCTCCGCGCTCATGGGGATAATGAAGGTCTGCGGGAACACCACGTTGGTCACGCGCACATGCCGGTGGCCGTCGCCGAGTTCGCGCAGCGCGGTCAGGCGCATGCCATAGTCGGTCGGCGCGATGCTGATGTCCGGGCAGTCGTACTCGCGCAGCACCTGCGTGATCGGCATCGCCGAATCGGCCGAGGCGCCGCGGAATTGCTTGCCGTAGCTTTCCGAGACGTCGTCGTCCTCGAAGAAGCGGTGCAGGAAGGACGCGTGCGCGGGATCGATGCCGACCTCGAGCGCCTGCAGCCAGTTGCACTCAAGCAGCCCCTTGAACGCGAACGTGTACTGGTCTGGGGCAATGAAGCAGTCGAAGGCCGGGAATGCCGGCGGCTCGCCTTCACCGATAAAGGCGAACAGCACGCCGCTGCGCTCGACGATCGGGTAGGCGTTCTGGCGGATGCGCTGGCACAGCTTGCTGCCGGCGGGTTCCGCCGGCGTTTCCAGGCACGTGCCGTTGCGATCGAACAGCCAGCCGTGGAACGGGCAGCGCAGGCCGCCGTCTTCCAGGCGCCCGAAGCTCAGGTCCGCGCCGCGGTGCGGGCAGTCGCGGTCGAGCATGCCGTACTGGCCGTGCTCGTCGCGGAACACGACAAAGTCCTGGCCCATCAGGCGAACCGGGCGCACCGGGCGCTCTCCCTCGAACTCATCGACCAGCGCCACCGGCTGCCAGTACTGCCGCAACAGGCGGCCGCCGGGGGTATCCGCGCCGACGCGCGTCATAAGTTCGTTCTGTTCTCTGGACATCATGATGGGGGTGTCTCCTGCTAAAGCGTCATGGAAGGTTGTGGACACGGCCACGTCCCTGATTGATGCATGGAAGTCCGGACATACGCGCCCGGCGTGCGGCTTCGACAAGCTATGCAGCCGCCGCGTCGAATCCCTGGAATGAAGCGAAGGCATCCACTGGCAGCCGGGACTGGCGTATCGCCAGTTCGGGAGCGCTGGTATCGGCGTAGCCCAGCGACATGCCGCACAGCACGAGCTCATCGTCGGGAATGGCGAGGCAGCACCGCAGCACCTTGTGGAAGCGCGCAATGGAAACCTGCGGGCAGGTATCTAGCCCGCAGGCCCGGGCCGCCAGCATGACGTTCTGCAGGAACATCCCATAGTCGAGCCAGCTTCCCTGCGCGAGCCTGCGGTCGATGGTGAAGACCATGCCCACCGGCGCGTCGAAGAAGCGGAAATTGCGCGCCGTCTGCCGGGCCCGCCCTTGTACATCGTCCGGTTGGATGCCGAGGGCCCCGTAGAAGACCTGCCCGAACTGCCGCTTGCGCGAGGCATACGGCTCCAGGCCAGCGTCGGGGTAATAGGGGTACTCCTCCGCGTGCGCCTCGGCGTGATGGCGGTGCGCCGTCTCGACCTGCGCGCAAAGGGCCGCCTTGGCGGCACCGGCCACGACGTAGACGCGCCACGGCTGCAGGTTGGCGCCACTGGGCGCATGGCTGGCAGTTCGCAGGATGTCGCGGACCACGTCCAGCGGAACCTGCCCTGGCATGAAGCGACGGACGGCGACGCGTCCTTCGATCGCGTCGCGGGCCGTCATCGGCGCTTTATCTTCCTTCACTTCTCACCCCTCTTCTCTGGCCTTGCCGGCTCCGAATGAGCTGGTCGACAGGCTTTTCGCTCCTTTTGCGGAAGCGAGTTCAGGATAGGCAGGCGTGTCCGGCAAATATTGAATGAGGCGATCGGAGATTTTTCCCAAAGAGCGCGCACTGCATACAGTGCTACGCAATCCACTTTATGGGCGTAGTGGGTGAACAAATTAAAGAGCTCTAAAATGCATAAATATCCAGAAAATCTGGCAGATAGCAGGGATATAGCGAGGCAAAGAGCCCTTCGCTATGGAGATCAGTACTTATACTTGTATGCCGTATCGTATTGACTGCATACAATTCAGTGCATCCCGACCTCCGGACAAACCAGCCGAACCGCTGGCATCCGGCCTCGATGGAGGACCCCGCCATGCTCCGCGTCGCCAACACCCCCTGCCGCAGCCGCGTCACCGCCTCCTGGGCCGGTACCGAGATCGAGGTGCTGGAATTCGGCCCGCTGGAAGACATCGCGCGCCCGATCGGCTCAGACAGGCTGTCGTTGCGCGCAGCGCTGCGCGAAGCCGGCGGCCATATCGATGCGCGCCTGCAACCGTGGAAGCCGCTCGACAATGCCTACCACGGCAACGACCACCTCAGCCTGATCGCCGGCAGCGCCGAGGCCTATGGCCACACCGAACGCATCGAGCAGTTCCGCTGTGCCGTGGTGCATTTCCCTGACGAGTTGATGCGCGACGCGTCCGACAGCGAGCAGATCCACGCCACATTGGGCACGCGGCTGATGTTCGAGCATCGCGCGATGTGGGACATCGCGGACAAGCTGGCGCAGGAATGCGTCGCCCCGGGGACGGGCCGGCGCCTGTACTGCGAGAGCCTGGTCGGCCTGCTGGCCGTCGAGATCGTCCGCTGGCGGCAGTCACAGACGCGCGCGGCCAACAAGGGTGGCCTGGCCCCCTACCGCTTGCGCCGCGTTTTCGACTACATCGAAGCCAATCTCGGCACCGAGATCGCACTGGTCGACCTTGCAACCATGGCCGAACTGAGCCTGCCGCATTTCATGCGTGCCTTCCGCGCCTCGACCGGCGAAGCGCCGCTGCGCTTCATCATGCAGCGGCGCGTCAAGCACGCGCAATCGCTGCTGCTGAAGGGCGACACGCCGCTGGTCAGCATTGCGCACGACTGCGGCTTTGCCGACCAAGCTCACATGACGACCTGTTTCCGCCGGCTTGCCGGTACCACGCCGGCGCGCTTTCGGCGGGATCGTTCCTGAGCCGCTACCGCGGCCGGAGCCGTCTTGCACGACGTTCAATTTGAGCTTGAAGTATGGTCGCTTCCGCGGCCGCCGGGCGTGTGGCATCGTTGTTCGCACCCACACTGAAGCGAGGATATCCAATGAAGAACGCTCTTCCAGTCGACAACAAGGACGCCCTGATCGCACGTTGCCTGCCCTTCCTGCAGGAAGTCAGAGACATGACACCCGGCACCGAAGTCGAGCGCTGGCTCAACGACAAGTACGGCGTGCACAGCGACCTCTACCAGGACCTTGCGCGCATGATCACTGCCGGCGTGAAGGAAGGCTGGGCGGCAGACACCGAGATCGCGGGCCGCCGCTATCGGCGCGCGCGTCTGCTCGCCCCTTGCGAGCAGACTAACTGGTTCAGCATCACCGCGGTGTACATGGACAGCACCGGCAATACGCAGCGCAATCCCGAAGACTCGTTCCGCGGCGACTACCACAGCCATCCGTATGGCGAGTTCAACATGGTGGTGGCGCTTGACGAAGGCGCGGCGCTGGCCGGCCCGAACGGATGGTGCTACGGGGGGTGGACCGCGCCGGAGCCCGGCAGTCACCACTACCCGGAAGCCAAGGGCGGCGCCGTCATCGCGCTATTCTTCCTGCCCGCCGGCCGCATCGCCTACAACATCAAGGCCCCCGACGCCCAGTGATGCCGCAATGCCCGCAAGCTCGCCACGCAGCCATTGCAGCGCGGGATCGTGTGCATTGCGGGCATGCCAGATCGCACGGACCGCGGCAACAGAGGTCGCATACGGTGTGGCGCGGCAGACCCAACCGCCCTGGCTGACGAACGCCCGGGCCAGCGGCCCGGGCACCAGCGCCAGCATGTCGCTGTTGCGCAGCAATGCGGGAATCGCCAGCGAGTGCGCGACCGATATCCTCAATCGCGGCCCCGCATCCATATCGGGAAACGCCTCCTCCAGTGACTGCCGGCTGAACATCTCCGACTGACGGGCGAGCCCGCGTTCGGTAATGAAGCCGCTGACCGCCCCCTCTTCCTGGCCACCGGTGGATACCGTCAACAGCGGGTATGTGCGCAGGTCTTCCCGCGTCACGGTGCGATGCGCGACCGGGTGTGCCTGCCGCATGAGCAGCACGTCAGCCTGCTCCCACAGTGTCGTCGTGTGGAACCGGCCCGGGACGTCGGCAAAGATCCCCACGGCAATGTCGATCCTGCCAAGGTCGATCTGGCCGGCAAGGTCCAGCCGCGTGGATGGGCGGATGCTGACATTCACATGCGGCGCCAGTGCCGCCAGGCGCTCGCTCAGCGGTGCCAGCAACAGCCATGTGATGTAGTCATTGGCAGCGACGACAAACTCGCGCCTCGCGGCATCGGGCACAAACGGCTCGATCCCGAGCGCGGCCTCGATCTGCCGCAGTGCGCTGCGCAGCGGCTCCGCCATGCTCATCGCGCGTGCTGTCGGCTCCATGCCCCGGGCTGTGCGCACGAACAGGTCGTCGCCTAGCAGGTCGCGCAACCGGCCCAGCGCATGGCTGACCGCGGACTGCGTCACGTGCAGCCGCTTGCCGGCGAGCAGCAGGTTCCTGTCCTCGAAGATCGCGTCGAACACGCGCAGCAGATTGAGATCGACTCGCCCCAGGTTCATCTAGACACTCCACCAGACCAGTGGCGAGTGTGTGGCGAGCCGCAGAGGCGCGTCTTGTGCGCTGTGCGCTCGGATTTTGTGGTACCAGCGTCAGAGCAAAATTTCCTTGGTCTGGCGTTATGTCAAATTAACAGCCTTCCTCCTGGGACACGGAGACTTGTTGGTTTATACAACTATTTGTTCCTGGTTTTTTGCAGAATTCCGTTCTCGACCAAAGGAGCACCACTGATGGCGCGCTCGCGACCTTAGTACCCGCATCAAGGTGTTGCGACCTGGATTCAGCCCATGCGGTTATACACAATTGTCCCCATCATCGACGGCTCGTAATCCTCGCAAAGTCTTCGCAGCGACATGAACTTCTTTCAGGCCAAGCCAAATCGTCTTCACGCCGGGCTCGCCATCGCTC
>NZ_QKWJ01000117.1 GCF_003353055.1 Cupriavidus lacunae
GCTGGCGGCGGTAAAGTCCAACACCGGCGAAATGCCGGCACAGACCTTGGCCGATGCGGGATTCCGTAGCGAGGCAGTCCTGGCGAAGGTCGCCGATCACCACGGCGAGGTCATCGTTGCCCTGGGTCGAGAGGGGCGTGAGGATGCCAAGGTCAATGCCCAGACCCATCCGCACACGGCGGCGATGGCGGTGAAGTTGAAAACGGAACAGGGCGAGGCTGCCTACCGCCGACGCAAGGCGATCGTCGAAGCCCCGAATGGCTGGATCAAGGCCGTGATGGGATTCCGCCAGTTCAGCATGAGGGNCGGGTGACTCAAGAGGACCCCAGTCGTCATAACACGCTGCGCGCCGCAAGATTGGCATCCTTGGCGCCGACGCCTTGCCAATTGCGGAGAGCGCCGCCGCCATCGTCAGCGCTCTACAAAGAACCGGTCACACGGCTCTGCCGCGCAGCCTCCTAGCCCGCCTGGTCCGCCTGGTCCCGGCAAGGATGCCTGGCCACCGCTTTCCGAATTCGATTGCCTGAGGATGCTTTCATGTCAATGACGCCGGCCAACGCCACCCAGCCTGACGATTCCGAACACGGCACGCCGCTGCCGGGCGGCCATATCCTGGTCGATGCGCTGCTGACGCACGGCGCCGAGCTGGCCTTCGGCGTGCCGGGTGAAAGCTACCTGGCCGTGCTGGACGGCTTCCACCGCCGCCGCGACCAGATGCGCTTCATCATCTGCCGCCAGGAGGGCGGGGCCGCCGTCATGGCCGAGGCCTACGGCAAGCTGACCGGCCGCCCCGGGCTGGCCTTCTGCACGCGCGGGCCGGGCGCCACCAATGCCAGCATCGGCGTGCACACCGCCTTCCAGGACTCGACGCCGCTGATCTTGTTCATCGGCCAGGTCGGCACCGACTTCATGGACCGCGAGGCCTTCCAGGAAATCGACTACCGCCGCATGTTCAGTCAGATGGCCAAGTGGGTGGCGCAGATCGACCGGGTCGAGCGCATCCCCGAATACATTGCGCGCGCCTACCAGACCGCCACCTCGGGCCGCCCGGGTCCGGTGGTGCTGGCGCTGCCCGAAGACATGCTGTCGCAGACCGCCGCCGTGCCGCAGCTGCAGGCCTACCAGCGCGTCATGAGCTGGCCGGGCGAAGCCGACCTGGCACGGCTGGCCGAGATGCTCAACGCCGCAGAGCGTCCCTTCGTGCTGGCCGGCGGCAGCGGCTGGACCCCGCAGGCCTGTGCCGACCTGCAGGCCTTTGCCGAGCGCTTCGCGCTGCCGGTGGGCTGCGCCTTCCGCGGCCAGGACCTGTTCGACAACCGCCATCCCAACTACGCCGGCGATGTCGGCATCGGCATCAACCCGGCACTGGCCGAGCGGGTCCGCAATGCCGACCTGGTGCTGGCCATCGGCCCGCGGCTGGGCGAGATGACGACTGGCGGCTACGCGCTGATCGCCGCGCCGCGGCCCGCGCAGAAGCTGATCCACGTGCATGCCGGCGCGGAGGAGCTGGGCAGCGTGTACCAGGCCGACCTGATGGTCCAGGCGTCGATGCCGGCCATCGCCGCACGCCTGGCCGGCCTGAAGCCCGCCGCCGCGCCGCGCTGGCAGGCGTGGACGGCAGCCGCGCATGCCGACTACGAGCGCTACCTGCAGCCGCCTCCGTTCACGGGGCAGGGCGTGGACATGGCCGAAGTCATCCGCACGCTGGACCAGATGCTGCCAGCCGATGCCGTGGTGACCAACGGCGCCGGCAACTATGCCGGCTGGCTGCACCGTTATTTCCGCTATCGCCCGTTCACCAGCGGCGGCCGCGGCCAGCTGGCGCCGACCAGCGGCGCCATGGGCTATGGCGTGCCGGCCGCGGTCGGCGCCAAGATCGCATTCCCGCAGCGCACCGTGGTGGCGCTGGCCGGCGACGGCTGCTTCCTGATGAACGGCCAGGAACTTGCGACGTCGATGCAATACCAGGCGCCGGTGATCTTTATCGTCGTCAATAACGGCATGTACGGCACCATCCGGATGCACCAGGAACGCGAATACCCGACCCATGTATCGGGCACCGAGCTGCACAACCCCGACTTTGCCGCGCTGGCGCGCGCCTATGGCGCGCGCGGCGCCACCGTGACCACGACCGAAGCCTTTGCGCCCGCATTGCGCGAGGCCCTGGCCGCGCCGGTGTCGACGCTGATCGAGATCCAGGTCGACCCGGACGTGATCACGCCGCGCACCACGCTGAGCGCAATCCGCGCGCAGGCGCTGGCCAGCCAGCAACAGTGAGGCCGTAAGGCCCGACCGGATTCTTTCTTACCTGTCAGGAGACTATCGATGAAGCCCGTCACCACCGACCTGTGCGACGCGCATGAAGACCGCCTTGCCGGCGGCACCCTGCGCGTGATGGCGCCGGTGTTCCGCGCCTTCGGCAAGCAGGGCGCCTTTGCCGGCCCCGCCGCCACGCTCAAAGTGTTCGAAGACAACTCGCTGGTGCGCACCGCGCTGGAGGCGCCGGGCCAGGGCCGCGTGCTGGTCATCGACGGCGGCGGCTCGCTGCGCTGCGCGCTGGTCGGCGGCAACCTTGGCCTGCTGGCCGAGAAGAACGGCTGGGTCGGCATCGTCGTCAACGGCTGCATCCGCGATACCGCCGAACTGGACGTGTGCGACATCGGCATCCGCGCGCTGGCCGTCCATCCGCAGAAAAGCCAGAAGCACAACGTGGGCGAGAGCGATGTCGCCGTGCAGATGCCTGGCGCGGTCGTGCGCCCGGGCAACTGGATCTACGTCGACGCCGACGGCGTGCTGGTCTCGGACGAAAAACTGGAGGGCTGAGCATGCCGCGCGTCTTTGTCTACGGCACGCTGCGCGCCGGCGAGGTCAACGACCTGAACGCCGCCGCCCGTCGCCACGGCATTGCCGCGCCCACGCTGCTGGGTACGGGGACGGTGGCGGGCAGGCTTTATGACTTCGGCACCTATCCCGGCCTGGTGCTGGATGCCGGCGGCGGGCAGGTCGTGGGCGATATCTACGAGATTCCTGACGCGCTGTTGCCAGTGCTGGATGAGATCGAAGAGGTCTATCCCGGCCAGGCCACACTGTTCGTGCGCGAGGAACAAGCCGTGCTGCACAACGGCCAGCCGGTCGCCTGCCTGCTGTATCCGGTGGCCGAATCCGCGGTGGCCACACTGCCGCGCATCGACAGTGGTGACTGGGTGGCTTATCGCCGTGGACGCGGTACGGCCGGGGCCTGAGCCCCGGCTCGTTTCAAACAGACGGCGCCCATTCGCGGCGCCGTCTGCTTTTGCGTAGCATGGCCGACGATGACATCGACCAAGGGAATCGACGGCCATGAACGCTCCGCAATCCCCGCAGCCGCAGCGCCTTCCTCAGCAGTTCTTCATTGATGCCGGCGAGGTGCTGCTGTCCGTCACCAGCTGGGGCGAGCCGGGCCCGGCGCGGCCCACGATCGTGCTGGTCCACGGCTATCCCGACAACAGCGAGGTCTGGCACGGCGTGGCCGCGCAACTGGCGGGGCGCTTCCATGTGGTGGCCTATGACGTGCGTGGGGCAGGGCGCTCGACCGCGCCGCGTGCGACCAGCGCTTACCGGCTGCAGAAGCTGGCCGACGACTTTGTCGCCGTGATCGACGCGGTATCGCCGCAGCGCCCCGTGCACCTGGTCGGACACGACTGGGGTTCGATCCAGAGCTGGGAATTCGTTACCGATGCACGCCTCCAAGGGCGCATCGCCTCATTTACCTCGTGCTCCGGCCCATGCCTGGATCACGCGGCTATCGGCCTGCGCGAACTGCGCGGGCAACGCTCGCTGGCGGCGTTGGGCAAGACGCTGCGGCAACTGGCGGCATCCTGGTACATCGGCGCCTTCCACCTGCCGTGCCTCCCGGAACTGACATGGCGGCTGTGGCTGGGCCGTGCATGGCCGCGCTACCTGCGGCTGACCGAGGGCTTGGGCATCGGACCCAGCGCCACGCAGACCGCCGACGGCTGCCACGGCGTGCGCTTGTATCGCGCCAACTTCCTGCCTGTGCTGCGCGCGCCGCGCCAGCGTCATGCCCATGCGCCGGTGCAGGTGATCGTGCCGCTGCATGACCGTTACGTGAAGCCTGCGCTGACGGAGGACCTGCAACGCTGGACCACGCGGCTTTGGCGCCGGACGGTGCCTGCCCACCATTGGCTGCCGCTGGCCGATGCGCCAGGGTTTGCGGGCATGGTGCGGGAATTTATCGAGCATATGGAAGGGGCGCCGGCCTCACCAACGCTGCTTGCCGCTCGCCTCCGATAGCGGGCGCAGCGCATTCTGCTCATTTTTCACGATGTGGAAAGACGTTTTGGACCGCAAAAATACATGGTTTGCGTAGCACAAGACCATTTCTCATGATGGAAGATTATATTCCGCATCGTGAAAATAGTTTGCTAAGCCATTGAATTATAAAAATAAAAAATCTGTGTGGTAACCATCGATCAGGGTTGTTGCAACGCGGGATGGTTCTCTACACTCTTATATAAGACACATGACCTGAAACGCGAAAAACAGCGGCCCACGCAACAGCACCGCGACGCAGCCCAGACCAGGTGATCAAGAGATTCTCAGCCATCCGGCAATCATCAGGAGAGTGACCATGACCCGCCAAGAACAGATCCAGGCCCTGCAGAAAGACTGGGACACCAATCCCCGCTGGAAGGGTATCAAGCGCAACTTCACCGCCGAAGACGTGGTGCGCCTGCGTGGTTCGGTCCAGGTCGAGCACACCCTGGCACGCCGTGGCTCCGAAAAGCTGTGGAACCTGCTGCACACCGAGCCGTTCGTCAACTCGCTGGGCGCCCTGACCGGCAACCAGGCCATGCAGCAAGTGAAGGCCGGCCTGAAGGCCATCTACCTGTCGGGCTGGCAAGTCGCAGGCGACGCCAACCTGGCCGGTGAAATGTACCCCGACCAGTCGCTGTACCCGGCCAACTCGGTGCCGCAAGTCGTGAAGCGCATCAACAACACTTTCCAGCGCGCCGACCAGATCCAGTGGAGCGAAGGCAAGGGCGACACTGACTTCTTCGCCCCGATCGTGGCTGACGCTGAAGCCGGCTTCGGCGGCGTGCTGAACGCGTTCGAACTGATGAAGTCCATGATCGAAGCGGGCGCCGCCGGCGTGCACTTCGAAGACCAGTTGGCATCGGTGAAGAAGTGCGGCCACATGGGTGGCAAGGTGCTGGTCCCGACCCGCGAAGCCGTCGCCAAGCTGACCGCTGCCCGCCTGGCCGCCGACGTCTCGGGCGTGCCGACCCTGGTGATCGCCCGTACCGACGCCGAAGCCGCCGACTTGCTGACCTCGGATGTGGACGACAACGACAAGCCGTTCTGCACTGGCGAGCGCACCGTGGAAGGCTTCTACCGCGTGAAGAACGGCCTGGAGCAGTCGATCTCGCGCGCCCTGGCCTACGCTGAAGTGGCTGACCTGGTGTGGTGCGAAACCGGCAAGCCGGACCTCGAGTTCGCCAAGAAGTTTGCCGAAGCCGTGCACGCCAAGTTCCCGGGCAAAATGCTGGCCTACAACTGCTCGCCGTCGTTCAACTGGAAGAAGAACCTGGACGACGCCACCATCGCCAAGTTCCAGAAGGAACTGGGCGCCATGGGCTACAAGTTCCAGTTCATCACGCTGGCTGGCTTCCACTCGCTGAACTACTCGATGTTCAACCTGGCCTACGGCTACGCCCGCAACCAGATGAGCGCGTTCGTGGAACTGCAGGAAGCCGAGTTCAAGGCCGCCGAGAAGGGCTTCACCGCGGTCAAGCACCAGCGCGAAGTCGGCACCGGCTACTTCGACGCCGTGACCCAGACCATCGAAGGCGGCCAGTCGTCGACGACCGCACTGAAGGGTTCGACCGAAGACGAGCAGTTCTTCGAAGACAAGAAAGTGGCCTGACCCTCCTGGTCACCCCCGCCGGGACGTGGGTCCGGCGGTTAAAGAAGGCGTGCGACCATCACGCTTTCTGATTTAGGCGCCGCGCCGTTCTCTCTCAGGGACGGCGCGGTTTTTTTATGCATGCTGAATCCAGTACCAATAAAGCTATCCAGATGCTGCCGACTCGGGTATATTTCGCCCCGCGGGGTGGAGCAGTTGGCAGCTCGTCGGGCTCATAACCCGAAGGTCGCAGGTTCAAGTCCTGCCCCCGCAACCAGATTCCGAAAGCCCGCCCGGTTCGCGCCGCGCGGGCTTTTTGTCTTGGCGAACCAACACCGTTGCCAGACCGCGCGCCGGCGTCGAACTGAGCCTGCGGCGGGGCGAATCTACCGGAATGCAATAAATTGTCATTTTTGGCGAATTGCAGTATTTGGGTGATTCCATCCGTAGGAGAGATGCCTTAAAGTGCCGGAGCCCTTATCGGCACTTTCCGAGCCACTCCTCCCAGAACAACATCATGAAAGCATCTCTCTCGCTCGCTTCCTGCGCCGTCGCGGCGGCACTGCTGGCCGGCTGCTCCGGCGGCATGCCCACCAATGTCGATGGCCTGATGAGCGCCGGTACGTCGCTGGCCAAGGCCGCCACGCTGTCCGACGCCGACGTCAAGAGCCTGTCCGACCAGGCTTGCGCCGAGTCTGACAAGACCAACAAGATCGCCGCTGCCAACACCACCTACAGCAAGCGCCTGGTCAAGATCATGAGTGGGCTGAAGAACAGCGACGTGCCCAACGTCAACGCCAAGGTCTACATGACCAAGGACGTCAATGCCTGGGCCATGGCCAACGGCTGCGTGCGCGTATACAGCGGCCTGATGGACATGATGACCGACGACGAAGTGCGCGGCGTGCTGGGCCATGAGCTGGGCCACGTGGCGCTGGGCCATACCAAGAAGGCGATGCAGGTTGCCTACACCGCCACGGCCGCACGCGGCGCGGCGGCAGCGGCCGGTAACGGCGCGGTGGCGGCGCTGTCGCAGTCGCAGTTGGGCGACCTGGGCGAGAAGCTGATCAACGCGCAGTTCTCGCAGTCGCAGGAAAGCGCGGCGGATGACTACTCGTTCGACCTGCTGACCAAGAACAAGGCCAGTACGCGCGGGCTGGTGACGGCATTCCAGAAGCTGGCCAAGCTGGACGGCGGCAAGTCCAGCATGTTCTCGTCGCACCCGGGCTCGGAAGACCGCGCCAGGCATATCGAGCAGCGCATCAGCAAGGCTTCATAAGCGGCCCGCACAAGCAAAGAGCCGCCCGCACCGGTCCTGCCGGTGCGGGCGGCTTTGCTTTGGCGCGGTGCGCCGCGTCAGCGGTAGACGATCACCGGGATGTCGGTATGCGTCAGCACCTTCTGCGTCTCGCTGCCCAGCAACAGGCCGGACAGCCCGCGCCGGCCATGCGAGGCCATGAAGATCACGTCGCAGTCATGGCGCTCGGCCGCGTCGATGATGCCCAGGTAGGGCACGGCAAAGGTCGACATGTCGGTGTCGAAGGTCACGCCGGCCGCCGCAGCCAGGTTTTCGATTTCCTTCAGGTACAGCTTCGCCTGGTTCTCGATGCGGTCCTTGAAGGCCTGCGGGGCTTCGACCACGATCTCGCTGAACGGGGTGTAGGGATACTCCTCCAGGCAGACATAGGCCGTGACGCGCGCGCCGATGGTCTTGGCGAGCTCCAGCCCGCCGTTGATGGCCTTCTTGGAGAGTTCCGAGCCGTCGGTGGGTAGCAAGATGTGTTGGAACATGCGGGGCTCCTTTTCGGACTAGGGATCGGGGCAGGGCAGCCAGCTGGCACCGGGGACGCCGGGGCACCGGGAAGCGCCTGTCTCGAATCCATTGTAGTCAGTGTGCCGAGAAGGTCATTGCGCAATGTCAATTGCAATGAAAGTGTCTCAGCATGCCGGCCGCAGCACTTTCCTTCAGTTCGCCAGGGCCTCCGCCACCGGCAGGGCCGCGGCCTGTTCGGCCCGGCGCCAGTAGGACGGGTTGCCGTACGTGTTTTTCAGGTGATCGATAAACAGCCGCACGCGCAGCGGCAGGTGCTTGCGCTGCGGAAACACCGCATGGATGCCGATCGGCGGCGCCTGGAACTCATCGAGCACCGTCACCAGCCGCCCGCTGGCGATCTCGTTGCCCACCTCCCACCAGGAGCGCCACGCCAGCCCGTTGCCCTGCAGGCACCACTCATGCAGCACCGCACCGTCGCTGCATTCCATGGTGCCGCCCACCTTGACTGTGACCGCGCGGCCTTCCTCCTGGAACACCCAGCCGCGCTGCATATTGGCGCTGGCGCCAAATGCAAGGCAGTTATGGCGCTGCAGGTCCTCAGGCATCTTGGGGCGCCCGGCGCGCGCCAGGTACTCCGGCGAGGCCACCACCACGCGGCGCGTCTCGGCCAGGCGGATCGATACCAGGCTGGAATCGGGCAGGTCGCCCAGGCGGATGGCGCAGTCGAAGCCTTCGTTGACCAGGTCGACCACGCGGTCGGACAGGTCCAGCGTGATCGACACATCCGGGTGCGACTCAATGAACAGCGGCAACAGCGGCGCCACGTGCTTGCGGCCATAGCCCGCCGGGGCGGTCACGCGCAGGTGCCCGCTGGCCTTGACGCCGCCGGCGGAGACGCTGGCCTCGGCGTTGTGCAGGTCGTTCAGGATGCGCTGGCAGTCTTCCAGGAAGGCCGAGCCCTCGAACGTCAGGCTGATCTTGCGCGTGGTGCGTACCAGCAGCTTGACGCCCAGGCGCTCTTCCAACGCGTCGATGCGCCGCCCGATGATGGCCGGCGCCACGCCTTCAGCCGCCGCCGCTGCGGACAGGCTGCCGCGCGAAGCGACGGATACAAAGGTCTCCAGTTGTTTGAAATGGTCCACAAATGTTCGCCTGATGTGCCCGCGGTTGCCCCGCGGTGTGCCGGCCTGGTCACGCAATCGGTGGTGTTGGGGCCATTTGGCCGGCAGTGAGGAGGATTTGGTGCGGAGTTTTGTTTTAGTCAGCCAAGATTAGTGGCGTAAAAGTAAAAGATCAAGTGACCCACGACCACTTTGCCGCACTGCAGCGTCTCCCTACAATTCGATGCATTCAATGGTGTACAGAGCCACGCAGCTGTGGTCTGGCCGTCCATCCACCCAGTCGCCCGTACCGTCGCAGGTTGCCCAGGCCCTAATGAACAAGATCCGCGCAGTCGTCTTCGATGCCTATGGCACGCTGTTCGACGTGTACTCCGTCACCGCGCGCGCGGAACAACTGTTCCCGGGGCGCGGCGAGGCGCTGGCGCTGCTGTGGCGGGACCGGCAGATCGACTACACGCGCATCCGTACCATGGCCGCTCCCGATGGCTCGCGCTACAAGCCGTTCTGGGCGATCACGGTGGACGCGCTGCGCTACGCCGCCGAGCGCCTGAACCTGACGCTCGATGAAGCGGCCGAAGCGCAGCTGCTCAAGGAATACGCGTGTTTGTCGGCGTTCCCGGAGAACCTGGGTGCGCTCAAGCGCCTGCGCCGCGCCGGGCTGCCGCTGGGCATTCTGTCCAACGGCAACGCCGAGATGCTCGACATCTCTGTCAAGAGCGCCGGCATGCATGGCCTGTTCGACCACGTGCTCTCGGTGGATGCCGTGCGCCAATACAAGACCGCGCCGGCCGCTTACGCGCTGGGGCCGCAAGCCTTCAGCCTGCCCGCGGAAGAGATGCTCTTTGTCTCGTCCAACGGCTGGGACGCCTGCGGCGCCACCTGGTACGGCTACACCACGTTCTGGATCAACCGTGCCGGCCATCCGGCGGAGCGGCTCGACGTAGCCCCCTCCGGCACCGGGCACGACATGAACGACCTGCTGGATTTCGTCCGCGCGCGTGGCGTGGCGGTATAGCAGGGTCCCTTCAACCAAGCCTTATCGCTATCGAACACAGGAGAAGACTGATGGCTATCACGCTGCCCGCGGGCATGAAGATTACCGGCGAGATCCTGCCGGCCTACGAAGATATCCTCACGCCGGAAGCCCTGGCCCTGGTAGACAAGCTGCACCGCGCCTTCGAACCGCGCCGTCAGGAACTGCTGGCCGCGCGCGTGGCACGCGCCAAGCGCCTGGACGCCGGTGAGCTCCCCGACTTCCTGCCGGAAACCAAGAGCATCCGTGAAGGCGACTGGAAAGTTGCCCCGATCCCCCAGGCGCTGGAATGCCGCCGCGTGGAAATCACCGGCCCGGTCGAGGCCAAGATGGTCATCAACGCCTTCAACTCGGGCGCTGACAGCTACATGACCGACTTCGAGGATTCCAACACCCCCAACTGGCACAACCAGCTGCAGGGCCAGGTCAACCTGAAGGCCGCCGTGCGCCGCACGCTGACCCTGGAATCGAAGGGCAAGCAGTACAAGCTGAACGACAAGATCGCCACCCTGCAAGTGCGTCCGCGCGGCTGGCACCTGGATGAGAAGCACGTCACCATCGACGGCAAGCGCGTCTCGGGCGGCATCTTCGACTTCGCGCTGTTCCTGATCCACAATGCCAAGGAGCAAATCGCCCGCGGCGCTGGCCCGTTCTTCTACCTGCCCAAGATGGAAAGCCATCTGGAAGCACGCCTGTGGAACGACATCTTCGTGATGGCGCAGAACGAAATCGGCCTGCCGCAAGGCACCATCAAGGCCACCGTCCTGATCGAAACGATCCTGGCGGCGTTCGAGATGGACGAAATCCTGTATGAGCTGCGCGAGCACAGCGCTGGCCTGAACGCCGGCCGCTGGGACTACATCTTCTCGTGCATCAAGAAGTTCAAGAACGACAAGGACTTCTGCCTGGCCGACCGCGCCAAGGTGACGATGACCGCGCCGTTCATGCGTGCCTACGCACTGCTGCTGCTCAAGACCTGCCACCACCGCGGTGCCCCCGCCATGGGCGGCATGAGCGCCCTGATCCCGATCAAGAACGATCCGGAGAAGAACGCCATCGCCATGGAAGGCATCATCAGCGACAAGCGCCGCGATGCCACCGACGGCTACGACGGAGGCTGGGTGGCCCACCCGGGCCTGGTCGATCCGGCCATGAAGGAATTCGTGGCAGTGCTGGGCGACAAGCCGAACCAGTTCGGCAAGCAACGCCCGGACGTGCAAGTGAAGGGCGCCGACCTGCTCGACTTCAAGCCGGAAACGCCGATCACCGAGCACGGCCTGCGCATGAACATCAACGTCGGCATCCATTACCTGGGCGCCTGGCTGGACGGCAACGGCTGCGTGCCGATCCACAACCTGATGGAAGACGCCGCCACCGCCGAGATCTCGCGCTCGCAGGTGTGGCAGTGGATCCGCTCGCCGAAGGGCAAGCTGGAAGACGGCACCAAGGTGACGGCTGAACTGGTGCGCAAGCTGATTCCGGAAGAGCTGGCCAAGGTGAAGGAACTGGTGGGTGGCGATACCAAGACGTATGACCGTGCTGCCGAGATTTTCGAGCAGATGTCTACGTCGGAGGATTTCGCCGAGTTCCTGACGCTGCCGCTGTATGAGGAAGTTTGAGCGGGAGTAGGGCTCTTGTAGGATCGAAAAAACCGCGGCTTCGGCTGCGGTTTTTTCTTTTGGGTGTTGTGCCAGACATTGTCGGCGGGCAGTGACTATGATCTGCAGACATCAACGAGCTGGTTGACACCGGCCCCTTGACCGCCAAACAGCCGCACCGCCAGTTCCACGAAGCTGCCAACGCTTGCGCTTCGCACAGGGTGGTAGTCGACGCCCTGCTGCTGGCATACGCGTTTCAACATACTGACCGAATCATGGTCGACACAGTCCACGGGGAAGACGACGATATCCGCGCCTGCCACCATCGCCGGTAGCAGACCCTTGCGCTGTTCCAGTCCGCCGTCGTGTCCCTTGAATTCTCCGCCGGCGTCTTCGATCAGCGTCCTGAGTGCCTTGTTTGCGTTGCGGCGGCCACCCACATACAGGATCCGCTGGCCCGCCAGACCGAAGGGCTGCTGCCGATGCCGTTGATTTTGGCAGGAGGCTCCATGCAAGTACTCTATGTGCGACACGTGCTGCTTGCCCGCAGCGTGTTGGCAGTCTAGTTGTAGCGGGCAGCAAAGCTCGTTGTTGTCTTGTCACGCATGGTAGTCACGTGCCGTGACCTGCTGTACGACCAGCAGTTGCCTACCCAGGCATGCGTCACTGGCAACGGTGAGGTGTGAAGCCCTGGGGACAAAGTACCCGTCGAGAGGCGTGCAGGTTCGGTGACGAATCCGCATGACACTGCAAGCCGCAATGCGGTGTAAGGGCCAGGCAAGTTCCGCATGCGCAAGAGATCTGAATCGCTGTTAAACCTCGTAACTTGCAGCAGGCCAAAACGGCTGGGCCTGAACCAAAAGGTACGCAGTCGGTTGCTCCGCTATAGAGTGGGAGCACGTCGTCATCAGGCTGCCGGGGGAGAAGCGGGCGCTAACCGGATAGGCCGCTGGTTCAGAAGGTTGACCGCGGTCGGCAACGGCGGGAACGTGGTAATCCCGATTCACCGCCACTGCTGCTGCAGTATGATCAGCGATGGCAGGGAGATAAAGTCAATTGTGGTGTACGGGGGATGATCGTGGCCGGGCGTCAGGCGGCGAGTTTCTGCTGAACCGGCGGATTGTCATGCGCCGGAGTTCCGTCCTTGAAGGGAACGCCCTTCAAGAGCAGTTCGATGTGTTCGGCGCCATTGATGCGGCGCCATGTTTTCTCGGCTTCCTCGATCAGCTTGAAGGCCAGGCCAAGGAAGGTTGCTCGTGACACACAATTGCGCGTGCGCGTCGTGCGGTGACGCACGGTCGCGAAGGTCGACTCAATCGCGTTCGTCGTGCGGATGTGCTGCCAGTGCTCGGCCGGGAAGTCGTAGAAGGTCAGCAGGCTGTCTCGATCTTTGGTGAGCACGCCGGTGGCCTTGGGGTACTTGGCGCCGTAGATCGTCACAAAGCGATCGAAAGCGGCATAGGCATCTGCCCTGGTGGCTGCCATCCAAATCGCCTGCAGATCTGCCTTGGCGCGGCCATGCTGGGATTTTGGCAAGGCGTTCAGGACATTGCCCATTTTGTGGAACCAGCAACGCTGGGTACGCGTGGCCGGGAACACCTCCTCCAGGGCAGCCCAGAATCCCATGGCGCCATCGCCGACCGCCGCCAGCGGGCCAGCCTGCAGACCGCGGGATTTCAGGTCCAGCAGTACTTCTGCCCACGATGCCTTCGATTCCCGATAGCCGTCACCGATCGCCACGCGCTCCTTCCTGCCGTCGGGCGTGACACCGATGATCACCAGCAGGCATTGCCCGTCCGAGCCCTCGCTGCGCAGACCCGTGTGGATGCCGTCCACCCACCAATACACATAGCGCGCCGCTGACAGATCGCGCTGATTCCAGCTCGCATGCTCGTCTGCCCACTGCGCCTTCAATCGGCTCACCACGTTGGCCGATAGCCCTTTGGCATCCTCGCCCAGCAGCACCGACAGCGCCTCGCTCATGTCGCCAGTCGAGACTCCCTTCAGGTACAGCCAGGGCAGCGCCGCACTCACCCGCGGCGACTTCCTCACATACGGCGGCACGATCGCCGAGTTGAACTTCACGCCGGAACCGGACCGGTCGCGTACCTTGGGCACCTTCACCGCAATTGGGCCGGCGCCCGTCAGTACCTCGCGCTCCGGGAGGTAGCCATTGCGAACCACGGCGCGCTGCCCGCTCAACGTCTTGACGTTACTGAACTGCTCAAGCAGCTCTGCCAGCTCCACTTCAATCGCCTCCTGGATGACCCGCCGGGCCCCGCGCCTGATCAGCTCCTCGAGCCCAAGCCCGATTTCCGATAGACCGACTGCTTCTTTCCCTTTATCCTTGCTCATGGTGGACCTTTCTTGTGCTGGTTTCCGATCTCGACAATCAGATTCTCAGCGGAAAGCTCCACCGCCCTCTACTCCGCGCCTCAAATTCCCCGTCCGTACACCAGTTTCGACTTTAGCTCGATGGCAGGCGAGCCGCAAGGCAAGCTGTTGGTGGAGCGGGTAAGAGAACGCGCAGAAAGCGAAGGCCGGGCTGTAATGGTCCGGATAGGGGTTCGAACTTTGCCCCAACCCGAAAGGGTGCAGACTTGCGCGAGGTGTGGCTGTCGCGAGCCAATATCTGAGGTCCGAGGTGGGGCAACTTGGAAGAGACTGACGTGCTCTGTTTGACGGCAGTTCAGCGCCCTGCATCTCAGCGATGAGGTGGGTCAACGATAGGACGTGAGCGAAGATCTTGTGCCGTATGGCAAGGCCGGCATCGGGCAAACGGTGTTTTAGCCATGCGCGAGCCGCTTGCGGTGAAAGTCGCTTGGGCGGTTCTTTGGGGAGGGGATGGCGGTGACGCCGTCCTCTTACCCGCTCCCCGCTGTGCCGGCTTGGACGTGCACAAGGACACCATCGTGGCCTGTGTGCGCTGCGTCTCGACGCCGGTCCACCATGAAGTGCGCAGCTTTGACAGCACCACCACCGGGCTGCTGGCGCTGGCCGATTGGCTGGCGCTGCACGGCTGCACCCACGTGGCCATGGAAGCCACCGGGGTGTACTGGAAACCGGTGTGGCACATCCTCGAGGGCAACTTCGAACTGGTGCTGGCCAACGCCCAGCACATCCGCAACGTGCCCGGGCGCAAGACCGATGTCAACGACGCGATGTGGATCGCTGATCTTCTGGCCCATGGGCTGATCCGCTCCAGCTTCGTGCAGCCGGCGGCCATTCAGGAGTTGCGCGATCTCACCCGCACCCGCAAGCAACTCGTGCGCGAGATCTCCCAGCACAGCCTGCGCATCCAGAAAGTGCTCGAAGACGCCAATCTGAAACTTGGCAGCGTGCTCTCAGATGTCCTCGGACACAGCGGCCGCGCCATGCTCAAGGCCATCGTCGATGGCGAGAAAGATCCCGAGCGGCTTGCCGCGCTCGCCCAAGGCAACGCCCGGAAAAAGCACGCGGAATTGCGCGAGGCCCTGAACGGACGCATTACCGAGCACCATCGCACGATGCTTAAGCTGCACCTGGATATCATCGGCGCACTGGAGCACTCGCTCGCCGAACTCGACGCAGTCGTGGGAAAAGCGCTAGCGCCGATCCAACAGCGCGCCCGCCTGCTGACCACGATCCCCGGGGTTAGCAACTTGACCGCCCAGGTCCTGTTGGCGGAGATCGGCGTCGACAAGACGCGCTTTCCCGATGCTGGCCATCTGGTGTCCTGGGCCGGCCTGTGCCCGCGCAATGACGAGAGCGCCGGCAAGCGGCGCAGTACCCGGGTGCGCAAGAGCGGCACCTGGCTCAAAACCGCTTTGGTGACGGCTGCCTGGGCCGCCATACGCGTCAAAACCAGCTACCTGCACGCGCAATTCCTGCGGCTCAAGGCACGGCGCGGCGCTAAGAAAGCCATCCTCGCGGTGGCTGCTTCCATGCTTACGGCCGCCTACCACATGCTCCGGGATGGCACTGAGTATGCGGACCTCGGCCCCGACTACTTCAATCGCCACGACGCCAACAAAACCATCCGCCGACTCCTCAAACGCCTTGCCGACCTTGGGTGCGATGTAGATCCGATTGCTCATGCTGTCTAGCGCTTCCTAGTAGGTCCGTGCAAAAGGGTAGAAGCAGTTGAAGCCGCGCGCAGCGAGATATGCCGCCGTGATACATTGTATATCACAGCCAGTTTGCCATGACTAGCGAGAGGGACTCTCGGCAGATTGCCGCCCACAGCGGCCGCAGCCCGGACACGCTGAGTTGCTATCTACGAAGTTGCTGCTTCTCGCGCCTCAAGTGTCGTGGAGCCAGCCATGCCGACGCGTGACAATAAGGAGACGACGCGGGCCGTGCCGCGTACAGGCGAAAATGACTACCATCGTTTATACCCATGCTGCGTGTCTCGATCATCGTCCCGGGCCCCACCATCCGGAGTCGCCTGAACGTCTGGACGTCGTGCTGCAGGCGTTGCGGTCGCCAGAGTTTTCTTCGTTGGAATGGCGCGATGCGCCAATGGGCACAGTCGAGCAGTTGCAATTGATCCATGAACGGGACTTCATCGATGAGGTCGCGCGGAGCGCTCCGCAGCATGGTTATATGCCACTCGATGCGGGCGACACGGTAATGTCGCCAGGCTCGTGGGAAGCCGTGATGCGCTGCGTTGGCGCAGCTTGTGCTGGCGTCGATGCGGTGATGAACGCGCAGGCGCGCAACGTGTTTTGCGCCACGCGTCCGTGTGGTCATCACGCCGAGCCAGCAAGGGCGATGGGTTTTTGCATTTTCAACCAGGCTGCAATCGCGGCGGCTTATGCTCATGAAGTCCACAAGCTGGAGCGCGTCGCGGTCGTCGATTTCGATGTCCATCATGGCAACGGCACCCAGGCAGCATTCTTCAACCGCCCGGAGTTGTTTTACGCCTCCAGCCACCAGTCGCCTTTCTATCCCGGTACGGGCGCCAGATCCGAGACCGGCGTGAACCACAACATTGTCAATGTCCCGTTGCCCCGTGGTTGTGATTCGGCACTGTTCCGTGCCGGGATCGAATCCGACATGCTGCCGGCGGTACGCCAATTCGACCCCCAACTCATCATCATTTCGGCAGGCTTCGACGCGCATCGCCTGGATCCGCTCGCAGGTATGAACCTCGAGGACAGCGATTTTCGTTGGATTACCAGTGAGCTGATGCATATTGCCGATGCGACGTGCGAAGGGCGTATCGTTTCGATTCTGGAAGGGGGCTATAGCCTGGACGGCTTGGTCACAGGTACGATGGCCCATGTCCGTGCCCTGATGAATATTGATATCAACTGATCGGGCTTACAGGTTGCCGGGACAACGGTGGATACACTGATATATCCGCGGGTTGGTTACCGCATTACAGAGGTCTGCATGAACGTCCCCCGTTTTGCGAAGGTTTTTCAGAACACTACATTAGGCGGGGGTTTTCCGCGCTTCAATGGGAAGGGACTTTCTGCGCAGATAGCGGGTCACGGGGGCCTCGAATTTCAAATAAAAGATATGACCAAAGAGCACGGCAATTGAAATCACCCCAATCCAAATCATGTCACCATAGACGATTCGTGCGCTGTCCAGTTTAGTCAGGACTCGACCGATGAGAGGCAGTACAAAGATGTGAGTAAGATAGAGCGAATAGGAACTGTCGCCGAGCACGCGCAATAGTTTTGGCCAGTGGGTGCTACCGCTACGCTCCATGAGCGCGGCGCCATCCACTATCAAGGCTGCCGGCAGCCCCCATGCGAGAGCGCGCCATTGCAGGTCAATGTTCTCTCGAATTGATGCTGCGGCAAGAGCGCCGCCCAAGGAAAGTACAACAAGGCCGGCGCGTTTTGATACCGGAGGCGCCTTCTGGTAGATCTGACCAATAATGCATCCAAAGACAAATTCCATTGTGATTGGATCTGTGAGAAATGCCAGAAACCCTTGCTGTCGCATGGCGAGGCCGGCAATTACTGCAGTCCCAAAAATCAAAATCAGGCCCGGGATGCGGACTTCTCGTCTTAGGAGAAGCATTGCTGAGAAGACCAGATAAAATAACATCTCGTACGAGAGGGTCCATCCAACATAAAGGATAGGGTACGTAATGCCTGCAGCCCTATCAAGGGTCGGTATGAACAGGCAGGACGCCAAGGTAATTACCCAGTCGAAGCGGGCAGTGTTGAATACGGATGGTGCCGCGGCTAGCGCCAGTGTCATCAATCCAGTAAGTACCCAATAGACTGGTGCGATTCGTATGATGCGATCGCGCATAAAATTGCATGCGACGGACATCCCGCGCGGTCTGTCGCCTGCGATGACCACCATCACAAAGCCGGAGATGACGAAGAAGATGTCGACACCGATCCGCCCCCAGTAGTCAAGCAGATGGGCTAGATGGACGGTCCAGCCATTTCTCTGAACAAGCAGCGCCGCATGGAAGCAAACAACGAGCAGAGCCGCTACCCCGCGAAGCGATTGGATGCCGGAAAGAGTCGTTTGACGCACGTTTTCTTGAAACGGAAAATTATCGATAGTTCGCGATTTTCAACGGCAACGCAGCAAGGACTTGTCCGGTGTATGCCTCGATCGCGGTGGTAAATGCGGTCATTTGCGACGCCGCGGCGCGCTCGGGCGTGCTGCCATAAATGGGTACGTGTCTCATGGTCGCGCTGGGGCAGAACGACGCGTCGAACGGGTAGAAGCGATCCATCCGATCCTCCACTGAGACCGGTGCACACCGTTCGAAGCAACGGTGTGTTCTGATGATCCAGACTAGTGACTCGCCACTTCTTGCGCTGTGCGAAATCGCACGAACTATTGCCAAAGGGCTTCTCGTATCAACAAGTTCGCGACCCGGGGCGGCTTCGCTGAAACCGCAAGGCGCCATTACAACGACGAGCTAGTCACTATCAAATCGACACGCGTCCCGAAACTTCCCCCGGCATGGTGTGAGCGAATCCACGAGATCCTGATGCAGACCTTGGGGCAGCACCTTTCGGTCGGCGGCGATCAGGCAGCGCGAGGGGCTACCTATCAAGACCGGACCGGGAAGCTCGAAGCATTGTCGACGAATGTCTCTTGTCCGCCCTGTGAGGGGACATTCGAGAATCGCTTCTGAGTGACTGGAACTGGCCGACTTCGGCTAGTCCGAAGTTTGAATCAGTGACCAATCTAACCCATTGAAACGCCGGGAGATTTTCAAGCGGCAGAGGCTGGCTACTGGGAACAGGCGGGGTCAATGCCGAGCAGCGCAAAGGCTTTGCGC
>NZ_QKWJ01000118.1 GCF_003353055.1 Cupriavidus lacunae
GCTCGGGGACCGAAGGCGCCCAAGAAGAAGGGCTATGTTGCCGGATGCGTGGCACGACGGCATGTATCTACCGCCCGTGTCATCAAGGCTGGACGTGTCGTTTGATCACCTTGAAAGGGGTGGGTCTTAGCGCCGCTATCGAGCCCGCAAACCAGGACGTCCAACAGGAACGTCCGCAAACGGTGGCAGGCCGGCCGGGCTCCGCCAGTGATGATGGGCGACACCCGGCAGTCAGCCTCAGACGATCTTGATGAGGCCCAATTGCGTGAGCGGGATCACGCCATCAGTAAGCCTGATCGGCAATCACACCGGCCACCGTTTCCAGAGACCGCTTCAGCGTGGAAAGGCTGACGGAGCCGAGTGCCAGTCGGATGGCATGCGGCACCTGCGCTGACGTCGCGAACGGGTGGGCCGTCGACACGGAGATGCGCTCGCGCATCAGCGCCATCGCGATCGCGTCTGCCCGCACCTCGGGTGGCAGAGGAAGCCAGACGAAGTACGACGCGGGATGGCTGATCCGCTTCAGCCCGCCCAGGACTTCCGCGGCAACGCCCTGGCGCAGCATGGCATCCCGCCGCTTGTCGGCTTCCAGCCGGGCCACGGTGCCGTCCTCGATCCAGCCGCAGGCGATCGCCGTCATCGTCGCCGGGGTATTCCAGGTCGTTGCACGGATGGCCCGTTCGAGCCTTGGCACCCATTCGCGCGGGGCACAGACGAAGCCGACGCGCAGCCCTGTCGCGACACTCTTCGACAAGCTCGACACATAAACCGTCGTCTCCGGAGCAAGCGATGCCAAAGGAGGCGGGGCGCCGTCCACCAGGAACGCGTAGGCCGCGTCCTCAATCATCATCAGGCCATGCTTGCGAGCGATGGCGACCAGCTCCCGACGTCGCGTTGCGCTCATCACCCAGCCGAGCGGGTTGTGGAGCGTGGGCATCGCATACACGGCGCGCACGCGTCTTCGGCGGCACAGCGCCGCCAGCGCGTCCAGGTCCGGGCCATGCCCGGCAGCCGGAATCGGGGCGAGTTCCAGCCGGCTGGCTTCGGCGGCGAGTTTGAATCCCGGGTACGTCAGGGCATCCACGGCCACCACGTCGCCGGGTTCAAGCAAGGCCGTGGTGACAGTCGTCAGCCCGTGCTGCGCACCGCTCACGAGCAACACAGTTTCAGCCGATGCCGGCAAGCCTCGGCTGCCCAGGTGGCGCGCCACCGTCGCGCGCTCGTGCTCGCGCCCGGCGTGGGGCTGATATCGAAGCAGGGCCTCCAGGTCGCCTGCGGCTGCGAGCTGGCGCAGCGCCGCCCGGAAGAGCTCTGCCTGATCCGGCACCGAGGGATTGTTGAAACTCAGGTCCACCGTGTCAGCGCTCCAGGCATGCAGGTCAATGCCCTGACCGCGAGGGAGCGCCTCTTTGACGAAGGTGCCGCGGCCGGTTTCTCCGCTCACCAGTCCCATCGCCTGCAGCTCCGCGTAGACGCGCGTGGCCGTGACCAACGCCAGCCCTTCGCGCGCCGCGAGTTCGCGGTGCGTGGGCAGTCGCGTTCCGGGACGCAGACGCCGTGCACGGATATCGTCCGCCAGACGGTCGACCAGTTGCTTGTAGCGGGGCTGCGGCATCCTGAGCGTATCCATGACAATTATTTGAATGTATTGATTCTCGGCTCTACGATGGCGAAACACAACGTCCCCACTCGCACGAGGCCCCCCATGCACATCGCCATCCTGACCTTCGAAGGTTTCAACGAACTCGACTCGCTGATCGCGCTCGGCATCCTCAACCGCGTCAAGCGGCCCGGCTGGCGGGTTTCGATCGCCAGTCCGGCGGCCAGGGTGCGTTCGATGAACGGTGTGGTGATCGAGGCGCAGGCGTCGCTGGAGGACGCATGCGACGCGGACGCCGTGCTGGTGGGCAGCGGGACCCGAACCCGGGACGTCGTTGCCGATGCCGCGCTGATGTCGCAACTCCGGTTCGACCCGACGCGCCAGTTGTTGGGCGCGCAGTGCTCGGGCGCGCTCATCCTCGCCAGGCTGGGCTTGCTGGACGACGTTCCGGCCTGTACTGACCTGACCACCAGGCCATGGGTCGAGGAGGCAGGCGTGGCGGTGCTCAATCAACCGTTTGTGGCCAGGGGAAATGTCGCGACCGCCGGCGGGTGCCTGTCGTCGCAGTACCTGGCCGCCTGGTTCATCGCCCGTCTGGAAGGTGTCGAGGCGGCACGTAGCGCGATTCACTATGTGGCGCCCGTGGGCGAAAAGGAGGCCTACGTGACGCGCGCGATGGCGAACGTTTCGCCGTTCCTCTGATGCAGCACGGATGATGCCAAGCCCCGCGGCGTGACCATCTTCGCACTTCGCGCTCTCCAGGCAGCGCCCTGATCCTGGCCAGCGATTTACTTCGCACGCGAATTATCTATATACTTCGCATGCGAACTTAAACCAATGCCTGCACGGCATTCCACAGCCCACCTGGAGACCGACCATGATCCCGGAAATTCGTACCGACCTGACCGGCGGCGTGATGACGATTACGCTTGCCCGGCCGGACAAGAAGAACGCGTTGACGAACGAGATGTACGGCGCACTCGCCGACACCATCGAGCAGGCGCAGCAGGACAGCAATATCCGGGTACTGCTGCTGCAGGGGGACGGGGACAGCTTTACGGCGGGCAATGATATGGGAGAGTTCGCGGCGATCGCGACGGGAAAAGGCCCCGGCGAACGCCAGGTGCACCGCTTTCTGGACATCCTTGCGAACTCGACGGTACCGATTGTGGCCGCGGTCAACGGCAAGGCCGTCGGCGTCGGCACCACCATGCTGCTGCATTGCGACTACGTCGTGCTCGCGCAGGATGCGCAACTGATCACGCCCTTCGTCAACCTCGCCCTGGTTCCCGAGGCAGCCTCAAGCTTCCTGCTTCCCCTGCGCATCGGGCACGTCCGGGCCTTCGAGATGTTCGCGCTGGGCGAGCCGCTTGACGCGCAAACCGCCCTGGCATGGGGCATCGCAAACAAGGTCTGCGCCAACGATCAACTGCGTGCGGACGCGCGCCGGATGGCGGAAAAAATCGCCGCCAAGCCCGCCGGTTCCCTGAGCGCAATGAAGCAGCTCATGCGCGACGCGGAGAAACTGGTCTCGCAAATGAACAGCGAACGCGTCCATTTCGAGAAGCGGCTGGCAAGCGCCGAGGCCAGGGAAGCCTTCTCGGCCTTCGCCGAGAAGCGCAAGCCGGATTTCAGCAAGGTCGCCCAGCAGTAAGCCTGGGCCTCGCTGTCCAGCCGCAGACCGGGCTACTCCTCGCCCTCGTCGGCACCCGGAAACTTGGTCTGCAGGCTGGTCAGCCACCGCGCCACCACGTCGATTTCGGCCGCGGTGAATCCTTCGGTCAGCCTGGCATTCAATGCCTTCATGCCGGTCTTGGAACGCTGGCGCGCCGAGCGCCCTGCCTCGGTCAGCCACAGGCGGGATACACGGCGATCGAATGCGTCCGACCGGCGCTCGATCAGGCCCGCCCTTTCAGTCCGGTCCGCCAGACCGCTCATTCCGGGCGCGCCCAGGTCCAGTGCTGCGGCAGCCTCGCTCATCAGCGCACCGTCGTTCGTGCCCAGAAAAAAAAGCAGTCCGGCCTGCGCTGCCGTCACGCCACCCGCGGTCGTGCGTGCTTGTGACCACCGCTGCAGTCGGCGCTGGCCGACGTTCAACAGATAGACGAGACGATGCTCCATGTCTGGGACCGGTATGGGATTTCATTTAGTTCGCACGCGAATTTTATCACGTGGCCGGCGCCGGTATTCATCTGACTATGCCGGGAAGGTGGGGACCGCTCACTCGGGGTGGATTCCTGCCGCCTCGATGACCGGTTTCCATTTCGCCAGGTCGGCCTTGATGCGCGCGGAAAAGGCATCCCGGGTCTCCCCAAGCGGCATGATGCCGGCCCGCTCGAGTTGCGCGCGGAACGCCGGATCGGCGACGATCTTCCGCCCTTCCTCCGCCAGCCTGGCCACCACCTCCCTGGGCATGCCGGACGGCCCCACCAACCCGTTCCAGGTATTCACCTCGTGGCCCCGTGGCGTCGCGCCTTCGATGGCGGCATTGTTGGAGGACGGCGGATGCGGGGGCGGTTCGGTCCGGGACAGGACCGGACGCACTGGTCCGCATTGCAAATGCGAGGCCACAACGCGCCCCTCTGCTCTGAAAATCAGAATTAAACGTCGTTTAAGTCTTTGTATGAGATCGATGGCTTGCGCAGGACATGAGCGCATGAAATATGCTGAGAAAAAATTCCGGAATTGTCTAGTATAGATGTGCCTGGCATCTCACCACGCTCTCCATTGCCACGATGCTTCGTGGTCTGGCCTTCGGCTATGGGACGATTATTGAGATAGTCCAAAGAACTGTGCATTTTCACCCGATCCAAGGGAAAACGATGGATTCGTGCCCGGTTGGGGGGAGGGAAATTCTTGAACGAGGCCGTCCAATCTCGGTTTCAGATCCTTGCCCTCTCGGGCGGTGGCTTCCGTGGACTGTACACGGCAAAGCTGCTTGCCGATTTCGAGGACGAAATCAGTGCGCCGATCGCGACCCGGTTCGATCTGATTGCCGGGACCTCGATCGGCGGAATCATAGCCCTGGCACTTGCACTGGAGGTGCCTGCGAGCCGCATTGTCGCCCTGCTGACGGAGTACGGGGAGGAGATCTTCAAGCGGCGCTGGTCGCTCGCCGGAATCTGGCGGGCTCCCTTTTCCTCGCGGCGCCTGGCGGATCTGCTTTCCGGTAGCGAGATGTTCGGCGCCCGTGTGCTGGGGGCTTGCAGGCACCGGGCGGTAATTCCGGCGATCAATTATTCCACGGGCCGGCCGCAAATCTTCAAGACGCCGCATCATATCAATTTCAAGCGGGATCATAAGTTCCGTATCGTGGATATCGCGATGGCCACCAGTGCCGCGCCGGCTTATTTTTCACGCTACACATTCAATAATAATCAATTTGTCGACGGTGGCCTGTATGCCAACGCGCCGGGCTTGCTGGCCGTGCACGAAGCGCAGTATTCCCTGCTTCGGTCGGCCGCTGAAATCCATGTCATGGCGATTGGCACCATGTCGTCAAAATTTACCGTGGATCCCCGCCGCAATCGCGAGGGAGGAACCTACGACTGGGGAGGTATCAATCCCTCCAATATGCCAAAGCGATTATTTGGTCTGTCAATATCGGTCCAGGAAGCGCTGAGCGATTTCATGCTCGCCCACCTGCTGCCAGGGCGATATGTGCTGGTTGACGATGATCTGACCGATCAGCGCTCGCGCGCCGTGGGGCTGGACAAAGCCGACCACGCGGCAAGAGAGGTTCTTCTCGGCGCGGCCTCGGAACGATCGAAGATATGCATTGGCAGCCGGGATGTCGAACCCTACTTGAGGCATCTCGCGCCACCTGCGACGTTCTTTTACGGGGAAAACGCGAACACGCCCTCGTGTCGCGTCGCCAGTATCACCGCGCGAGTCCGTGCAACCGCGCCGTCGCGATAGCAAGCTGGTTCATGAGGATAGCCGCTTCGGTCATGTCGCGGATTGCCATGTGGATTCGGTGCAGGCCTGGCGCAAGGCCCCAGAGCCGGCAAGTCGCCTGGCAAGAGCTGGCGACTCGCGCTTCGGAAAAATAAAAAAAACCCCACGGGCTACGTGGGGCCAGACGGCACTGCTGGTAAGTCGCCTTACGGCCGGTCAATCGAAATATCGTAGAAGCTATTGGCCGGATTGACGCTGATCGCCACGGTCATGCCGGTGTTTGCCACATTCATGCCGATCACCTCAGCAGCATTTGGCGCGGCAGGGCGATAACGCAGGCCATTCGACGGCACGTTGTTACGCCAAAAATCGATACGACCGTCGTTACGTTGACGAGTATAGGTATTTGCTGCCGTGTCGACCGCCGTTACCGTGTTTGAATACTCCGAGATATCGGTGCCCCCGTTGAGATTGATCACGGCATCCCAGTAGGAACTGACGGCCCCCACGGCGGGCAGAGCACGCGGCGTCGGCCGCTTTGCGATCATGAAGCCGCCCTGGTGCACGATCACGACTGCGATGCTGCCGTCGACGCCCTTGAAGGCGAACGCACGCGCCGATCCCGTCGAATCCTTGAGATTGAATCCGCCATCCGCGTTGACCGACACAGCCGGAAGGTCTCCCGCCGGCCAGGGCGAACAGGCGCTCAAGCCGCAGTCGGCAGCGCTGACGAACTTTCCGGCGCTGTCCACGGTGAACTTGATCAGTCCCGGCGCGAGCGTGCCGCCGCCGTCGGGCCGTTCGAAGCCCAATGCGACCCAGTCTCCGGCGATTTCGCTCAGCGGAATGGTCTGGTCAGGGATCACAAGGCTTGAAGCACCGGCGCGGCGCTCAAGGCTGATACCGGACTTGGAGACCAGCAGCCTGGCATCGGCGTTGCCAAAGCGGCAGGCCTCCGTATCGTTCGCCTGGAACTGTTCCACCGCCCCGGTCGTATCGTTCGTCCGCGTCAGCTTGACCGCATCGACGGTGAACCGCTGCACGTTGTTGGCGGTGAGGTCAGCCTTCTGGTACTTGCCGCTGCGGAACGTCGCGCAGGTTGCGGACGCGGGCTGCAGGATGGTTTGCATGCCGGCTTCCGAGCCACTGTTGGACGCCACTGCAGTAGACAGGTCCGACAGCGACGTTTGCGAAGCCGTGAGCGCGGCGCCGAGGGTATCGAGTTTCTGGTCAAGCGCATTCCCTGGCGTGTTGCCGTGCGCAGCGACCAGCGTGTCCTTGAGCGGGTCTACGCCAGCCAGATCGACCGTCCCGGTCAGGATCAGTTTGAGGGATGCCACCGCGGTGGATACAACGTCCGTGGTCAGCTTCGCCTGTGCCTGCGCGTCGAAACTGCTGAAGAAGTCCCGGGTGCTGCCACCGGCGATCGAAGCAGTAATCAGTTCCGTGAGGGGCGTGATGTTGGCTGTGGCAGCCGTGCCGGTTCCGGCTTCGACAACGGAATGCAGTGTCGTGCCGTCAGGCGTCACAACACTGAGCACGCACGGACGCGTGGCGTCGGCAATGCTGATGGTGAATGTCCCGTCGGCGGCTGTGGTGGCCGTACCACTGCCATTGGCGCACTTGGCCTGGACCGTGGCATTGGGCAGTGCGGCACCCACGGCAGCCGTGCCCGCGATGGTGGTGGTCGGTGTCTTAGGCGTTGACGGCGCCGACGACTCGGTGTCCGAGGACCCGCCTCCGCAGGCGGTCAGTGCTGCCGCTGCGATAGCGGATATCAGAAATTTGATTTTCATGGCTTTGATTCCCCCCTGTTGTATGAATGCAAGCTCGTTGCCTCATCCGTTCCCTGTGGGCGATCGAAATCACCCTGGGCCGATTCTGCGAAAAACACGGATCGGCGCGCATCATTCATTTAGATGAAAATCAGCAGATACCCCCAAAGCGGGGGGGAATGGGGAATGGATCCTCTGATACCTTATGCAAGCTAGTCAGGTCCGACAGAGACCGTCAGCGCTGTGGCAATTAAGCAGTCGCCGAATTGCTGGGGTTTAGGGAGAGGGGAAATTGCCAAGGGATCATCTCATCGGGGACCTCTATGAGGCCGCCGTCCGGGAGGACGGCTTTCTGGAGGTGTTTCAAGCGGTCGCCGAAACATTGGGCGCCAATGTATTCCATATGTTCAGTTGGGATGCACTACGCAACGCCCCCCACCTGTCCATCTACACGCCCGATGTCAATTGGGATGACATCGTCGAGCGCTACGATCAGTACTACGGCGCATTGGATCCACGGCGCAGTTTTGTTGAAACCGCGGCCATCGGCCAGTTTGTCTGCTGTCAGGATCGCCTCTCCGAACAGGACATCGCACGTAGCGAGTTTTTCCAGGACTACCAGCTACCGGCAGGCTTGCGCTATCTGATGGGCGTACGCCTGGCTCGCGCCGGCAGTGACGACATTCTGCTGGGCTTGCTGCGAGCAAAAGACAGGCCGCCCTACACACTGGAAGAGCGCGGCGCGGCGGCGAGCCTGGTCGGGCACCTGCAGCGCTCAATCAACCTCTGGCAGGACGCCAGGATCCTGCATCGCGACGCCGCGCTTGGCAATGAACTGATGGAGCAACTGGGCCTTGCGGTGTTCGCGCTGGACCGGAGTTTTCGGCTGGTCTTTGCCAACCAGGGTGCGCAAGCGATGCTGCGCGCAACCGCCTGTCTGAAGCTGGAGCATGGACGCCTGGCAGCAACCACGGCGGCCGAGAACGATGGCCTGCAGGCAGCCATGGCGCGCGTAGGAAAGACCCGCAAGGGCGAAAGCCTGGCGCTGCGGGCCGCAGCGGGAGCGCCGCCAGAGATATTCCTCAATATCGCATGTGTTCCCGGCCTGGTCACGCGCGCGGCGCTCGGCGATGCAACCCTCCTCGTTACCGCCAGGCGGCGCGGCACGGCGCCTCTGGTGACCGCAAGACAGTTGCAGGGGGCCTTCAGGCTGTCAGCGGCCGAGGCGGCTGTGGCTGAAGCATTGATTTGCGGCAAGAGCCCCGACGAGTACGCCGCCAGCGCCGGGGTTTCGCTCGCCACTGTGCGTACGCAGCTGCGGGCGATTTTCGACAAGACCAACACGCGATCCCAGGCGGAAGCCGTGGGGGCAATGCTGTGGGTGCTATCGCAGGACGGGCGTGATCGCTAGGGCTTTCCGATTCCAGGGTGTCCCCTGTCAGCTTGGGTGATAGGGCCTCAGCACATTCCGGTTGCCGTCGAACAAGCGCGCCGCAATCACGCCAATGCCGTTCCCGTTCCGCGCGACGACGCTTGGGCTACTTTAGCTCCCCTACTAGGCACAATAGCTGCAGCATCCGCTGAGTATGAGCGAACCAAGAGCGTCAAGACCTCATCCGGCAGTAGGGGTAGACGGTCATCCGGGGTCGTAGCCAAGCAAATACGGGCCGCTCCGCAAGCATACAAACTCAAAGACCTGGAGGCCGCAACAGCCTCCAGATACATCGAGCGCGTCGCGCCGGCTCAAACCGAACCGTTGCTTTGCTGACTACGGAACCACGCTCCTTCCGCTGCTCGGCGACGCCGTCGCCCAATTTGGCTTGGTTCCTCAAGCGTTGCTATCTCATCCGCGGTCTCCGGTGATAGCGAAGGAACACTCAAACCTGCTCCCTCTAACGCTGAATCGAAAACCTCACGCTCTACATCACGCTGGAGCGTCGCTCTAGCCGCTCCGTCGCGAGGAATAGTTTCTGGAAGTTCGCCTATTGCAGCGACCTGTTCCACAATCACATTCTGAGTTGCCATCTTGAGGCGACCTCTTTGGGAAGGTTGCTTCTGCTGACCGCCCCCGTGAGTTGCTGCATAAATTCGATTTCTGAAGCGCATATCGACTTCATCCAGAACGCCGTCCTCTTCCAAAACCTCATCGCTCACACTCGTAGGCTCCAAAACATCCAACTCACCCTCTGGTGTAAACCAAATCAACTTATTCCCGTATGGTGCAACGTAATAGTCAGTGGGGATCACCGGCAGCGTTAGTCGCGCCATGTCGAACATGACGTCCGCGTGGCTATCCCTCGCCTCCTGCCTGCCACTGCCACTGCCAATATTGAGAGCCTGAATCCTGATATAAACTATTTTTAATTCCCATCCTGACACCTGCCAATCTTTGAGTCCAGGCAAACAAGACCGCGCCCCTGTTCAATTCCCGACTGGCGCATGCAGAGCTCCCCTGCCTGCACTCCGTCTGTTGCTATTTCACCAAACGATATGCAGCTCGGCAATTTATGGCCTAGAGTTCTTTCTCAAGATTCGACCGCGAAGCGCAGGTGTCCTGAAGCGCATTGCCGTGCATCGGTTCGCACGGGTATCTTCGCCCTAGGCCATGACGTTGATTGGCCTTATGGACGCGGCAAAAATAGAAACGGGATGTTGGAGGGGGTCATGAAAGTCACGAATGAGCACTCGCTGCGTTGCCAGGTCGAAGAATGGCTCGCGCCTGGTTCCACGACATCGGTCCACGTAGGTGAATTCAGTCGCCCCCATGCGGGCGAGAAACGCTACGTATGGGTCGAGAGCGCGCAACCAGCGGGGTTGCGCGCGTTTTTCTTCTTTCGGCACGATGATGGCTACTGGTGCGTGTTTCCGCCTGCAGTCCCGAGGATGAGTGCCGACCGTCTTGCCTTGTGAGTGGTTCGTTGCCGACTCGTCGCAAGCAGATACCAAGCAGCAATCACCCAACTAAGACTTGAGCTATGAAGAACATGCTCGCTGGTGCCGGCATTTCGCTCTGCGTTGCCGGCCGGGAAACCGTGCCCGCCAATGATAGTGACACCCGTTGCGAGGGAATCGATGAGACGGATACCGTCCCGACCATCAATGCCGCCATGGCCGGTGCGCCAGCACTGTTTGCCACCTACCAGAATTGCTGCCGCGCGTTGAGCCAGGACTCAACCCTTACGCCACTCGAACAGCGGGTGGTCTTTCTCGTACTCGCGGTTGTCAGCGGCTGCAACTACGAGCCGTCCGACGAGAGCGCCTGCACCGCCAGTGAGACGCTTAGAAAAATAGTGGCTGCAATCCGTGCCGGCAGACCTCTCGCTGATGCCCGGCTTCGTGCCCTTGTTAGCTTTACACGAACCATGTTCATACATCGCGGTCGCCCTAGCGAGCATGAGGTCAAGACCTTCTTGCATGCTGGCTATCTCGAAGAAAACATCCTGGACATCATTCTGGCAATCGCGGCAAATACGCTAGATAGCTATACCAGCCATGTGTTCCATACGAAGGCCGGCGGGCCCGCGTTGTCGGTCGGCTAGCCACCGTGGTGGCTTTCGCGCTGGTTGCGGATGTCCGCTTGCACGTGGGCGTTCATCAACGCATGTGGGGGCCCTTGACGAGCGCCAGGGACTGGCCCTCCCACGACGCCACGCCAATACGGCCAGGCTGAGAACCGCAATTATCGCCAGCCGTCTCCGTGCCTTCGAGCGTTCGCTCGCAGTGCAATGGCGAAGACATGACGCGACAAATAGCTCAAGCAATTCTCTTCGGTAAAAATGCCAGAGGCCATTCGCCACGGAGCACTAGCAGAGCTAAGCACTGGTTTGCGCCAGCACATCAGCGCCCCTATCAAGCATGGCGGCTTACCAAGACACCCGGAGGCAGCGCGGCCAAGCTCTAGAGACCACACCAGGTCATTCGTGGCACCCATCCACGGGACAGCGCCGCCACCAACATAGTTTGAGGAAAGAGCCAATGACAAAAGCCCTTCGAAACTCGAAGGGCTTTTGAACCCCCGAGCGGGGGTGGCCATCAAGAGATTAAGCGATGGCCTTGGCTCAAGGCTGGTTTTTGCATGTTCAGCCGAGCTTTTCCTTCAGGAAAGCCACGACGTAAGGGGTCGCTGCCGCAGCGACTGTTGACGCAGCGGATGGGTCAATCCCCATTTTCGCCGCGAGCGACTCAGCGACACGGCCGGTCAGGATACCTTCACCGCCCTCCACGAGCGACTTGAGAAAACCATCACCTCGAACCAGGCCCGCTGCGAATGCCGCGAGAAAACTCTTGCCAGGATGCTCTCCCATCAGGCCGGCATTCTGCTCCTCAGCATGGGCATGCGCGGTCTCCGCGACCTGGCTGAGCATTTGCTGCGTATCGTCTGCACTGAAGCCCTGAGCGGTCAGCGCCTGTGCAGCCTGGCTGCCGTGCTCAGAGGCAAGAAATTCAGAAACGAGTTGCTGTACGTCCATGGAGTACTCTCCTGCGGAAGCTCCGGCATCGAGACCTGAGCCGGGGTTAATGGGGACAACAAACGAACGGCGAAGCCATCCGCGTAAGGTGACAGGCCACCGCTATCGCCAATACCGCAAAACGGCGCATGCGGCGGCCATCGGCGGCTTGTAGCTCAGGCCCTGATGCGGCAATTAACAATGCGAGAGAGGCTTTCATGGCGCTTCCCTCATCTTGAACAAGTGCGGAGAGGGCAGGCTGGCTTTCCCAGCTAACCTGCGCTCTCCGCAAAGCTCCGGCACTCAGACTACGTTGCAGCGGCCTTCGCCCTGGCAACGCCCCCTCGGTTCGCCCAATGGGAGCAGCTTATTGCTTCTTCGTCTTGTCCACGCTGGCTGCGGCCTTCGCGGCTTCGGGCTGCGCCTCGGGCTTCGCCACATCCGTCTTGGCCTTCGCCTTGTCGGAATCATTCTTTGCGTCAGCCTTCGCCATACCAGCCTCCGTATGGATGGCCTTCGTCTTGCTCGCCTTGTGGTGGGTGCCCTTGGCGGCGGACTTACTGGCATCAGCCTTTACGTCAGCCTTCTCCTTGTTGGCGCTGGCTTGAGCTTTTCCTACATCGCCCTGCGCGCCGGCACTCATCTTCTTATCGGCTTTTTCCTGCGTGGTGCCCTTCTCCTTGACGACCTTTACCTGGTCTTTCGCCGCCTCGCCCTGCGGCTGAGTCGCGGAAGCTGGCACACCAGTCTGCGCGAAGACGGTACCGACGAGGGCGGCGGAGGCGAGAGCAGCGAACAGCTTCTTCATGACGTGAACTCCTGGGAGATATCTAGCAGCTCGGCAATGCGCCTCGCTTACCGGAAGAAACGGTACTGTCATCATCCGAGTTGACCCACGAGTCGTGACAATCCGTAAGTTCTGCAACTGGCAAACATGAATCACGAGGTCACCGGACCCGCCTCTACCCTCTTCGTCCTTTTGAACGTTATCCGCCGCGCGGACGATGTTCGCCTGCGTTCATGCCCGCCCCCTCTAGGCTGGGACAGCCAGCGCCCTGCATCGCATTACAGAAAGTAACACTCGAACGATTTGACTGATGCCCCATCGAGCCGGACCGGCCTAGACTGCACATAGCCAGAGAAGGAGCAAGCCATGCGAAAAGTTGCAGCACTTATGCTTCTGACCGGGGCTATCGGGCTCACTCCCTACGTAGCTGAGGCACGCGTGGACGTGGATATCGGCATCGGAATTCCCGGGCCAGCGGTTGTCGTCCCGCCACAGCCCTACTACGAGCCGGCCCCGGTATTCGTCGAACCACCGCCGGTGGTAGTTGCCCCTGGCTATTATTACGACGACTGGCGGCATCGTGCGTGGCGGGAGCGTGCGTGGCGTGAGCAACGCTGGCGCGAACGAGAATGACGCGAGCGTCGACGCGAATGGCGACGCTGGCATGACAACTACGATGACTAGAATTGGCCAGCGCTAGGCTTGTGGGTAACAGTCGGAACGCCGAAGCGCTCGTCATCTAGCATTGGATTTACAGGTAACCCTATGAGGCCGCGTCATGCGACCAAGGCAGACCTTCGTGATGTGGAAGCATTGCTTCGGTCGTGTTCACTGCCCGTTGGCGGAATACGTAGTGAAGCAGTGCAATTTCATGTCAGCCGGGACAGGACCGGCCTCCTTGGGTGCGCCGGTATCGAAGCACTCGGCGGCAAGGTTGGCCTGATAAGAGGGGTTGCCGTTGCGGAACGCGCAAGACGTGCAGGTCTGGCCGCACTGCTGGTTTCCGCGCTGGTGGCCGACGTACGTTTGCGCGGTATCGAATCCCTGGTCGTCCGAACCGAAACTGCCGCCGGCTATTTCACTCGTCTCGGCTTCACGCCAGTCGACCGTGCGGCCATACCTCACGAACTGCTGGCTTCTCGTGAATTCTCCGATACCGGTGCCCGAACGGCGGCAATCATGAAAGTTGAGCTCTAGCGTCTGCTCCCGCATGTGTCGTTAGCCGTTTCCGTGCCTTCGAGCGTTCGCTCACAGCGCAATGGCGACGACATGACGCGACAAATAGCTCAAAAAATTCTCGTCAGTAAAAAGCCAGACGCCATTCGCCATGGAGCGCTAGCAGAGCTCAGCACTGGTTTGCGCCAGCACATCAGCGCCCCTATCAAGCATGTCGGCTTTCTGCAGCAGGTGAACGGCATCTTCCAGCGACACGGCCTTGTCTGCGCCTAAACGCTGCTGCACCTGCGATTGCGCGCGCAACGCTGCGGCTTCTTCGCGCAAAGCCTCGATGCGTGTCGCTGTCCAATGAACCAGATTCTCAACTGAGTCGCTTCGCAGCGACAATGGGTTCGACGTCCCCGAAACCGCGAGTGTTTGGTGCATATCAGTCCCTCCAAAATTGCACGGCCCCGTTTCGTCTAGCACGTTGACGAAGGAGCCCTTCCTATATGGCCGCCAACTGCGGCCCAGGGACTCCCGGGCCAGTGACCACCCGGCCAAGTCATCGTAAAAATCGACTGCGCATTGAAGCGAAACTCTGTGACATTGCGGTGTCAGCAGTGCGCCTTACGGCTGATTTGAACGCAATTCCGGGTAAACCTTGACCGGCGGTAACCTTCCGCTAAGCCCTCCTGAAGCTTTCCCTCATAGCGCCTGCGACCCGGCGGTAGCATACTGTCAACGTCCGGCGTGACATCCTTGCAAGGTCAAAGGAAGGCGAGCCAACAGAATCCTGCCGGCCGAACTGTTGACGGATATGAGGACCATGTTTGCCCCGAAACGTTTCGCAATTGACACCGGTGCCGAAGTGTTGGCCGCCGACCGGCTTGCGGCGGATGGGTGCGCCAGTTGCCTCGTGCTGCACGGTGGCGCAGGCACGAGCGACCGGTCCCACTGGCTTGTGCTCCGTCAGAATCTAGCGAGGCGTGGGATTGGGTCGGTTGCCGTGGATTTCTCCGGGCACGGAGAGAGCTCGGCACGAACACCCAACTCCCTCAGTAAGCGGTACCGTGAGGCTGTTGCAGCGTTGCAGTACCTTGATGAAGCCGAGCCGCGCGCTGTCATCGGCATCAGCATGAGTGGCGAAATCGCGGTGCGCCTTGCCGCTGCCCCTCGCAACCGCATCACGCGACTGGTCACACTGGTCGGCGCGGCCTACGATTCAGCCGCTTTCGAGGTGCCCTTCGGGCCAGCCTTCACCAAGATACTCCGCACGCCGCAAAGCTGGCGGCGCTCAGTTGTCTTCGAACAGATAGCGTCATTTCCTGGCCGCTTAACGGTGGTCCGCGCTGCTGAGGACACTGTCGTTCCGGCCACCATCGGTGAGCTGCTCGTTGCAAACGCCAGACGCGCGGAGCACGCGGAAATTGTAGACATCCTCAATACAGACCACGCTCTTGGCTTAGCTTTTCGCGCACAGCCGGGGCTCGTCGACCGCCTCGGAAACGTCATCTGTCGTGCCATCCTCGCGAGGTCGATGCATTTCGAATTGAATAGGGTCATCTAGTCGGAGCGCCAGCGCTTAGCGAACGCAAGGCATTCCTTGCAGGTAACCTGGGCGCCTTCTACTGGCCTCGGAACCTGCCGACGCCCGCTACCCAATCCTGCCGAGCGCCTACATAGCAAATCGCCAGCCTTGCGTACTAGGCGCCCATCATGAATGCTCTCTCGGAGAAGGATGTGAATAACTCTGTCGCTGCTTTGCTCAGACGCTCCATCCTGTTGCGCCCGGTCATCTTCTGTAACGCCGGGCGCCCACCTGAGCGGAATTGCAAGGTCAGCATTGAAAGCAGCTGCTTGTGCGCGAAGACGCTGCTCCCGCTCCTTCACAGCAGCCCGTAAAGCTGCATCCCTTGCTAATTGCCCCACCCGGACGCTGTCTACGTCTGCTGCCCGCGCACACACGAACAATCCATCCGCATCACGCCAGACTTCGACCAGGGTTCCTGGCGGGATGTGATACTCCCCACTTCTAACTTTCCCGCTTGCAGTACGCCTGCCGCACAACCTAAGCTCCATACCATCCAGTGTCACCTGACTGCCATTGACCGGGACTCGCTCTATGAGCCCGGGATTGAGCCACTTGGGCGCGACGCCCCCCGAAACAGGCTGCAATGCATAAATTTCCATGGCATTGGGTATGCGTACCGCCGGGCCGCACATCAAAACTTATCGGTAGAAAGTATAGGTCTGCGTCAGAACTTTGACCGCGCCAACGAGCACCTAAAAAAGAACCCGCGTCACCGGGCGTGATAGCGCGGGTGGGGTGGGCCCAATTGCGCTAAATTTAATGGCGATTTAAAGAACCGTAATATCAGGGTTAACTATCATGTTTTTCACTTGTATCTTCATTGGCCCTGCATGTGGCCAGCTGTATTTACAAGTCATGCTCGCTCGTCTCCCTCGCACGGAGCGTCAAACACAATCGCTTACAGACCGGCTCCTTGTTCGATGTTAGCCTTTGCGAACGGTCTACCGGCGGTGGCATGACCGCCGGAATGACATGCGAAGAAGGCAACATGATTGCCTTCAATATTATTAGATGCGCGCCGCAGGCCTTACTGGCCGAAGAGGCCGCACGCAGGAGTCACATCATCATGCTGACCGATGTAGTTCTACGTTCGGCCTTTCGTTCAGATTGGCATCACATAGCTGCGTTGCTTGAGCAATGCGGCCTCCCCACCTCGGACACTTCCGAAATAGTTGAAGACTTCCAAGTTGCGCTATATGAGAACCGCATTATTGGATGTGCGGCAGCAGAACATCACGGCTCGAGCGTTCTTATCCGCTCAGTAGCGGTTGAGCCAGCGTACCGAGACAGAGGCATCGCAGGGTGCCTGGTTGAAGCACTATTGATGCGGGCTCGCGGCACGGAAGCACACGAAGCCTATATCTTCTCCACAGTGGCTCCCGCTTACTTCGCTCGCTGGGGATTCTCGCTCGTCGAGACTGAGGACGTGCCGCTGGAGGTCATGTCCTCGCCAGCTGTCCAGCGTGCGGCCCTAACGTCTGCGCTTTGCATGCGCTGTGAGCTAAAGTAGAAAGGGCAGCGTCCTATGGGATAGGCAAGCGCAAGCCTCCAATGTTCAGACTGCACGCCCGCTAACGATTGTCGGAGAAGCCGAACGGTTGGCTAGCTGGCAGACACTTCTCGTGTACGACTACGTCTTGCCCTCCCCTGACTGACCGCCAGCAGCCGCTGATTGCCGGTCCAAACGTCGAAGACGTACAACCATTTCCTTTTCTGCTTGCTTGTCACCATGGACTCTCGCGGCTTCGATTCCCTTCTGAAAGGCTGCACGCGCCTTCGCATCTTGGCCGAGGTCCGCATATAGAACACCGAGGGCTCGCCAGGCACCCGAATAGTGCGGGTCTAACTCCGGTGGCTTTTACCAGATGAGGAACGGCGGCGGCCAACTCTCCTTGTTGCTGGTACGCCAGTGCAAGCGTGACCCTGAGCAGAACGGAGTCCTGCCCAGCTGCGAGTCGTCGCTCCAGCGGTGCCATCGAGAATCTTGGCATGGACATGATTTCCTCCGCCTACGCCCGACGCGTGTACACCGGACCTACAACCCGGGCTCGTGCTGCGACTTCGCTTCAACGTCAGAGCAAATGAAGAGAACGTGGTCGGCGAGAGCGCAAATGGTACGACCATGACCTCGACGCGAGGGCCGCCCGCGGCACGACGACAATTGCTGGCGACTACGTACCAACCACGCTTTGCCAGCGGAGGGCGGACACTGCGATTTAGTGGGTGACCGACACCACCTGCCCGGAAATGTCTTCCAGAATACATTTCTGGTAGACCTGTGCGACCACCGCCGCCCGAACGCCCTTGGCGGGGTCGCGTCCCATTGCTTCGAGCGTCTCCCACACCCATCCGGGGCTGACGACATTCACGCGAATCTTGCCTTGCAATTCGAGCGCTGCTGCCCGCCCGAACGCCTCGATGCCGGCGTTCACTGTGCTCACTGCAGCACCACCGAGCACTGGATGCTGCGCGAGGGTGCCACTGGTGAGCGTGACCGACCCTCCCTGGGAGATGTACGGAACCCCATACCGGACAAGATTGACCTGCCCCATCAGCTTATTGGCCACGCTGAACGCGAAATCATCATCGGTCAAAGCGTCCAATGGGGCGAATTTCGCGGTGCCTCCTACACAGACCACGGCGTCGACCGTGCCCACCTGTTTGTACATCGCGAGAATCGACTGTTTGTCGGAGATGTCCACTGAGACCGGAGAGCTACGACTGACCCCTATCAAGTCATGCTTTCCCGACAACAAGGCCATAATTTCTTTTCCAAGGAGCCCTGTGGCTCCAATGATAAGTATGCGCATACGCCCCCCTGATAACAGATGGTGGGTGGTAGTGAATGGCCCTCAGTACCCAGGCCGTTTTCAAGATGAAGTAGCCTTGCGAATAGCATACGCCTTGCACGCAACTACACGCCAAGAGCCGGTGCTTGGCTACCGAGCGGCAAGGAATGGCCACACTCGCTCAAGCAGTCACCCTGCCATAGCCGCAAAACCGCCGCACCAATGCGTGCATCCCCACCGTATCCATCGACAAACCGAGCAGCGCGAGAACCGGAGGATTGAAAAGAGGCTACCAAGCCGAGCAGTGGAGCCCCGCTTGCAAGCGCAGGAAGTGCTGTTGACTGTACCTCGCGTGCGTCGACGCTCATGAGAAACAAGGCGCGTGCCTGGCTGAAACCCGACAACATGGGCATAACGATGACCCGCTTAATAACCACAAGTCATCGTTTCTCCGCCCACGCCGGGGCCGGAAGGACCTTGAAATGCTCC
>NZ_QKWJ01000119.1 GCF_003353055.1 Cupriavidus lacunae
GGGCAGCGACGAGAGATTGGCGAGGGTGCGCTTCTTGACCGTGTTGCCGTCGCGATAGGACTCGCGCAGCAGGATGGCGGGGGGCGAGTTGCGGTTGGGGACGTGTTCGATATACATGAACACATATTTAAGCACAAAACTGCTGAAACACAATAGATAAATACTAATTTACATGGCTACACAATAGCCCCAAAAAATGGCCGAAACCCAGCGCCGATGCAGGTTCCGGCTATTCGAGAAGTCAAAGTTCGGTCTAGTTCGCCGTCTGGGCCGGCGCATTGATGAAGCGCACCACCTCAGAGATGGTCTGCTCGGGGGCCTCCTCCATCAGCCAGTGTCCGGAACCCTTCATGGACACGCCAGTCACATTGCCGGCGACCAGCCTGGCCTGATCGATCAGGAACGTGCCGGACGCCTTCTCACCGGCCAGCACCAGCACGGGCATCGGCAGTGGTGTCCTGGCAAAGGCGGCGAAGTCTTCCGCATCCTGCGCGAAGGTATGGAAGTACTCGAAGCCCGCGGCCATGCGGCCCGGCCTGGCATAGGTGGCCGCGTAGAAGCGTCGGTCGGCTTCCGGTACCGAACGGGTGCGGTCGGCTGCAAAGTCATTCCAGAAGTGCTCGAAGTAGATGCGTTCGCGTCCCTGCACCAGCTTCAGCGGCGTCTCGCCGTAGAAGTGGAAGTGCCACAGGTCACGCAGCAGCCAGACTTTCTGCCAATCCCCCACGCCAGGCAGGAAGGCATCCATCAGGGTCACGCTTTCGACTTCGTCGGGGTACTGCGCCGCGTACGCATACGCCACCATGAGGCCGATGTCGTGGCCGACCACCTTGACCTTGCGATAGCCAAGCGCGTGCACCATTGCGTGGATGTTTTGCGCCAGCGTCTTCTTGTCGAAGCCCGAGGCCGGAATCGACGAGGTGCCCGCACCCGGCAGGTCCGGTGCCAATACCACGCGGCTCTCGGCCAGTCGGGGGATCAGCGGCAGCCACATGCGGCTGGTCTCGGCGTAGCCGTGCAGCAGCACGACAGGGGTTTCAGAGCCGCTGCCGGCTTGCAGCGTGTGAATCTGCAAGCCGGCGGCGTTGACCGTGCGGTCCTGTACGGCGGGTGCCGCGGCGTGGGCGTGCAGGGCGGCAGCGCCGATCAGCGCAGCGCTCAGGTAGCGCGCAAGATGGCGCACGACTTCGAAGCGATTCATGATGTCCTCCAGTCGGAAAAGTTGAACTTGAACAATCGCGTGAATGCAGTATGGACGCCGGTCTCCGGTTTGCCATACGATCAGTCCAACGAACATGTTCGAAGGAGTTGCACATGTTGTCGGAAGATGAACTGGCCCTGCTGGAGGCCATCCGCGGGGCCGGCAGCCTGTCGCGCGCGGCGGCCAGGCTGGGCAAGGCGCCGTCTACGGTGTCGCACGCCGCGCGGCAGCTGGAGCAGCGCTTCGACGCACTCCTGTTCGACCGCCGCGGCTACCGCCTGCAGTTGACACGTGCCGGTGAATTGCTCGCGGAAGAAGCCGTCAGGCTTGCGCTGGATGTCTCGCGCGTCACCCGGCGCGTGCGGCAGGTCGCCAACGGCTGGGAAGACCGGCTCTGGGTCGTGACCGACGAGCTGATGGAATTTGAAACGCTGATGCCCGTCATGCACGCGTTCGACGCGCAGGATTCCGGCGTGGCGCTGCGCGTCACGCACGAAGTGCTGGCCGGCACCTGGGAAGCGCTGCGGGACGGCCGCGCCGACCTGGTCATCGGCGCCACCAACGAGCCGCCCGCCATCCCCACCCTGGGGTGGTTCGAACTGGGGGTGATCGAATGGGTGTTTGCCGTCTCGCCCCGGCATCCGCTGGCGGCCGCCCGCGAACCATTGACGCGTGAGGAGATCGCCCGCCACCGTGCCGTGGTGGTGGCAGATTCGTCACGCCTCACAGGCGGCCGCGCTTACGGCATGGTGGGCGGACAGCGCTTGCTGGCCGTGCCGGGCATGCGTGCCAAGACGCTGGCGCAGCGCGATGGCCTGGGTATCGGCTGGCTGCCCAGGCACCGGGTCGGCTCGCTGCTGCAGCGCGGCGAACTGGTGGAGAAGCGCACCGCCGACCCGCGCGAGCCCAACACGCTCTACGTGGGCTGGCGCGGCGATCACGAAGGCCGCGCCCTGCAATGGTGGCTGGAGCAGTTGCGACGGCCTCGCCTGGCCAAGCTGCTGGTGCGGGGTGTCGACGCCTACGCGTAGCTGGCAGGGCAGCGTCTAACCACCTAAAGTAGCTTGTGGCTTTGCTCGTCTGGGGGGCCGGCTTTGTCTATATGGTTCTTGTAATCCGCCCCGCAGTGCGTACGGTACCAGGCAAGGAGGGTCGTGATGGCTCAACGATTTGACGCGATCATCATCGGCACCGGCCAGGCCGGCCCCGCACTCGCCGTTCGGCTGGCTGGCGCGGGCATGAAAGTCGCCGTCATCGAGCGCGCGCGTTTTGGCGGCACCTGCGTGAACACCGGCTGCATTCCCACCAAGACTCTCATCGCGAGCGCGTACGCAGCCCAACTGGCGCGGCGGGCCGCCGAGTACGGTGTGACGATCGACGGGCCGGTCGCGGTCGACATGAAGCAAGTGAAGGCGCGCAAGGACGAAATCTCCGGCCGTTCCAGCCACGGTGTGGAACAGTGGATGCGCAACCTGGAGAACGGCACGGTCTACCAGGGTCATGCCCGCTTCGAGAGCGCACATGGTGTGCGGGTCAACGGCGAGCTGCTGGAGGCCGACCAGGTTTTCGTGAACGTCGGCGGCCGGGCCCTGGTTCCGCCCATGCCCGGGCTGGATCAGGTACCGTACCTCACCAATTCGAGCATGATGGAGGTGGATTATCTGCCGGAGCACCTGATCGTCATTGGCGGCAGCTACATTGGCCTCGAGTTCGGCCAGATGTACCGGCGTTTTGGGGCCAGGGTGACTGTTGTCGAAAAAGGCCCGCGCCTGGTCCAGCGCGAAGACGAGGATGTTTCACAGGCAGTGCGCGAGATCCTGGAAGCCGAGGGGATCGAAATCCGGCTGAACGCCAACTGCCTGACCGCGCGCAGGGATGGCGATCATATTGCCGTCGGGCTGGATTGTACGGATGGGTCGCGCGACGTCCACGGTTCGCACCTGCTGCTGGCGGTTGGGCGCGTGCCCAACACGGAAGACCTGGGGCTGGACAAGGCAGGGGTCGAGACTGACGCCCGCGGCTATATCAAGGTAGACGAACAGCTGCGCACCAACGTCCCTGGCATCTGGGCGCTGGGCGATTGCAATGGCCGCGGTGCGTTCACGCATACGTCGTATAACGACTATGAGATCGTCGCTGCCAGCCTTCTCGACGGCGATCCCCGCAAGCTGAGCGACCGCATCGCAGCCTATGCCATGTTCATCGATCCGCCGCTCGGCCGCGCCGGCATGACAGAAGCGGAAGCCAGGCAATCCGGACGCAAGCTGCTGGTCGGCACCCGCCCCATGAGCCGCGTTGGGCGAGCCGTGGAAAAGGGCGAGAGCCAGGGCTTTATGAAAGTCGTGGTCGATGCGGACACGCGGATGATCCTGGGTGCCGCGATCCTCGGCCTGACCGGCGACGAGGTTATCCATTCATTGCTCGACATCATGTATGCCAAGGCACCCTATACCACCATCAGCCGTGCGATGCACATCCATCCCACGGTGTCAGAACTGGTACCGACGCTGCTGCAGGATTTGCGGCCCCGGGACTAGCTGGCGCGCTGGCGCGCCAACTCGACCGGGAGCGTCGATGCCAGATCCGTCGCCTGCGCGCGGCCTCTTGGCAGGAGCGCACCGGGATATCAGCCGGCGGCGATGCGATCGGCGATCTGGTCGAGCTGGCTCGTGATGGCACGCGCGGTGATGTCGCCCTTGGCCTTGAGCAGCGCTGCATGCAGCGGGTCGCGCAGCGCCAGCAGCGCGGGCAGGTCGGTGGCCTTTTCGACCTTCACCTGCAGCATGTAGCCGCGCAGGCCCAGGTGCTTCCCGATCACGTCGGTGTAGAAGTAATACAGGCTTTCGAAGGCAGCGATGTCCGCGGGAGAAAACGTCGGCGTATCGGCCGATTGCGGCACCTCCGGCACCTCAGTGGCGGGCGCGTGGCGCATCGCGTACACGGAGAACATATTGGTGTCGGTCGCGGCCGGGGCGGCACGTGCGGGTGTCTGCGCTACGGCGGCGGGCGGCTGTGCCGGCTCCGGGACGGCTTCGACCAGGCCTTGTGCCAGCAATGCCTCCATTGCCTCGGGGGCCACACCCATGCCGGCTACTTGTGCCAGTAATTCCTGCCCGCGGCGCTCCCCGTTGACCATCAGCAGCAGCGCGCGCAGCTTCTGGTCAAGCTTGCGTGCACGCGTCCGGATCTCGTCCTGCCCCGCCTCCGTCTTGCGGTAGATCGGATTGACCATGTCTCACCCCTTGTTATGTCGGGCCGCCTCTTGCGGGCGGCCGATTATCGGCATCTTCCTGTCCAGAGCGGGATGCGTCGCTTTCCGCGACGCAAAAACATAGTCCCGAATCCGCTCTACAATGTGCGTGCACCATAAAAGTAACAAAAAAATTGCAATTGCCAATTCACCAAACCGAGAACTGTGGCCATGCAACAACGAGACAAATTCTTTATTAACGGCAAGTGGGTCGCTCCCCACGGCAACGGCAAGATCGACGTCATCCATTCCGCCACGGAAGCGGTGATGGGGACGATTCCCGAAGGTTCGGCGCGTGATGCCGAAGATGCCATCCAGGCTGCCCGCGCGGCCTTCGACGGCTGGTCGGCAACGCCGCCGGCGGTGCGTGCCGGCTATATCGCCAAGATCGCCGAAGGGCTGAAGGCGCGCAGCGAAGAGCTGGCCCAGCTGATCGCCGGTGAAGTCGGCATGCCGATCAAGCTGGCGCGCGCGATCCAGGTGGGCGGGCCTGTCTACAACTGGGGCCAGGCCGCCAAGCTGCTGGAGGGTTTCCACTTCGAAGAGGAAGTCGGCAACTCGCTGGTGGTGCGCGAGCCCGTGGGCGTGGTGGGCGCCATCACGCCGTGGAACTACCCGCTCAACCAGATCACGCTGAAAGTGGCGCCGGCGCTGGCCGCCGGCTGCACCGTGGTGCTCAAGCCCTCAGAGGTGGCGCCGCTCAATGCCTTCGTGCTGGCCGAGGTGATCGAGGCCGCCGGCCTGCCGCCGGGTGTGTTCAACCTGGTGACCGGCTATGGACCGGTGGTGGGCGAGGTACTGGCCAGCCATCCGGAAGTCGACATGGTGTCGTTCACCGGTTCGACCCGCGCCGGCAAGCGGGTATCGGAACTGGCCGCGCAGACCGTCAAGCGCGTGGCGCTGGAACTGGGCGGCAAGTCGGCCTCGGTGATCCTGGACGATGCCGACCTGGCGTCGGCGGTGAAGGGCACCATCAATGCCTGCTTCCTGAATTCCGGCCAGACCTGCTCGGCGCACACCCGCATGCTGGTGCCGCGCGCCCGTTACGACGAAGTCAAGGCGATCGCGCAGAAGGTGGTCGAGGGCTTTACCGTGGGCGACCCGCTCCAGGAAACCAGCAAGCTGGGACCGCTGATCTCCGCCGTGCAAAAGGACCGCGTGACCGGCTATATCCGCCGCGGGCTGGACGAGGGCGCTGAGCTGGTGGCTGGCGGACCGGAGACCCCGGAAGGGCTGGACAAGGGCTTCTTCGTCAAACCGACCGTGCTGGGTAATGTGGAACCGCGCGCGACGGTGGCGCAGGAAGAGATCTTCGGGCCGGTGCTGTCCATCATCTGCTATGACACCGAGGAAGACGCGGTGCGCATCGCCAATGACAGCATCTATGGCCTGGGTGGCGGGGTCTGGTCGGGCGACGAGGCACGCGCGATCCGCGTGGCGCGCCGCATCCGCACGGGTCAGGTCGATATCAACGGCGGTCCGTTCAATATGCAGGCGCCGTTCGGTGGCTACAAGCAGTCTGGCAACGGGCGCGAAGCGGGCAAGTACGGCCTGGAGGAATTCCTCGAGTACAAGTCTCTGCAACTGAAGAAGCCAGCCGCCTGACGCGGCGTTGGTGCAATATTGGAAATGCCCGGCTGGTCCGGGCATTTTCTCGTGCGGATCATTCGCGGGCTACACGTACAACATAACGACAAGAGTAATGGGGGAGCAACGATGCGCTGGATTGGTCGGCTGGCCAGGTTTGTGGTGGCACTGCTGGTGTTGGCGGTGGCTGTCGCCGCGGGGGCCCTGGTCTGGTATCGCCATGCGGCACAACCGCCAGCCTCTGGCCAGGAGGCGCTGGCGGGTTTGCGCGACAAGGTCACGGTCGTGCGCGACGACCACGGCGTGCCGCATATCCGCGCGGCCAGCAAGGCGGACGCCTGGTTTGCGCTGGGTTACGTCCACGCGCAGGACCGGCTGTGGCAGATGCAGATGAACAAGCGCGTCGTGGCCGGCCGGCTGGCGGAGATCCTGGGCCCGTCCGCGCTCGATACCGACAAGTTCCTGCGCACGCTGGGCGTGCGGCGCAACGCCGAGGCCATCCTGGCGCAGGCCTCGCCCGAGACGCGTGCCGCGCTGCAGGCCTACGCCGACGGCGTCAACGCCTGGATCGATCATCGCAAGGGTCCGCTGCCGCCTGAGTTCCTGCTGCTGCGCACGCAGCCCGAGCACTGGGAGCCGGCCGATACGCTGGGCTGGCAGACCATGATGGCGTGGGACCTGGGTGGCAACTGGACCCAGGAGACCCTGCGCATGCGGCTGGCACAGGTGCTGCCGGTGGCCCGCATCAGCGAGCTGCTGGCGCCGTATCCGGGCGAGCAGCCGGTGCGCACCATGGACTACGGCCATCTGTACCGGCAACTGGCCCCGCTGGCGAGCGCGATGGCCAGCGTCGGCGACAAGGCGCCGCCGGGCTATGTGGAGGGCATGGGGTCGAATAACTGGGTGGTGTCGGGCGCGCACACCCAATCGGGCAAGCCGATGCTGGCCAATGACCCGCACCTGGGCCTGCAGGCGCCGGCGCTGTGGTATTTCGCGCGCATGACCGCGCCCGGGCTCGACGTGACCGGCGCCACGCTGCCCGGCATGCCGGTTGTGGTGCTGGGACATAACGACCGCATCGCCTGGGGGCTGACCAACACCGCGCCGGACGTGCAGGACCTGTATATCGAACGGCTGCGGCCCGGCAATGACACCCAGTACCAGACTCCCGATGGGTGGGCCGCGCTCGAGACCCGTACCGAGACCATCCGTGTCAAGGGCGCCCCGGACGTGGTCCTGAAGGTCCGCGCGACGCGCCACGGCCCGGTGATCTCCGACGTGGCAGAGCCGCTGTCGGCTGCCGCGGGACCGCTGGGCGCGCAGTATGTCGTGGCCTTCCAGTGGACGGCACTGCGCGCGGACGACCGCACCTTTCAGGCCGGGCTGCGGATGAACGAGGCGCGCGACTGGGCCAGCTTCACTACGGCGCTACGAGACTTCCACTCGCCGCAGCAGAACATTGTCTATGCCGATGTCGACGGCAATATCGGCTTCTACGCGCCCGGCCGCGTGCCGCTGCGCCGCGCCGACAACGACCTCAAGGGGCTGGCCCCTGCGCCCGGCTGGGACGCGCGCTACGACTGGACCGGCTTTATCCCGTTCGAGGCGCTGCCGCACCAGTACAACCCCGCCGAGGGCGTGATCGTGACGGCCAACCAGCGCATCGTGGCGCCGGACTACCCGTACTTCATCACCAGCGAATGGACGGTGCCATACCGGTTCGACCGGATCAGGACGCTGCTGGCGGCCACGCCGAAGCACACGCTCGACAGCTTCGCAGCGATCCAGAAGGACGTGGTCTCGCTGGCCGTGCGCGATGCCTTGCCGCTGCTGCTGGCCGCACCCGTCAGCCAGGATGCCGCGCGGCCGGAACGAGAACGCGCCTTGCTGGAAGCCCTGCGCAAGTGGGACGGCACCATGGACCCGGACCGCGCCGAGCCGCTGGTGGTGACCGCCTGGCTGCGCGAGCTGTCGCGGCGGCTATTCGAGGAGAAGACGGGGGAGGCGATCTTTGTCCGCCTGTGGGACCAGCGTAACGTGCAGCAGCCCATGCTCAATATCCTGCGCGATCCACGCACGCTGGGTGGGTTCTGGTGCGACCGCCCGCATACGCGCGCGGTGGAGACCTGCGACGACGCCATTGCCGACGCGTGGACCCAGGCCATGGCCGACCTGTCACGCCGGTACGGGGACGATCCTTCGCGCTGGCATTGGGGCAAGGCGCACACGGCCCGCTCCGAGCACAAGCCCTTCGGCAAGGTCGCGTACCTGGCGCCGCTGTTCAACCTGCGCGTGCCGACCGGCGGCGATACCTACACGGTCAACGTTGGCAGGCACAATCTGCGCGACGACAAGGCGCCGTTCGAGAACACCCACGCGGCCAGCGTGCGTGCGCTCTATGACCTGTCCGACCTGGCGACGTCGCGTTTCATGGACTCCACCGGGCAGTCCGGCAATGCGCTGCTGCCGCGCTACCGCGACTGGACCGGCAAATGGGCGGCGGTCCAGTACGTGACCATCCCGCCTTTGGCATCGCTGCCGCCGCAGGCCGCGGCGGACTCGCTGGTGCTGGTGCCGGCTGCGGCAAAATAGCGCGGGCCGCGACATGCTGTGCTGAGAAAACTCGTAAATAGGCGATATCCTGCCGTGGTCTTCGTGGGATTCGGCAATTGACGCTAATATGGGGATCCTCTTGACCTCTCCGACCCTTCGACCGACAGGAGTCCCCGATGGCAACGCGTACCACCCATGTGATCCAGCACGTCGCATTCGAGCATGCGGGCGTGATCGGCAACGCCTTGCGCGCGCGCGGGCACGCGTTGCAGGTGTTCCAGGCCGGTGTCGACGATCTGGCGCCCGTTGCCAACGATCCCGCTGACCTGCTGCTGGTCCTTGGCGGCCCCATCGGTGTCTATGAAACCGAAGCCTACCCCTGGCTGGAGGCCGAGATCGACCTGATCCGGCAGCGCCTGGCGGCTGGCGGCAAGATGATCGGGGTTTGCCTGGGCGCGCAGCTGATCGCGCGTGCCGCCGGCGCGCGGGTCTACCCGGGCACGCGCGAGATCGGCTGGGCGCCGGTCTCGCCAACGCCCGCCGGGCAGGATTCCGCGCTGGCCGAACTGGCGGCGGCCCGCTGGGAAGTGCTGCACTGGCACGGTGACACCTTCGACCTGCCGCCCGGCGCGCAGTTGCTGGCGTCCACCGCGGCGGTGCAGCACCAGGCCTATGCCATCGGCAACCAGGTGCTGGCGCTGCAATTCCACCCCGAGGTGATGCCGCGCGATATCGAGGCCTGGCTAATCGGCCATACCGTCGAACTGGCCAAGGCCGGCATCGATCCCCGCACCATCCGCGCGCGTACGGCCGAAGTCGGTGCCTCGGTGGCGGCCGCCGGCGAGCGCATGTTCGCGCGCTGGCTGGAGGAAGCCGGGCTATGAGCCAGCCTGTATCTCCTGTGCGCGCGGTGGTCGGCGCGGTGTTGACCGGGCAGGTGCGCCCGTTCGGGCCCAAGGGCGTGCCCAGCGGCATCGCCAAGACCGCGGCTCACGCGCGGATTCGCGTGACCACGCTTGGTCTTGAAGGCGACGGGCAGGGCGATCCACGCCATCACGGCGGTCCGGAGAAGGCGCTGCACCACTACGCCTTCGATCACTACCCGGCATGGCGCGCGGAACTGGCCGCGCAGGGCGCGCAAGGCAACGGCATCCTCGACGGGCCGGGCGCCTTCGGCGAGAACCTGAGCACGGCGGGGCTGACCGAGGCCGGCGTCTGCATCGGCGACCGCTTCCGGCTGGGCACGGCGCTGGTGGAGGTATCGCAGGCGCGCCAGCCGTGCTGGAAGCTCAATCATCGCTTCGGCTATGCCGGCATGTCGCGCGCCGTGCAGCAAAGCCTGCGCACCGGCTGGTACTACCGTGTACTGGAGACTGGCGACGTGGCCGCGGGCGATACGCTGGAACTGGTGGCGCGTCCGCATCCGCTATGGTCGCTGCAGCGCTTGCTGCAGGTGCTGTATGTCGACCGGCTGGACTATGCCGCGCTTGCGGAAATGTCAGAGCTGGCGCCGCTGGCCGAGAACTGGCGCAAGCTCGCCCGGCAACGCGTGGAGCGGCGCGAAATCGAAGATATGGAGCGGCGGCTGGCAGGCGGCTGACGGGGGCTGAGCGCTGCCGCCTCAGCCCTGGCGGAAACGCTTGCCCGTGCCTTCGCGCGCGATGCGTTCCCAGACCACCTGCTTTTCCTCATCGCTGAAGAAGACCCAGTTGCTGACTTCGGCGGCGCTGCGGCCGCAGCCCTGGCAGATCTCGTCGAACAGCGTCGAGCAGATGCCGATGCAGGGGCTGTCCGGACGTTCGGACAGCGTGGAATCCGTGGAGCCGTAGTCCGGTTCAGGGCGGAACGGGGCGGATTCGGAGGGCGACGGCATGGTGGCGGGAGGGATTGGGGTGAAACGGCCGCTCATTATATCGGGTACGAGGGACAGGCTCTCGGAATGCCGGCGCCGACCGGTGGGGATTACGTCTGACGTAATTGTGCTGCGCAGGCCGTGCCGCTACGCTGCAGGCAGGCTTTTGATCCGTTCACAGGAGTCCCACCCATGCCCCAAGCCATCACCGCCTTGCCCCTGCAACACGATCGCCAGGCCACCATCGACCCCCGCATGCGCGCCATGGTCGACAACGTCCTGATCGGCTCCCCGGTGGCACGCGCCCTGGGCGTGCGGCTGGCGAGCCTGGCGCCAGACCATGTCGAGCTGGAGATGCCGTTCCTGCCGACCAACGTGACCCACGGCAGTGTCGTGCATGGGGGCGTCATTGCGACGCTGATCGATATCGCCGGCGCAGCCGCGGCGGCGTCTGGTGCCTGCGCCGATGAGGTGAAGGGCGGAGCGACCAGTTCCTTGTCGATCCAGTACCTCGCGCCGGCGCAGGGTGCGGCGCTGCGGGCGGTGGCGATGGTGGTCCGGCGTGGCCGCCGCCAGGTGGTGACGGACGTCTCGGTGTACACCGAAGCGCCGGATGAGGGCGTGCTGGTGGCCAAGGCATTGATGAGCAGCGCCATGTTCTGATACGAAAGCGGCGCTTGGTGCGCCGCTCACAAAGCCATAAAACGCAATTAACCGCCGGAAATTCATCTTCCCCACCATGCGCGCCAGGGCCCTGGCGCGATCTGCCTGCAGAGCGAGGGCAGCCTCCGGCGTCCTGCTGGCGGGCGCGGGAAGTGGCACGAACCGGCGCAGACGCGCACCGGTCCGGTTCAGGGCAGGATCAATACTTCCAGAAGACCTGCTGCAGCGCCTTGGCCTCGTTGGTCTGCGTCAGCGCCAGCGCCATCAGGATGCGGGCCTTCTGCGGCAGCTGGTCGTCGGTGACGATCCAGTCGTACTTGTCGTCGGGCTGCTCGGCGTTGCGCACCACCACGCCGCTGCCGGTGCGCGAAGCACGCACGATCTGCACGCCCTTGGCGCGCGCGGCCTTGAGTGGCTCGACCATGTAGTCGCCCACGCTGCCGTTGCCGGTGGCGGCGTAGATGATGGCCTTGGCCCCGTTCTTCACCGCGGCGTCAATGCTGGCCGGGTTGGCGTTGCCGTAGGCGTAGACCACCGCCACTTCAGGCAGCTTGTCGATCTTGTCGATGTCCCACTGCGTCTGCAGCGTGTGCGGACGCGCTGGCAGGCGGTAGAACAGCGTGCGGCCTTCGATCACGTAGCCCAGCGGGCCGAACGGCGAGCGGAAGGTCTCGGTCTTGAAGGTGTTGCTCTTGGTGACGTCGCGGCCGGTGTGGATCTCGTCGTTCAGCACGGCCAGCGTGCCCTTGCCCCTGGAGGCAGGGTTGGACGCGACCAGGACGGCGTCATACAGGTTCAGCGCGCCGTCGGCGCCCAGCGCGGTGCCCGGGCGCATCGAGCCCACCACCACCACGGGCTTGTCGCTCTTGAGCGTCAGGTTCAGGAAGTAGGCAGTTTCCTCGATGGTGTCGGTGCCGTGCGTGATGACGATGCCGTCCACGTCCGGCTGCTTGAGCAGTTCGGACACACGCTTGCCCAGCTTCAGCAGGCGCTCGTTGTTGAAGCTCTCCGAGCCGATCTGGAAGATCTGCTCGCCCTTGACATTGGCGACCTTGGAGATCTCGGGTACCGAGGCGATGATCTTGTCGACCGGCACCACGGCGGACTGGTAAGCGGCGGTGTTGGTCGCCGACGCGCCGGCGCCGGCAATGGTGCCGCCCGTGCCGATGATGACGATATTGGCCTTGCGGGCTTCGGCAGGAGCCGTGGCGGCTGCGGCGGCAGGTTGGGCGGCGGGCGCGAGTTGCGCGTGGGCGGTGCCGGTGATCAGGCTTGCCGACAGCAAGGCGGCGGCCAGCGTGGTGACGCGAGCGATGTGTTTTTTCATGATTCTCCTCGGTATTTTTACGAACGTGTGGCCCGTACTGGAATCGGCACCACAAACCTTATGGGTGGAATGGTGCCGTCCGTGTTCAGTCGGTGGCTGCCGGCAACGGGGCCTGTGTTGCAGATCCCGTTCAGGCAGCGGCAAAGACTATACGTGAGGAGAAATTGGCGCGGGAAGGGCGCCGCATGGGTTATGCCGATTCGGCATGAAATTGCCGGGGCAATAACTCAAATCGCATACATATCCAGGTACTCGTTGACCGGTACCGCCTCCAGCCGGGCCTGGTCCAGCGACACGGCAAGGATGGCTGCCTGCTGCTTCGGTGGGAATCGCCGGGCGAGGTTGGTGCGGAATTTCTCCACCAGCAGCGGGATGCCCTCGGCGCGTCGGCGCTGGTGGCCGAGCGGGTATTCGACCAGCACCTCGTCCAGGACGGTGCCGTCGGCCAGCGTCACGGTCAGCGCATTGGCGATCGAGCGCTTGTCGGGGTCGTGGTAGTCGCGCGTCAGCGCGGGGTCTTCCACGCAGGTGATCTTGCCACGCAGCGCGTCGATGCGCGGGTCGGCCGCAATATTGTCTTCGTAGTCGGCGGCGGTCAGGCGGCCGAACAGCAGCGGCACTGCCACCATGTACTGGATGCAGTGGTCGCGGTCCGCGGGGTTGTTGAGCGGGCCGGTCTTGTCGATGATGCGCAGGCAGGCTTCGTGGGTGCGGATGGTGATGGCGGCAATATCGGTTGCGTTGCGCCCCGCGAGCGCCAGCGCGCCGTGCAGCTGCATCGCAGCCTCTACCGCGGTTTGTGCGTGGAACTCGGCCGGGTACGAGATCTTGAACAGGATGTTCTCCATCACGTAGGTCCCGTACGGCCGCTGGAAGCGCAACGGCTGCCCCTTGTACAGCACGTCGTAGAAGCCCCAGGTCTTTGCCGTCAGCACCGACGGGTAGCCCATCTCGCCGGTGCGCGCGATCAGCGCCAGCCGCACCGCGCGGCTGGTGGCGTCACCCGCGGCCCAGCTCTTGCGGCTGCCGGTGTTGGGGGCGTGGCGATAGGTGCGCAGGCTCTGGCCATCGACCCAGGCCAGCGACACGGCATTGAGGATCTCGTCGCGCGTGAGGCCCAGCATCTGGGCGACCACGGCGGTGGAGGCCACCTTGACCAGCACCACATGGTCCAGGCCGACCTTGTTGAATGAGTTCTCCAGCGCGATGCAGCCCTGGATCTCGTGCGCCTTGATCATCGCCGCCAGCACCGCCTTCATCGTCAGCGGCTTGCGCCCGGCGGCGACGTTGTTGCGCGAGATCCAGTCGGCGGTGGCCAGGATGCCGCCGAGGTTGTCCGACGGATGGCCCCATTCGGCAGCAAGCCAGGTGTCGTTGAAGTCCAGCCAGCGGATCATCGCGCCGATATTGAACGCGGCCTGTACCGGATCGAGCTGGAACTGGGTGCCCGGCACGCGCGCGCCGTTGGGCACGATCGTTCCGGGGACGATGGGCCCGAGCAGCTTGGTGCAGGCCGGGTAGGACAGGGCTTCAAGCCCGCAACCGAGCGTGTCGATCAGGCAGTTGCGGGCGGTGTCGTAGGCGAGGCCGCTCTTGATCTCGTACCGGGTGACATAGTCGACGATGTCGACCAGCACCGGGTCCGGATCGGGGCGTTGCGCGGACGGCGTGTCGGTGGACATGAACGGCCTCGCGGGTGCGGCTCAGCTTAGAACGCGTCGCCGGGCACGCGTACCCAGCCTTCCATCAGCACGCGCGCGCTGCGGCTCATGATGGCCTTCCTGACCACCCACTCGCCATCGACCTTCTGCGCCTCGGCGCCCACGCGCAGCGTGCCGGACGGATGCCCGAAACGCACCGCGTTGCGCTCGCCGCCGCCGGCGGCCAGGTTGACCAGCGTGCCGGGAATGGCCGCGGCCGTGCCGATCGCCACCGCCGCCGTGCCCATCATGGCGTGGTGCAGCTTGCCCATCGACAGCGCGCGCACCAGCAGGTCCACGTCGGCCGCGGCCACCTTCTTGCCGCTGGAGGCAACGTAGTCGACCGGCTTGGCGACAAAGGCCACCTTGGGCGTGTGCTGGCGCTTGGCGGCCTCGTCCACGTTCTTGATCAGGCCCATGCGCAGCGCGCCGTAGGCACGGATGGTCTCGAACATCGCCAGCGCCTTGCTGTCGCCGTTGATGGCGTCCTGCAGCTCGGTGCCGGTGTAGCCGATGCTCTCCGCGTTGACGAAGATGGTCGGGATGCCGGCATTGATCATGGTGGCCTTGAGCGTGCCCACGCCCGGCACTTCGAGGTCGTCGACCAGGTTGCCGGTGGGGAACATCGCGCCGCCGGCGCCTTCTTCCTCGGCGGCCGGGTCCATGAACTCAAGCTGCACCTCGGCGGCGGGGAAGGTCACGCCGTCCAGCTCGAAATCGCCGGTTTCCTGCACTTCGCCGTTGGTGATAGGCACATGGCCGATGATGGTCTTGCCGATATTGGCCTGCCAGATGCGCACCACGGCGACGCCGTTGTGCGGGATGCGGCTGGCATCGACCAGGCCGGCGCTGATGGCGAAGGGACCGACCGCTGCCGACAGGTTGCCGCAGTTGCCGCTCCAGTCGACAAAGGGCTGGTCGATCGAGACCTGGCCGAACAGGTAGTCGACATCATGGTCGGGACGCGTGCTCCTGGACAGGATGACGGTCTTGCTGGTGCTGGAGGTAGCCGCGCCCATGCCGTCGATCTGCTTGCCATAGGGGTCGGGGCTGCCGATCACGCGCATCAGCAGCGCGTCGCGGGCCGTGCCGGGCACTTGTGCCGCTTCCGGCAAATCCTGCAGGCGAAAGAACACGCCTTTGCTGGTGCCACCACGGATATAGGTGGCGGGAATCTTGATCTGAGGTACGTGAGCCATGGAAGTCTTTGTCCTGGTTGGCCCGGGCGGCACGCGTGCCGCCCGGGCCTTTGTCACAGCTTATGCAGTTGCCCGCGACGACTCAAGGAAGTCCTGCGCGAAGCGCTGCAGCACGCCGCCGGCTTCGTAGATCGACACTTCCTCGTCGCTGTCGAGGCGGCAGGTCACCGGCACCTCGACGCGCTCGCCGTTCTTGCGGTTGACCACCAGCGTCAGCGTGGCGCGCGGCTGGCGCTCGCCGATCACGTCATAGGTCTCGGTGCCGTCCAGGCCCAGCGTCAGGCGGTTCACGCCCGGCTTGAACTCCAGCGGCAGCACGCCCATGCCGATCAGGTTGGTGCGGTGGATGCGCTCGAAGCCCTCGGCGACGATCACTTCCACGCCGGCCAGGCGCACGCCCTTGGCGGCCCAGTCGCGCGACGAGCCCTGGCCGTAGTCCGCGCCGGCAATGATGATCAGCGGCTGTTTGCGGTCCATGTAGGTCTCGATGGCTTCCCACATGCGCACGACCTTGCCTTCGGGCTCGATGCGCGCCAGCGAACCCTTCTTGACCTGGCCGTCGACCACGGCCATCTCGTTGATCAGGGTCGGGTTGGCAAAGGTGGCGCGCTGCGCGGTCAGGTGGTCGCCGCGGTGGGTGGCGTACGAGTTGAAGTCCTCTTCCGGCAGGCCCATCTTGGCCAGGTATTCACCCGCGGCGCTGTTGAGCATGATGGCGTTGGACGGCGACAGGTGGTCGGTGGTGATGTTGTCACCCAGCACCGCCAGCGGACGCAGGGCCTTGAGCGTGCGCTCGCCGGCCAGCGCGCCTTCCCAGTAGGGCGGGCGGCGGATGTAGGTGCTCTGCGGGCGCCAGTCGTACAGCGGGCTAACGGATTCGCCGCTGGCCGCGGTGATGGCGAACATCGGCTCGTAGACCTTGCGGAACTGCTCGGGCTTGACGCTCTTTGCCACGATCGCGTCGATCTCTTCGTCGCTCGGCCAGATGTCCTTCAGGTACACCGCCTTGCCGTCGTGGTCCGTGCCCAGCACGTCCTTCTCGATATCGAAGCGGATGGTGCCGGCGATGGCATAGGCCACCACCAGCGGCGGCGAGGCCAGGAAGGCCTGCTTGGCGTACGGGTGGATGCGGCCGTCGAAGTTGCGGTTGCCAGACAGCACCGCCGTCGCGTACAGGTCGCGGTCGATGATTTCCTGCTGGATCTTCGGGTCCAGCGCGCCGGACATGCCGTTGCAGGTGGTGCAGGCAAAGGCGACGATGCCGAAGCCAAGCTTCTCCAGGTCCGGCAGGAGGTTCGCCTCTTCCAGATACAGCTCGACTGCCTTGGAGCCGGGCGCCAGCGACGATTTGACCCACGGCTTGCGGGCCAGGCCGCGCGCGTTGGCGTTGCGCGCCAGCAGGGCAGCGGCGATCACGTTGCGCGGGTTGCTGGTGTTGGTGCAGCTGGTGATGGCGGCGATGATCACCGCGCCGTCCGGCATCAGGCCTTCGGCTTCCTGCGCGCGGGCCTTGTCCAGGTCCACCGCGATGCCGCGCTCGGCCAGCGCGGAGGTCGGCAGGCGCTTGTGGGGGTTAGACGGGCCGGCCATGTTGCGCACCACGCTGGACAGGTCGAACGACAGCACGCGCTCATATTCGGCGTTCGTCAGCGAGTCGGCCCACAGGCCGGCGGTCCTGGCATACGTCTCGACCAGCTTGAGCTGCTCGTCGGTACGGCCGGTCAGGCGCAGGTAGTCGATGGTCTGCTCGTCGATGAAGAACATCGCCGCGGTGGCGCCGTATTCGGGGGCCATGTTGGAGATGGTGGCGCGGTCGCCGAGCGTCAGGCTCGAGGCGCCTTCGCCGCGGAACTCCAGGTAGGCGCCGACCACTTTTTCCTTGCGCAGGAACTCGGTCAGGGCCAGCACGATATCGGTGGCGGTGATGCCGGGCTGGCGCTTGCCGGTCAGCTCCACGCCGACGATATCCGGCAGGCGCATCCACGAGGCGCGGCCGAGCATCACGTTTTCAGCTTCCAGGCCGCCCACGCCGATGGCGATCACGCCCAGCGCGTCCACGTGCGGGGTGTGGCTGTCAGTGCCGACGCAGGTATCGGGGTAGGCCACGCCGTTGTCGGCATGGATCACGGGCGACATCTTCTCCAGGTTGATCTGGTGCATGATGCCGTTGCCCGGCGGGATCACGTCGACGTTCTTGAACGCCAGCTTGGTCCAGTCGATGAAATGGAAACGGTCTTCGTTGCGGCGGTCTTCGATGGCGCGGTTCTTGGCGAAGGCATCGGGATCGAAGCCGCCACACTCCACTGCCAGCGAGTGGTCGACGATCAGTTGCACCGGCACCACCGGGTTGACCTTGGCGGGGTCGCCGCCCTGGTCGGCAATGGCGTCGCGCAGGCCGGCCAGGTCCACCAGCGCGGTCTGGCCCAGGATGTCATGGCACACCACGCGCGCCGGGAACCACGGGAAGTCCAGCTCGCGCTTGCGCCCGATCAGCTGTTTCAGCGAATCGGTCAGCGTGGCGGGGTCGCAGCGGCGCACCAGGTTTTCTGCCAGCACGCGCGACGTGTACGGCAGCTTGTCGTAGGCACCCGGCTGGATTGCCTCGACCGCGGCGCGCGCGTCAAAGTAATCCAGCTTGGTGCCCGGTAGCGATTTGCGGTTTGCAGAATTCATGGTGTAGGGAAATCAATATAGGTATGAAAAAGGGGTAGTGGTCCCATGTCAGCGACCAACTACCCCCTTGCCCGCGGGCTCGGATCAATGCAACCCGATGCGGAGCAATCCGGCAGCCGGTCTTACTTGCGATCCTTCAGCGGCACGAACTTCAGGTTCTCCGGACCGGTGTAGTTGGCACTCGGGCGGATGATCTTGTTGTCGATGCGCTGCTCGATGATGTGCGCGGCCCAGCCCGAGGTGCGCGAGATCACGAACAGCGGCGTGAACATCGCCGTCGGCACGCCCATCATGTGGTAGCTCACCGCGCTGAACCAGTCCAGGTTCGGGAAC